>JBHAFF010000001.1:0-64527 GCA_041855985.1 Alloprevotella sp.
AATGCGACTTTGAAAAGCATGAATAGTTTTTTCGCTACCTATTCTGTCTGAATCAATCCTTGTTTCGATATAGATTTCAGTCAATTTCTTTCTCTTTTTGATTGTGTTTTCAGGGTTAAATAGTAACTTTGCACGTAAATCATCTCTAAACGGCAATCATATTATACAGATGACTTATTTCAAAAGACACATAGACGACAAATTGCGTGAGTGGAAAACCGATGCCCGACGCAAGCCGTTGCTGATACGTGGTGCCCGTCAGGTGGGCAAGTCCACTGCCATAAGAGAACTCGGGAAGCAATTCCGCTACTTTGTGGAGGTGAACCTTGAAAAGCAACCCGATCTGCGGCAACTGTTCACGGAGAACATCAACGTGAAGACTACGTGCGAGAAACTCAGCGGTACGCTTGCCATACCCATCATACCGGGCGAGACGCTCCTCTTCATCGACGAAATTCAGGTAAGCAAGGAAGCTGTCATGGCGCTGCGCTACTTCAAGGAGGACTATCCCGAACTACATGTCATTGCCGCAGGCTCGCTGCTGGAGTTTTCCTTGGAGGAACTGCCGTCGTTTGGTGTGGGAAGGATACGTTCGCTGTATATGTACCCTTTCTCGTTCGACGAATTTCTCATGGCTCAGGGGCTCGGACTCACCGTTGATTTCAAACGGAAGGCAATGGCCGATGCTCCTCTTACGGAATCGGCACACAAAGCCTTGATAGAACAGCTCCGCTCATTCTATCTTGTAGGAGGAATGCCGGCAGCCGTGACGGAATGGGTGGAAACACATAGCTATATAGAAGTGTCGCATATCCACAATGAAATTATCGACACATACAGCGACGACTTTTCCAAGTACAAGAAACGGTTTTCGCCGGTTCTCCTCAGGCAGGTGCTGCGCTCGACGGCATTGCAGGCAGGAAAGAAATTCGTTTATGCCGCAGCCGCACGCGACACGAAATCCACGGTGGTGAAAGAAGCCCTGCACCTGCTCACGCTTGCCGGGCTTGTAACCCCTGTGAAGCATACGGACGCACACGGAATCCCACTCGGAGCAGAGGAAAATGAAAGCTATGTGAAGTATCTTTTCTTTGACTTGGGTGTCATGCAGACCATGCTCAACATTCCTGCGGGAGACATTTTTATGGCTACAGAGGTGGACTTTGTGAACAAAGGAGGTGCGTCCGAGATGTTTGCCGGATTGGAGATGATGAAATACAGTGACTGTTTTATGAAACCCGACCTGCATTACTGGCAGAATCATGCCAAGAACAGTCAGGCGGAAGTGGATTACCTCAAAGCAAGCAACGGCAAGATACTTCCCATAGAGGTTAAAGCCAGCACGCAAGGGAGCATGCAGAGCCTTTGGATTTTCATGCGTGAACGTAAGCTCCTTGATGGCATCCGCACATCACTTGAGAATTTCGGTCATCTTTCTTATTATGACAAGCAGGACGACAATGCCGAGCGACACGTAAATATAGTACCCTTGTATGCCTTGAGCAACTTATTTATAACAACCCATGAACAATTCTAAATCATCACCTATATGCAACACTATAAACATGCCCGCAAAAGCCCTTTACAGCCTCACTATGAGACGTTTGGTATCTATGGTGGTAAGCGCCACCGCTTGCTTTTAAGCGCGTTAGCGGCATTTACAGCAGGCTTTCTTTTGTTGGTTTCGTGCGGCAAGAAGTCTGTGGCTTTCACCCCCGACGAACGTAAGACGGTGGACAGCACCGTGCGCTCTGTGCGCACGCCCGACTCGCTCGCCCTGCTGCAAAAGCAATTGGAAAGCAAGGGTGACAGGTTGGGCAGCGTCGTAGCCCTGAGGGAATGGGGCAAAGCTCTGCGCAACGAAAGCCGTTTTGAGGAAGCCCTGCGCACCCACAGCGAAGGGCTGAGACAGGCGGAGAGCATAGGCGACACGCTGGAATGGGTGCAGGCGTTGAACAACATCGGCACCGACTACCGGCGCATGGGCGTGCTTGATGCGGCACAGGAGTACCATTACAGTGCGTGGAAACTGAGTGAAGAATGTGCCGACACTTCCTTTACGGCGAAGAAAAACCGCGTGGTGTCGCTCAACGGACTGGGCAACATTTACATGACACTGGGCAACTATGAGCGGGCTGACAGCACCCTGCGCATAGCTCTTAAAGGCGAGCAACAGTTGAACAGCGCACTGGGACAGGCCATCAACTATGCCAACCTCGGTTCTATCTTCGAGCACCGGGGGCAGACGGACTCGGCTTGGGTATATTACCGCAAGTCGATGGCACTGAATACGGAGGCCGACAGCGAACTCGGTATATCGCTCTGCCACACCTATTTCGGCTCGCTCTACGAGAAGGCCGGGCAATACGACAAGGCGACCGGGGAATACGAAACGGCCTACCAAATGATGCAAGCCTCGAAGGATGAATGGCATGCGCTGAACTCGCTCATCGCCCTTGCGGGCATCTACCATGCCACGGGCAATGGCACCAAGGAGTTGGAATACCTTGACAGGGCAAAGCAGGTGGCTGAGGGCATCAAGTCGCCGGAACACTTGGCGGAAATCCATACCTTATATTATAAGCACTACAAGGAGACAGGTGATTGCCGCTCGGCACTGATGTCCTACGAAAAGGCTATGGCGATGCGGGACAGCGTATTAGACATGGAGAAGGTAAACCGCATCCAGAATACGAGTCTGAGCATCGAGCGTAACCGGCAGGAAAGGGAGAAGAACGGCATGAAACTGCGACTGGAGCGTGAGCGCACGATGCGGTATGTCGGTTTCATCGTATTGGGTGTGGTTTTGCTGGCACTGGGAAGCCTACTTGCCGCTGTTCTTTACACGAACCGACTGCGCCGCCGCAACCACCTCGCCCTGAAACGCGTCTCTGAGCTGCGCGAGAACTTCTTTACGAACATCACCCACGAGTTCCGCACGCCGCTCACCGTGATACTCGGACTGAGCCACGACCTGCAAGCCGCCGAATCGGAAGAAGTGAAAGACAAGGCACGAACCATCGAGCGGCAAGGCAATGGACTGCTCACGCTCATCAACCAGCTGCTGGACATCTCCAAGATCAAGTCGGCCGTAGGCAACGCCGACTGGAGAAACGGCAATATCACCGCCCAACTCACGATGATCGTCGAGACCTACCGCGACTATGCCCGCAACCGCAACATCGACCTGCAGTTCTTTGCCAAGGATACGGTGGAGATGGACTTTGTTCCGGACTATGTAAACAAGGTGATCAACAACCTGCTTTCCAACGCCCTCAAGTTCACGCCCGAATACGGCAAGGTGAACGTGACGATGTGGCGCGAGGGCGAACGCCTGCTCATCGATGTGGAGGACACGGGTCAGGGTATGGACGAGGAGACGCTCGCCCACGTCTTCGAGCCTTTCTATCAAGGCAAGGGTGATACCCCGAACATCGGCACGGGCGTGGGGCTTGCCCTCGTGAAGCAGATCATGGATGCCGTGGAGGGAACGGTAACGGCGGAGAGCACGGAGGGCAGAGGCACGACGTTCCACCTCAGCGTACCGATACGCAACGAAGCCAAGCAACGGATAACCGCTACATCGGAAACGCATACGCCGCTCCTGCCCGAAGCGGGAACGCCGCTTGCCGACAACGAGGGAGAAGACAGCCAGTGCCGTCTGCTCGTCATCGAGGACAACCGCGACATCGCAGCCTATATCGGTTCGCAGTTTGCCGACCGCTACGCCGTTAGCTATGCGGAGAACGGTAAGGCGGGACTGGAAAAGGCGCAGGAACTGGTGCCCGACCTCATCATCACCGACCTGATGATGCCCGGCATGGACGGTCTGGAGGTATGCCGGCAGGTACGCGGCAACGAGATTACCGACCATATTCCCATCATCGTCGTCACGGCGAAGATTACGGAGGAGGAGCGCATCAAGGGACTGGAAGCCGGGGCAGACGCCTATCTCGCCAAGCCGTTCAATATCGAAGAACTGCGCACAAGGGTGGAAAAGCTGATCGAAGGACGACAGTTGCTGCGCAAGAAATACGCACAAATGATGACAGCACATCAGGATGACGAAGGGGAAGAAGCCATGCAAAAACGTGCAGCCGATCTACGCTTCCTTGCCAAGGTGTCGGATCTCATATACCTCCAGCTCAATCGTGGAAAGGATATAGAGGTGTCGCAGATTGCATCGGCCATGTGTATGAGCGACAGACAGTTCTACCGCAAGATGACCGCTCTTACGGACAGCACCCCGACGGTCTATATCCAGCGTGTGAAAATAAAGAAAGCCAAGAGCCTTCTTGACGGAGACTCACGGATGAGTTTCGGAGAAATAGCCAACAGATGTGGCTTTAACGACTATTCCAGCTTTGTACGGGTGTTCAAGAATACTTATGGTGTCACGCCTACAGAGTACAGACGGAGTAATGCTGGAAAAATGTAAGATCCGACATATACTCGCCATGACCTGAAAATATGGAAGTCGTATCGATAAGAACGAGCGGAGCATACCCAAAGGTATACTCCGCTCATTTTGTTCTGTCCTGACATCCGGCCACACCCATCCATATCGAAGGGTTGTGTCCAAAAGTGTGTGGATAACGTCCTATAATTGTGTGTAAGCCCCAAAGTTCTTATATTAGTGGTGGAAAAAACTCAAACTCTCTTCAAGAGCGTGCTCTTTTCGTCCGCAAGCACGATGGTGAACAATGCAATGGTTTTCGTCCCCGTCGCTGACGTGGAGCCGGCATGAGCTTCACGCTCCGCATCCCTCGCACCCGTTCAGGGGCTTTCCGGACTCTTTCCCATGGAAGAAGCTCAGCTCACGCCAAGTTTGGCTTACGAGAATTTGTGTATCTTTGCCCAGTGTTGGGGTAAGAAGTATCCGGGTTTGAATCGGCTGGCGGTTCCTCGCAACGTGGCCTACTGCACTTATTTGAACTTCCCCCAAGAGGTGCGGCGGATGATTTATTCCAGCAATTGGGTGGAGCGGCTCAACCGCGAATACAAGCGCACGCTCAAAATTCGTGGGGCGGCGCCCTCGGCAGATTCCGTGCTTTACTTGCCGGAGGCGGTAGCTTTCGGGAAGACTCAGGGTTGCTACGCCAAAAGGATCCACAACTTCCGAGAGTGGAAACAGAGTTAAAATACCGATCACCCTTAAAACAGAACACTCAAACCACAAATCTCCCTGTTGGGCTAGCCCCAACAGGGAGAAGGATGGGGAAATCTTACACACACTTTTGGACACAACGTGTTTTGCTGACGCTGCTCTGTCCGAAGTTGGCATAAACCTGTCTTCTCAAGGTTTTCTGCCAGATGGCTTAAAAATCAGAACTAACTGGCTCACAAATCATTTGCGCTGTTCTGCCATTTTGGGGACCTTTGGGATAGATTTTCTCGAAAAAAACTCCTGACCCACCATTGGCGTGGATCAGGAGTTTATTGTTAGGATTTATTTTGGACGTGTTTTCGATGAGGTGGGTGCGCGTTAGGCTTCCTTCTCCTCGATGAGTGTCCAGACGAGGGCGGCGATAGCAGCACCAATGAAGGGGCCAACGATGAAGATCCACAGCTGGCTTAGGGCTTCACCACCTTGGAAGAGGGCGGGACCGATGGAGCGGGCGGGATTGACCGATGTGCCCGTGTAGCGGATACAGGCGAGGTGTACGAGCACGAGGCTCAGACCGATGGCCAGACCGGCAAACTGACCAGCCCCTTTCTTGGATGTCGTACCGAGGACTACGAAGACGAAGACGGCGGTGAAGACAATTTCAGCCAGCAGTCCACCCATGGAGCTCACGCCAGGTTGGCAGGCATTGGCTCCCGTTCCGACAACAGCTGTGCCCGATACACTGGTGAGTGCGTAGAGGATGGCTGAACCGAGGATCGCACCGAGGGTTTGGAACACCATGTACATTGCGGCATCCTTACCACTGATGCGTTTGGTGAGGAGCGCACCGAGGGTAATGGCGGGATTGATGTGGCAACCGCTGGTGCCGCCGATGGTGTAGGCCATTGCGACTACGGCGAGACCGAACGCCAGAGCCGTGCCCACAACGGTGGCGGAAAGGGCGGGATCATTGGATGTACAACCCAGACTGACGGCGGTGCCGCAGCCCATGAGCACGAGAACGAGGGTGCCGAACATTTCGGCCAAGTACTTTTTCATAAGACGTACTGTTTGAATGGAGATGAGAAAAATAGGTTAGGACAGTGCTTCGGCGGCGGAGAATGTCGACAAGCGTGTGGGTTGCACACGAGATTCGGAGACAAATCACCGGAAGCAACGTTGCAAATGTAAGAAAAATCTGTGATGAACAAAGCGAACTGATGAGAAATCTCCGCTTTCACGCCTGTTTTTTCACTATTTGGCGTTAGTGTTGTGCGTTTGAGGTGCTATTGTACATGTCTTGGGATATAATCTTGGAGGATCTTTAACGCGCATTGCCCTTTAACCTCTCGTCCCATCTTGTCTACGCTGGTGAACGGTCGGAGTGGTGTATGGGGTGGAATGCGACCTTACACATCTGCTTTCCAACGTGTGGGACAGAAAATGCTGCTTCCACAGGGGAATACCACATTTTCACGGAGGAAAAGTTTTGTGCATTTCACGTAAAACGATATTTTTGCAGCCGTTAAATCCTCATTACTGCGGAGGGCGGCTGTACAAAGTCGCTTGGTTTCGTTCCCTGTTCCGTCCTTGCTGTATACCAATTTGCTTCATCATGTCATTTTCTTTCCAACAAGAACTTCGAGATAACTTGCGTCCCGATGCTCTGCGTGCTATTGCGGGGGTGCTGATTGGCTGTGTGATTTCAGCCATCGGCTTGGTCTTTTTCATCAATCCCTACGGTATGGTTCCTGGCGGTGTGTTCGGCTTGAGTATTGTGCTCCATGCTTTGTTGCCCAATCTGCAAATTGGCACTTATGCTCTGCTCATCCAGATTCCCCTGATCCTATTTTCCATCTTCGTGTTGGGCGGGAAACTCGGTTTTCGTTCACTCATCGCTGCTTTTACCCTTCCTGTTTTGGTGAATCTTTTCTCGGCGTGGTCCTATCCCACAGAGGAAGCGTTGCGCGCCCTTGATCCTGCGGTGATTGCCGGAGGCCACCTCAACCTTAAGGAAGACCTCATTGTTTGTACCCTTGTGGGTGGTGCGCTCGTGGGGGTAGGAACGGGACTCATTATTAGGCAGCAGGCATCGAGTGGTGGGAGTGATATCATCGCCATGCTCCTGCACAAGTTTACGCGTATCCGTTTTGCTACCTGCATGATCATGGTAGATGGGACTATCGTGTTGGCCGGTCTCCTCGTAATCGGTATGGGGCTTGGGCTTTCGGACGACCTGAACTCCACCGATCAGTCGTGGAAGCTTTCCTGCTATTCTCTTATCACCATGTACACTCTGACGCGCTCCATGACGTTGGTCATCAATGGGGCGAAAGACTGTCTCCAAGTCAATATCATCTGTTCGAAGGAGGAGGCTGCTGTACTCCGCACATGGATTCTCAATGATATTGACCGCACCGCCACTCGGCTCTCGGCACGTGGTCTTTACAGCGAGGACGGCAAAGAACTCCTACTCATGGTGGTGCGCAACAAAGAGCTGCCCACTATTACCGATGGGGTGAAGCAACGTGCTCCTGAAAGCTTTGTTGTCGTAACGGATGCCTATGATGCCTACGGTTATCGCTGGAAGGATCTTCCCGATGCGCAAAGTTTCAGCATTGGATGATACGCTGTTTCTCCCTGTTTTCCCGATCTTATGTACAAATTTACTCTCCTCCTCATGTCCCTCCTCTCCTTTTTCGGCTGTGCCTCGCTACCGTCTGATGCCGTTCAGTCCGTCTCCGCTTCGGCATTTGCTAAGATGATCGAACACGATCCGAAGATGTTTCGCCTCGATGTCCGTAGCACTGATGAATATGCCGCCGGCCATGTTCCGGGCAGTATCAACATCGATGTGTTGCAACCTGATTTTTCCGTACAAGCCCGTGAGCGTTTGCCTAAGGGGCACCGTATTGCCCTTTATTGCCGGAGCGGCCGTCGCAGCCAAGAGGCGGCGCGTATCCTCTCATCGATGGGTTTCCGTGTGTTAGAATTGAGTTCGGGCTTCTTGGGCTGGCAAGCGGAAGGGCTTCCTGTGGAGCGTTGAGCGGCATGAGTACGCTTCTTTCACCTGAGGCGGCTGTCATGCAGCTTAATGCTTTGGGAGCTGCGCGGCGGCCACTGCTGTGGGTGGCCGATTATGCTGCCCGCCATCACCTCGTCTTGCCCCTCGATGCCGTTGATGCTACGGAGCTGGCCTACGATTTTCGGGGGAGAAGCAACGTGTTTTCGCAAACAGATGCCTTTCCCTTGCCCGATACTTTACTGTGGGAAGCGGTTCCTCCATTGGAAGATACCTATCTGCGGGCATTTAACCGTGTGATGATGGGATTGCAGCGGGGCGACAGTTTTCTGTGCAACCTTACCTGTCGGTTGCCGCTGCGCACCAATCTCACCCTCGATCACATCTATCACCATGCCCAAGCTCCTTACCGCCTTCACTGGCGTGGACATTTTGCCTGCTTTTCTCCCGAGCCTTTTATGCGCATTGCTGCCTCTGGGCAGATTAGCACCTTTCCGATGAAGGGTACAATGCCCGTAACGGAACATGACGCCGAGGCACGCTTGCTCGCTGATCTCAAAGAGCAGGCCGAGCACGCCACGGTGGTCGATCTTTTGCGCAATGACCTTAGCCAGGTGGCACGAGACGTGGTGGTGCACCGATACCGTTATGTGGAGCAAGTGGAGAGCCGTAGTGGGAACCTCTTGCAGACCAGCAGCGAGATTGTGGGGCAGTTGCCGAAGGATTGGTATGCGCATCTTGGCCATATCCTTCTTCCTCTCCTCCCTGCCGGGAGTATCACGGGGGCACCAAAACCTGCCACCTGTCACATCATCGCGGAGGCGGAAGGTGTAGAGCGCGGGTTCTATACGGGTGTGATGGGATTATATGATGGAGAAACCTTCGATTCGGCAGTGATGATCCGCTTTGTAGAGCAACAGGAGGACGGCTCACTTGTCTTCCGTGCCGGAGGGGGGATCACGGCTCAGAGCGATTGTGCTCGGGAGTACCGTGAAGTGCTGGACAAGGTGTACGTGCCGTTTTGAGAGAGTTGCTGTGGACTTTGAGATTACGGGGCATGCTCCCCTTCCGGTGGTACATCTCTTTCCTCTATTTGTCTTCCTTTCAAATCTCTCTTTGCATGCTCTTTTTAGAAACCCTCCATATAGCACACGGACAGATACTTCGCTTGGCTTACCATCAGAAAAGGGTGGAGAAGACCTTGTTGGATACTGGTGGGAGCATGTCGGCTTTTTCGCTCTGCCAACTTTTTGCGGACAACCCTCCACCCCTGACCAAAGAAAGGTTGCGCTGCCGCGTGCTCTATGATGCTGCGGCTGTGGTGCAGTGCATGGAATATCTCCCCTACCAGCCGCGTCCGTTGCGAAGCCTACGCCTCGTGGAGGCAGGAAAATTGGTGTATGACAGGAAATGGGCCGATCGTTCAGCTTTAGATGCCCTCTTCGCCTTACGCGGATCGGCCGATGATGTTCTGCTGGTACGGGATGGACGGATCATGGACACCACGATCGCCAATGTTGCCTTTTGGGACGGCCGGCATTGGTACACTCCTGCCGAGCCCCTGCTGCACGGCACACACCGTTCGGCCTTGCTGGCCGAGGGAGTGCTCCACGAACGCCACATCACGCTGGACGACTTGTCGCAATATTTCTACCTACGCCCTCTCAATGCTCTCCTCCGGTGGGGCGAAGTCGAACTTCCGGTTAGCCAAATCTTCCGCTAAGCACAACGCTCCTGCCCTCTCGAAGTCGAGAGGGCAGGAGCGTTAAATGTTTAATCGTCAGAGCTATCCTTACTTAAACATATGGCAGCACCTAGGACATTGGAGGAAGGAGAAAAGAAGCTACGACCCTTAATACGCCGTAGCATCTTTGAGAAATGTTCCTTCGCGGAGTTCGCGCACAGCGGTGCGGATTTCGCCTTCCGTGTTCATTACAATGGGACCATGCCAAGCGATCGGCTCGTTCAAGGTGCGCGAGCCCACCACAACGAGTTCGACACCTTTCTCACCAGCCTCGATGAAGACGTGGTCGCCTTCGGAAAGCTTTGCCGCCGTCTTTTCGGAGAGCATCGTCCCCCCCACGGTGGCTGTGCCAAGGAGGGTGAAGACCATCACTGAGGCTTCCGGAGCGAGGCGCAGGTCGAACGTTGCACCAGGGTGGAGATGTATGTCATAGTAGTCGAGGGGCAGGTGGGGCGTGGCGAAACCACGCTGACCACCGTAACTGCCGGCGAGTAGGCGTAGCTCACCGCCTTCGAGCGGAAGGATGGGAACATCGGTACGCTCGATGTTGTGGTAGGATGGTGCACACATCTTGTCCTTCTTAGGCAGGTTGAGCCAGAGCTGAAGACCGAGTAGATGTTCGCTATCGGGGAGCATTTCTGAGTGGAATGCTCCGGATCCGGCAGAGAGGAATTGGGCTTCGCCATCAGTGATTCGTGCTTCGTTGCCTAAGTTGTCGCGGTGCACCATCGCCCCGCGCGCGATGAAACTGAACGTTTCGATGCCGCGATGGGGGTGGGTGGGGAAGCCGGCGCGGTAGTCAGCGGGATTTGTGCTGTCGAACGAGTCGAGCATGAGCACGGGATCGTAGATCTGGGTGGTGTCGTGGCCGAGAACGCGTACGAGGTGCACGCCGGCTCCGTCGCGGGCTGGCGTACCGACCACAGTATGGATGACTTTGCGTTGCATGGGCGTTGGAAATTAAGAATTGGTCGTGGCGGTCTCTTCGATGAGGTTGAGCATTTTGATGGTTGCCTTCAATGCCGCCTCTGTCTGGTCGGCATCGAAACCGTGGGTACGGAGACTGTGTCCATCGGGGAGCTGCCACGTGATGGCGGTACGCACGAAGGCATCGGTACGGCCGCCTGGAGGTATGGTTACGCTGTAGCCTGTGAGTCGTGGAAGAGTACGGTGGAGACGTTCTTCATATAGGGTGCGCAGACCGTTCATGAAGGCATCATACTGCCCGTCGCCTGTCGCGTTCATCTCGTAGGTCTCTTCGTGGATGGTGATGCGGAAGGTGGCGGTAGGGCGGAGACCGAAGGCGGTCGTCACGACATAACTGTCGAGGCGTACCGGATCACGTGGGGCGGTTTGGCGCAGTACATCGCTGACGATGTAGGGCAGATCATCGGGAGTAACCATTTCCTTGCGGTCGCCGAGCGCAATGATGCGCTCCGTTACACGCCGCGTCTCTTCGGGTGAGAGTTGGAGGTCAAAAGCTTCGAGGTTTTTGAGAATGTTGGCCTTACCGGAAGTCTTACCGAGTGCGTATGCCCGTTGACGCCCGAAGCGTCCCGGCAGGAGAGCGTTACAGTAGAGGTTGTTCTTGTTGTCGCCATCAGCATGAACACCTGCCACTTGGGTGAACACGTTTTCGCCTGTGATGGGACGGTTGGGGGGGACGGCAATCCCCGAATAGCTCTCCACAAGTTTGGAGGTGGGGTAGAGCGCAGTCTCATCGATGCGCGTAGTGATGTCAAAGTGGTCTTTCAGAATGGCTTGAACGGACGATAGGGGGGCGTTTCCCGCGCGTTCACCTAAGCCATTCACTGCGGTGTGGATGCCTTGAAATCCGCAGAGGACGGCCGCGGACACGTTGGCAATGGCTAGGTCGTAGTCATTGTGGGCGTGGAAGTCGAAATGGAGGTCGGGGTAGCGGGCACGCATTCGCCGCATATGTGCCACGGCATCCAAGGGATTGAGCACTCCAAGGGTGTCGGGAAGCATGAAGCGGCGGATGGCGGTGCTGTGCAGGGCATCGATGAGTTGGAACACGTAGTCGGCCGACTCTCGGATACCGTTGGACCAGTCTTCTAGATAAACATTGACGGCAATGCCTTTGCGGGTGGCATAATCCACTTCGGCGAGGATGTCGGCAATGTGGGCTTCCGGTGTCTTATGGAGTTGAAGGGTGCAGTGACGGAGCGAACCTTTGCAGAGCAGGTTGAGCACGCGGCCGCCGCAAGAGGCTATCCAGTCTGTGCTCGTGTGTCCATCGACAAAGCCGAGCACTTCCACGCGGTCGAGCAGGTCATGACGTGCCGCCCAACGGCAAATGCGACTGACTGCTTCGTGTTCCCCCTGACTCACACGCGCCGAAGCCACTTCGATGCGATCCACGCGGACGGCACGGAGGAGCTGTTGTGCGATGTGGAGTTTTTCGTGGGGTAAGAAGGACACTCCGTTCGTCTGCTCGCCGTCGCGCAGCGTGGTGTCCATAATTTCTATCGAACGAGCCATAGCAGAGTTAGTGGCGTGCGGTTTCAAAAGCCTCGATCTTGTCCTTGTTTTCGAGCAGGAAGTCGATGTCGTCGAGGGCGTGCATGAGGCAATATTTCTTGTAGCCATTGATCTCGAATGTTTCACTCCGTCCCGTTGCCAGATTGGTAATGGTCTGGTTGGGGAGGTCAATTCGGAGTTCGGCACGCGGATCTGCGGCAATGGAGTCAAATATTTCGGCCAAAAAGTCGGGCGATACGACCACGGGGAGGACGAAGTTGTTCAGCTCATTCTGCTTGTGGATATCGGCAAAGAAAGAGGAGACCACCACGCGGAAGCCGTAGCCTGCGATGGCCCAAGCTGCATGTTCGCGCGAACTGCCGCAGCCAAAGTTCTGACCAGCCACGAGAATGGTGCCCGAATAGGTCGGATCGTTGAGCACGAAGTCCTTGGGAGTTCCATCCTCATGATAACGCCAATCGCGGAAGAGGTTGTCGCCAAACCCCTCTTTGTCTGTGGCTTTGAGGAAGCGTGCAGGGATGATCTGATCCGTGTCCACGTTTTCGAGGGGAAGGGGCACGCAGGTGGATTGCAGGATGTCGAATTTCTGTTTCATGACGGCAGCAGTAGTTAGAGAAGAGTACGCGGATCAGTGATGACGCCCATAACGGCAGCAGCAGCGGCCACGAGGGGCGAAGCTAGACAGGTGCGTGCACCCGGGCCTTGACGGCCTTCGAAGTTGCGGTTGGAAGTGCTCACGGCGAGTTTTCCGGCTGGAACTTTGTCATCGTTCATCGCTAGGCAGGCCGAGCATCCCGGTTGGCGAAGGGCAAAACCTGCTGCTTCGAGTATGCGGTCGATACCTTCGGCTTTGATCTGTTCTGTGACGTGCCAGCTGCCAGGCACGAGCCATGCCACGACATTGTCGGCCTTGCGGCGACCTTTCACCACCGAGGCGAAAGCACGGAAGTCCTCAATGCGCCCGTTGGTGCACGCACCGAGGAACACATAATCTACCGGATAGCCGAGGAGCGGTCGGCCGGCAGTGAACTGCATGTAGGCCAAGGCTTTTTCGTCTGAGGGCGATTGAGGTTGGGGCACGGGGGCGGTGATGGCGATGCCCATGCCCGGATTCGTGCCGTAGGTGATCATCGGTTCGATGTCTGCAGCATCGAAGTGCACCTCCTTGTCGAACACGGCATTGTCATCGCTGTGAAGGGTTTTCCAGCGTGCTACAGCTTCTTCCCAAGCTTTCCCCTGAGGAGCGTGCGGGCGTCCTTGGATATAGTCGAAGGTCGTCTGGTCTGGGGCGATGAGACCACCGCGTGCACCCATCTCGATCGAGAGGTTGCAGAGGGTGAGGCGGCCTTCCATGGACAGACCGGTAACGGCACTGCCTGCATACTCCACAAAATAGCCCGTTGCCCCTGACGTGGTGATTTGACTCATGATGTAGAGGGCGAGGTCTTTTGCCGTAACGCCTTTGCCCAACGTTCCTTCAACGGTGATGCGCATCGTCTTGGGTTTGGTCTGGAGGATGCACTGCGAGGCCAGCACCATCTCTACCTCCGATGTTCCGATGCCGAAAGCGATGGCACCCATCGCGCCGTGGGTGGAGGTGTGGGAATCTCCGCAGACGATCGTCATACCTGGGAGCGAAAGGCCTTGCTCCGGGCCTACGACATGGATAATGCCATTGTCGCGGTGGAGCATGCCGAAGTGGGTGAGGCCGAATTCCGCAGCGTTGTTGGCAAGGGTATCGACCTGGTGGCGGCTTACGGCGTCTTCGATGGGCTTGTCTTGGTCGTGCGTTGGCGTGTTATGGTCAGGCATACAGAAAATCTGTTGCGGACGGAGTGGGCGGAGACCACGCTCGCGCAGCCCAGAGAACGCCTGAGGTGAGGTTACTTCGTGGCAATAGAGGCGATCAATATACAGTTGTGTGGGACCATCGGCCACGATCTGGACAACGTGGCTGTCCCATATCTTGTCAAAAAGCGTATTCATGGAAACTTATAAAAGCATCAGAATTGTGTATGGAAATTGTAGTTATGCCCAAATCAGTACCCCCAAGGAGGAAAGGGAGATGAGGAGACTGAGGGTGGCGGTGATGACAGCAGCGCGTTCGTGTGTCCATCCCCAAAGAAAGAGACTGAGAAAGAAGAGGGCGATGGGGAGCAGCCAGAAGAGCTGGGTGAGCAGATAGAGCAAAAAGTTCAGCGCAGCTACATCGGACGTACCGAAGATGTGGACGCCGCCGAAGAGGAAGAAGATCATCGTTCCTGCGGGAATGATCACGCTGGGAAAGGTGAGGGCGAGCAGCCATTTGGGGTATTGGTTCATTGCAGCGAAGGCAGAGGAAAAAGTCTACCCCTTGGCCGCAAAGTGGCAGGGTGCAATCCTCGAAAAGCGGTGCGCCACGGTTTCGGCCAAGGGGCAGGTGGAAAGGGAAAAGGTTTACTTTTTAAACTTGTTGATGCAATCGATGTAGGCTTCGACGGAGGCTTGTACCACATCGGTTGATGCCCCGAAACCGAAGTAGGCTTTGTTGGCATGCTCTACCTGCATGTGCACCTTGCCCACATCATTGCTGCCGCGGCTGATGCTCTGGATGGTGAATTCTTTGAGTGTCATCTCGCGGCGGATGATCTGCTTCACCGCGTTGATGGCAGCGTCCACAGGACCGTTGCCCTCGGCGGCGGCGGTGAAACGTTCGCCTGCAATGGTGAGGGTGATGGCCGCCATTGGGCGGATATTTTTGCCGCAGGTTACTTGCAGCTGGTCGAGCTTGATGTCTTGCTGACTGCTGCGGTCATCGCCCACGAGGAGGAGGATGTCATCGTCAGTCAGTTCTTTTTTCTTGTCGGCAAGGAGCAGGAATTGCTGGTAGATCTCATCAAGCTTTTCATCGCTGAGTTTGATGTCGTAGATCTCCAAGCGGTGTCGGAGAGCAGCGCGCCCTGAGCGTGCGGTGAGGATGATCGCATTGTCATCGATGCCCACATCCTTCGGATCCATAATCTCATAGGTTTCCGCATTCTTCAGTACACCGTCTTGATGGATTCCGCTGCTGTGGGCAAAGGCATTGCGACCCACGATCGCCTTGTTGGGCTGGACGGGCATGTTCATCAACGAACTGATCATTCGGCTGGTAGCATAGATCTTTTCGGTGTTGATGTTCGTCACGATGTTGAGGTCGTGGTGGCATTTGAGAATCATCGCTACCTCTTCTTCTGAGGTGTTGCCGGCGCGCTCACCAATACCGTTGATCGTAACTTCCACTTGGCGTGCACCGTTGAGCACGCCGGCAATGGTGTTGGCGGTAGCCATGCCGAGATCGTTGTGACAGTGGGTGGAGATGATGGCGCGGTCGATACCTTCAACGTGGTCAAAGAGGTACTTGATCTTTGCGCCATACTCATGCGGAAGGCAGTAGCCCGTGGTGTCTGGGATATTGACGACTGTGGCTCCGGCCTTGATCACTGCTTCTACCACGCGAGCTAGATATTCATTGTCCGTACGGCCAGCATCTTCGCAGTAAAATTCCACGTCTTCTACATAACGCTTGGCGTAGCGTGTGGCAGCAATGGCGCGCTCGATGATTTCTTCGCGTGTGGACTTGAACTTATATTGAATGTGGCTGTCGGAGGTTCCGATACCTGTGTGGATGCGCTTATGCTTGGCATGTTGCAGCGCTTCTGCCGCACAGTCGATGTCTTTCTCCACGGCGCGGGTAAGTGCACAAATGGTGGGCCAAGTTACGGCTTTGGAGATCTGCACCACACTGTCGAAGTCGCCTGGTGAGGAGATGGGGAAACCTGCTTCAATGACATCGACGCCTAGACTTTCGAGCTGTCGTGCCACATGAATTTTCTCTACAGTGTTGAGTTGGCACCCTGGCACTTGCTCGCCGTCACGGAGGGTGGTGTCGAAAATATACAGTCTGTCGGACATGGGTTATGCTATAAAAAATGAAGTAAGGTGGAAGAAAGCAGTGAAGTAAGAGAGCGGAGAGGAGAAAACGCAAGGTTTACTGCCGTTCAATCCACTCTGCAATCCAGCTGCCCACTTCCTTCGTGCCGTATTGAGCACCGCCTTCTACTTGTATTTCGGGGGTACGGACATTGGCATCGAGGCTGGCGTCTACGGCTTGGCGGATGAGTGCGCCCTCCTCGGCCAGATCGAAATATTCGAGCATCATGGCGGCGGAAAGGATCTGCGCTAAGGGGTTGGCTATATTGAGGCCGGTGGCTTGTGGCCAAGAACCGTGGATCGGTTCGAACACAGGGGTGCTTTCTCCTGTCGAGGCGGAGGGGAGCAGCCCCATTGAGCCAGTGATGCAGGAACCCTCATCGGTGAGGATGTCGCCGAAGGTATTTTCCGTCACCATCACATCGAAGAATTTCGGATCTTGGATCATGCGCATTGCGGCATTGTCCACGTACATGAAGTCGGTCTCGACATCGGGATATTCTCCCATCATTTCCTGCGCTACAGCGCGCCACAGGCGAGAAGAGGCGAGGACGTTGGCCTTATCAACCACGGTGAGGTGGCGGCGGCGTTGGCGTGCATACTGATAGGCCACACGGAGGATACGCTCCACCTCGGGACGGGTGTAGGCGCAGGTGTCATAGGCTTCGTCCGTGCCTTCCTTCTTCGCGCCGAAATACATGCCGCCAGTGAGTTCACGGATGCAGACGAAGTCGGCACCGCGCACCAGCTCGTCCTTCAACGGGCTCTTGTGGACAAGACAATCGAAGGTCTGCACAGGACGGATGTTGGCAAAGAGTCCCAACTTCTTGCGCATAGCGAGCAATCCTTGCTCAGGACGCACTTTGGCATTGGGGTCGTTGTCGTATTTGGGATGCCCCACAGAAGAAAAGAACACGGCATCGGCATCCTGGCAGATGCGGAAGGTTTCTTCAGGGAAGGGAGTACCTACGGCATCGATGGCGGCCGCACCGCAAAGGGCATCGGTGTAGACAAACTCGTGGTGGAACTTCCGGGCGATGGCATCGAGGACTTTGACACCTTCGCGGGAGATCTCGGGGCCGATTCCGTCGCCGGCCAAGACTGCAATGTTGAGCTTCATGAAGTAAATTAGAGAGAAACCATAAGTGGAGCGGGAAGGGCGGCATACACTTTCTCCCTTCTCACATGTGCAAATATAGCAATTAATAATGTTTTCACCAAGAAAGAGCGTCTGTTTGAAGGATTCTGGTGGTGAAACCTGCGCGTTTGTCTCTGAGTTGTGGTCAAAATGCTTCGTTGTGGCGTGCTTCGAATGTGTGACGTCTCATGCCTCCTCCTTGGCGGCTTGCTGAATGTGGCCAGCTAGATACGTGCTCCATTCGTGCTCGAAGTTGGGGGTGAAGAATCCTGTATTGAGGCGGGCGCGGATGTCTGCGTCGGTGAAGAACGCTCCACCATCGAGTTCTTCGCTTGGGTGGGGCAGTAGTACGGTGGTGAGGCGGAATATGTGGACAAGTTCGCGTTCGCGGGGCGATTCGAACACGTAGCGAGCCACGAATTGGGGTTGCTCCGTGATATGGATATCGGATCCTTCGGGAGTAATATCCAAGTTCGGAGGGTTGGTCTCATACATGGCCACATCGGCATCGGAAAGGAGGAGGCCGATCTCCTCATGCACTTCGCGCACCAAGGCGGCTGCGATGGTTTCACCCCACTCCACGTGTCCACCCACGGCGGTGTCCCATCGGTCGGGCTGGATATCCTTCCATGCCGGGCGATGTTGGAGGTAAAGTTCGCCTTGCGGATTGTAGACATGGAGATGCACCACAGGATGGAGGGGGCGTCCGTCTTTGCCCGAATGGGCAGCGTGTCGGGTGGTCTGTCCCAGCACCTGACCATCGGGGGTGACGATGGGAAGGTGTTCATCGGTGGGAACTGTCATAGGGTGTCGTAGTTGAGGAGTGAGGAGTCGCCGTAGCTGAGGAAGCGGAAGCCGTGGTCGAGGGCATAGTCGTAGATCGGACGCCATGCACCGCCCACAAATGCGCTGACCAACAGCAACAGGGTCGACTGCGGTTGGTGAAAGTTGGTAATAATGGTCTTCACAATTTTGTAGTCATAACCGGGAGCGATGATGATGCGTGTGGCGGTGTGCAGGGTGGTGAGGCCTTCGCGGTCGAGATAGTCGAGGATTTCCTGCAATGCTTCGGCCGTGGGGAGCTCTGTTGATCCTTTGGTGGCCATGCGGTCAGCATAGTCGTAAGGAAACCATTGGGGTACGCTCAGAACCTCATCGGTGGGTGTTGCTCCGGCTGTGCGTGCCTCGTGGAGACGGACACCAATATAATAGAGACTTTCAAGGGTGCGGACGCTCGTTGTGCCCACGGCGATGCATCGGCAGTCGTGAGCGAGCAGCCGCTCAATGGTGAGGCGTGGCACGGCAATCCACTCCGAGTGCATCGTGTGGTCGGAAATGTGTGTCGTTTTGACGGGCTTGAATGTCCCTGCTCCCACGTGGAGGGTGAGCTCGTTACGTTCGATACCTTTGGCATCGAGGGCGCGGAGCACGCGGTCGGTGAAGTGCAAACCTGCTGTAGGGGCAGCCACCGAACCTTTCACCTTGGAGTAGACTGTCTGATAGGTGGTGAGGTCGCGCTCCTCTGTGGCGCGGTTGAGATAGGGTGGGATAGGGAGTTCGCCCATCGCCTCGAGCACCTCGCTCCAGCTCACGTCTGCGAGATCCCAAGCGAAGTGCACGTCAAACCCCGTGCCGCTTTCGCCCACGCGCTCGGCGGTGAGGAGGAGCGTGCGTCCGCCTACGGTGAGACGGCGTTCGAGAGTCCCGGACTTCCACTTCTTCAGGTTGCCCACGAGGCACGTCCACGTGACACTCCCCATTGCCGCAAACGAGAGCTGATAGTCGAGTGGAGTGTGGGGCTCGAGGCAGAAAATCTCGATTAGTGCGCCGGTGGATTTGTGGAAATGCAGGCGTGCACGGATCACTTTCGTGTTATTGAACACCATCAGTGCCCCGGCAGGCAGATAGTCGGGAAGGTGTTCGAATCTGTCTTCCGTGATCGCTCCGTGGCTGTTGCGCAGGAGGAGCTTGGAGTGGTCGCGCTCATCGAGGGGATATTTAGCGATCCGTTCATCGGGAAGCAGATAGTTATAATCATGGATCCGTAAGTTCTGTGTGGCGTTCATGGGTGGATAATGGCGGTTTTATTCCGTGGGCTGTGAGAGGTCGAGGCGTTCGATGCCGCCGGTGGTAGGGGAGAGGCGGACGCGGGTAGAAAACTTCTTGTTGAAGAGGTCGCCCCCCAGATGCTCCACGCGGCCGAGTTGCGCCAATGGCAGCTCGGTGACGAGATAGGTGCGCGTCTCATCGGTCAGGGTGATACGTGCCGTTCCGGGATTGCAGTAGCGGAGATCCTGAGCCTCGGCCATCTTTTTGGCGGCTTTCGGGTCGAGAGTTTCTTCGGGAAGGGTGTGGAGATCGGTGATGGTGAGGTAGAAGGGGGTGCCCACGGGGTCGTCGGCATCGACCATGCCGAGGTGGCGAGAGAAGCGAAACACTTCATGATGGGTCATTGTGCTATCGGGCACGAGATCGAAGGTGAACACATGATCCTCCTCGCGCGTCGTGCCGAGGAAGAGCTGAGAGAATGCCCGCTCTTGTTCATCGAGCTTCTGGAGCATCAGCCGCAGCTGTTCACCATCTTTGGGGTTGAACTCTGCCTGACCTTTGGCCAAGAGTGTTCGGTTTTCGCGGATGTCATAAATTTCTTGGGCCGTGAGTTCTGCCTTCGTGCCGAGGCTGCCGGCGCGGAGCATCTCCTGCGTTTTGAAGTCCTGCGCAGCATCCACTTTTACTTCATAGGGGCGCACTGTGGGCTGTTCGAGGGGAGAGAGTGTAGGAGCGTCCGTATTGATGGAAAGGAGGCGTCCATCGGGAGCGAGCCCCACGAGGGGCGCAGAGGTTTTGGCATTGAGGCGGATGGTATATGCCTGCGTCCGGTCGGCCACGCCGAAGGGGGTGAGTGTGAGGTCGGTGATCGTCCACGTGTCGTGGGGCTGCTGTGCTACGTTGGTCGCTTCGAGGAAACGCTCGGCATAGGCGGCATAAGGCCCGGGCGTGTAGCTCGTGCGGTGAGCGCGCACGACGATGTGTAATCCTGTCTTGGGGAGGAAATAAGTGACACCCTCGGTTGTCGTGCCTGGGCGGTAGGCTGTAACTACAGTCTGCGCGCTGAGGCTGAGAAAGAGAGTCAGGAGGGAAAGCAACGAGGTGAGGCGGTTCATGTGGTTAGGCTATTAGACAACAGACTATAAGTGATGGGGCAGATTGTCGGTTATAGATGTTTATCATCGAGGCTTTGGAAGGCTGATCCGAGGTTCTCGATGAGATCAGAGGCGATGAGGCTGTGTTCCCCGAGTTTTCGGGCGGCTATATCGCCTGCAGTGGCGTGGAGATAGACGGCGAGACGTGCGGCTTCATCTGGGCGGTAGCCTTGGGCGAGAAGCCCGCCGAGGAGTCCGGTGAGTACATCGCCGCTTCCTGCCGTGCCCATCCCTGAGTTGCCCTGCGCGGTGTTGAGGTGGGTGGTGCCATCGGGCAGTGCGATGAGGGTATGGTGGCTTTTGAGCACAACGACCAGCTGGAGTTCGTGTGCTAGGAGGTGGGCGGAGGCATGCAGGGCTTCAGGGGTGTCGTGGGGGAGATCGAGGGCTTGGCAGAGGCGCATCATCTCGCCTGGGTGGGGAGTGAGCACGGTGTTGGGCGGTAGGAGGGCAAGGAGTTGATAGTCTGACGCCACGAGATTGAGGGCATCAGCATCGATCACGAGCGGGCAGTTCCGGCATTCAGCTTTCGCCGTGTTGAACAGTTGCAATTGTGTGCGGAGTGCCCACTGCGTTTCTCCGTCCTGTCCTATCCCTGGTCCGATAGCTGCGGCCTGAAAGGGCGTAAGGTCGATGGGAGCTGCCCAGTGACGGTCGGAATGCTCATCGAGGTGGGTGAGTGCTTCGGGCACTGCGGTCTGAATGATGTTCACACAGCGTTCGGATGTGTGGAGCGTCACTTTGCCTAGACCGCTGCGGAGGGCGGCGCGTGTGGCGAGGATGGCGGCTCCTGCCATGCCGTAGCTGCCGGCGATGATGAGGAGATGGCCGAATGTACCCTTGTGCCCATCGGAGGGACGCGGACGGAGCAGGGGGCGCACCGTGGTGCGGTCAAGGGGTAGGGGATGAAGGGCAGGGTGGTTCATTCAGAGATGAAGAAGCGGCGGTTAGGAAACGAAAATCACCTCGGGGATGAGTTGGATGCCGAACTTCGTCTCGATGTCCGCCTGGATGGCGGCAGCTAAAGTTTGCACCTCCGCCCCTGTTGCGCCTCCGAGGTTGATGAGCACTAAGGGCTGGTTAGGATGCACCCCGGCACGCCCGAGGGTGCGGCCTTTCCAACCGCACTGTTCGATGAGCCAGGCCGCGGGGATTTTTACGCCTTTGGCATCGGGATAGTGGGGCATCGTAGGATGTTCGGCCAAAAGGGCATCGGCTTGTGCCTGTGGCACGATGGGATTCATGAAGAATGAGCCTGCGCTGCCCACCGCTTTAGGGTCGGGAAGTTTGGCTCGACGCACGGCGATGACAGCGGAACGGAGTTCGGAGGCGGTTGCTTCCTCGGGATCGATGCCGGAGTCGGAGAGGTGCTGCACCACAGCCTTATGGGTGAGCACGGGATGGAAGTGGAGGGAGAGGCGGTAGTGCACGTGAGTCACGATATCGCGACCTCGCCGCGAGGTCTTGAAGCTGCTGCTGCGGTAGGCATAGTGGCATTCGTCGCGAGAGAGGTTGCACACATCACCCGTCTGGGTATCGAAAGTCTCGACCTGTACGATGCGATCACCCGCCTCCACACCATAGGCACCGATGTTCTGAACTGCACTCGCACCCACTTCACCTGGGATGAGGGAGAGATTTTCGAGGCCGTAGAAGCCGCGTTCTGTGCAGTAAGCCACAAAATCATCCCAATCCTCCCCCGCACCAACGCGGAGTACCACTTCATCGGACGTTCGACCCACTTCCTCAATCCCTTTGATCCGGCTGTGGAGCAGGGTATAGGGCAGGTGGGGAGCGATGAAGAGCAGGTTGCTTCCTCCGCCGATGTGGAGGAAGTGTTGGGCGTGGATTCGTGTCCAAAGCTGACGGAGGGCATCGACCGAGTCATATTCGAGAAGGTCATCGCAGGTGGCGGCGATGCCGAAGGTGTTGTAGGGCAGGAGGGACGTGGGCATGGGTAAAACAGATTGGAGGTGGCGGAGTGGTGGGTCAGGGCGGTCAGTTGTCAAGCTTGACGAGCATCCACTCTTCGCCCTCGCGCTTGAAGGTGAGGGTGCAGGTCATGCCTCCCGAGATGGAGGAGATGGTGAGGAGGCGCAGGGCGGAATTGCGGTAGCTCTGGCCGTAGAGGATGTTGGTGATCTCGCGAGTGGGCAGTTCGGGACCGAAGTCCGGCCATTGGTCGGGGGTGATGATTCCCTTGATGGGCTGGAAGGTGTCTTCGTCAAGTGTGGTGAATTCGAGTGGATTGACGATGTGTGCTTGACGGAAGTCTGCATCGTCGGCGAAGTTGCGGTAGAAGGCGTAGAACTCGCTGTTTGCACTCTCTTCCATTGGGGCTTCGTCGAGGGCTGTGAGCTGCCATTCGGATTCCGTGCGGCGGAAGGTGTAACGCTTCACGCGGTTCGCTTCCAGGTCGAGCTCCTCGACGAGGACATGTCGTAGAGAGGTATCTTTGGCCATGCGCATCCCCTTCTGGCTGTCGAAAATGAGGGTATAGACCTCGCGGTTGGAAAACATGCGATCGAACTTCCACTCCTTTCGATTGATGGAACGGCGCACACCGTCCACAGTGTAGGCCAAAGGGAAGACGATGCGGCTGCGTTGGAAACGACGATTTTTCATGAAGGCGTAGACGAAATCGTTAAACAGCTCGTCCGCTTTCTTGGGCGGCGTGATCTCGATTGTGTCTTTCACGCTGTCCTCTGCAACAGAGTCGGAGGGGACGGTGTCGGCCAGGGCGGCGATGATTTCCTCGGCGGGTGTTTCCACTTTACCCCGGCATCCGAAGCAGAGGCTGAGAGTGATCAGTAGGAGTAGGCTGAGAAGGGAGTGTTTCATATGGAGGTGAGATTCAATGGCACGTCCGTAACTGTGGAACTGGCTTCATAGGTGGACGTGCGATGCTTAAAAAGTGTGGCAAAGTTACGGCAAAGCGCGGACAATACCAAGCGAACGGCGTGGGAATGATGGTTGTGTGGGCAGGAAAAATAATTGGAGTGTCCATCGGTTCTGGAAATCGTAGTGTGGTTTAATATAAACCGCATTGTGAATTCAGGAAATCACGTTGTGGCTTGGAGCTTGTGCGGTGTGGAGATTTGTTTTCTCTGTCGATGCGAGAACTTTTCCTGACAGCCTCTCCTTCTGTATATATCGATTGTTCGTAGGGGATCAGTGTGCAAAAATGGCTTTATGCGCAGAGAAATGCCGAAAAAGTCGGTCTGACACTTGTTCGTTTCAGAAAAAAGTTGTTCCTTTGCACCCGTAATCCAAAACGTTTTCGCTGTGCCAAGCGGTCGATGCCAAAGTAAGACACGAATTTTGAGCACTGCCGTGGCGAGAGAACGTTTGCCTTTCCGGCGTGAAAGGCAAAGGCTCTTACGGGAAGGTGCCGCACGGCTCGCTCCTTTCGAATCCTCCAGGGCTTGATCGCAGCAAAGGTAGTTAGTCGTAGCAGCGCGATGCGGAGAGCTTTCCCACCCGCCTCTTTAGCTCAGTTGGCCAGAGCACGTGATTTGTAATCTCGGGGTCGTTGGTTCGAATCCGACAAGAGGCTCTTCAATAAGGTTGTTTCAGCAAGTTCTTTGACTGAAACAACCTTTTTTTATGGGTAAAAAGGCCGCGTCCTGTTGTGTTTAGGAGCGGTGTGTTATGCCACGTTACATCGGCAGGGATATCTGCACGAAGAGCCCCTTAGACACGTTATGCGTCTAAGGGGCTACCAACTGACCCCTTCCGGCAAGAAGGGTTGGGGATTGAGAGAGTGATTGCGGGGCGTTTCCGCACTGAACTCCATCAATCATGAGAACGAACAAACACTATTTTAAACATCAATAGGTCAAGAGGTAGTAGGAGGCTATAGACCATGGGTAATGAGGGGGACATAACGCGCCAATCATGGTTTACAAGAAGCAATTTGTAAGGCTGCGCTATGCACGGCTCGCACTATCGTTTGGTCCACTTCACGGAGCGAGAACCCACGCGGAGCACATATACGCCAGCGGGCAGGGTGCTGACATTGAGTTGGGCAACAGAACCTTGGGCGGTTTGGGTTTGGTGGCAGCGGCCATCGATACCGTAGAGGCGGATGGAGGCTTGTTGCAACGCAGTGGGAAGGGTAAGGAGGAGGGTATTGCCGTCTTTGCTCATATGGAGGGCGAAGTCTGGATCGGACACTTGCTCCACGCCATCGATAATCTGGAAGTCGGCGGTGAGGGTGATGGGCACGGTGAGTGTCAGCTCGGTGCTTTCGAAGGGTTGTCCGTTGACGTAGATCGCGGTGGCCTCATAGTAGCGGTCGGGCACGGGGCGGAGGGTGAGCCGTGTGCCGCGTTCGAGCCGCATGCCGTTCATCACGAGTTGCCCATTGGCGCGTACTTCCAAATAGCCGTGGGCGGGTTTTTCGATATGCACCGTCAGGCGCCCTTGGGCATCGGTGAACTGCGCCATGGCCGTTGTGCCCCACGCAGAGGGAACGCCCGCGCAGTTGGTCAGGGCAAAGGTTACGTTGTGTTCTCCTTCGGTCGTTTCGATGGGGAGGGCAAAGTCGAGTATGCCGTGGGTGAAGGGCGATGCGGAGATATCGACCGTGTGGACCGTGTTGAGATCATTGTCCACCACATACTGCACCAAGGTGGGGCGAAGCCCATCTTCATAGGTGTGTGGGAAGCGTAGGACGCTCCGTTGGTGGATGGCAGAGCGGAGCTTCCCGCCACGGACGAGACAATAGTTCAGCACTTCTCGGCGCACTGCTTTTGGAAGCTCGAGGCGGAAGCCATTGGCGTTCAGCTCATCGACCGTGGCTTCTTGGGGCGTGCTGCCCGTGAGCCAATAGCGCACGCGGAGGGGGGCATCATGTTGATACCAGAAGCTGTGGTTCACTGTGGCAGAGCGGCTGGCCACACCATGCTCCACGAAGTAGTGGAGCGTGTGCCGACCTTCTTTGAGGTGGCTGACGGACAGTGTTACTGCTTCGCCCTCGGTGAGGCGTACTTGGGCAGTAGACTGGGCATTGTGGTCAAACCAATAGTGGAGCACGAACTGGCGTTGGGCTGAGTGGGCAAGGTGGAAGAAGCTGTGGCTATGGACGCTGCTGTACTTACCTTGCTGGTCAAAGATGCGGTAGTGAAGGGTATGGCGGCCACAGGACAGGTGGGCAACATCGAGGTTGAGCTCCATCTGCGGGCTGGCAGCGAGGGACTTTCGCCGGGCAAAATCGTTGTCAAACCAGTATTCCGTACGTGTCAACCCTACCGCAGTGATGGCAGCGCGGGACGATGACGCATGAACCACCGAGCTTGGCTGCGTGAGGACGGCAGATTGTCCTGCGAGCGGTGCAGGGACGAGGCTTCCCCCAACGCAGCACAAGGCAAAGACAAGAGTGAGGAGTCTGTTCATGATGGCTGAGGTTTAAGGGAGAAACGTGTTGCTTAATACCCGTCGTCGCTCACTTCGAGCTTCACCTTTATGGTGCCGTCGGGCTGTGCCACATCGGAGATTTCGGCTTTGTCGATGTGAGGATTGAAGGGGCGCGTGCTGTCCTTCCAAGGCGTTGCACCGCCATAGATGCCGAGCTGTCCGCCATCGGTGGCAGCATTCATAAACTTAGTGCCAGACTTGAGGTGGAAGTCGCCAATGCGCTTCTGTCCGTCAGAGAAGCCTTGGAGGGAGTAATTGACGAATACATTCGAAGCATCGGCTTCGTAAAGTGCAGCGATGCTTGAGCTTTGATCCTGGGGGACACCACACACAAGATTGTTTCGGAATTCGGTGCGCGAAGCGTATACGTTGGGCTTACCTACTATGATATTATCATAGACGTGGGAGTCTGAAACTGAAAAAAGAATGCTGTTGCGTAGCATTAAGTTGTGGTGGATGCGTCCTCCTACAGTTAGGCTAAAACAATAGTTACGGTCGTCGTTGTTAGGATAGAATATGCAATGGCTTATTTCTGCATTTCGAAAACCGTCAACCACACCTCCTTCAACCTCACACTCCCTGACACAAAGGTTGTTGGGGGAATCATAGGAATAGTCGCGTTTTACCCAAGTTAAGCGACAACGTTGGATAAGTACATTATGTGCACCTTCGCCTTCATGATCCTTGTTAAAACCCTGAATATGGACATCATCTAAGAAGCGAATGCCTGTGAAGCTGCTGTTGGCGGCTGTGGTTTTTATGTTCAGACGGCCACGGATGACGGTCGCACCTTCCACTTCGTTCAGGTCGTTCCGATACCCCACGCCCACGAGATGCAGTTCTTTGGTGATGTCGGCTGCCTGATAGCCTGCGCGATTGGCAGGGAGGTAGACAAAGCTGCCTGCGGGAGCGGCTTCTACGGCAGCGGCAAAGTCGGTGTAGAGGGTGGTCTGCCCTTCGGGTGAAACCACGGAGATGAGTTGCGCCGAGGCACGCTGCATGCCGAGCAGGGCAAAGCATGCTGCGAGGATGAATAATAACTTTTTCATAGTGGTAAATGTTGAGGGTAAAAGAATGAGGGAAATGAAGAAAGGAGTGTGGGAGAGCGAGCTTGTGCATCATCCTCCCACGAGGGTGTGTTTAAGGATTTTGGGGACGGAGCTCTATCTTGTCTTCGGTAGTCTGGACGGTGAGTACGCCATCTTTGTAGCTGAGGGCGGCACCCGCTTCGAGTGCAGCGATGGTCGCTTTGAGCAAAGAGATGGACATCTGACGCCCCATTTCAGCTGTTGGATCGGGGAGTTCTCCGACAGCCAGCAGCTCATTCAGATGCTGCTTCATCTGGTCGAGGGTTTGCCCGTCGACAGAGGTGAAGTAGAGGCGGCCGTTGCGGATCTGCCAAGTGAAGGTGGAGTTTACGGTTTCTCCGTCCTCTGCATCGTAGTCGATGGAAGAGCCCGAATGGTCGGCGCGGAAGGTGACGGCAAAGGAATCATCCCCTTCTGAACCTACCCATGTTCCGACGCGGATGAGGAGTTGCTCCAAATCCTCAAAGGCTGCTTGTTTGACGGTGATGGTGGCTTTGGCATCGGTGTTCTGCCCATCGTTGCTCCCCTTGACGGTGATGGTGGCGGTGCGCGCCTCCTCGCCCTCGTTCTTATCGGCCGTGATGAAGAGATAGCCATCGGCATCGAGTGATAGGCTGAGCCATTTGGCAGAGGTGTGGGCATTGACGTAGCGGCAATTGCTCATGACGGCAATGGTCTTATGCGCAAAGTCGGAGTCTAAGGACAGCTCTGTGGGGCGTACCACCACGGTGGGCGTGAGACTTTTGGGGGAGAGGACGAACTCTTCCATCTGATTACCCAATTGGGTGGTGTGCGCCACGTGGACAATCTCGCCATCCTTATCGACATAGGTTACGACGTATTGGCCTTCTTCAATGGTGATGGTGGCTGTGCGGTCGTTGTTGGGATTGACGAAAATCATTTTGCCCGTGTTGGGATTGTGTACCACGACATATCGACCATCGGAACGGCTGGACGCAGGGATGGAGGCACGCTTCTTGCCCACTGTGGCGGCTGCGCTGCCGTCCTCGTCGTCGCTGAGGATGGTACTCTCCAAATAATCCTTGATCTCGCTGAATTCTGCTTCGGACAAGATGCCTTCAATCTCATCGGGGAGCGCGTTTTTGAGTTCCTTGACGGAAACGTATTTCAGGGCGTTCCGGATGTCGGCAGCAGAGAGTTTGCCTGCGCCGTACTTCGCTTTGAGGTTTTTGAACACCTGTGCACTCTCCTCAAACTCCTTCATGGCACCCACCCAGCCTCCTGAGGCTGCATCGTAGGCATCGATCGCCACATTCAGACCCGCCACTGTGGCGGCTTTCCCTACTTCGTGGGCGCGTGCCGCGGTATTCTCCGTGTTGGCATCTTGTGCCGCGTTGTAATAAGCTCCGACTCCCTCTCCGGCATGCGATTCACCCATACCTTGTTTCACCCAAAGATCTTGAATTTGAGGCGCTTTATTGATGAGTATGGGATCGTTGTTGTTGAGGCGTTTGAACCATTCCTTGGCATCGGTCTCGCCATCGCGGAAGGCCGGGGGAAGGGTTTTGAAGAGTTTCTCCTGCACTTGGGCATTGCTCCAAAACTTCCCTCGCTCCATGGTGGTGCGGATGTCGGTCATGGCGCGGTTGGCAGAGCCAGAGAGTGCGTTGCACAACTCATAGATGGACATGCCGATGCCGCGGGTGGTGGGCGCATCGAACACGTTTTGTCGATCCATCTCTGCAAGGGCGGCTTCATATTTCGCCCGGTCAGTGAGGATTTCGTCCAGCAGTTCGTACATGCGTGTGGGGTCGCTCTGTGCACCGGGGCCTGAAAGGACATCACCCCGGAAGTCATTGCTGAGGAATTGGATGTAGTGCAACTTCATCAGTTGTACCTTGTTGGCGTAGGCCAGCACGGATTGCGCCTGGTCGGCCTCTACACGGGCTTTGCTTTCGGAGGCGGAGATGGACACCCATTCTGTCTCGATGATGGGGTCGTCTTCGGTAGCACATCCGTAAAGGATAAAGGCGAAGATTGCTATCAGCCCCAACCATAAGCAAGAGCGAAGGGGGCGGCGTGGTTTCATCAGTGGTTTCATGGCAGATAAGGTGTTGTGCACGAAGAGAACAATATCTGAGCGGGCGATGAAAGATCCTCAACCCTCTGCTCCTTGGGTGCTGTTATGTTGTTTTGTTGCTACGGAGGAGGAGGGTGGCGTGACACATGAGGCTGCGACAGATGCCCCAAGAATGACATTTCCCTCCTTACTTTGCCGGGCTCAGATGAGTTGAGGTGCTGCAAAGTTAGGAGGGAAATGTGGAATATGGACTAACAAATTCGCAGAAATGGACTAACAAATTCGCAGAAATTGTAGTGTAAAGTCATTTTTCTCGCCTCTACGCCATTGTTGAGGCGTCAGCATGGTGATTTTTTTGAAATTCCGGTAGAAGGACATTTCGTTCTGATAGCCCACCTTTTTTGCTAAATCTTTATTGGTGTAGTCCATATGTTCGTGCATGAGGAGGCAGGCGTGCTCAATGCGCAGGCGATTGATGAGCTCGCAGAAGGAGGTGTTGAGTTTCCTCGTGAGGGCGTAATATAAATAAGCTCGGTTGATTCCGAGGAGTGGGATGAGGTCTGAGATCTTCAGATCGGGACGGAGATAGAGCTGATCGTGGATGAGTGTGTGGATGAGTCGTTCGGCAATTTCCCCATAGGGAGGTTCGGAAGTTGAAGTTGCTGGTGTGCAGTGGGTAGCTTCGGAGATGAGGTTGAGCTCGTTGGAGCAATCATCGGGTGCCGGCAGCGCAGCATCTTTTTCTTCGAGCT
Organism: Alloprevotella sp.; assembly: GCA_041855985.1. Taxonomy (GTDB): domain Bacteria; phylum Bacteroidota; class Bacteroidia; order Bacteroidales; family Bacteroidaceae; genus Alloprevotella. Next base: position 29,967 of record JBHAFF010000001.1, read on the forward strand.
CCGGCTGAGCCTCCGCCCGCTCACGGGCGAAGACGGCTTCGGTGAAGGTTCGGTGGTAGCCATCATAGCCCAACAGATAGATAAGGGTGGAGAAGATGAGGGAGGGGATGCCCAGGAGGAGGTTGTGGGGGATGAAAAAGGATTTTCCCAACAGGTTGACCACACTCGCTAAGATGGAAATGAGAAAAACACTCACGATGAGCCGGCGGGTGAGCGTCATGTCTCGGTATTCAACATCTGCATAGAAGTCGCGCAAGCGATGTTCGAAGCGATGGATCAGCAGCATGCTGCCCCCTACGACCCAGAATACTTGGATGGCAAAGATGAAGGTGGAGAGGCGGTGGGTAGTGGTCAGCCAATACTCCGTGATGGGGGCGGGTGAAAAAAATCGTTCCTGATAAAGAAACTGGTGGAGAAAAGTTTGCACCAGCTCGGGGCTTTGCAAATGATAACCGCCCAGATTGCTCAATGCCACTAAGGTGGCAGGTGCAAACAACCAGAGGAGGTGTGGACGCAGAGGAAGGTTGGTGGTGATCTTTTGGATGTAGAGGTAGTAAGCGGGGTAAACGGAGAGATTGCAGAAGGAATAGATCACATCGGTGTAGGGAAGCCATGTGATCTGTTTGGAGAAATAACAGTAATGGCCAAAGTAGAGGAGACAGGCCAAGACCATATAGACGAACATCAAGCGTCGATCGCTGCTGCTGGTTCGGAAGGACAACAAAAATTGCACGGCCCAGAACAAGCAGACGAACATCGGTGCTGTAATGATGATTGTGGAGAGCAACATGAAGTAAGTCTGTCAAAAGAAGAAGCGCGGACGAAGTCAGGGTTGTATGCACTGACCTCGTCCGCTGGAAGAGGGATTATTCGTAGCCCAAATCCTTCCACCACGTACCATCGTCTTGGAGGTGTTTGGCAAACCATGCCATGATAGCGTCTTGCCATTGGCGGCGTTTGTGGAAATCGCCGATGACGTGATCCTCACCATCGACCTGGATGTAGCTCACCTCGCGGCCGAGGATGCGGAGAGCCGTGAAGAGTTGCTGGCTCTCATTGGTAGGCACATTGGTGTCGGACGTTCCGTGGAGAAGAAGGAGGGGGGTATGGATCTTGTCGGCCTGAAACAGGGGTGACTGCTCGGTGAAGAGGCGTGGGTTGTTCCAAGGGAAGGATCCGTAGTTGGCAGTCTCGCCATAGGTGTAGCCCCAATATCCGCCTCCCCAGTATGAGGCAATGTTAGAGATCCCCGCATGGCTCACGGCGGCGGCAAAAATGTCAGTGCGTGTTTGGAGGTATTGTGTCATGAAGCCGCCATAGCTGGCTCCCATGCAGCCTATCTTTTTGGCATTGACAAAGGGATGTGCTGCACAGAAGGCTTTGGTGCCCTCGATGATGTCGTTGGCCGACATCTGTCCCCACGTGTTGACGTGGCGTGCGGCAAACTCCTGGCCGAAACCTGTGGCTCCGGAGGGTTCTAACGTCAGCACCACGTAACCCATATTGGCCAAGACGGAGAGGGGATAGTGGAACTCGAGCTGTCGCGTGGTGGGGACACAGCCTCCATAGTAGTAGACGAGCATCGGGTAGTGTTTCGTGGCATCAAAGTCGGCAGGGAGGTAGTAGAAGCCTTGGATGGTGTCTTGCCGTGTGGTAGTGAATTGCCACGGTGTGCAGGAAGCGGTGCGCACTTCGCCGTGTGCTTTCTGGAACGACACCTCTCCGAAGGGGATGCATTTCGGTGTGGAGCGTTCGGTGAGCCGTGTGAGATAGCCATCGCGCGCCGTTGTGCCCGTCTGTCCGTAGAAGGCGAGACGGGGGTGTCGGGTGTCGGCTATGCTGAAGCCCTGCACGAGGGTGGTGGGGAGCTGGTATCGGATGCGTTCGCGCGTCTTGGGGTTGAGGCGCCAGAGGGTACGGTCGTAGCCATCGGTGCAGGCCATATAGATCATACCATCGGCGTGATGCCACTCGGCATGATCCACCGAGGGGCAGAAACCGGGTAGTAAGGGTGTGGCTTTCCGGGTGGCGAGGTCGTAGAGGAAGAGGCGTACATCAAATCCTTGAGGTTGCTGTCCGGGCAGCACTTCACTGCCGATGCCATCGAAGGCTGCCGGTGTGGCGGTGAAGAGGATTTGGCGGGCATCAGGGCTATATTGCGCATGGCGCAGCCAAGGTTGGGCGGTGAGGAGGGTGTCCATTCGCCCGGTCGTGAGGTGGTATTCGAACACGTCGGAACGGTCGAAGGGCGATTGTGTGGGGCTCATCACCGTGCGCATCAGGAGAAGGCGGCTGCCATCGGTCGCGATGTCGGTGAGATGCATGCTCTCCTTGCCGTAGGTGAGTCGCTGTGTGGTGCCCGAGGCGATGTCGTAGAGGAACAGTGACGAACGGCTACGCCAGTTTGGCATGCGGTCATCGGGCGTGAAGAGCAGTTTGAGTGCACCGGCCTGAGGGCCTTCGTCCGAAACGGAGATGACGAGAAAACGCTCATCGGGTGAGAGGGTGAGGTGGCCATCGGGCAGCCCTGTGGCTAGGGTGCGTTCTGTCATCGTGGCGGGGTCGATGGTGAGGAATTGCCGTCCAGAATCGGTCTGGCGCGTAAAGTACAGGGCATCGCGCCGTGGCATCCATGACACGTGTTCATAACCCTCACGGCGGAACAGGATGCGATTCTGCGTGAGGTCAGTGAGGACAGTGCGGTAGGTAGTTTCACCGTTGAGACGGGTGTTGTTGTAGTAGGTCAGGAGATAGCGTCCGCTGGGAGAGAGGCGCATTCCATAGAAACGCTCGCCGAAGGTCATGTCATCAAGGCTGTATTTTCGCGGTGCTGCTTCGTTGACGCGCAGGTAGCGGGCATTTGTACCGATGAGGGCAAGGCGGAAGGTGTCGCGTGCCGTGGAATCGCCGTAAAGGATCAGACTGATGCGTGTGCGGCCTGGACGTAGACGAAGCTCTCCGGCCTGCCCGGAAGTGCCATTAATGAAGGTGTCGAATCGGTTCATCCGCGGCGCATCGAGTTTGACCTTCGTCCAACGTTCGGCATCTACGGTGAAGTGGAGGATGTGGAAGGCATCGGGCGTGAGGGGCGTGCCCGTGGTGATGGAGGTGCAATGGGAAGAGGGGGGGAGCTGTGCCCGACCGCGGTTGTAGCGCATCACTTCGGTAGGATCAAAAGCCTTCTTTCCCAGTGTGAGACTGTCGGTGCGAAAGGGACGATGGAGACGATGCGGCCCGTCCAGCAAGGCAGAGGGGACGGCGAGGGTGTCGGATTGAGTGGCGTGCACTGCCGAGCAGAGACCGAGCAGCAGAGAGAGTAGGGTGAAGAGGCGAAGGGGAGTGTTCATCAGAGAAAAGGTGAAGGGTTTATTGTTGTTCACGCTGTTCGGAGATCAGCTGGAAGTCCTTCTTGCGCAGTTTGAAGGAATTGGTCAGATAGCGGTCGCGAACAATTTGGTTGGCTGCCAACTCTTCGGGGGTGCCGTGGAAGAGGATTTTTCCTTCGAAGAGGAGGTAGGCACGATCGGTGATGCAGAGTGTTTCCTCCACATTGTGGTCGGTGATGAGGATGCCAATGTTGCGGTCTTTGAGCTTCCAGACAATATATTGAATGTCTTCCACGGCAATGGGGTCAACGCCCGCAAAGGGTTCATCGAGCATGATGAATTTTGGGCTGATGGCCAGACATCGGGCAATCTCTGTACGTCGGCGTTCGCCGCCGGAGAGTTGGTCACCGAAATTCTTGCGCACCTTTTGCAGGCGAAATTCGGCAATGAGCGATTCGAGCATTTCACGCTGTTCGGCTTTTGATTTATCCGTCATCTCCAAGACTGAGGATATATTGTCTTCCACGGTCATCTTGCGAAACACGGACGCCTCCTGTGCCAAATAGCCAATGCCTGCTTTGGCGCGCTTGTACACGGGAGCTTTGGTGATTTCTTTTTCACCGAGGAAGATGCGTCCGCCGTTGGGCACAACGAGCCCCGTGGTCATATAGAATGAAGTCGTCTTGCCGGCTCCGTTGGGGCCGAGCAGTCCAACTATCTCGCCCTGATGCACATCGAACGACACATCATTGACCACGGTGCGCTTGCCGTAGCGTTTCACCAATCCCTCGGTGCGCAGTACGAGGTGCTCTTGGGAAATGGGAGTGGAGGATTGGGGGACGGAAGTATTCGAACCGCCATCCGTAGTTTCGTTGTACGTTTCTGCTGTATCCATCTCGTAGGGCGACAATGGAGAAGAGGTGAGGAGGGTTTCGGAAAGAGGGGAGCTGTCCATATTGAAGGCACTGTAATATCCGACAGAAGGGCAAATCCGTGCCGTCGCGACTGTGGATGTCAGAAAAACAAAGAAGGAACAACTCGGGATGAGTTGCTCCTTCGGGAGGAGGTACCAAGCAGATTCGAACTGCTGTAGCAGGTTTTGCAGACCTGTGCCTAGCCACTCGGCCATAGTACCCTGTTGTTTACGGGTGCAAAGTTACGACTTTCTTTTAAACAGACAAGGGGTTACGATGTTTTTTTGCCGTGAGATCTTCATTTTTTCTGACTTTGCCGTGTTTTGGCTGCCATTTCGCGTAAAAAGTGATCGTACATTCCAAGTTTGTAGGCTGCAAAGAGGTGAAGCGAAGGGTGGGAGGAGAGCAGGTTACGCAGCAGAAGCGGACGCAACAGTCGGAAAGTAGCTGTCAGTAATGGGCGGAGCTTCCAGCGTGTGAGGCGCCGATGGGTCAGTGCGAGTTCGCTGTAGTCGGCGAGTGTGCCGTTCATCTGCGCTAATGTGCGGAGGGCGAACTCCGTGTTGCGGAGGAAATCGGCATTGCTGTTGATGCCTGTATGGAGGAGCGGATTGTCCAAGTGTAAGATCTGGAAACCTGCATTGTGGGCTTCGATGCCGAAAAGTGCATCCTCATAACCATAGTGCGTGCAGCGTGGGTCAAAGCGCAGTAGGTTGTGGACATCGCCGTTGATCCAGAGGTTGAAAGTCGAGAGATGGAGGTGTGGATGGGTATTGCGGTAGTCGAGGTCGCGGATATCTGTACTGGCGAGTTCGTATTTCCACCTTAGCTCGTGTTGATGGGCAGGAGCTTCTGGAGTACGGATGCTCCCCACAAGAATATCGGCTTCTTCACGAGACTGCCAATAGGTGCGCACGAAATCTGGGCTGCACACCTCAGCGTCTGCATCGATGAGAAGGCAGTAGTCGTAGCGTGCTTCATCGAGCAGGAAGTTACGGATCCGTGCACGTCCGAGATTCGTGTTTTGGCGGAGGTAGCGGCATTTGGGCAGGAACTCCACTAGTTCGCATCGCTCTTCTGTGGCTTCATGGGTAGAGGCATCGTCGGCCACTAGAATTTCGTAGTCAAAGGATGTGGATCCATCCTCAGCTTCCAGTTCTTCGCATTGAAGCTGAAGGTCGGCTACAAGATGCAGGCAGTCGTGGTTGTAGGTCGGTATGAGGATGGAGAGCATGGCGGTTGGGGAGGAGAAGGGTGAACTTTCTGCGCTCGGCTTGACCGGTAGCGCAAAAGTGTGCTATATGGTGCGCGTGATGCAGTGAAATGCGGAGGGGAGATTCTTTGGAATCTCCCCTCTGGATGGAACGGTCTGTGTTAGAGCTTGGCTTCGAGCGCAGCGATTTTGGCCAATGTGTCGGCTTCCTTTTTGCGTTCCATTGTTACGACAGCTTCGGGGGCGTTGGAAACGAAGCGTTCGTTGGAGAGCTTACTCTGGATAGACCTCAAAAACTTGTGAAGGTGTTCTAGTTCTGCGCGTGCAGCGGCCTGCTCAGCTTCGAGATCCACCACATCGCCGAGGTAAAGGGCATATTGTGTGGTGTTTACGAGGAAGGTGGAATAGCCTGCGCCATTGATGGCTTCGGCCTCTTGAATATCGCTGATGCCGGCCATCTTCTGTACAAGACAATCGTAGGCAGTGAGGTTGCTGGTGCCTATGATTGTCAGGGGAAGGGCTTCGCGGGGCGAGATGTTCTTCTGCGCACGTGCTGCACGAACACCGGTAACAATCCCTTTGACACACTCCACGGCGGCCATCAATGTGTCATCGCCGGCTGTCGGTGCGGCGATGTCCTGAGGCGACACCATGATACTCTCGCCGTTTTTGCGTTCGGCGAGGTGCTGCCACAGTTCCTCAGTGATGAAGGGCATGAAGGGGTGGAGCAGGTGGAGCAAGTCGTTGAAGAAACTGAGGGTGGCTTGATAGGTGGCCGTATCGATGGGTTGCCGGTAAGCGGGTTTCACCATTTCGAGGTACCATGACGAGAACTCGTCCCAGAAGAGCCGATAGATCTCCATCAGGGCTTCGGAGAGGCGGTATTTCGAGAAGAGATCGGCCATTTCTGCCGCACTCTTGCGGAGCTGGGCGGCAAACCACTCGGTGGCGATGCGTGCTGTCTCCGGCTGATGGAGTGTTTCGCGCACCTCCCAGCCTTGTACGAGGCGGAAAGCATTCCAGATCTTGTTGCAGAAGTTACGTCCTTGCTCGCAAAGGCTCTCGTCAAAGAGAATGTCGTTGCCTGCGGGGGCGGAAAGCATCATACCCATGCGCACACCGTCTGCTCCGAACTTGTCGATCAGTTCGATCGGATCAGGGCTGTTGCCGAGTGATTTTGACATCTTCCGACCGAGCTTATCGCGTACGATGCCCGTGAAATAGACGTTGCGGAAGGGCATCTTCCCTGTATATTCGTAGCCCGCCATGATCATACGTGCCACCCAGAAGAAGATGATGTCCGGACCCGTTACGAGGTCGGCGGTGGGATAGTAGTAGGCCAGCTCTTCACTCTCGGGATTGTTGATGCCATCGAAGAGAGAGATGGGCCAGAGCCAAGAAGAGAACCAAGTGTCGAGTGCGGCCTCATCTTGACGGAGATCGGCGAGCGTGAGATCGGTGCGTCCTGTTTTCGCTTGTGCCAGACGCAACGCCTCATCGGCTGTTTCAGCCACCACAAACTCTTCGATCTCTGCGTTGGGAGCGGAGAGATAGTAAGCCGGGATGCGGTGTCCCCACCAAAGTTGGCGGCTGATGCACCAATCCTGGATGTTGGTAAGCCAGTTGTGGTAGGTGTTCTTATACTTGGCGGGATAGAACTTGAGCTCATCGTTCATCACGGGTGGCAATGCGATGTCGGCAAAGTGCTGCATCGACAGGTACCACTGCATACAGAGGCGCGGTTCGACTGCGGTGTCGGCGTTGCGCTCCGAATAACCTACCTTGTTGTCATAGTCTTCCACTTTTTCGAGGAGACCGGCGGCTTCGAGGTCGATGGCGATCTGGCGGCGCACGTCCATGCGGTCCATGCCCACATATATCCCGGCAGCTTCGGAGATCGTGCCGTTGGCATTGAAGATATCGATGGTCTCGAGCCGGTGGGTCTTTCCGAGGTTGTAGTCGTTCACATCATGGGCGGGAGTTACCTTTAAGCAACCCGTTCCGAACTCGATGTCTACATAGCGGTCTTCGATGACGGGAATCTCGCGATTGACCAGAGGCACGATGACGCGCTGACCTTTAAGCCAACCGTTTTTAGGGTCTTTAGGGTTGATACACATCGCGGTGTCTCCCATGATCGTCTCCGGGCGTGTGGTGGCCACCACGGCATAACGTCCGCGTGCATCGCTGTGGATGATTTCACCCTCGACACCGGTCGTGATACCGTTGTCATTGGCCACATAATATTTGAGGTAGTAGAGTTTGCTCTTCTCCTCGCGGTAGACTACCTCCTCGTTGGAGAGGGCGGTCTGTGCTTTCGGATCCCAATTGACCATACGCAGGCCGCGGTAAATGAGCCCCTTGTTGTAGAGGTCTACAAAAACCTTGATCACGCTCTGGCTGCGCTGCTCGTCCATGGTGAAGGCGGTGCGGTCCCAATCGCAGCTTGCACCGAGGCGGCGGAGCTGTTTGAGGATGATGCCGCCATGCTCGTCCGTCCATTTCCAAGCGTGCTTCAGAAACTCTTCACGCGTCAGATCGACCTTGCGGATGCCCTGCTGTGCGAGCTTGTTCACTACCTTGGCTTCGGTGGCAATTGAGGCATGGTCCGTGCCCGGTACCCAGCAGGCATTCTTGCCCTCCATACGCGCGCGACGCACGAGGATATCTTGGATGGTGTTGTTGAGCATGTGCCCCATGTGGAGCACGCCCGTTACGTTGGGCGGTGGGATGACTACAGTGTAAGGTTCACGCTGGTCGGGTTTCGAACTGAACAGCTTGTGGTTGAGCCAGTACTCATACCATTTGCCTTCTACGCTTTCGGGTGCGTATTTGGTTGCTAATTCCATATATAAATTGGTATTCTTCGGTGTGTGGGATGGGGTGAAAAACCATCTAAAAGCGTAACGCATCGGGCGAAAGATGGGAAGCCTTATGCGTGAGTGCGCCAATGCTTGGTGCAAAGTTACGGATTTTTTAGCCAAGGAAGTATGCTCTTCCCTATAATTTCCCGAGAATGCGGTCAATCACCCAGTTGGTCGGGGTGGCACTTACCGAATGGCAGGCGCAGAGGGAATCGCCCTGTAAGTGGTGCATGATCTCTTGAAGGAGTGGAAACTGCACATGAGGTGGATTGTCCACGGCAATGTGGGTCTCTCCCTTTTCGCACTGTACGTGGATGGGTGCGTAGGTAAAGACAGAGAAGGAGATTTGTCCACGGGTTCCGATGAGGAGGACACGATCCTCCTTGGCGCGCTCATCGGCCACGAAGCACCAAGTTCCCGAAGCCGGCATTCCGTTGGCAAACCGAAACACGGCACTCACCGTGTCCTCCGTAGGGTAAAGTCCTCCGCGGTTGGCCGTGATGCCATTGGCTTCTACGATGGGGCCGAAGAGCTGTTGCAGGAGGTCGAGCTGGTGGGGGGCGAGGTCATAGAAATATCCGCCGCCTGCGATGTCGGGTTGGAGCCGCCAGGGAAGATTTTCGGAATTATAGTCCAGATCGCGTGGTGGAACGGCAAAGCGAATTTGTGCCGTGATCATCTTGCCGATGGCCTGTGCATCGAGTAGCTCGCGGATTTTGAGGAAGTAAGGCAGATAACGGCGGTAGTAGGCCACGAAACAAGGTTGGTGCATGGCGGCTGCCAGACGATTGATGCGCAGACAGTCCTCGTATTGGGTGGCGAGGGGCTTCTCCACGAGCACCGCTTTACCCGCACTGAGCGTCATCAGTGCAAAGGTGGTGTGGGTGGAAGGAGGCGTGGCAATGTAGACAATGTCTACATCAGGGTCGGTGACGAGATTTTGGGCATCGGTATACCAGCGTGGGATACGGTGTCGGAGGGCAAAATTGCGCGCTTTGGCTTCCGTCCGGCTCATCACCGCCGTAACGCATGCACCGGGAAGATCGGCAAAAGCAGGCAGAAATTTCTTCTCTGTAGCCTCTCCGCAGCCGATAAATCCCCATTTAATGACTTTTTCGGGCTTCATACGCGCAAAGGTACGAGTTTTTTGCTTAACTTTGCCCCCGTCAAATTCCTTTTTTGTCGAAATGAAAGAATTTAAGCTCGCCTTCCTCTTCATGGCTGACCGCGCTCCGCGGCTGGCACGATGCCTGTGGCAACCTTATTGTGCCATGGCCTTGGCGGCCGTCTTTCCGATGATGGGGCTTCTCCTGTGCCTCCGCAATTGGGCGGTGCCGCTTGGGTTGCTCCACGAGGGGGGGCATCCGTGGCCACAAGCTGTGGCGGCATTGCCTCTGCCTTGGATGGGAGGACTACTCTTCCTCTTCGGGCTGCTGGCTTGGGTGGGTGCTGCCGTTTGGGCGCATCGCGCTACACGTCGTGTGCTGGCAGAAGAGCAGGGGAGCGGCACCTCGCAGCAGTCACTCTCGCGCGGTAAACGTTCAGCGCTCATCACGCTGCTTATGCTGCTTTGGCTGGTAGTTCTTTTTGTCCTGGCCACTCCTTTACTCACATTGGGCTTGGGCTTTGTGGCCGAAGGGCGCAGCATTTTTCTGAAAGATGGTGTGACACCGTCCCTCTGGCCTTGGCCGGCATTAGGGGTCAGTACTGCACTGGCTCTTCTCCTGGTACAAATCTTTGCGCTTTACACCCGCGCAGTGTTTCATTCCCGAACTCTTTCTCCTATCCATGAATAAACTTGTTCTCTCGCTCTGGGCATGGACGGTTGCCTTCACCGCCTTGGCCTCCGGTCCGCTTCGTCACCTGCGCTTACAGCAGGCCAATGGTACCATCCTCCACGTATCGGCTCCGACGGACGCTCACTCGGCGGCATGCTGCCCTTCGAGCTTCGCCCCTGAGCGCAGCATGCGGGCACTCTATGCCACATCGGCCGATGGACTGGGTGTGTATGGAGAGCGTTCGAAGGGTGTGCTCAATAGCATTGGTGAGCATCGTATCCCTGTGATTATGGTGGAGTTTGCCGATGTTGGCTTCCAGCCCACGACCACTGCCGAACTTGTGCAACAACATCTGGGTGGCGACCAGTTCAAGCTCAATGGCAAATCGCGGGGTAGTGTGCGCGATTATTTCCGCGACCAGAGTTATGGAGCCTTTCTTCCGAAGTTCGAAGTTGTGGCGCGGATCAAGACGAAGCGTGAGCGTGCCTACTATGCCGCGCGTAGCGGAAATACCGCCGATGTGCGCATTGGTGAACTCTATAAGGAAGCGGTGGATTCGGCAGTGCAGCAGGGGGTGAATTTCTCGAACTTTGTCGAGGATAAGGGCGTGCCCTTGGTGGTACTCTTTCATGCCGGAGCGGGCGAGCACGACTCGTTTGAGACAGGACGCGACAACTACCCTTGGGCACACTTCCGAGAATGGAACATCAAGTCTGGGAATATCAATTTCAAAAGTTACTTCATCGGTAGTGAACTGATGCACTCCTATGCCACGGAGACTGTGGTGGTGGATGGCAAAAAAGTAACGCAATATAAAAAGGATGCCAATGGGAATCCCATCGTGGCTTCCTCCGAACTGGAACCGATCGGTGTGTTCTGTCATGAGATGGGGCACGCACTCGGGCTTCCTGACCTCTACTGCACCGATGTCTCCCGCAGCACGCAGACTCCCGACTATCATGATGTGATGGACTACGGGCAGTATGGCAACGACGGTTATCGTCCTTTCGGCTATTCGGCCTACGAACGTAACTATATGGGTTGGTTGAAATTTGAAGAACTCACCGAGCCCACGCTCTCCACGCTCGCCCCACTTTCGGCTTCGGCCGTCGAAGTGCCGCGCGCTTACCTCATCCGCAATCCTCAGAACACTTCGGAATACTTCACGCTCGAAAATCGTCAAGAAAGCGACTGGTTTACGAAGCGTCTCGGTGAAGGCTTGCTTATCTACCATATCGACTACGACCGTAACGCTTGGAGCGGCAACGTGGTGAACAACAACGCCGCCCGCCTGCGTGTTACGGTGGTTCCGGCCGACAATGCTTGGCAGGGGAAGGACGATCAGGATCTTTTTCCAAAGTTCCAGGGCGATTTCTTCCCCGGTACACAGAATGTGACGGTGTTTTCCGCTGAAAGCACCCCTAAGATGGCATGGGCCACTGAGGCTCCGGTGCGTCCGATCTACAACATCCGACGCCTTGAAAATGGCCACATCGAGTTCGCTTTCCTCGATCAGACCCTTACAGCCCTCCATGCTGCCTCTGCACAGGCTTCAGACGATGTGGACGTTCCCCTCGTCGGTCTGGATGGCCGAATCTACGCGCCCGCTACAGCTCCTGCGGGCATATACCTTAAAAACGGGCGGAAGATCATCCTCCGCTGACATCTGCCGGCCGGATTATGGCCGGCCATTGGGGGTGAAAATCCCTCGAACTTCACATTACCACATGAAATTATCGATCAAAACTTTATGCTGCGGCCTACTCCTGGCTTTCCCGGGAGCGGTACATGCGCAGCTGGGCGACTTCTTTGATGCGGTGCGCGAAACGGCGCGCCAGAGCCTGAATAGCAGCCATCTAGGCACGAAACCCATCACCGAGGCACAAATCATCGGAACATGGTCATACAGTAACCCGCTTCTTGTCTTCGAAAACCGCAACATCGCCTGTAAACTTGGTGCAGCGATGGCTTCTGGTGATCTGGAAGACCGAATGTCCAGTGCGCTGGGGCGTGTGGGTATCAATCCTGCGAAGACTACGCTGACGTTCAAGTCCGATGGTACATTTACAGCCTCTTCCAACGGAAATACGGTCAGTGGATCGTACAAGCTGAAAGGGGCAAACATTTACCTCACCCTCCCCGGACATGGGGCGGTGGCAGTGAATGCCCTGCGCGATGGACACGAACTCCAATTGGCTGTCAAACCGAATCATTTTCCAGAGCTGGTGCGTAGTCTGACTCACCTCTCGGCCTCTTCTGCCACTACGGTACAGATGTTCCTCTCTTCTCTCTCATCGAGCGAAGGTTATTACCTCGCTTTGGTGTTGCGGAAGCAATAGGAGGGGATGAAACTTCTCTCTTGTCGAATGGCGGTCTTTCGACCATCCCGGACGAATATTGCGATTACCCCCAGAGATTTGACGCGACAGCGGAAAAGCTCTGGGGGTAATCATGGCTGGAAGTCTTCATGCGGAATGTTCCGGTAAGGGCAAGCATAATTGCCGGGAGGATGGTGCCAAGGTAAGAAGGTAGGATAAGGACTTCGAGTTTATCTGTGTTGATATTCATGTGTTTATGGCTTCCTGTTTGGCACTGCGCTGTCATGAAAAAGACTCCGCGGTATTGTTTTTTCACCTCCGCGGAGGCGTTGAAACGACTCCGCGGAGTCTTTTTCATGACACCGCGGAGGTGTTTTTGAACAACCATGGCCAGAGTGATCGGACGGGGCAGACCGGTCGATTGCTGCACAAGGTGCGGTCGAGTTCCCGAAGGATGAAAAGATACAAAAGACAGGTGCACAACGCCCTATCCCATAGTTTTTTCGTAACTTCGCGGCCATAACCTCATGTTATGCGTATCTTCGACCAATGGGAATGCGCGTAACCCCCTTTTCCGTAACATGGTAAAACGACAACATAAGAACTGGATATTGCCCGAAGGTGCGACCCCCACTGAATTTGACCTGAAAATTATGGAGTTTCAGGACAAGGGGTTCATCGTTCCCACGCGATCTTTGATCAAGACGCCTGAACAAATTGAGGGCATCCGCCGTGCAGGTGTGATCAACACGGGCATTCTCGACATGCTTGCCCACGAAATTCGCGAAGGCATGACTACAGGCCAGATTGATCGCCTCGTGGCCGAATATACCGCCGACCACGGTGCCGTCTGTGCTCCGTTGAACTATGAGGGTTTCCCTAAGCACTGCTGTACCAGCATTAACGAGGTGGTATGCCACGGCATTCCCTCGGACGAAGAGGAGCTTTTCGAAGGCGACATTATCAATGTGGACGTTACTACTGTCAAGGACGGCTATTATGCCGATGCCTCGCGCATGTTCCTCATCGGTGAGGTGGATGAGCCATTGCGCCGCCTGGTGGATGTGGCGAAAGAATGCCTCGAAGTTGGTGTTCAGGCAGCACGTCCTTGGAGTTTTGTGGGTGAGATCGGTAAGGCTATTGAGAAGCACGCCCGCGCCCATGGGTATTCCGTGGTGCGGGATCTTGCCGGTCACGGCACGGGCAACGGTTTTCACGAAGAGCCCGAGGTGGATCACTTCGACAGCCACCACCGCGGCATGCTGCTCGTCCCCGGCATGGTGTTCACCATCGAACCGATGATCAACATGGGCACCCATGAGGTGTTCATCGATGAAGAGGATGGGTGGACTGTGGTTACGGAGGATGAGCTTCCCTCTGCACAGTGGGAGCATACCTTCCTCATGACCGAAAGCGGCCTTGAAATCCTTACCCATTAAGCTGTTGCGCCACCTTATGATTTCCACTTCTCACCCCATCACCCTCCTTGCCATCGAGTCGAGCTGTGACGACACGTCGGCCGCAGTGATGCGCGATGGCATCCTGCTGAGCAACATCACCGCCTCACAAGCCGTTCACGAACGTTATGGAGGCGTTGTCCCTGAACTGGCGAGCCGTGCCCACCAACAGAACATCGTTCCTGTGGTCGATGCTGCGCTCCGTGAAGCCAAGGTGGATCGCCGCGAACTGTCAGCCATTGTTGTTACCCTCGGCCCCGGACTGATGGGTAGCCTTCTCGTGGGGGTAAGTTTCGCTAAGGGTCTGGCTGCAGCGCTTGGTATCCCCCTCATCGAGGCCAATCATCTGCATGGTCACATCTTGGCGCATTTCATCCATGCTGAGGGCGAAACGCATGCCGATCCGCCCTTCCCCTTCCTCTGTCTGCTGGTGAGTGGCGGTAATTCACAGATTGTAAAGGTCAATGCATACAATGATTTCGAAGTGCTTGGCCAGACCATTGACGATGCTGCCGGTGAGGCCATCGACAAGTGTTCGAAGGTGATGGGATTGGGCTATCCAGGTGGACCTGTCATAGACCGCCTGGCTCGTCAGGGCAACCCCAAGGCTTTTACTTTTGCCAAACCGAACATTGCAGGCTATAACTATAGCTTTTCGGGTTTGAAGACCTCCTTCCTCTATTTCCTTCGCGACCGTGTGGCTGAGGAACCGCAGTTTGTCGAGATCCACAAGGCCGATCTCGCAGCCTCGCTTGAAGCAACCATCGTGGATATCCTGATGAAGAAACTCATTGCCGCTTCGAAGGCCACGGGCATCCGACACGTTGCCTTGGCCGGGGGCGTGAGTGCCAACACCGCACTCCGCACGGCATTCCAACAAATGGAAGATCGCGGCATCTGGAAAATCTATATCCCCAAATTCTCTTACACCACCGACAATGCGGCCATGATTGCTATCACCGGCCACTTCAAATACCAGAGTCAGGAGTTTTGTCCGCTCGACAAACCTGCCTTTTCCCGCACCGTATTCTAAGAACCCCCTCAAACTGCTCAACAATGGACTTAGACCTGAAAGTATCCAGCAAAGAGATCAACGAAATCCTCTGGCGCAACCACAAGAGCCTATCCGTGGCTGAGAGCTGCACCTCCGGTCGTGTGGCCAGCGTCATCACCGCCGTCCCTGGTTCATCGCAATACTTCAAAGGCGGCATTATAGCCTATGCTGATGAAATCAAAATCAACCATTTGAACGTCGATGCCGAACTCATTGCCGAAAAGACCCCCGTCTGCGAAGAAGTGGTGAAGGCTATGGTGCTTGGTGCCAACAACATGTTCGGCACGGACTATGCCATAGCCATCAGTGGATTTGCAGGACCCGGTGGTGTGGAGAACGGCAAGAACTCCGTCACCGTTGGCACGATCTGGATTGCAGTGGGCAACGCCGACCATATCGTCACTGCGATGCTCGAGGAAGACAATGGCCGTGACAAAAACCTCTCTTCGGCCACTGCCGTCGCCATCCATATGCTGCTCGACTACCTGAAATCCCATTTGGATGCAACAATCGAGGACTAAAATGCCTCGACTTGGATGATTTTTTCCGCAAAGATTTGTCCAAGCAGAAAATTCTCCGTAATTTTGCCTCTCGATTGGGAATAACTACAAATTAAGCAACACGAAATTACAGATAGCAATGTCTAAGATTTGTCAAATTACAGGTAAGAAGGCCATGACTGGCAACAACGTTTCGCACTCGAAGCGTCGCACGAAGCGCACCTTCGATGCTAACCTGTTTACGAAGAAGTTCTACTATGTCGAGCAGGACTGCTGGATCTCGCTGAAGGTCTCGGCTGCAGGTTTGCGCCTCATCAACAAGGTGGGTCTCGACGCTGCCCTCGAAACTGCAGTGGCCAAGGGTTACTGCGCTTGGAAAGACATTAAAGTAATCGGCTAATCCTCCCTACTAAAATGGCAAAGAAAGCTAAAGGAAATCGCGTTCAGGTGATCCTCGAATGCACGGAACACAAAGATAGCGGCATGCCCGGAACGAGCCGTTACATCACCACCAAGAACCGCAAGAACCACCCCGAACGTCTTGAGCTGAAGAAGTACAATCCGATCCTCAAGCGCATGACGGTGCATAAGGAAATCAAGTAATCACCGTTTTTACACCTACACGACATGGCAAAGAAAACCGTTGCATCGCTTCAGTCCGGCAAGACGGACGGTCGCTCCTACACTAAGGTGATCAAGATGGTCAAGAGCCCTAAGACTGGTGCTTATATCTTTGATGAGCAGATGGTACGCAACGAAGAAGTTGCTGACTTCTTCAAGAACTAATCCAGCTCTTCTTCTGACTTTAACGTCCATCTCCTGATAAACGCCCCGGCAAAATTACTTGCCGGGGCTTTTTTCGCCCTTTTTGCTCCGGTGATGTCCCCAAAAACCATAATTTTGTTGTAACTTTGCAGGGAATAGTTTGACCAGCAGCACCATCATAACCTATGGGATTCTTCAGCTTCTTCTCCAAGAAAGAAAAGAAAGAGACGCTTGATCAAGGTCTTCAAAGCACGAAGACCAGCGTTTTTTCCAAAATCGCCCACGCCGTGGCCGGCAAGTCGAAAGTGGATGATGATGTCCTCGACAATCTCGAAGACGTCCTCATCACCAGCGATGTGGGAGTGGAAACCACGCTCGACATCATCAAAAATATCGAAGCTCGGGTGGCGCGCGACAAATATGTCGGTACCGCTGAACTGAACCGCATCCTCAAAGAGGAGATCCTTCGACTGCTCGCCACCGATGGCAACTCCGATGGTGAGGGCTTCGAACTGCCTGACCGGGGAGGACGCCCTTATGTGATCCTCGTGGTCGGCGTCAATGGTGTGGGCAAGACCACCACGATCGCTAAACTCGCCTACCGCTTTCGGCAGGGAGGCAAGAAGGTTGTGTTGGGGGCGGCCGACACGTTTCGCGCCGCTGCCGTGGAGCAGCTGGTGATCTGGGGTGAGCGGATCGGCGTGCCCGTGGTACGTCAGAAAATGGGTGCCGACCCGGCTTCCGTGGCTTACGACACCTTGGCGCATGCCACTGCTGAAAAGGCTGACATCGTGATCATCGACACCGCAGGGCGTCTCCACAACAAAGTGGGGTTGATGAACGAGCTTACAAAGATCAAGAAAGTGATGCAAAAGATTGATCCCCAAGCTCCGGGCGAGGTGCTCCTTGTCCTTGATGGCAGCACGGGGCAAAATGCTTTCGAACAGGCCAAACAATTTGTCAAAGCCACCGAAGTGACAGCACTCGCCGTCACCAAACTTGACGGAACGGCCAAGGGAGGTGTCGTGATCGGTATCTCCCATCAGATGAAAGTACCTGTACGCTACATCGGTCTCGGCGAAAAAATGACCGACCTTCAACCTTTTAATCGTGTAGAGTTCGTTGAGTCGCTCTTCTCTGCACAGTCCTGATTATTCCCCTCCACCACTGCATGAAACATACTATCGATGTCATCACGATGGGTTGCTCGAAAAACCTCGTGGATTCCGAACGCCTCCTCCGACAGTTTGAGGCTATCGGCTGCGCATTTCATCACAACCCCGATGACCTCCACGGCGACATTGCTGTAATCAATACTTGTGGCTTTATCGGCGATGCCAAGGAGGAGAGCATTAATGCCATCCTGGAGCTTTGCCGTCAGAAGGAGGAGGGCAATTTGCGCAAGGTATTTGTGATGGGCTGCCTTTCGCAGCGTTACCGTGAGGAACTGCAAGCCGAAATCCCGGAGGTGGATAAATTCTATGGCAAGTTTGACTGGAAGGACATCATTACCGACCTCACCTCCACCGATGGCTTCATGGCCACAGCCTGTCATGCCCTGAGTGAGCGCGTCCTCACGACCCCACAACACTATGCTTATCTGAAAATCTCCGAAGGTTGTGATCGTACTTGCGCCTATTGCGCCATCCCCCTGATCACCGGGCGGCACACCAGCCGTCCCATGGAGGAGATCCTCGCCGAAGTACGCGAGATGGTGGCCGCAGGCGTGAAGGAGTTTCAGGTCATTTCGCAGGAGCTGACCTATTATGGTGTGGATCTCTATCAACGCCAAGCCATCGCCGAGCTCATCGAGCAGATGGCACAGATCCCCGGGGTTGAATGGATTCGCCTCCACTATGCTTATCCTGCTCATTTCCCCATGGACTTGCTTCGTGTGATGCGCGAATATGACAATGTCTGCAACTACCTCGACATTGCTTTACAGCACGTGTCGGATCACATGCTTTCGCGCATGCGCCGTCATCTCACCAAGCAGGAGACGGTCGATCTCATCGCAGCTTTCCGCCGTGAAGTACCGGGCATCCACCTTCGCACTACGCTGATGGTCGGGTTTCCGGGCGAAACGGAGGAGGACTTTGAGGAGTTGATGGATTTCGTGCGCCAATCTCGATTTGAGCGCATGGGCGCGTTTGCGTATAGCGAAGAGGAAGGCACCTATGCTGCAGAGCACTATTCCGATGACATTTCTGAGGAGGTGAAGCAAGAACGCCTCAGCCGCCTCATGCGCTTGCAGGAACGCATTTCCACCGAAACCTTAGCAGAGAAGGTGGGACAAACCTTTCGCATCCTCATCGACCGCCGTGAGGGTGACTACTTCATCGGACGCACCGAATTCGACTCTCCCGAGGTGGATTGCGAAGTCTTGGTAAAAGCGGGTGAAACACCGCTTATTCTCGGAGACTTCTATCATGTGCGTGTCACGGACACCGAAGAGTTCGACCTCTATGCAGAGATCGTATAGCACTCCCCAACGATGAACAACAAAGAATTTATCAACGCTCTCGCTCTGCGCGGCAACCAGAACATCAAGGACACCCGACAGCTGGTGGAAGCCTTGGTTAGCGTGATTTCCGAGGCGTTGGACAATGGCGATGCGATCAGCATCCAAAACTTCGGCACCTTCGAGGTCAAGAAGAAAAATGAGCGCATCATCGTCAATCCGACCACCAAGCAGCGGCAGCTTGTTCCCCCGAAGCTTGTGGTCGGCTTTAAACCTAGTGCCGCGCTCAAAGATAAACTGTAATCGAGACGCCTAGAGCCCCCATTTATCCACGGGACGCTGATTTTCTCCACTTTCTATGGACAAAAGGATTCAACTTTCTGATTTGGCCGAACAATTGGCTGTACGTGAAAGTCTGCCTCTCAACGAGGCAGAACGCTTCGTGCGCTCTTTTTTTGATTTGACCGAAGAAGCTCTGTTGGAAGACCGTTTTGTCAAAATTTCGGGCTTCGGCACGATGAAACTTGTGGAGGTCAGTGACCGTGAGAGCGTGAACATCAATACTGGAGAACGTTTCTTGATCACCGGACACAGTAAGGTGTCGTTCACTCCCGACCCCGTGTTGCGCGACTTGGTGAATCGCCCTTTCGCCCACTTCACCACCGTGACGCTCAATGACCTGACTACGGACGAAGAGATCGAATCCATCACCGCACCTGTTCCCGAACCACTTGCGACACCCTCTCCCGCAGAAGAGCTTCCATCGCCCACGTTTGAAACGGTGATCCCTGAAGCGGGTAACTCTACTGCGACTTCACTCCTTGAAACGCCTGTTCCCGAACCGACATCTACCCCGCAGTCCACGCCCGTTGCCGAACAACTGTCCACAACAGCAGTTGATGTTCCCGTCATAGAACTTCCAACGCCTGAGGATCCCCCTCCTATGCCAGTGGTGGAGAAGCCTGCTCCCGAGCCTACTCATCCTCAGCCGTCCGTGTCTGCTATCGAAGAGGCCATGCCCACCCCCACGGTTGTCAAGAGATCGCCTCCCCGTTCTGCTGCGTCCGATCCGACACCACAGTACGGATCGGCCATAAAAACGCCGCAGCCTGCTCCTTCCCCTGAATCCACGATGGCCATGTCTGAAACGCCGGCAGCATCTTCTGCTGCACCAGAAAATCCAGGGTGCACAGCTGACCTAGATCTCACGGCCACTACTCGTCACGATGCAGAAGAGCAGGCGGCGGCCATACTTCCTCCCTTCGGCATACCCACAACCAAGGTAAAGGGAACGATCACCTTACATTCCGATACGTCCGAGAAATCAGAACGCCATCTGAATGGCTGGATGATTGCATGTTTTATCCTCATCACCCTCTTCCTGATGGTGTTGAGCTTCTTGGCTGGGCGCCACAACTGGTTGTCCTTAGACTCCACAAGTCACGATGCTGCACACACGCCTGCTCAGCCTGCCCGGCCTTCTTCAACTTCGGCGTCTAAACCCGCGCCCTCCTCTACGGTGCGCAACGCTCCAAATGCTGCGCAAACGCCCCACACTACTGCGACTGCAGCACGAGCCGCCCAAGAACGACTGGCACGCGAGAAAGCGCAGGCCGAAGCTGATGCAGCCAAAGCACGCGCTGAGCAGGAGAAAGCAAAAGCTCAGGCAGAGACCGCCAAGGCCAAATTGGCTGAAGTGCAAGCGCGTACTGCAGCAGAACAACAGGCTAAGGCACACACCAAACTCCAAAATCCGCAACAAGAAAAGGCTGAGAAGTTCCAGCAGATGCCCAATGGCAGTTTCCTCATTGTTGGCACGCGTGCAGTGCATACTCTCCGTAAGGGTGAAAACCTCTACCTTATTGCTGAGCGCACTTACGGCAACAAGAGTTTTGCCCGCTACATCATTCTGCACAACAGTATCCAGAACCCCGATCTCGTCCCGGCAGGCAAGAAAATC
This sequence comes from Alloprevotella sp., assembly GCA_041855985.1. GTDB lineage: Bacteria > Bacteroidota > Bacteroidia > Bacteroidales > Bacteroidaceae > Alloprevotella. The sequence goes on from JBHAFF010000001.1 coordinate 50,577, forward strand.
AAACTTCCGAAATTGGTGAAGAAAAGCTGATCTGCGGTGTGTCATAAGCCTCTTCCCCGAAGAGTTCACGAACATTTGCAAAGAACAACCGCCATCATTGAGTTTAAGCTCTTTGATGGCGGTTGTTTTGGGGATAAGGGAAGAACTACATCTTCCTCTTTTGTTGGTGCGTTTTTGCGCTCGTGTGGATAGAGTAGGTACTACTCTTCATCCCACAGACTGCTGTTGCGCCGTCCGAACAACTCGTTGGTGAGTTGTGGTTCACTGCTCTCAACGGATTTGGTGCTGAGAGTCGTCGAAGGATTTGTGAGTACGGGTTCTGTATAAAGGTGGATGAGGGTGGCGAGAGGACGTTGATAGCGTTTCATGGGAGGGGAATGGTGAGGTTGATAGCTCCCCGTCGCACATGAAGAGGTGCGACAGGGAGTTGAAATGGTAAGGACAGTCTATAGGCTTTTTCCCGAGAGGGGCACGTTTTATAGCCGTGTTCTGTCGTTGAGCCAAGAGTGCGCATCATTACCGGACGACTTTCTTTCCGCCGATGATATATATGCCTTTCTGAACCTGCTGTACGCGGCGTCCCGAGAGGTCGTAGATTGCGTCAGCCTTGGGAGCCGGCACTTCCACTGCGGGAAGCGCGGTGATTAGGTTGAGATCCAATTGGAAACCTTGGACGCCATTGCCCATAGTGGCAGGCACGGCAAGATAGCATTTGCCCGCACCATTGCGCACGCTATTGCCCTGTGTGCCCTGCTGCCAGTAGAACCCTAATTGCGGGTCAGCAGTCAGGTAGTAGAACTTTTCACCATTGGTGGCATGAACCGTGGTTTCTGCAAGAGAACCACGCAGGAGGTTCGTGCCCAAGAGGGGGTCTGGGGTGTCAATGGTAAACTGATAGTAGTACACGCCTTTGGGAGCTTTGATCAGCAATGGGGTTTCTTTTGGCACGAGGGACGCGGCAGCGAAACGGTAGTCGAGCGTGAGTGCATCCTCTTGACTGGCATTGGCCACAATAGCTGCTTGTATGGGGAGCGGTGTCGTCTCCTCGGCATAGGGCACGGTGGTTGTGGGCATGAAGAAGGGGGCATCCACAAAGTGGGTGGCATAACCGTGGTGTGACACGTATAGTTTACCCCAAACATCTTGCTGCTGCACAACTTCAAAGAATGCTCCATCATTGGAATGGGGAGCATAGTATCCCACCAGTGCCAATTCACCAACCGAGGAGGCTATGGGAGTGGGGAACTCTCCCTTGACGGCAAGTGTTCTGGCTGTTGTGGCAGTGCTCTTTTCGCGCAAGGTCATCAGCCCTTTCACAAAGGCTTGATGGTTGTGCGGCAAACCCTCCACCATCACGCGTCGATACTCGAAGTCCTGTGGTCGTTCCTGAAGTTCTGCAATGGTGGTGTGCAGTAATGGAAGAGACTGCCCCCGTGCCAGAACTTCGCCTTGGTGTGCCTTGTACTCAAAGATGGGGCGGCCATATGGGTCGCTGCCGTTTCCAACAACGGTAATCAATTCAAAATTCTCAGTGAGCAGATCTCCGGCTTTGAAAGTTGTGGGTAGACGACGAATGAGCAATCCTCCTGTGCGGTCTTCCACATAGGCATTCCAGCCATCGTTGTAGGTAACCATCAGATGGGAAAGGTGGGCAATGCAGTATTTACCAAGGTTGTTGGCTTCTTGTCGCAGTGCTGCTACGTTGTTTTTGACCACTGTACCATCGGTATCGATAAAGATGTATTGCTCAAGGAGGGCTTCTTGTTGGCGTTGGTCTTTGGCCTGCCATCGGTAGATGACTCCGCCCTTTTGTCCCTTCTGGCTATCCCAAATGACTTCGTGAGAGGTTGTGATGTTCACCCGTCCATCGCAGTCGTCCACAGCCACGAGCTGAGGTTGTTGGGGAATTTCGCTGTCTGCGTGTACGACCATGTGGGGAGGCTGTTGTGAAAACTCTGGCTTTTGGTAGTCGTGCACCAGGATGACTTGTGTGTGAGAGATGGGATCAGCGTTGGGTGCGGTAAGTGTCCAGATGCGTTGCACGCTGTAGCAAGGTTCATCACCGTTCACCTTGATTTGCTGGAAGTGAAGTTGTGCATCTTCGCCGCCGTTATGGGTGATGGCTTGCGGTTGTGGAATTTGACTCAGACACGTCACCTCCATGTCTTGGGGAAGTTGGCCCGTGAAGGCAAGGGTTGTTGCAGGTGTATTGAGATAGACGTGTTGTACGAGGAAGGCTTTGTTGCCACTTGACTCTGCTGTCCATGTTCGTTTGATGCACAGAGGAGTGATCTGCTCCTGCGCGTAGCTCACAGGGATCGTTCCGCCAGTCCTGTTTTGGGCTGTAATCTCTGCGTATGAGGGCATTTCAGACCAGTCATTCACCGTGATCTGTGTCGTAGGAACATTCTGGAAGGTGATGGATCGGTGTCGTTCGATTGATATGCCTCCACTGCGGATGTCATTATTGGAGATGGCATGGGCAATGTGGCCGATGACTTCGATTTTAAACACCAAGGATTGTGTCGACTCAAAGGGTTTTTCGTTCGTGCTCAGCTGTAGGGGGAACTTCTTGACTTTCTTTGCCTCGATGTAGGGGATGACCACTTCATGCTGTCCATCATTTTCGGTGCATTCTTCCAAGACGTAAGGAAAGTTCTTCCCAAGGTCGTCAGAGAGAAGAATGCGCACCTTGCTATCGTTGCCAAAGATGCTGGTATCGACATCCCATCTGATGGTGCGCTTTTCTCCGCGTTTCAGAGGCACGGAACTCCGATCGATGCCCGTGAATTTGAAGGGTGTTCCCTCTACGATTTCTACGCTGGTTTGTACAACGTCGTAGCGTGTGCAGTGGTTGGGATTGTTTTGTCGTGCGCTTGGAGAAAGGCCATCGTAGGCTGCGAGCCAAAAGGTATATGTACCTGTGGGAGCAGCCTCAGGATACTGTCCCGATGCACTGTAAGGTAAAATGCTGCCGTCATCCTCACGGAAGGTGGGCTGATAGACAATTAAGTTGTTGGATGAAGGTTTATAGCTTCTGAAACGTGCAACACTCGGCTCGTTGTATCGGCGGATGTCGGTTTGATGAGCAGCATAGCAGAGAGGATCTCCATCAGGGTCTACGGCAGATATATGAAATTGGAATTCGGTTTCCTTGGGGATACGGTAGTGTTTGGCAATCTTTGAGCGGTCGATGATGGGTGCTCGGTTGTCCGAGGGTATGCCGTAGGGAATGTTGTCGGAATTATGTGGTCCTACGACCTGTGTGCGTTGAGGGTCTACGTAGTAGTCTTTGCTGTTAAGAATGGAGTTCTTGATGTACCAGATGTTGGCCAAGGAGAAGAAGTCGCGACTTTCTTGATGTCCGTAGCTCATGATGGAAGTTCCGGAGCTCGGCTCTGTCTTCATGGTGACATCACCACCTGCCGAGAAGGTGTGTTCTGCGCCGAATAAATGTCCGATCTCATGCCCAATGGTGGGATAGTTGGTGTTGGCGAGGGCATAGCCTTTCACGCTTTTTGCATAAACACCATGTAGAGAGGCCATTCCGGCGATACCCGAGCTTCGATTGTTGGTGATCACCAGACCGACATCGTAGGCTTGTTCGCCAATGACTTTATTGAAATTGGGGGTTGCCGCCTCGATAATTTTTTGTGCACTCCAAGTCGGCGAATGCAGTTCTTCGGCCGCACTCTTGCGGATGAGGTGCTCGTTGTTGATGACTTGAAAGCGAATGCCGAGGTCGCGCATGTAGATTTCATTGAGTGCCGTTTCTGCACCAGCCCAGAAGAGTTTGACACGGTTGATGTCGGACGCATAAGTGGTGGAGAAGATGTTGTACTCCACCATCAAGGCCAGTCGATAGACACGAAGCACACCATCGGAGTAGAGGTGGGGCTCATTGTTGAATTGTAAGGTCGGGGGTGTGTGGCTTTTGAGTGTGGGGCGAATGGAGAGGTCTTGTTGTTGAAGAGGTTTCTCGGGTTGTTGGTGGTTTTTCTCACAGCATGTGCCGCAGTTCTCAGGCTCTTCGGTGGCTTGCAGCAGCACCGTTTGCTGGACGGTGGTGAGTCGATAGCTTTTTCCTTTCCACATGATTTCACCACTGATGAATTGATCACTGGCGGAAGCCGTTCCTACAAAGGTATCACCCGCATAGGCTACGTAAGTGCGGATATGTTCAGAAGAAAAGGAGGAATGGCGTTCATACCAGCGCAGCGATACCTCTTGCTGTGTGCCGGGAAGAAGCCATGTAGTGGCTGTTGTAGCAGTCAGCATGCGTCGCGCTTGTTCGAAAGTGAACTGTTGCGTATCGTGGGCTGCTGAGGAAATGTAGCTCAGCATCAGGCATAGGAAAAGAAAGAGATATTTCTTTTTCATGGTGAGGAGAATAAAAGGATAAAGGTTAGTGGGGTGGGGCGTCCATTCCCCTAATCGGGGAGGGCGTAGAAGAAAACTTTTGCAAAGGTAGTAGGAATTCTGGGAATGAGTGTGACGTGTCCGCAGAATTAGTCAGTCAATGTGCAGATAATCGGGCTAATACAGGTAAAATGGCATCGAAGCACGTTGTTTTAGCGAACCGCATCGTGCCACATGTCCCATGCCGCAAGGGCTTGAAGATGGAGCATTTCTAAGCCGTTCTTTACCGTTGCATTTTGCTGGCGTCCTAAGGTGAGGAATCGGGTTTCTATAGGATTGTACACCAAGTCGTAGAGCAGATGTCGTTCGGTCAAGGCGGAGTAGGGAAGCTCTGGGGCTTTGTCCACATGTGGGTGCATGCCTACGGGCGAGCAATTGATGATGAGGGGACAGGTGCTGATGGTGTCGGGCGTGAGTTCTGCATATTCCACTACCGGAACTTCCTTTTCTCCGATGACGATGGTGGGGGAAGTGCGGCGGCGCGTGGTGTAGGTCGGTGTGATGTTCAGCTGGCGCAGTGCTACGATCACCGCCTTGGACGCACCGCCTGTGCCTAACACGAGGGCGCGGGTATGGTGCGGGCGGAGGAGTGGGCGGAGGCTCTCGCGAAAACCGATGATGTCGGAGTTGCAACCATAGAGGGACAGGTTGCCTTCCGCGCGGCGGATGCAGACCACATTGACGGCACCGATCTCTTGGGCTTCAGGGGAGCAGCCATCGAGGTAAGGAAGGATGGCCTGTTTGTGGGGAATGGTTACGTTGAAGCCCACGAGGTTGGGGCGATCGGCCACGAAATCGCGGATCCCCTCCACCGAGGGAAGCTCAAAATTGTCATAGCGCGCATCAATGTCTTCGCACTGAAACTTTTCGGCAAAGAAGGCTGCCGAGAAACTGTGGCCGAGAGGATAGCCAAGGAGACCGTATTCTTTCATCGTGTGTCAGCGTGCTGCTGTATATAGTGTGGAGAGACCGAAGGTGAAGCGGCGGAATTGCACGTCACGAAAGCCTGCCTTTTGCAGGATGCCCTGCATCACTTCTCCTTGTGGAAAGGCTTCCATTGTGGCGGGGAGATAGGTGTATGCCTGATTGTCGCGCGACACGATTTTGCCCACAAGGGGCATCAACACATGAGCATAGAGCCAGAAGAGTTGTTTCATGGGGAAGCGTATGGGTGCGGTTAGCTCGATAATGACGAGACGTCCTGAGGGACGTAGCACGCGGCGCATCTCCCGAAGGCCGCGGTCGAGGTCGGAAAAATTGCGCACGCCGTAGGCCACCGTGACGGCATCAAACGATTCGTCGGCGAGATCGAGATGGAGGCAGTCGTCCTTTTTGAGGGTGATGGTGGAGGAGAGGCCGGCGGCTTCTACTTTCTTCCGACCCACGGAGAGCATCCCTTCGCTCAGATCCACTCCCAAGAGTGTGTCGGGGTGTAGACGCTGAGCTGCGAGCAGTGCAAAATCGGCCGTTCCGGTGGCTACATCGAGGAGGCGTTTCGGGGCAAAGGGCTTGAGGCTATCGATGGCCGCACGTCGCCAAGAGCGGTCGATGCCGAGGGAGAGCAGGTGATTTAGGAGATCGTAGGAATGGGCGATGCGGTCGAACATCTGTTCGACTTGCTGCCCTTTTTCGCCCTCCTGGTGGTAGGGCTTTATCGTTTCTTGTTGATAGGTCATGATGGGGGAAGTAGAGTTACTCTTCGGAAAAGTCTTTGAGGATGTCGCGGTAAGCCCCGTAGAGCCGTGCGCGGCTCACGAAACCTACATAGCGGTCGTCTTCATCGACTACGGGGAGTGTGCCGGCATCGTGTTGCTGGAATTTGTTCATGATCTCCGCCATCGTATCGCCAGTGCGTACGATGGCGTGGGGCTGGGTCATCAGGCCGTTCACGTTGAACACCTGATAGAGTTCGGAGCGGAAGATGAGGTGGCGAATATTGTTGATGTTGATCACGCCGCGGAGTATGCCATCGGGGGTGCAGACGGCGAAGTGGAGGCGGCGACTGGTTGCGATGACGTGGAGCATCTTGCCCAGTGTCATGGTGGGGGAGAGCACGGGGCGCGTCTTGTCCGTCACATCATCGAGGTTCATCAGTGTGAGGACACTTTGGTCCTTGTGGTGGGTGAGGAGTTCTCCTCGGCGAGCCAGACGCATGGAGTAGATGCTATGGGGCTCAAAGGCGTGGATCACCATGTAGCTGACGGCCGAAACAATCATCAGTGGCACGAGGAGACGGTAGCCTCCTGTAAGCTCGGCAATGAGGAAAATGCCCGTGAGGGGCGCGTGAAATACGGCACTCATCACTCCTGCCATGCCGTAGAGGCTGGCGTTGGTGGCGGGGAGGAGGATGCCGAAGGGGCGGAACATATTCCACACCGCAGCGAAGGAATAGCCCGTGAGGCAGCCTAGAAAGAGCGAGGGAGCGAACGTACCACCGCAGCCACCGCCGCCGTTGGTGGCCGTTGAGGCGAATACTTTTAACAGGATGATGAGGGCGAGGTAGAGCAGCAGCCAATCCTTGTGGGTGTAGAAGAGGGAGTGGTTCATCACGCTTGCTGCATCTTGGGATGTGGCACTGTTGAGCAGGATAGAAATGGTGCCATAGCCTTCGCCATAGAGTGGGGGAAAGAGGTAGATGAGCACGGCGAGTACCGTGCCGCCCAACGCCCAGCGAAGGTAGAGGTTGGGAATGTGGGAGAAGACCCGCTCGAAGCGGTTGGTGACACGGGTGAAATAGAGACCCACCAGTCCGCAAAGGATGCCCAAGAGGATCGTGCTGGGGATGCGGTTGACCAGAAAGGGGTCGTTGAGGTTGAAGTGGAACATCGTGTCGCTCCCCGAGATGGCATAACTCACACATACCGCTGAGGCGCAGGAGATGAGCAAGGGGACGAGCGATGACATGGTGAGGTCGATCATCAGCACTTCAATGGTGAACACCAGACCGGCGATGGGGGCTTTGAAGATGCCTGCTACCGCACCCGATGCCCCGCACCCGATAAGGATCATGAGGCTGCGGTGGTCCATATTGAACCAGCGGCCAAAGCGGCTGCCGATGGCCGATCCCGTCAGCACGATGGGCGACTCAGCACCCACTGAACCGCCGAATCCGATAGTGATCCCCGAAGCTACGAGTGACGACCATGTGTTGTGGTCACGCAGACGTCCCTGATTGCGCGAAAGGGAATAGAGGATTTTTGTCACGCCGTGCCCGATGTTGTCACGCACCACATACTTGATGAAGAGGGCAGAGAGGAGGATACCCGCGGCAGGATAGAGCAGGTAGAGCAGGTTGGAATGCGTCTCCACGAAGTTGCTGGTGAGGAGGTGTTCCACAAAGTGGATAAAGGCTTTGAGCAGGTTGGCAGCCAGTCCGGAGGCCAGACCCACGCAGAGGCTCATCAGCAGGAGAAACTGTTTGGCAGTGAGATGTCGTTGTAGCCAATTCATGACGTTCGGCGATAGGAATGGTGGGGAGGATATAGATGCGTTCTCGTCGGATCAGGGGCGGATGATGGTGATTTCGGACGAAGCGGTGAGCTTGATGACCGATGATGCCTGAGCATTGCCCCGCTCTTCACGCCGTGAGGTGCAGACATAATCCACCGTGCGGAGCAAGATGGGGTCAATGTCGGTGAAGCTGCGGGGGGCGGGCTGTCCGCTGATGTTGGCCGAGGTGCTGACTACAGCACGCTTCATGCGGCGGCAGAGCTCGCGAGAGAACTCTTCGCGCGTCACGCGAAGTGCGGCACTCCCGTCTTCTGCACGGAGGTTGGAAGCGAGATGGCGCACTTGGTCGTAGACGATGGTGAGCGGCCGGTCGGCACACTCGATGAGGTCCCATGCCACATCGGGCACATCGGGCACATAGAATTGGATTTTGCGCTCATCGTCCACGAGCGAGATGAGTGCCTTGGCATCGGTGCGTTGTTTGAGGGCATAGATCTTGGCCACGGCTTCGGGGTTGGTAGCATCGCAGCCCAGTCCCCAGATGGTATCGGTGGGGTAGAGGATTGTGCCTCCTTGGCGGAGTACATCGATGGCTTGGCGGAGGTCGTCTTGTTGGTCCTTGGTGAGCATGTTGGGAGAGGGAAGGTTCGGATGTTGGGTGGAGTCATTTACTACGCGTGCCGATGCGCAGCATCAGTTGCGTGTAGATCCAAGCTAGGATTAGGGTGATGAGGACATAGAGGAGTATTTCGCCATAGACCAGGGTGGGCTGATCGATGCGCGCGGCTTGGCGTGCGGCATCGATGAGGTGGCGGCGCACGATGGGGTGGAAGGCGAAGATGGCGGCGGAGATGGGGCCAACCCACGTCAGGAAATTGCGGAGACCTCCTTCGCGCACGAGGGTTGCGAGGGGTAACATTGCCATAACGGCAAAGAGCGGTGAGAAGAACCACAGCCAGATGCTGAAAGCGGAGGCGATGGTGAGCAGAATGCCCGCCATCATCACCGTGAGGGGGGAAAACTGCCATGCGCCACGTGCCATTCCGATCCCTAATGCAAAGGGGAGGAGGTGGCCGAGGGCGTTGTAGCGAACATATTCCAAGGCATAGACCATGCGCGGAGCACCGCCCACGGTGAAACATTCAAAGCGGAAATCCGTGACATAGAGCACTGCCTGCACAGCGAGCGAGGCCGCTACCGTGCCCCACAGTATCCACGGACTGCGGCAGGGCTGCCAGAGCACGCGATAGATGAGGTAGCACTGCATGATGAGCGAGAAGAACCACCATGGGCCGAGGATCATATTGCCGGTGGGGAGGAGGTTGGCCACGTAGCTCACCATCAGTGCAAGGTTTTGCCACGAATGCTCAATGCTGCCGCGCAGCAGGAGGTCGCCCGCCAAGAAGAGGATCATGGCCGGAACGAGAAGTTTCCAGAGCTTCACGGCATGGCTCCACATGAACCGCCCAATGGGGATGGAGGGCGCCCCTTCACGCTCATATTTCATCACCAAGCCATAGCCGCTGAGGAAGAGGAAGAGCGGCACGCCATAATGGCCGAAGTGTGCAAAGAAGTTGAGCACCACGCGTGGACGTCCCGCTTCGAGATAGTGGACATACTTCCAGATGCGCCCAAGCTCGAAAGTGTATTCGTTTTCGATGATGGAGAGTGGGAGCCAATGGCAGAAGTTGTGGACGATGATCAGAAGGATGGCGAAACCTTTGAGGAAGGCCGTGTCTTTTCGGGTGAGCGTCATGGAGATATCGGAGAGAGAGGATTGGTATTAGGGTTGGGCACGCTGGAGGTCGTAGTCCACCACGTCTTTCACCATCCGACGCTGAGGCCGGAAGTCGGGATGGAGAAGGTCGCGCTCAGGCTGGTAGTAGGAGGTGTGGATGCCTGCCAGTCCGAGGAGGAGGTGGGGGAGGTCATCGTGGCTGAATGGGCGTTGGCGCGCGGCGCGGATGCGCTGCCAGAGCGCGGGGTGCTTGCGGCGGAAGGTGGGCGTGCCCCACATCATAAAGGGGATCTCGTATTCGCCGCGCAGGATCTGTGCCGATGGCCGGGGCGCATGGTTGCGGCCGTAGATGCCCACATCCTCATCGTACACCTCCTCGCCGTGGTCAGAGAAGTAGAGAATGAGGGCATCCTGCTGGCGGAAGTGCTGGAAGATGCGCGCGATGACCTCGTCATTGTAACGCGTGGCGTTGTCATAGTGCGCCACGATGGCGCGCTGTGCGGCGGTCAGGTCGGGGCGTTGTACATCGTCGGGGGTGAAATGTGCTTGCCCGGCAGGATAGCGACGAGCGTACTCCATGTGCTGGCCATAGAGATGGAGGATATACAGGTTGTTGCGGCCTGGGGTGAAGCCCGTGAGCAGTTGGGGGATCGAGGCTTCGGGACGGATGGGGCGTGCATTACGGTAGTCGAAACACAGGCTGTCGGTGCGTGCGTCGTTGAGAAAGAATGAGCCGTTGAAGTCGATAGCCCCTTGGCTGGCTGAGCGGTAGAATTGTTGGGTGACGAAAGCTACTTTGTAGCCCGAGCGGCGGAAGAGGCAGGGGAAGAGCACGCCGTCTGTCCAGTTCCCCGGTTGGTCGGCACTGTGGGTGGAGAGGAAGGATTTGAAGCATTGGCTCGTCACGTTCCAAGGGCTGATCACATCAGTGAACACTTGCAGGGTGCCCCGTCGTGCCATCCGAGCCAGATGAGGAGTGGTCTCGGCGGGATAACCGTAGATCTGGGCGTGGTGCTTGTTGTAACTCTCACCGATGATGAGCACAATGTTCGGACAGGTGGCGGCACAGCTGTCCACGCACAGCCGATCCATCCGATGGATGAGCCGTTCTGTCTCCATCCGCGCAATGTGCAGGAAGTGGGCGGAATAGAGGAGCCGGTAGAACGGGGTATAGAACACGTGCATCGATACGTGCTCGGCGGATCGGCTGTGCTCGTTGCTCAGGAATTCCGCGATTTGTCGTTTCTCTCTGATCCAGGGCATGAGGCCAACGGAAAGTCCTGTGAGGGCGATGGCGGGCACGAGGACAAAGCGGAGCGCAAAGCCCAATTGGCGCATCCGTTCGTGGCGGTGCACACGAAGCAGGCGGCAGATGCCTTTCCACGTGAGGTAGCCCCATCGCGCGGCAAAGACATTGATGGCGAGGATGGTGCCGTAGATGGTGAGTGTGCGCCAGAAGTCCGTGCTGTGCAGGCAGCCTGTGACGAACTCGCTCGCTTCGCCCGTGTTCGTCTCCATCAGGAGGTTGAGCATGGTGGGCGAGAAGTTCAGGTTGAACCGGAAGAACAGGAAGGTTTCGGTGATGGCCAGCACGTAGGCCGTGGCATACATTAGGCATTTCAGTACGCGTCTTATTCTTGCAGGTAAGAAGCAGAGAAGGGTGCATATGGCATACATGTCCACGAAGAATTGCAGCGCGTAGAAGGAGTAACGGCTGGACGGACGTCCGATGATGCCGGCCGTGGTGACGACCAATGCAACCATCGTGAAGAGGAACACGCCGTGGCGCACCAAGGGAAGTGCAACTAGCATGGCACAACGCCAGAGTAGAGGGGGGACGTGGGGCATAAGGTGAAAACGAAACAGAGACGAGCGGTGCAGCTTCGTCTTTCTGCTGCGAATTTACAATTTTTTGGGAGAAAGGCAAACCCTTTGGGGTGCTTTTCGCGTGGAAATGTCGAGGATGCCCCCTTTCTTTCTCAATCTCCATTCCTTCGCACGGTGTGATCCTTTGGTGTCAACCTCTCTGTAATTCGGTTACAAAGCCTTTGTAATTCGATTACAGCACCTTGTAATTCAATTACAACGCCTTTGTAATTCGATTACAACGCCTTGGAGTTGTTGTGGAGACGAGGAAATGGGGCGAGGCTTAGGTGAAGTTTTTGCGATGGACACAAAAGATTGGCTGCCGATTGTAGACAACAATCGGCAGCCAATCGTGCTGGGACTTAACGGATGTGCAGGTCGATCTCCCGAAAATCGATGACGCGGCAGATATCATCGTAGGTCTTCGAAAAGGGGCCGAAGGCTTCCAGTTTGAGCGTGGACATGGCGGCGGCAAAGCAGGCAGCTTCGCGATAGCTGGCTCCAGCAGCACGCTTGTAGAGATAGCCCGTCATGTAGGTGTCACCGCAGCCGGTGGCATCAACGATTTGGAGGGGGGGATAGGCTCGGATCTCGATGAGGCGACCTTCGGTGTAGATAAACGAACCAAGACTTCCCTCAGTGATGATTACCTCACGCACTCCCCAAGCGGCCAAGGTCTCGGCTGCGGTGCGCACATCGCGGCTGCCGGTGAGTACTTCCATCTCGTGCTCGTTCACCTTGAGCAGATCTACATATTTCAGGTAGGCCAGTTTGTCGACCCAATCCGTGGGCACTACGCTCTGCCCCTCGACCTTGCGCAAAAATCCTTGAACATCGAGCGACACACGTCCTTTGGTAGAGAGGAAGCGCACCATGTCGGGCGTAAAGTCATTGGCCAAGAGGCTGCCCAGGTGGTAGTAGTCGGCATGAACTTCGGTCAGATCTTCGATGCGGAAGGGAGCTGCCTGAGCCAGCACGCGTTGGGTGCGGTGGTCTTGGTTGGTGGCGTAGATATTTTCGAAATATACGGTCTGCGCACTCTCCACAATCCTGACCTCAACGGACAGGGCGCGGAGTTCCTCTACCGCGGCCATTTCTGTGGGCGCGAGTGAGGTGACGAGTTGGAAGTTGGCCTTTGGCAGGCGTGCCATGCCATGGGCAAAATAATAGGCTGTTCCGCCGAATTGGTGCCGGGTGGCTCGTGGAGTCACGATCCGGTCGAGCGTGATGTGCCCGATGCAGCAAACGCGTTTCATCGGTGGAGGAGTTGGAGGAACTCTTCGCGGGTCTTGGCCTGTTCGAAGGCACCGCAGAAGGAGGAGGTAGTGGTGAGAGAATGCTGTTTCTCCACGCCGCGCATCTGCATGCACATGTGCTCAGCCTCGATCACGACCATTACGCCCAAGGGGTCGAGAGCCTCGCGGATGGCTTCCATAACTTGGAGGGTGAGGCGTTCCTGGACTTGAAGCCGGTGGGAGAAGATGTCCACCACGCGAGGTATCTTCGACAGGCCGCAGATATGGCCGTTGGGGATATAGGCTACGTGGGCTTTGCCGTAGAAGGGGAGCATGTGGTGCTCGCAGAGACTGTAAAACTGGATGTCGCGAACGATGACCATTTGGTTGTACTCTTCGACAAACTTTGCGCTGTTGAGCACGGCCACAGGATCCATCCCGTAGCCTCGCGTGAGGGTGAGCATGGCCTTGGCCACACGTTCCGGAGTCTTCACCAAGCCTTCGCGATCAGCATCTTCGCCGAGGAGCTTGAGGATTTCTTCATAGTGGAGCATGAGATGCTCCAAGCGTTCTTGTTCAGACATGAGTTGGGCGTAAGCTTCCGCTCATTGGGAGCGGGGCGAGGAGGTGCATTGACGGGTATGGTCAGTAGGCACGGAGAATTTGGCAGGACACGATGTTGGTCTCGGTGGAGATGCGGCGGGCACGGATCTTCCGGGCGTAGGGCTGAGCCTCCTTTCGGGAGTCGAAATCGCCCACACGGCAGATCCAGCGGGGCGACTGGAAGGAGATGTAGACCGAAAGTTCGGGAAAGGCTTTCTGAATCTTTTGCTTCATTTGCTGCGCCATGCGTTTGGAAGCACGGTTGTTGCCGCCCGTGTAGACCTGGATGCGGAATCCTGGGGCTTTATGACGCACGCGGGGCACACCGTTATAATGGGTGCGAGGCACACGGCGTGTGACAATCCGGGTGTGTGGGGTGGTGTCGTTGGCCGTGGATGCGGAGTCCTGAGGAGTTTGCGCTGCCGCAGTCATCGATGACATCACGGCTAAGAAGCCTCCTGTCAAAGTCAGGAAAAAGGAGCGCATAGGAGAAAGGAATACCTTAATTCCGCAACACTTTGATTTAAATTAATTTATAAGTTCCTGAGCAACAAAAAGTTGCCCAGGATTTTGCCGTGTCAGATTTTTCACTTATCTTAGTGTTGCAATTAGAAAACAAGCGAAAATCGTAACAAGGCAT
>JBHAFF010000002.1:0-53378 GCA_041855985.1 Alloprevotella sp.
AACGCAAGTCAATTTTTTGAGAGGAACTTCATTTGAAATAACCGATATAGAGCCAATAGAAGGTAGTGAATACAAACGAATTTATATGTCAGAAATTAGGCAATAACATCGTAGATTAGAACAGAGGTTTCTTTGCTACTTTCTTTGTCCGCCATCATGCTCACTGAAAGAAAGTAGGCGGCTTTCGCCGCCCACCTCTCAAAAACGGGTGTAAAGTCCCGTCACCACCGTGAACATCTCTTCCAGCATATCGCAATATATACCCTCGTGCGTTTCTATGTCCTTCGTCTTACTCTCGAATGTCTTTTTGCTGAACGTCCTGCGGTAGAAGCGCATATTGTAGAGGTCTGCCCCTGCATCATAGATGATGTCAAGGCGGTTGGCACTCGTCTTGTTCCTCGCAAGGCTCATGCGTAAGCCGTTGCCCATGTCTATGAAGTCTTTGCTTCCCGTCATGGCGGCAAAGCGTCTGCCACCTATCTGCTCCAAAATTGTCTTTGCTATCATATTCATTCTTCTTTGGGTGTTATGTTCGGGCGGTGCGGACACCGCCCGAATGTTCAAAATTCTGTTTTCTCGGCTATGGGGGTGTTCCTTTCCAACCATGTTTTCACACACTCCATATTGTACTCGCTCGTTATGACTGCCGTGTGGGTGTCAATAGCGGTAAACCGACTGCTCTCATAGTCCTCTACCCATCCTTTAAGGGTTTCAACTCCCCACGCTCCGGCATCGTCAAAGATGCCGTCCAATTCCGTGATGGACTTGCTGAACTTGACTATCAGCGTTTGGTAGCCTGCTTCGTTCATTGCTTGCCCTCCTTTCCTTCCTTTGCCGTCAGCCACTTGTCCTGTGCGGTTCGGCACTCGTCCAACGTGGGTTTGACACAAGAGAATAATTCCCCGTCCGTGTGGCGGTAGTCGTATTGCACAAGTGTCCGCTTGCGTCTGCCGATACCCGTTTGGAACTTCTCGTATTTCTCTGTCCCTGCTTTCGTGCAGGTGCTTACTCCGTTGATGGTCATCCGTGTACTCATAATCGTTGTTTTTAGATGGTTAGAAATGTACTGACAACACTCTGCTCCGCATAACCATTTCGGGGTTACTCGTATAGCGTTGGTGCAGGTAGAAATGATGTGAGCCGAAGCCGTAAAGGAAGAACTTGTCAAGTTCGTGTTTCTCGGAAAAGTCCTTTACGCTTGCCCTTAACTGCTCCTCACTCTGACAAAAAGTGAGGAGGTTCATAAATGCAAGGAACATCGTGGGAATTTTATCGTCCCACAAGCAAACCATGCTTTCAAATCTTACTTCCATATTATTCTGTATTATAGGTTGATATTATGCTGCGTTCATACGCTGACGGATAAGTCCGGCATTGTCCTCCACAAGTCGGATGATGCGGTCGTGGTACTCGGTATTGGAATTGCATACCCCTCTGCTTTGTACCACTTTCAGCGTTTTCAGTGACACTTCTATCGTTTCAATCCGTTTGCCGTCAATGGTGGCGGATAGGATAAGGGAGTTTGCCTTGTTGTGATAACCGCCCACACAATGGTGCATTATCCGCCCTTCTTCTTCCATTTCCTCAACGCTCTCTATGACCTTGATGCAGATAAGGCTGTCGGAGAACACAAGTCCGAAGAAGATGCCTTTGGCTTTCAGATAATTCTTCTCGTCCTCAATCGCCTTTTGCCGTTGCTGCTCCGTCCGCTCACGCTCCCTTTGCAGGTTGCGTTTTCTCACCAACTTGTCGTGTTCCGCTTTGAGGTCGGTAGGGCAGACGTACTTCGGGCTGTTCGTATCCTTGCCGAAATGACGCAGGAGGTCGATGGTGTCACGCCACATGGAGCCGTCCGAAATGGTGTAACCGTTGCGGATACATATCTTGACGGATGCCCAATACCGCTCCATGTCAAAGGAACTGCGGATATAGTAACGCAACATAGTATATTGCCCTGCCTTCAAGAGTGTTTCGGCTCGGCTGTCGGAAAGGATAGCCGTGAAAAGGTCATACGGTAGTATGTTGTGGTAGTCCCCCTTGAAACCGTTACGTTTCAGTTCGGGAATGAAACGCTGTCGAGGATGGGTGCATACTGGGGCAATATCGTATGCTTGGAGTTTGTTTTGCTTGCGTACCTCCATGTCGCTGTATTCCGCCCATTGGTCGTAATACAACATTGACATACCACGCAGTCGGGCAACGGTCGTTGTCTTTCCATCGGGTGAAATCCACCTCTGCACCACTTCATAAATTGAATACTCGGCTGCTTGCCCTGCCTTGTATCGGGACTTGACGAAGAAGAAGCGTATCACTTGGTACTGCCTGCTGGTCGTAACGATGGAGAAATACTCATTGTCGTTGAAAACGCTCTTTCGGGTGCGCAATGCTTCCAACTGCATACCGCAATGGGGGCAGGTGCATCCGCAAAGGGTGTCTGCAAGGTCGTGGTCGCTCTTCCACGAATGTCCGCACTCGGTACAGATGTTCGTGCCGTCCGCTCTCTTGATTGCGTAGTGTTTGAAGCAATGACGGAAAGCGTATGCCTTTTGCGTGGCGGTCAATCTCGGTAGTCGCTTGCTCAGATGTGCGACTTCCTGCTGTATATGTGTTCTCGGTTTCATAAGCCTAAATCAAATAATGAGGGTTGTTGTACTTCTTGGGTGGTCGCTTTGGTGGCGGTTCTCGGCTTGTTGCGGTTCTGCAACTTGCGGACTTCCTCCTCTTGATATTGTCGGATAGCCTTCTGACGTGCTTCCGCCTTTTCCTCTGCGGTGAGTTCCACCACATGGTTCACGGCTACTTGGCATTGGATAGGCTTGCCCACCTCTATCTCGTTCTCGTCATAGTAGTGTACGACTTGTCCGTATATCTCCCCGTCCGTGAAGCCGTTGCAACCGCTTTTCTGCACATAGTTCAGAATGTAGGTCACGCAATCGTCTATGTTCTTGGCAGGGTTACGGTATTTCTTGGCAAAGAGCGCATCTTCCGCTGCACGTTGCTCCAAATACATCTGTATCGTTCTCTTGAAATGGTCTGTCGTTTTCATATCGTTATCGGTAAGATTAAAGGGTGAATAACCAAAGGATGAAGCCGAATAAGGCGATTGCGGAAAGGATAGCCACGATTATGCCTATCGCCACTCGGGACACTCCGTTTACTATCTCTCTGACGATACCCCAAAGGATGCCGAACACCCAAAGGGCGGTGCGCATGATTAGGGCGCATATCGCAAGCCCTATGTATTGCGCCAATTGTCTGAAGTCTGCCGTTGCTGTCATATCCTCGCTATTTTTCAAGTTCTACAATGTTGTCTATCCTGCCGTATAGGTATCTACGAAGTCCGGTCTTGTCCGTTGCCTTGTATTCCGTCCAACGTCCGTATTGGCACACGAGAAACGTGCGGAGTACATCGGAGAAGTCAAACCTCCAGCCTTGCAGGGGGACTGCGCTCTTGAAATAGGTGTTGCTATTCACCTTTTCGGTGAGCCAATCTTTTTCCTCTCGGTTCATCTGTCCTCCGTTGTTCAGTTTTTCACGAAGGATGTAAACCTTACTGCCTTTCAGTGCTTCCAATGTCGGCACTTCCCAAGCCACGAATTTTGTTGCCATTGTTGTTCCCATATCTGTTCTGTTTTTGATTTTTATTTTTTATGCGGATTCAAGAGCTGAGGGAGTTGAGTTTCAAACTATCTTATCTGCCTCTCGTTTATCCGACATTTTTTTTATGCGTCTTTCTGTCGCATCGGTCGTTTTCGTTTCGGGTGCTTAAAAAGGTAGGGATTAGGGAATGCAAGGTTTTTCGAGAAAAATACTACCCGCAGGGCTGGAGATTTTTCCCGAAAACAGGAGGCTTGACCTTGCTTTCCCGTCAAATCCCGAAATTACCTTTGCGCCCAGAACGGAAATGACTGCCTGATGCGGCCCACTGAAAGGCGCGAAAATGGAGGTAAACGGAAGTAGAGGCAGATTAGACAGAAAACTTCAAAAGAGAAATCCGTGAAAAAAGGAAGTCCCCCCAAAAAAGGACATAGCCGGTAGCATGAAACCGAGCAAACCACCTGCAAGGAAGTATGGTTTTATCTGTCCGGCCGGACGTGTCGGGGCGGGCAGATAAAATCATTCTTCCCTGTTTGCCTGCTGTGGGTGACGGCTTGTTCCATTTATGGGCAAGCGGTCATACACGGCTTTCCGCTTCCGGCTCAAAAGAACGGCGAAAAAGAAAAATCATCTGAAAAGCCGTAAAAACACCTCTTTGGCATAAGCACAAAAGAAATGGGCTTTGCCTCATCAGTCTAAACTGTTGCTTAGGCGTGAGGCAAAGCCCTTTTCTCCGCTTATGCAGTAGTCGGCACACGTTCGTTCAAAATCCTTTTGGGCGATGGTGTACCGACGAATAAAGCCGCTTTTACGGAAAAACTTGTATGAGATAGAAAAAAAATCAGGGAGATTCATATCAAAATCTCCCGTTTTATTGTTACTTTTGCATACGAAGAGTTCTTTGAAGGTTACGCAACGCGCAGAAGAATAATGCAGCAGATAACTAACTAAATCGTAACCTATTACTATCATGAGCGATTAACATACGCTCATTTCCAATAAAATACACTCTTTTCGTAACTTCACGGTGCAAAGTTACGTAATCCCTCTCATGTTTTCTCCGTGTACAAGGTGAAATATAGATGTTCTCTTTGTAAGTGTTTGATAACGAGTGGTGATGGGCGTAGAAATATAGTGGTATTTGGGATTGGCGAAAGATTTGTTTGTTGATGGCCGTAGGGAAAAGCGTGGTTAAATGCTACAAGATAGGGGCAACGTCCCGTGACAATGTCAGCATCAGAGCGTATGCTGCGGACGCCAGTGGACGTCTTGTCACGGAACGTTGCCCCTATCGTATGATTCATTCCAAGCAATACCCATGTCCTTGGCGGTTGATGAGGCGGGCTCCCATTGGGCCGAGTTTTCGGCGGAGGCGGGCGATGTGCACATCGACAGTGCGGTCAAGCACGCAACTCTCCCCATGCCAGACTTGGTGTAGAATGTCTTCGCGTGAGAAGACACAGCCCGGGCGCGAAAGGAGGAGGGCGAGGATGCCCCATTCTTTGGGAGAGAGGTTGAGTCGCGCGCCGTTGATCATGGCCACGCCGCGGTCGGGATCGAGTTGAAGGCCGTCGAGGGTGATGAGTTGGCTGGTAGACGGCATGGGAGCTTGCGGGGCAGCCGTGCGTCGCAAGCATGCACGGATGCGCGCCAGTACCTCGGGAAGGGAGAACGGTTTGGTGATGAAGTCATCGCCTCCCACGGAGAAGCTTTTCAGGAGGTCGGCTTCGGTGGTCTTGGCGGTGAGGAAGAGGATGGGTATGTTCAGGTTACGCTCTTTGCGGAGTGTGCGGGCTAAGTCCCAGCCTGACATGCCTCCCAACATGATGTCTAGGAGAATGAGGTCGTGGTCGGGTTGGAGGAGGGTTAGTGCTTCTTCGGCGGAAGCGGCAATCTCTGTCTGATAGCCCGCGAGGTCGAGGTTGAATTGGAGGATCTCGCAGAGATCCGGTTCGTCGTCTACGATGAGAATGCGCGGCATGGGCGTACTAAGGAATGGTTTTCGCTCGCAAAGTTACGGCAAAACGCTGAGCCGCGCCGTGATGTCGGCATGTTTTTCGGCGTTGTAACCAGATTGTAACCGCAGCGTAACATGGAGATAACACTGCTGCTGTACTTTTGCAGCGTATTATTCAATCCTCTATATATTATTGTATGGAAATATTCTTTATTGCTGTCGTCATTTCGCTGTTCATCTTGGCGGCCTTCGACCTCTATGTTGGAGTGAGTAACGACGCTGTGAACTTCCTCAATTCTGCCATCGGATCGAAAGCGGCACGTTTCCGCACACTGCTTATTGTGGCTTCGGTAGGTGTGTTTTCGGGCTGCATACTTTCTAATGGTATGATGGACATTGCCCGACATGGTATTTTTCATCCCACGCAGTTCTCCTTTGAGGAAGTGATGATCATCTACGTGGCGGTGATGGTTACAGACATCGTGTTGCTCGACATCTTCAACACGTTCGGTATGCCCACTTCAACGACTGTGTCGATGGTGTTTGAGTTGCTTGGTGCTGCCTTCGCGCTGACCATGGTGAAGATGATGGGTGCGGGTGCGTTGGATTTCGGCGACTACCTCAACAGTGACAAGGCTATTCAGGTGATGCTCGGCATTTTCCTCAGTGTGCCTTTGGCCTTTGTCTTCGGTGCATTGGTGCAGTATGTGGCACGTCTCGTCTTTACTTTCCACTATAAGCCGCGCATGCGCTACACCATCGGCCTCTTTGGTGGAGTGGCCATCACGGGTATCCTCTATTTCATGCTCTTTAAAGGAATGAAGGATCTCTCCTTCATGACGCCTGAGCTGCTCCACACCATGGAGACAAATCTCCCAATGATTCTGTTGGGTAGCTTTGTCGCTTTCACCATCCTCTGCCAGCTTCTCCACGTGGTAGGCGTTAATGTGTTCCGCGTCATTGTGCTCGTGGGTACATTTGCCCTCGCCACCGCTTTCGCCGGCAATGACCTGGTGAACTTCATCGGTGTTCCCCTCGCCGGTTTCTCCGCCTTCCTCGACTTCTCAGCCAATGGTTCGGGCGATGCCGCTACGTTCATGATGACCAGTCTGGAAGGAAGTGCGAAGACCTCCTTTATCTTCCTCTTGGCAGCCGGCGCTATCATGGTGTTTGCCCTTGTCACCTCGAAGAAGGCGCAGCGTGTGACGAAGACAGAAGTGGGGCTCTCCACGCGCCGCGAGGGTGAAGAACTCTTCGGATCGAGCAATGCCGCACGCAGCATCGTCCGCTTCTCGCGCCGCGTGGCCGAAATGGTGGCGCGCCTCACTCCTGCTCCTGTGGCGCAGTGGGTGGATCGCCGCTTCGCTCCCGCCCCCGAGGATCCCGAGTTTTCCGGTGCGGCCTACGATTTGGTACGCGCTTCGGTCAATCTCTGTATGGCCGCGTTGCTCATCGCTCTCGGCACATCGCTCAAGCTCCCCCTCTCTACGACTTTCGTCACGTTTATGATTGCCATGGGTTCATCGTTGGCAGACCGTGCTTGGACACGTGAGAGTGCTGTGTTCCGCATCACGGGAGTGCTGAATGTCATTGGCGGATGGTTTATGACGGCAGGTGCAGCCTTCGTGGCCGCGTTCCTCATTGCACTCGCTATCTATCATGGTGGTGGGGTGGCGATGTTTGCACTCATTGCCCTTTCCCTCGGAATCGTCCTCCACGGACAGTTTAAGGCTGAAAAGGAAAGTAGTGAAGAGCGTGAGGGCGATGTCCTTTTCCAAACGATGCTCAACACGGAAGACCGCACGGCGGTGAACCGCATGCTTTGCCGCCACCTCATGGTGAGCACGGCAGAGATGGTGGAGCGTTTCGCCCAAAACCTCACGCACAGCACGGATGGTCTGATGACCTTTTCGCTCAAGCCGCTCCGCCACACGGCACGGAGCATGGACACCGCCAAACGGGAACTGAAGAACCTTCGTCGTCGCGAGACGCTTTGCCTCCGCCGGGTAGACGAGGTGACGAGCCTGCGCCTGAGCACCCCCTTCCACCTTGTGCACAACGCGTTGCGCCAGATCCTCGGTGGCGTGCTCCGCATCACCGATTCGGCACTTGAACATGTGGACAACAACTTTACGCCCATCGATGCGGCCTATGCCCTCCGCTTTACCGAACTCCGCCGTACTTTTATCGATCGTACCTTGCAAGTGTGTGTCGACCTTCGTGCTGAGCGGTACGATGCACTTCGCGACCATCGTCGTGCCCTCGACCTCCTGCGTCGCGACTTCCGGGCTTTCCGCCACGATGTCTTGGCAGATGTACAGGATTCGACCAAGGCGGTGAACCTGACCTCCATCAACCTCCTCCTCCACATTACGCAAGAAACGGAGCAGCTCGTCCGCGAAGTGCGCTCACTCACCGACCATCTCCGCCACTACCGCGAACTGATGTGACGTGCCTCTTGCCCTCCCTCCGCTTTTGAGCAATCCTACAAAGCGGCCGTGTCAAAACCAACAGGTTCTGGCACGGCCGCTTTGTCTGGTTGTCGGGATGACTTATGGCTTATAACTCTTGCCCATCAGTTTCACAAGGTCGATGGCCATTTTCAGCATGTTTTCTGTACTGTTCACGGTAGGTGTAAGATGAGAATGCGTTGGAACAACTACTTCATTTTCAGTGCTGTGATGAATGATTTTCCGGAAGAGTAGAATTGGAGGTAGACCAGAAATCCCGTGCCCAACCAGCCAATGATGGGAATGAGAGTAAGGAGGAAATCGATCGCTCCTCCAACCACCAAATTCACGATGATACCGAGAATGATGGTGCCGAACTGGAGTTTTTTACGCGCACGTTTGCAGAGATCGCTGTACATATCCCATAAAATGAACATGAAGAGCAGCAGGTCAAAGCCCATCAGCGGAAGTGCCATCACAATCGACCCAATGGTGGCGTGTTGGCGTACGATTTTTGCCGTGTCCTTATCGAACATTTTGTCGGCAACGTCAGCGAATTGTTTTTGCAGCATACGTTGTAAGTTTAAGGAGTTAGCCCTTGTCGGGATGAGAAGGTCAAGGATTTTCCCGGAGCAGCCCTGAGCCGCATGGCACACTGCTCATGGAAGTGTGGAAATTTGATGCCGCAAATGTAAAAAAAAACGACTATTCGCCAAGAAATCCATCGAAAAAGTGAAGGCTTAGTGCGATTCTGTAGCTTTCTTGTAGGAAAAGGGGATTAAGAGGCAGTTTTGTAAGGTAGAGATGTGGGTGATTTGGGTGCGTGGTAAGGGAGTGTTGAGGAGTGTGTCCCCTTTTCGTGTCTTTGAGATTGGGCAACTGTTGGGACTGTATTCCATTTTTCGTGGATCCGGATGGGCGTGTCGTTTCATTACAACGGCTTTGTAATCTCATTACAACGGCTTGTAATCTCATTACAATGGCTTTGTAATGCTGGGGAATGGTGAATGGGGAATGTGCGAAGGGGCAGGAACCAAAAATGATGCGCACAAAACGAGCCGCGCCAAGGGAGGAAAACCCTTTGGCGCGGCTGCGTAGTTGGAGGGGAGGGGAAAGTGGGAAAGAGAGGTCGCCTGCGGGGAAGCAATAAGTGCGGCAGGTGCGTGGTGGTCAAGCCTTGTAGAGAAAAGGCAGTGCCTCAGGGGTAGGAAGCATAGCCTCAAAGGTTTAGAACGGCACTGCCCCAGGAGGCATGGGAGCAAAGGGATCTTCTAAAGGAGGCAGGTCGGTGGGGAAACCATCATCGAAGGCAGAGGGAGGAGGTGCAGACGATTCGCGGCTCTGCACTACCGTCTCACCCGGCAGGGGCACGCGGAGGGAATCATCGGGATTTTCGAAACGCGTATATTCGCCCTTGAAGGTGAGCAGGACATCGCCCACCGCACCGTTACGGTGCTTGGCAATGATGATCTCAGCCTTGCCCCGAAGGTCGTTGCCGTTGTCGTCTTTGAAGATGCGGTAGTACTCCGGGCGGTGGATGAAGAGCACCAGGTCGGCATCCTGCTCGATGGCTCCCGACTCGCGGAGGTCAGAGAGTTGGGGGCGTTTGGCCTCGTTGGTGCTGCCTGGGGTGGTGCCGACGCGGTTTTCCGTGCCGCGGTTGAGCTGGGAGAGGGCGAGGATGGGGATGTTCAGCTCTTTGGCCAGGCCTTTGAGCGAACGGCTGATGGTGGAAACCTCTTCCTGACGGCTGCCGAAGCTCATCCCCGAGGCGTTCATGAGTTGGAGGTAGTCGATCATGATGACGCGCACCCCGTGTTCGCGCACAAGGCGGCGCGCTTTGGTGCGAAGTTCGAAGACGGAGAGCGAAGGGGTGTCGTCGAGGTAGAGCGGTTTGCCGTAGAGGCTGGAAATCTTTCCATCGAGCTGCGCCCACTCGTGGGGTGCGAGCTGTCCATTCTTGATTTTTTCGCTCGGAATCTCGCAGACGTTGGAGATCATACGGTTCATGAGCTGTACTTTCGACATTTCGAGCGAGAAGAAGGCCACGGGGATGTCCTGCTCGAAGGCGATGTTCTTGGCCATGGAGAGGGCGAAAGCCGTCTTGCCCATGGCGGGGCGTGCAGCCATGATGACGAGGTCGGAATTTTGCCAGCCTGCGGTCATCTTGTCGAGCTGGGTGTAGAGACTGGGGATCCCTGACATACCATCGGCACGGGCGGCAGCTTTGTGGAGCATGTCGTAGGCCTCGTTGATGATGGGGTCGATCTGGACGTAGTCCTGTTTGAGGTTTTTCTGCGATAGTTCGAAGAGCCGACCCTCGGCTTCCTGCATGAGTTCATCGATGTCGCTGGTGGGATCGAATGCCTTTTCCTGGATGCCGCTGGTGTAGGTGATGAGTTCACGTGCGGTGGCTTTCTGGGCGATGATGCGGGCGTGGTATTCGATGTGGATGGAGGAGACCACGCCTTGGGTCAGTTGAGCCAGATAGGCCGGGCCACCTGCTTCCTCGAAGCGGTTTGTGGCGCGGAGCTGTTCGGCCACGGTGAGGAGGTCGAGGGGTTTCTGCTCGATGTTGAGCCGCCGCACGGCCTCGAAGATGAGCCGGTGGCGCGGGTCGTAGAAGCTTTCGGGCTTGAGGATTTCGCTCACCACGGAGTAGGCGTCCTTTTCGAGGAGGAGCGCACCGAGCACTACGCGTTCAAACTCCAGCTCTTGGGGTTGAAGACGTCCGAAACTGTCCTGCTGGGGCACATTCTTGGGCGAAGCCTTCGGAGTGCGGTTGTTGGGCTTTTGAGGCATGACGAGAGATTTATTGTTGTGCTGCGGGAGCGAGATACTCATAGCAACCGATGTCGCTCCGCCCATCGGTGAGGCGCGCGGTGCCATTTCGGTCGGAAGGATAGAGTGCTTGAGACTGTGCGGCATCGGCCGCTCCGATGGCAGGATGTCCCTCGGCGAGGGTGAAGGTAAAGAGGAGACGGGCGAGGTCGAAGGCGGGGAAGAACTGTTTGCTGCTGCGCATCGCTTCTGGGCTGTCGGCCTCGAAGAGGCATCCGGTAAAGTGGGCGGCGTCGTCCACCCGCGGTGTACGGAGGAGGCAATGGTCGAAGCGATAGTTGAACGCAAGGTCGGTGTAGCGTGTCGAAGGTTCGCCCATGAGCTCATCATCGCCATACCCGGTGATGAGGCAATTGATGAAGTCTGCTGCATCGAGTGGTCGCCGTGCATCGGCCTCGGTGTTGGCGAGGCGCAAAGCTACTCCTCGACCACCGGTGAAGGGATAGAATTGGGCAAGGGTGCAATGAGTGAAACGGTGATGCCCGCCAATGAGGCGTACACAATCGCCCGATGCATTGGAGATCTGGCAGTTGCCAACCACCGAGCTGCCACCGATGAGGCAGAGGGCGTGGTCGGAGGTGTTGTGGACAATGGAGTTTTCGAGGCGGAGTTTGGGCACGGCATTGTCGGAGTATTCGGCGAGGATGCCGAACTTCGCGCTGTGGATGTCGCAGTGGTCGAGATGATTGCCTCGGCTGGTGGCACGGAGAATGACACCTCCCCACTGGTTGGGGATGCGGTCATAGGGCTGGTTGGAGAACATGTTGCCCAAACGGTCGCCCCTCATCATGACGGGATGTTCAGCGGTACCCATGGCGATGAGTGTACCGCGGACGATGAGTTGCGCCTTGGCGTGGAAGTATAGGCGGCAGCCTGCGGGTAGGGTGAGGGTCGTGCCGCGATCCACAACGAGGCTGTCGAGAATTCGATAAGGGCGGCTGGTAGTGAGGGTGGTGTCACGGGTGAAGACGCGGGCGCGGAGCTCTTCGACATCTTGTCCGCTCCCTTGAAGCACCACCCGTTGTTCCGTACCGCTTTCAAGACGGAACACCAGACGATCCTCGTGTGCCACGGGATGATCCTTTCCGCTCGGGGGGGCGGTCATTTCGATGAAGGTGCGGAGGCTGTCGTGGGCAGCGATCTCGAGATCGGAGGTCGTTCCACCGGTGAGAAACGCCCCATCGGCATTGACGCGGAAGGGAGAGTCTGCTCCACGTTCCAGATAGACCCGACTGATCCGCACGGCGCGGCCGTTGGGGTTGAACACGTCGAGGGTGTAGGTGTTGGTCGAATGGCCGGCGATGACGGTGTCAAACGATAGGGTATCGGTGGTGAAGCGGAGACGATCCGCGCTCGAAACGGAATAATCCTCCTCGCCCATACAAGCGGCGAGGAGGACTGTTCCGAGAGTGATGATTAGGGGCAGAAGAAGGGTTTTCACGGTGGAGCAGATGTGCGGCGGGCAAGAGACGCTGTCTGCCGCGCGTGGGTTATCGCTGTGGGATGTTCTTAAGAATATCGAGAAGATGGTCCCACACCATCTGTACTGTGGGGATGAGCAGGCGTTCATCGGGGGAGTGGACACCACGCAAGGTGGGACCGAAGCTCACCATGTCGAGGTGGGGATACTTCTCGCTGAATAGGCCACACTCCAATCCGGCATGGATGGCGAGAATGCGCGGCTCCTTATGGAAGAGACGCTGATAGCTCTCGACGGCCACTTTGAGGATTTCACTCTTGGGATTCATCTTCCAGCCGGGGTAGCCCTCATTGGTGATGCAGACACCACCGCCGAGTTCGAAGGCCGCGCGGACGATGGAGGCCATGTTGTCGAGATTGCTCGCCACGCTCGAACGCTGTGAGGTGGTAACGACAATCTTGTCGCCCGACTTGCGGATGCTGGCCAGATTGCTCGATGTCTCAACGAAATTGTCGAGATCCTGGCTCATGGCATAGATGCCGTTGTGCACCACGATCAGGCTCTTGACCATCCGTGCTGCGGCTTCGGGATTGAGGCAGGTTGCGGGGAGGGTGACGCTGTCGAGATCGGCCACAAGGTCTGGTTCGGTGGCGGAAAACTCCTCGCGGACATTGGCGGAAAAGAGGTTGAGGTCAATGCGGAGCTGCTCCTTATAATTGGCCGGGACGGCCACAATGGCGGTGGCTTCGCGGGGAATGGCGTTGTGCAGACCACCGGCCTGAATGTCAGCGATGCGGAGATCGGTGCGCTGCATCACATTGTGGATGAAGCGGAAAAGGAGCTTGTTGGCGTTGGCGCGCTTCTTGTTGATGTCATCGCCCGAGTGTCCGCCCGTGAGCCCTTTGACAAAGAGGCGCACAGCGAAGTATCCAGCAGGCATCGCTTCCTCGGCGATGGTGAAGGTGGCTTCGGTGCGCACACCACCAGCGCAGCTCACAAAGAGCTGCCCTTCGTCTTCGGAGTCGAGGTTGAGGAGGTAATCGCCTGTGATGTAGCCGGGTTGAAGTCCCATCGCTCCGGTGAGTCCCGTCTCCTCATCGCTGGTGAAGAGGCATTCGATAGGACCGTGCTCGATGTCGGTGGCTTGGAGCAGAGCCATCTCCATGGCCACACCAATGCCGTCGTCGGCACCGAGCGTCGTGCCTTTGGCTTTGAGCCACTCTCCATCAATATAGGTTTGGATGGCATCGCGGTCGAAATCGAACTCCACATCCTTGTTCTTCTCACACACCATGTCTTGGTGACTCTGAAGCACGACGGTCTTTCGGTCTTCATAGCCGGGTGTGGCGGGCTTGCGGATGAGGACATTGCCGGCAGCATCGATCTGGGTGTCGAGGCCGAGATCCTGGCCGAACTTGAGGAGGAAAGCCTGGATCTTATCTTCGCGCTTGGAGGGGCGAGGCACGGCGTTGATCTGTGCGAAACAGTCAAAGACGGCCTTAGGTGAGAGCTGGGTCATAAGTTTATGGGGTAGAGGATAAAGAGTTCCACTTAAATACTGCAAATCGCTTGTCCCGTTGGGGGCGTTGTGGTATATTTGCAGCGCAAAATTAGACATTTCGAATGGAACAACTACTGCTGCCCACCTTAATTATTGTTGCACTCTCCCTGCTCCTGCTGTGTGTAGGGATTGTCGTTAAGGGAAAGTTCGTCAACAGTCATGTAAGTGGCAACAAGGCGATGGCGCAGCGCGGTGTGCGGTGTGCCACGACGCAAGATCGCGAGGCTCGACGGGAGAATCCCTATGCTGTGCGTGAGCACTCTATCCGCAATGCCGACACGCTCATCTCTCAAAGATATCCCCAGAATCCCGAAGAATAGTATGAAAATCAACGCCCTGATGACCGCTGCAGTTCTGAACGCAGCACTCTTGATGACTGCCTGCAACAATAAGCAGCCCCAAATGAACACTCCTCAATCGGTAGCCCAGGTCGCTGCCTCCGCGGAGGCAGCCCCTCGTTTGGCCTATGTGGAAATTGATTCCCTGTTGACTCAATATGAGTTCTGCATTGAACAAAAGCAGGCACTCGAATCGAAGAGCAAGAGTTACGAGGCACAAATTGCCGGAAAGATGGCGCAGATGGAGAAGGCTTATGGTGAGTTCCAGCAGAAGATGCAGAAAGGAGCGTTTACCAGTGAGGAGCAAGCACGTGCCGCTCAGCAGCGCATTCAAAAGTTGCAGCAAGAGGGGGCACAGCTCGAACAGCAACTGTCGAAAAAGATGGCGGCCGATCAAGAACGCTTTAACACGACTCTGCGCGACAGTGTACGTTCTTTCCTCAACGACTACAACAAGACCCAACGCTATCAGATGATTCTCTCCAAGCAGGGTGATAATGTGCTCTATGCCGACAGTCATCTCGACATCACCAAAGAGGTGATTGCCGGTATGAACAAACGTTATAAGAAGTCGAAGTAAACCGGAGAGATCGGCTTCCTTTACTCATAAGAACATAAGAATATAAGTTGCGCCCCCTGATCCAACTGATGGATCAGGGGGCGCAGCTTTGTGATTCTTGCGGAGAATGGGGGGTGGATACAGAAAGGATTAATGTCTACCGTTGATCGCAGAAGAAGTAGAGAGGTGCAGAAGTGCGCGTTGTCACGAGGCGTTACTGTTGTCTCGTGTCATAAGTCGGTGTGGGGCTAGGCGGCGCATCGTTGCTCCGTTCCCCTCATTCGCTTGAAAACTTATTCTGCCAATTTCCGCCAGTGGGGGGTGTAGCGTTGGACGGTGGTGAGGGTGTCGGTGGCGTAGAAGGTGTGCCGGACGGTGAGGATACTGTCGTGCTCCACTTGCATGCTCCAAGTGCTGCACTCGGTAAGGCGGAGCTGGAGCGTGGAGTCCGTAGCAGCCGTCAGGGTAGTGACGCCGCCGAAACGGTTGAGTACTTCGGCTTTCTGACCGTCTTTATAGAGATCAAAGAGATCCATTCGAGCACTTTGGTCAATGAGTGGCAGAACTTCAACGGGTGCTGCATAGAAGAAGGCTTCGATGAGCAGGATGGCGGCGAGCATGACAGGAGGCAGAGGTGAAAGGGGGGGGAATAGTGGAGCGTGAGTGGCCGTGTGTGATTCGTGGTCAAAAGTTGTGCCCGCCATTCAACCTTCAGTATTGACTTCCTTGACTTTGCGGAAAAGGTCGGAGGCAAAGATGAAACTGTTGAGCCGCTCATTGTCGGCCGACATCACCTCTTCTTTCGTGCCTTCCCACTCGCGATGCCCTTCGTAAATGTATACGATGTGCTCGCCGATGCCCATTACAGAGTTCATGTCGTGGGTATTGATAATGGTGGTGGTGCCGAACTCTTGTGTGATGCTGTGGATGAGTTCATCAATCACGAGGGAAGTCTTTGGATCAAGTCCTGAGTTCGGTTCGTCGCAGAAGAGGTACTTGGGGTTGAGTGCGATGGCGCGAGCGATGGCCACGCGCTTCTGCATACCACCCGAGATTTCACCGGGAAATTTACTGCCGGCTTCACTGAGGTTCACACGGTCGAGGCAGAACTGTGCGCGGTGACGACGCTCCTTATAGCTGTCGTCGGAGAACATGTCGAGAGGGAACATCACATTTTCGAGCACAGAAAGGCTGTCAAAGAGAGCGGCACTCTGGAAGATCATCCCCATTTCGCGGCGGAGGAGCATGCGTTCCTTCTTATTCATCGCCACGAAGTCGCGGCCATCGTAGAGGATTTGTCCTGAGGTCGGCTCGAAGAGTCCTACGATGCACTTCATCAGCACCGTCTTGCCCGAGCCCGACTGTCCGATGATAAGATTCGTCTTGCCCGCCTCGAAGGTGGTTTCGATGCCTTTGAGGACAGTCTTGTCTTCAAAGGACTTGCGGAGGTCGATGAGTTGGATCATGAGAGCAGTTGGGTGAGGAAGAGATCGGAGAAGAGGATGAGCATAGAGGAAGTGACAACGGCATTGGTCGATGCTTTGCCCACTTCGACTGATCCGCCTTCTACACGGTAACCATAGTAGGCCGACACGCTGGATATGATGAATGCGAAGAAGAAACTCTTCACCACACCCATCCAGAAATACCACTGCACGAAATCATACTGTATCCCCTCGGTAAGGTGAGCGGGGGTGAGGATACGTCCGATGTAAGCTGCCGCATAGGCACCAATAATACCGCTCGTGGTGGAAAAAACCACCAAGAGGGGGATCATGGTGAGCATGCCCATGATTTTGGGTAGGATGAGGTAGGAGGCGGGATTGACGCCCATGATTTCCAGGGCGTCAATCTGTTGTGTTACACGCATGGTGCCGATCTCGGAGGCGATGTTCGAGCCGACCTTTCCCGAGAGGATAAGACACATGATCGACGAAGAGAATTCGAGGAGGAGGATTTCGCGAGTAACGTAGCCGCTGACCCACTTGGGCATCCACGCACTCTCAATGTTCAGTTTGATCTGGATGCAGATCACTGCACCGATGAAGAAGGAGATGAGCAAGACGATGACGATGGAGTCTACCCCAAGCTGTGCCATCTCTTTAACATACTGTTTCCAGAACATCCGAAAGCGTTCGGGACGTGAGAAAGTGCGTCCCATTAGGACGAGGTATTGCCCTAACGCCTGGAGGTGAGAGAGAATGAACATGTTGCGCTGTAACTATTTGGTGAGCGCGGCCTCGATGGTGTTCTTGATGATGTCGTTGCCTGGGTATCCGCCTTCTGTGATGTTGGAGAAGGCGATACTTCCGTCCTTGTGGAGGATCATAAAGGCGGGGATGCCCTTCATGTCCAGCATTTTGCCGATTTCGGCCCACTGCTTGTCGGTGAGGCGATAGTGTACTCCGTCGATGGTGGGCTGGGTGTTCTTCCATTCGGCCTCGGGTGAAGTCTCTCCGGTGATATAGACGAAGACCGCGCCCTTTTTCATTAGTTCGGGCTTGATGGCCTTGATCTCTTTCATGGACGCCATGCAGGGAGGACACCAGGTTGCCCAAAAGTCGAAGAGCACGACCTTTCCAGTGTGTTCTTTCTTGATGGCTTCAAAGGCATCGGCTCCGCTGAGGTTGGAATCGATGGTGCGGACGGTGGAGTTGGGATTGGCCAGAGCAGCTTCGGTTGCAGCGGCAGCGGCAGCATCGGCAGCTGCCTCAGTCGTATTCATGCCTTGGGGTGATGCGGCGTTGGCCTTATCTTTATTGCAAGCAGTGGCCAGAGCGAGGAGAGCGGTGGCTAAGAGGAGGACTGTCTTGTTCATGGAATTCCTATTGCTTTGGAGAAAAGTGTTGAAGAATAAAGTCTGTCGGAGAATTATGCACCAAATGGTGGAAATGTACTGTTCCCGAGAAACCTCCTGCAAATATACCCCTTTTTTCGGACTTAATCCGTCCAAAAAGGAAGTATCTCGCAGGTTCTGACTTAAAAAAGACTTTTATGGTCAGTTTTTCTGGGTAAAGATGGCGGGTTTGCACAGAATTATCTATATTTGCAGTTGGAAAGCTACAAAATGCCCCTTCGTTCCTGCTCAAAATTGACACATCGTTGTCCTGCATTGCGAGTTTGGAGCACTCCCATTGTCATAATAAAAGAAACGATATTCGTATGAAGAAAAATTTCATCTTTGCGTTGATGCTCGCTGCCTGCTCTTTGGTGAGTGTAGGTGAGGCGAAGGCACAGTTTGCTGCCAACTTCGAAGTGCCGGCGATGAATGCCGAAGTTCAGGCGATGGCCGATGAAGTCATCACCAATCAGGTGAACGACCCGGATGCTGCTAACAAGTCGTTCGCTAAGCTCCTCAAGAAGGTGAAGGGCGATAAGGAACAGCTCGTGTCGGTCGGCAAGTTCTTCTTGGACAAGCAGATCTATCCCTGCGCCAAGCAGTGCGCTCAGCAGGCGTATACTCTCGATCCTCAGTACATCCCTGGGCTTTTGCTCGCTGGGCACGTATCCATTCTGCGTAAGGACTGGGGCGGTGCCGGTCAGAAGTTCGACGAAATCCTCAACATTGATCCCGAGAACATCGAAGCCCTTCGCCTGAATGCACGCGTATATAAATATGTAAACCCGATCGTGGCCAAGGAAACTTTGGAGCGTATCATTGCCAAAGAACCCGAGAATATTGGAGCGTACAAGGAACTTGGCGATATTGCTTACAACGCCGAGGAATATAAGGATGCTGTAGCGGCCTATAAGAACTTCTTCGACCGTCAGACTACGCCTGTTTTGGAGGATCTGCGTGCAGGCGAGAATTACCTCCTCTCGTTGATGAATCAGAAGGACTTTTTCACCATCAAGGAGATGTCGGAAAAACTTCTTTCCCTCGAACCTCAGAACCTTGTGCTGCGCCGCATGCAGTTCTTCTCTCAGATGGAAACTGCCGACTATGCCAAGGCACAGGAAAGCGTGAAGTACATTACGGAGAAGCAGTATGATGACAGTCTCTACCTCTACCTCGACTATGTCTATGCTGCCAGCTATGCCACCGATGTATTGGACGATCGTGCTGCGGCTATCGAGTTCTACCGTCAGGCTTTGAAGAAAGACAGCACGAAGGCCGATGGCTACAAGCGCATCGCTAACCTGATGCGCCAGAACCGCCAAGCAGCAGATGGTATCCCCTATTATGAGAAGTATCTTCAGCTCCTCGGAGACAAGGCCGATGCTGCTGAGAAGTTTGGTCTCGGCAATATTTATATTGCTGCCAAGGGACAGACGGACGATGAGGTCAAGCGTATGGAATACATCCAGGCTGGTGACAAGATCTTCGAGGAATACATGAACGAACAGCCCACAAAGTACATGGGGCCATTCTATCGTGCACAGCTCTGGATTACCGATGCCAAGAAGGCTGAGGAAAAGCCTCGTGACTATTATGCCAAGGCTGTTGAACTGATTGGTGACAACAGCGACTATTTCGCCCAGAAGAAGCAGGCTCTTCAGTACTTGATGATTTATTACTTCAAGACGAACGATGACGGGCAAGCTAAGGCCTATGGCCAGCAGATCCTCAGCATCGACCCCAACGATGCCGTGGCCAAGCAGGTGCTCGGCGCATTGCAATAAGAAACCATTCCCACATGGAAACCTCCGATATCTCTGTCTACGCAGTGGTATCGGAGGTTTCTTTATTGTAACCTCTTTGGGGAGATCATGCTGCTGGCCTCTCCGCACATAATGTTGGTAGTGCCTGCGTAAAGAAGTCTTCTCAAAGAAGGTGGGGCAAGGGGGTAAGGGATGTAGGCGTGTAAGGGATGTAGGCGTTCTTTTGAAGGGCAAGAGATGAGGACGTCTGGGGGAAGAAATACGCGACACCGCGGTTCTCTTTATTAGGGAGATAGCCACGATGTCGCGGTATAAGAAGAAAAGTCAATGCGATTTACCACACATCCACGCGCTGCTTAGGGGCGAGGTAGAGCTTGTCGCCGCGCTTGATGTTGAAGGCTTTATACCAAGCCTCGATATGAGGCAAGGCACCGTTCACACGCCAGCGGCCAGCGGAGTGAGGGTCGGTCTTGGTGAGGTTGCGCAGGGCTTCGGGACGAATGTTGTTAGCCCAGAGGAGAGCATAACTGAGGAAGAAACGTTGTTCGGGGGTGAAGCCATCGGCTTTGGGAAGAGGGTTTTGGCGCATCGCGGTCTGGAGTGCCTGGAAGGCGATTTTGAGGCCACCGTGGTCGGCAATGTTTTCGCCGCAGGTCAACGAACCGTTGGCCATCAGGCCAGGAAGAACCTCAATTTTGTCGAAGAACTGCACCATGCGGTCGGTGCGCTGCTTGAAGTTCGCTTTGTCGCTCTCCGTCCACCAGTTGCGAAGGTTGCCCTCTCGATCGAACTGCGCGCCTTGGTCATCGAAGCCGTGCGTCATCTCGTGACCGATCACCACACCGATGGCACCGTAGTTGGCTGCATCGTCTGCTTCGGCGTTGAAGAAGGGCGGTTGGAGGATACCGGCGGGGAAGCAGATCTCGTTGGTCGTTGGATTGTAATAGGCATTGATCGTCTGCGGAGTCATGAGCCATTCGTGGATATCCACGGGCTTGTTCACGCGTTTCTGGATATA
The DNA here is from genome assembly GCA_041855985.1 of Alloprevotella sp. Lineage (GTDB taxonomy): Bacteria > Bacteroidota > Bacteroidia > Bacteroidales > Bacteroidaceae > Alloprevotella. Next base: position 20,344 of record JBHAFF010000002.1, read on the forward strand.
ATAGTCCGTCTCGAACATCGTGGCACGCGCCAGATTCTCATAGTAGGAGTGGTGTTCATCGATGATGAGGTCATCGTAGTTGCGCCAAGTGTCGGGATAACCGATCTTGACATAGAAGTGTTTGAGCTTGTCGTGTGCTTGTGCTTTGGTCTCGGCACTCATCCATGTCTGGCAGTCAATGCGCTCGCCTAGGGTCTGTTGAAGATTTTTGACAAGCTGGATCATGCGCTCTTTGGAACGCTCAGGGAAATACTTTTCGACATAGAGCTTGCCCACAGCCATGCCGAGGATGCCATCCACGGCACTGACGGCCCGCTTCCAGCGCGGACGATCCTCCTGCTGGCCTTGCAGCGCGCGGCCGTAGCACTCGAATGAGGCGGTGCGGAAGTCGTCGCTCAGTGCACTCGCGGCATCGTCGATGACCTTAAATTCAAGGTATGCCTTCAAGTCATCGAGGGGTGTTTCCGTCAGGATCTTTTCAACCTCGTGGATGGGTTCAGGCTGGTTGACTGAAACTTCCTCGACCGCGGGGATGCCTTCGAGGAGGAACACTGTACTCCAATCAATGGCTGGGAAATCCTGCTGGAGTGCGAGGTAGGACATTTTATGGTAGTTACTTTCCACATCGCGGAGCTTTGTCGCGGAATACGATGCTCGGGCGATGCGGGTTTCGATGGCGAGGAGGGCATCGGTCTTACGCTGTGCCTCTTCAGCGGTGGAACCGGTCATTGTAAAGAGACGGGTGGCATAATGTCTGTAGGCATCTCGGATCTTGAGTGTGGCCTCATCGTTTTCGAGGTAGTAGTCGCGCTCTCCGAGGCTGATGCCGCCTTGGCTGATCTGTACCAAGTTCATCTTGGCGTTGTGGAGGTCGGCATCGCAGCTGATGGAGAAGAACGCTCCGATGCCGCGTCGGGAGAGGCGTCCGGTGAGGTGGATGAAGGCGCGATGGTCGCGAACGGCGGAAATCTGTTCGAGAATTGGGCGGATGGGGGCATAGCCTTCACGGTTGCGGCGCGTGCTGTCCATGGCCAGACGGTAGAGCGCACCGATTTTTTGTTCGAGGCTCCCCTGGGGAGCGTCAGTACGTTGTGCCATACCCTCGATGAGAGAGCGAAGCCGTTCGCGATTCATCTCATCGAGGGCGTTGAACTGTCCGTAGCGGGCATACTCAGGGGTGAGAGGGTGTGCTTTCATCCAGCCGCCTCCGGCATATTCGAAGAAGTCATTGCCTGGCTTTTGACTCAGATCCATGTTGGCGCGGTCAATTCCCGTGCTGAGATTTTGACCCCATGCAGAACCGGCGATGAAGGCCAGAGTGGCAAGATTTGATTTGAGTGACATATTATTGTAGTGTGTGAATGAAATATCTGTTTGGGATGGTGCGGAATCGAGCAGGTGCAACGGCGACACGCCTTGTTGGAGAGCAGGGATTGTGAAAGAGGCAATCTTGGATGTAGCCTTATTAGAGGTGTTGTCGGTACAAGTCGGGGAAGCCTTAGCCCAAGGCTTCGACGGCTTTGCTCCATCGTACCTCTGCCTCATCGAGAGCTTTTCGGAGTGCACCGTGGCGGGTGAATAGAGAGCTGTCCCTTGCTGCTTCGGGGGTGGTCAGGAGGGTCTCGAGTTCGGAAAGCTCAGTTTCCAGCCGCTCTACCTCCTGTTCGGCGGATTTGACAGCTTGTTCAAGACGTCGGCGTTGTTTAACCGCCTCTTTCTGCTCAGCATAGGAGAGTGCGCCTTCTGAAGGCGTGTCGTCTTTTGTGACGGAAGCGGTGGCACTGGGCGATGTGCCTCCATTGCTTAGCTGGGTGTGGTTGAGCTGGTCGAGGCTCTCCATGTCCTTCTTTTTCAAAAAGTCGTAGATACCTCCGAGATATTCACGTACGCGTCCACCGCCGAACTCATAGACCTTCGTTACGAGACCATCGAGAAATTCGCGGTCATGGCTCACCACTACCACTGTGCCATCGAAGGCCAAGATGGCTTCTTTGAGCACCTCTTTGGTGCGAAGGTCGAGGTGGTTGGTCGGTTCGTCGAGAATGAGGAAATTGACGGGTTCGAGCAGCAGCTTGATCATGGCTAGACGACTGCGTTCGCCGCCGGAGAGCACTTTGACCTTTTTATCGCTCGCCTCGCCGCCGAACATGAAGGCACCGAGAATGTCGCGGATCTTGAGGCGGATGTCGCCTTTGGCCACGCGGTCGATGGTGTCGAACACGGTGAGCTCATCATCGAGCATCTGTGCCTGGTTTTGTGCATAGTATCCGATTTCCACGTTGTGGCCGACTTTTAGTGTGCCTCCATGCTCAATCTCCTGCATCATACACTTTACCAATGTGGATTTTCCCGCGCCGTTCTTGCCGACGAAGGCAACCTTCTCACCACGGGCGATGGTGAGGTTTACCCCACTGAACACGCGGTGGTCGTCATAGTGCTTCTCCACTTCATCGCAGATGATGGGGTAGTCTCCTGAGCGTGTGCAGGGTGGAAATTTGAGGTGCAGTGCGCTGTTGTCCACCTCATCGATCTCGATCGGTACCATCTTTTCGAGCTGTTTGATGCGGCTCTGCACCTGCACCGCCTTGGTGGGTTTATAACGGAATCGCTCAATGAAGTCTTTGATTTCTGCCATCTCGCGCTGCTGATTTTCATAGGCCCGGAGTTGGCTTTCGCGCCGTTCGGCTCGGAGTTGGAGATACTCATCGTATTTCACGCGGTAGTCCACCACACGGCCGCAGGAGATTTCGAGGGTGCGATTGGTCGCATTGTTGATGAAGGCACGGTCGTGGCTTACAAGCATCACTGCGCTTCCGCTACGTGCCAAAAACTGTTCGAGCCAGCGGATGCTTTCGATGTCGAGGTGGTTAGTCGGCTCGTCGAGGAGAAGTACATCGTGCTGTGCCAAGAGGAGTTTGGCTAGTTCGATGCGCATGCGCCATCCCCCTGAAAATTCACGGGTGGGGCGGTCGAAGTCACTGCGCAAGAAGCCCAAACCGGTAAGCGTGCGCTCCATCTCGGCATGGTAGCTTTGCGCCCCCATGATCTGTAGCCGCTCGCTTTCACGCGAGAAGATCTCTACCAGCTCCATATAGTCTGGGCTGTCGTAGTCTGTGCGGGCAGAAAGTTCGTTGTTCAGTGTCCGCACTCGTTCGCGAAGTTCGTGGATATGGGCGAAGGCTTTTTCTACCTCGGCAATGACGGTGGTCTCATCACTGAGCACCATGACCTGAGGCAGGTAACCTATGCTGACATCGCGCTGCACCGCTACGTGCCCTCCGGTAGGCTGACGCAGGCCGGCAATAATCTTGAGCATCGTACTCTTGCCGGCACCGTTCTTCCCCACGAGGGCGATACGGTCGCGCTTGTTGACCACAAAATTTGCTCCTGAGAAGAGTGGGCGGGCGGAAAATTCGACGGAGAGCTGTTCTACGGAAATCATAGGCTTTTGCTGAAGGCGGATGAGGGTGGGGGAGACGACCCCCAGTGGGCGGCTTGGGCCGTGGTGATATCATGTGAATACAAGCTGCAAAAGTACGAAAGAAATCGATAAAAGGCAACCTCCTTCGTGAAGTTTCTGATTATAGAACGCTGTCCAACGATGGAAATCCATGGTGTTTTAAATTCTTTTGTATATCTGAGCGGTTGAAATGCTTGGTCAAGCTGCAAAAAACGGCTAATTTTGCACTCGCAAACCCATACCCCATGCCCATGTTACGCCAACGCCTGCTTCCACTCTTCTCACTCTGTCTCTTTTTCGCCCTAGCGGCTACAGGTTTTGCTCAAGATCTTATTGCACGTCAAGCTCCTATCGATCGTCGGATGAAGGCGGTCGATTCTGTGACGATCCGGCGTGCCATTCGCCGTGCGGAACTGATGAATTATGAACACAATGAGCTGTATACCACGTGGAATACGACCAAGGTACACTGCTATGGCGAGGTAGAATTGCCCGAGACCTATAAAATTGATCTCCGTGGCTTCACCATGCCTACTTCCAGTAGAACGGTAACTTCGGGCTTCGGCTATCGTCCCACCTTCCGCCGTATGCATAAGGGGGTGGATGTGAAGGTATATACCGGTGATACCATCGTGTCGGCCTTCGATGGTAAGGTACGTATTGTCGATTATGAGGCTGATGGCTATGGTTACTACGTGGTAATCCGCCACAAAAATGGGCTCGAAACGATCTATGGACACCTTTCCAAGCAGTTGGTGTCTGAGGGTGACGTGGTCAAATCCGGTCAGGTGATAGGTTTGGGGGGTAACACGGGGAGATCCTTTGGCTCCCACCTGCACTTTGAGACCCGTTTCTTGGGGGTTGCCCTTAATCCTGCTCTGCTTTTTGACTTTGCCAATCAGGACGTGACGGGTGACTTCTATGTGTTCCGCCGTGATCGCGAGGTTTCTGCACCTGTCCAGAGCCTGGCTGTCAACAAGACCACTGTTGCACCGCTTCCTTCGGGAAAGGTGTATCGTGTGAAGAGTGGTGACACGTTGGAGCGCATAGCCAGCCATCTGGGCATCACGTTAGATGATCTCTGTCGTCTTAACAGTCTCTCGGCTACTGCACGCATCCGACCGGATCAGATGCTACGCTATTGAGCTGTACATTACATTGGGCTATCCGCCTTCCCGCTTCCTTACATTCGAGGAACGTGGGAAGGCGGCTTTTCTCCCTGATCCCTGACGGATCGGGCTTGCAAACTATTAGAGGAACTCCCCTTTCGTGTTATTTTCGGCCGTAAAAGTTGGGACATCCCTCCGTTTTTAGTATTTTTGCAAGCAGCAAATAGTATATCTCCAATATGAAGAATGCCCATCCTCTTCCCGACATCGTGTTTGAGACCAGTTGGGAGGTTTGTAACAAGGTGGGGGGTATTTACACCGTTCTCTCTTCGCGTGCTAAGACCCTCCAAAACGAATTTAACGACAATCTTGTGTTTATCGGTCCTGATCTGTGGATCGGTAAGGACAATACGCTCTTTACAGAACAGAATGACCTTCATGCCGATTGGCGTAAATCCGCCGCGCGTGAAGGTCTTGCCGTACGCATTGGACGCTGGGAGGTTCCTGGTCGTCCCGTTGCCGTGCTGGTAGACTTCACTCCTTTCTTTGCTCAGAAGGACGAAATCTTCGCACGTGCTTGGGAACTTTTTTCCGTAGACTCCCTCCATGCGTATGGCGACTATGACGAAGCCTCGATGTTTTCTTATGCTGCTGGACGATTCGTTGCCATCGTGATGCAGCAAATCCCCGCTTCGAAGCGTGTAATCTATCAGGCTCATGAGTGGATGTCGGGACTCGGGATGCTCTTCTTGCAGCATGACTGTCCTGCGGTGCGCACCATCTTCACCACGCACGCCACCAGCATCGGCCGTTCCATTGCCGGCAACAACAAGCTCCTTTACGAATATTTTTCCGGCTACAATGGCGACCAGATGGCGGCAGAGCTGAACATGGAAGCGAAGCACAGTGTTGAAAAGCAGAGTGCTCATCGTGCCCATTGTTTTACTACGGTGTCCGACTTCACCGACCGCGAATGTGCCCAGCTCCTGGATAAGGCCGCCGATGTAGTGCTCCCCAATGGCTTTGAACTCGATTTTGTGCCGAAGGGAGCTGCGTTTACCAAAATGCGTCGTGAGGCGCGCAAGGCCATTCTCAGCACGGCTTCGGCCTTGATCGGAGAAGTGCTCACTGACGACACGTTGATCGTTTCCACATCTGGCCGCAATGACTTCCGTTGCAAAGGCTTCGATGTCTATCTGGAAGCGATGCGCCAGCTTAACGAACAGCTACGCGGCACCACGACTAAGGTGCTTTCGCTCATCGAAGTGCCCTGCTGGCTGCTTGGCCCTCGTGTTGATCTTCAAGAGCGCTTGGCAGCGATGGCAGCGAAGAAGGAAGTATCGTTCGACTCGGCTCTTCCTTATCCCAATATCACCCACGATCTCCACAACATCAACGAAGACCGCATCCTCTGCCTGATTCGTGATTTGGGACTTGATAACCGCAAAGAGAATAATGTGAAAGTTGTGCTCATTCCCTGCTATCTCGATGGGGCAGATGGTATCTTCAACCTTCATTATTACGATCTCTTGGCGGCTAATGATCTTGCCATCTATCCGTCTTACTATGAACCTTGGGGCTACACCCCCTTGGAGAGCGTAGCTTTTAAGACGCCTTGTATCACGACCGACCTTAGCGGCTTCGGACAGTGGGTCAATGCAACGCTCGGTCGTGAAGGTAATATTGCTGATGGCGTGTGTGTGCTTCATCGCGATGATCGCAACTACTACGAGTGTGCCGCTGCTATTAGTAATGTGGTACGTACTTTCCTCGCTCTTGAAAAGCCCGAACGCGACAAGATGCGTAAGAACGCCGCAAAGATAGCTTCAAAGGCTGAGTGGTGTAAGTTTATCCAATACTACTACATTGCTTACGAACAGGCGCTGGGTGTTGCCAAGTCAAAATGATCGTTGCAAGATTTATGATTATGTACTTCCGAAAACTTCTTTCAATATTACTATTGGCCGGCTGCTCTCTCTCTGCTCTTCCTTCCCCAAAGGATGATCTTGTGGGTATCTGGCAGCTGGTGGTCTTGGACAATGAAGGCGATCCCGTATTCGTTCCGTCTTTCAAAGAATTCTACCAAGACGGTCGATTTAGTATCATTCGCCAAACCAAATCTAACAAGCCCTTCCGCATTATGCAGGCGGGCACATATAAGCTGGTGAACGACTCCACCATGCGCGAACACATCGACACTTCTTTGTTCACCAAAGATCTTATCGGTCAAAACAACGACCTCGGTATTAGCTTTAGTAAGGACAAAAAGTATCTGTTCTGCACCTTCTTTATACCTGGCAATCCTAAGAAGATGCAAGAGCTGTGGATACGTGTCGATATGCCCGAAGTGAACAAGGACGCCCTCCCCAGTAACTTCCGCGAGATGTAATCCTCTTCGTTTCAGAACACAACACTCAATATCAATCATTGCAATGCAAGTCAAAATTACTAATGCCAATCAGCCCACGTGGAAAACGGTTACAGTAAAGAGCCATATCCCCACGGCGTTGAAAGCCCTCGATGAAATGGCACACAACCTCTGGTTCTGCTGGAACCAGGAAGCTTTGGAGCTCTTCAAGAGCTTAGATGCTAAACTGTGGGAGGAGGTTGATCAAAACCCCGTTGAACTCCTGAGCCGCATCCCCTTCGCACGCCTCAAAGAGATGGCTGCCGACAAAGAAGTGCTGGCCCGCGTGGAGAAAGTCTACAAGCTCTTCCGTTCCTATATGGATGAGAAGCCCAACAAGGAGCGTGCCTCTGTGGCTTACCTCTGCATGGAGTATGGCATGAACCACAACGTGAAGATCTACTCCGGTGGTCTCGGTGTTCTTGCCGGTGACTATGTCAAGGAAGCTTCCGACTCCAATGTGGACATGTGTGCTGTCGGTTTTCTCTACCGTTTTGGCTACTTTACCCAGACCCTCTCGATGGACGGTCAGCAGATTGCCAAGTACGAACCTCAGGATTTCGACCGTATGCCCATTGAGCGCGTGCTCGATGCCAATGGCAATCAGGTGGTAGTTGATGTGCCTTTCCCCACTTTCACCGTGCACGCCCTAATCTGGCGCGTCAATGTGGGACGCGTGCCCCTTTATCTCCTCGACACGGACAACGAGATGAACTCCGAGTTCGACCGCAGCATCACCCACAGTCTCTATGGCGGTGACTGGGAAAACCGCATGAAGCAGGAATACCTCCTGGGTATTGGTGGTATCCTGGCTTTACAGAAGCTTGGCATCAAGAAGGATGTGTATCACTGTAATGAAGGTCATGCTGCTTTGGCCAACCTTCAGCGTTTGGCCGACTTTGTGGCATCGGGTCTGAATTTTGATGAGGCGCTCGAACTCGTCCGTGCCTCTTCGCTCTACACTGTGCATACTCCCGTGCCCGCAGGCCACGATTATTTCGACGAAGGCTTGGCAGGCAAATATCTTGGTCATTATGCTGAGAAGCTCGGCATCTCCTGGGACGACCTCATCGGACTCGGTCGTCAGAATCCTGCCGATAAGGGTGAACGTTTCTGTATGTCCACCTTCCTGTGCAAGACCTGTCAGGAGGTGAACGGCGTGAGCTGGCTCCATGGCAAGGTGTCGCAGCGCATGTTTGAGCATATCTGGCCCGGGTATCTTCCCGCTGAAAGCTACCGCGACCATCAGATTCTCTCGCATGCCGAATATGAGCAGATCTACAACGTCAATCCCCTCGAAAGCCATGTTGGCTACGTGACGAATGGTGTGCACTATCCCACGTGGTGTGCTAGCGAGTGGAAGGCCGTGCACAAAAAGCACTTCGGTCCTGACTTTATGAAAGATCAGAGCAACCAAAGCCTCTGGGAGAATATCTATAAGGTGAGCGACAAGGAAGTTTGGGCAACTCGTGTGGCTCTTAAGCATAAGCTGGTGGACTACATCCGCGACCGCTTCCGTGACAACTGGCTCAAAAATCAGGGTGATCCTGCCCGCGTCATGTCGCTGCTCGACAAGATCAACCCTAATGCCCTCATTATCGGTTTTGCGCGCCGCTTCGCCACCTATAAGCGTGCCCATCTCCTCTTTTCCGATCTCGACCGTCTGGCCAAGATCGTGAACAATCCCGACTATCCTGTACAGTTCCTCTTTGCCGGTAAAGCACACCCCGCAGATGGTGCAGGTCAGGGGCTCATCAAGAAGATCCACGACATCTCGATGGATCCCCGATTCATCGGTAAGATCATCTTCCTTGACAACTACGATATGGAGTTGGCACGTCGCCTTGTGAGCGGTGTGGACATCTGGATGAACACGCCTACGCGTCCGCTCGAAGCATCTGGCACATCGGGAGAGAAAGCGTTGATGAATGGCGTAGTAAATCTTTCCGTGCTCGATGGTTGGTGGTACGAAGGTTATCGTCCCGGCGCAGGCTGGGCCTTGACCGATAAGCGCACTTATGAAGACCAAGGCCAGCAGGACAAACTTGATGCTGCCACTATCTACACCCTCTTGGAGAGTGAAATCATCCCCCTCTATTACAGCCGTGGTGCCCATGGTTATAGCGAAGGTTGGGTGAAGACCGTGAAGAATAGCATCGCCAAGATCGCCCCTCACTACACCATGAAGCGTCAGTTGGACGACTACTACACCCGCTTTTACAACCCCCTCCGCGACCGTTACGCCGTAATCTCGGCTAGCAATAACAAGATTGCGCGTGAGGTAGCAGCCTGGAAGGATGCCGTTGCTCAACGTTGGGACAATATCCGCGTGGTAGAGAGCCACTATGGCGAAGGCTACAATGGTGGTATCCTCGTGAGCGATAATGAGTTTACCGTAGAACATGTGGTAGATGTTCAGGGCTTGGACGACTCTATTGGCATTGACCTCGTTGTGATCCGTCAAGATGTTGAAACGGGAGACGATGTGATCTATTCCACCTGCCCGCTCGAATTGAAGAAGCGTGAGGGCAACCTCTGCACCTTCGAACTGAAGACAGCCATCGACATGGCTGGCTCCTTCCGCATTGCCTTCCGCATGTATCCCAAGAACAAGCACCTTACTTCGCGTCAGGACTTCTGCTTCGTTCGCTGGTTCTAAGCTCCCGGAGAACACCCATTCGGGAATTTTCCCTGAATTATTTGAGGTCGCAACCACACTTCCGTATAATATGGATTTGAAGGTTGCGACCTTCTGTTTGTCCTAAATGGAAGAAATATTGCTCGTTTTGTGAAAAAAGTTCGGGCAATGTTTGGCTGTTGTTTGAAAACTTCGTACTTTTGCATCGCTTTCCAGAACGAAGGGCACTTAGCTCAGCTGGTTCAGAGCGTCTGCCTTACAAGCAGAGGGTCGGGGGTTCGAATCCCTCAGTGCCCACACACACAACACTTCGTTCAAGAAAGCTACAGAAGTCGGGCACTTAGCTCAGCTGGTTCAGAGCGTCTGCCTTACAAGCAGAGGGTCGGGGGTTCGAATCCCTCAGTGCCCACCACAACGACTTCGATGTATTCCTCATCAAGAGGGCGCTTAGCTCAGCTGGTTCAGAGCGTCTGCCTTACAAGCAGAGGGTCGGGGGTTCGAATCCCTCAGCGCCCACACCCAAATTGGCCGGTTCTCTTTTTCGGAAGAGAACCGTTTTTTAATGTCCGGAGATCGTCTCGCATCTTCCGCGGAGCGAAAATCGAAGAAATCCACCCCTTTCCCCAAGTTTGCAATCTTCGAAGCCTCATCTCCTGAAAAAATGTTGTAACTTCGCGGAAGGAAAAAATACCATACTCTATAATCTACGCATTATGCTGACGATAAAGCAAATCACTGACGATAAAGAGGCCGTGATCCGCGGTTTGGAGAAGAAACATTTCGCGAATGCCCACGAGGCTGTGGAGGCTGTGTTGGCTGCCGACCAGAAGCGCAAGATCGCCCAAGGTAGTCTCGATGCTGTCCTGGCTGAACAGAAACAGCTGTCCAAGGCGATCGGTGGATTGATGAAGGAAGGAAAAAAGGCGGAAGCTGAAGCCGCTAAGGTGCGCGTGGCTGAGTTGAAAGCCCAGAGTTCAGAGTTCGAAATCGCCATGCAGGAAGCTGAACAGGAGCGCACGCAATGGCTCTACACGATCCCCAATCTCCCTTACGACCTCGTTCCCGAGGGACGTTCTGCTGAAGACAACGTAGTGGTCAAAGAGGGCGGTATGCAGACCCAACTTCCCGAACATCCGCTTCCCCACTGGGAGCTGGCCAAGAAGTATGACCTCATCGATTTCGACCTTGGCGTGAAAATTGCCGGTGCCGGATTCCCCGTCTACAAAGGTTGGGGTGCACGGTTGCAGCGCGCCCTGATCAATTTTTTCCTCGATGAAGCACGTGCCTCGGGCTATACGGAGATCATGCCTCCTACTGTAGTGAACGAAGCCTCGGGTTATGGCACGGGTCAGCTCCCCGACAAAGAGGGGCAGATGTATCACTGCACTGCCGATGATCTCTATCTTATTCCGACAGCAGAGGTGCCTGTGACGAACATTTACCGTGATGTCATCCTAGACGAGAAGGATCTTCCTGTCATGAACTGTGCCTATACCCAATGTTTCCGTCGTGAGGCGGGTAGCTATGGCAAGGATGTGCGCGGACTGAATCGTCTTCACGAGTTTTCGAAGATCGAGATTGTCCGTGTGGATCGTCCGGAGCATTCCCAGCAAAGCCATGAGGAGATGTTGGCACATGTTGAAGGACTGCTCCAAAAACTCGAACTCCCTTACCGAATTCTGCGGCTCTGCGGCGGTGACATGAGTTTTACGGCTGCGCTTTGCTACGATTTTGAGGTCTATTCTGAAGCGCAAGGCCGATGGCTCGAAGTGTCATCGGTATCCAATTTCGATGCTTACCAAGCCAATCGTCTAAAATGTCGCTATCGCCGTTCTGACAACAAGAAAATTGAACTGTGCCACACTCTCAATGGTTCAGCACTGGCTTTGCCCCGTATCGTAGCTGCCTTGCTCGAAAACTTCCAGACTCCTGAAGGTATCCGAATTCCCGCTGCGCTCCAGCCCTATATGGGTTGCGATATGATCCGTTGAGCCTGTGGGATAAATCTCTTGATCTTGACAAACGAAAGTTCCACCACTTGAAAACTACCATTTTCAAGTGGTGGAACTTTCGTTTTTCTTTGTCGCTTTGGCTGAAAAGCTTCGAGGCTTGCGTTTTTTTACTCAGAATTTTGGAGAAAAGTTTGGGGATTACCGATTATATCACTATCTTCGCTTTGCAAAATAGAGTGTAATATCTCCGTTTTACTCCCGAACTGAAACAATGACTCCTTAAATACTGAAAGACATGAACATTGATTTGTTTATGAGCCAACTCGAAGCTCGCCATCCTGGTGAAAAAGAGTATTTGCAGGCTGTACGTGAGGTGCTGCTGAGCATCGCCGATATCTATGACCAACATCCCGAGTGGGAGCGTGCCTCCTTGATCGAACGCCTCGTAGAGCCCGAGCGTATCATCACCTTTCGCGTCCCTTGGGTGGACGATCGCGGCAAGGTGCAGGTAAACCTTGGATATCGTGTGCAGTTTAATTCCGCCATAGGCCCCTATAAAGGCGGATTGCGTTTTCACGCTTCGGTGAATTTGAGTATCCTCAAGTTTCTAGGTTTTGAACAGACCTTTAAGAATGCGCTCACTACACTACCCATGGGCGGTGGAAAGGGTGGTTCCGACTTTTCACCCCGTGGCAAGAGCGATGCCGAAATCATGCGCTTCTGTCAGGCCTTCATGAGTGAACTCTACCGATACATTGGCCCGGAGATCGACATCCCTGCCGGTGATATTGGCGTTGGTGGCCGTGAGATCGGCTATCTTTTCGGGCAGTACAAGAAACTGACGCGTGACTTTTCCGGCGTCCTCACAGGCAAGAATCTTGAGTTTGGCGGCAGTCTGATCCGTCCCGAGGCTACAGGCTTTGGCGGGCTATACTTTGTACACGAGATGCTTCAGGCCGCCGGCCACGAACTCAAAGGTAAGACAGTGGCCATCTCTGGATTTGGCAACGTGGCCTGGGGAGCTGCCACCAAGGCTACGGAGCTGGGGGCAAAAGTGGTTACGATCAGTGGTCCTGATGGATATATCTATGATCCTGATGGCATCAGTGGTGAAAAAATCGACTATATGCTCGAACTTCGCGCCTCCGGCAATGACATTGTAGCACCTTATGCAGATGAATTTCCAGGCAGTACGTTTATTCCGGATAAACGTCCTTGGGAGGTCAAGGTGGACATCGCGCTCCCTTGTGCCACGCAGAACGAGCTGGACGGTCACGATGCACAGCAACTCATTGATCACCATGTGCTCTGTGTGGGTGAAATCTCCAATATGGGATGTACGCCTGAGGCCATCGACCTCTTCCTCGAACACAAGATGCTCTACGCTCCGGGCAAGGCAGTCAATGCCGGTGGCGTGGCAACTTCTGGCTTGGAGATGAGCCAAAACGCCATGCATCTCAGTTGGGCTGCTGCCGATGTCGATGCGCGTTTGCATCAGATTATGCACGGCATCCACGCCCAATGTGTCAAGTATGGTCGGGAGGGCGACTATGTGAACTATGTCAAAGGAGCCAATGTGGCTGGTTTTATGAAAGTGGCCAAGGCTATGATGGCTCAGGGTGTGGTGTAAACTCAGTGTCTTGGCCGCAAGGTATGGGGCTTTAGATCCAGTCCTCATTACGTTGCAGCAAAATGTTGATTTTTAGTGCTCTGAATGCTTCAGAATAACACCGCGGTGTCGTGCGAAGACACCGCGGTGTTGTTGTAAAGAGTCCGCGGAGTCGTTCGAACGGTTCCACGGTGTGGGAAAGAAGAGTCCGCGGTGTAGAATTTGTCCTATGGCAGAGCGTTGCGTTCAGAAGGTTTGAAACTCTTTCCGTGAAGGGCAGAGTTCTGCCAGTCCGCATTGGGCACAGCGGGGTTTGCGCGCGGTGCAGGTGTAGCGGCCGTGAAGGAGCATCCAGTAGTGGCCGGCCGCCACCTTTTCCGTGGGGATGTACTTCATCAGCGCCTGCTCCACAGCATAAGGTGTTTTGGCTGTCTTAGGTACGAGTGCGAGACGGTGCGCTACGCGAAACACATGAGTATCGACCGCCAAGGCCGCTTTGTGGAAGGCCACCGCCTGAACCACGTTTGCCGTTTTACGCCCCACGCCGGGAAGGGTGGTAAGTTCTTCAAGTGTGGAGGGTACGATACCACCGAAATCGCGGACGAGGGTCTGCGCTAGGCCTACGAGGTGTTTAGACTTGTTGTGTGGATAGCTCACAGAGCGGATGTAGTCATAAATCACCTCCGGCGTGGCCGCTGCCATGGCCTCAGCAGTGGGGTAGTCGGCAAAGAGACGCGGTGTAACCTGGTTGATGCGCTTGTCGGTGCATTGCGCCGAAAGCACCACCGCAACAATGAGTTCGAAGGTGTTGCGAAAGTCGAGTTCCGTCTCCGTCGTGTCCATGGTGCGCTCGAAATAATCGAATATATAGGTAAAGCGTTCGGTGCGGCGCATGGGCTGTTGGGATTATGCGAAATGTTGCAGGCGGGCGATGTACTTCCCGATGATGTCAAATTCGAGATTCACCACCGTTCCAGGTTGAATGTTGTGGAAATTGGTATGTTCGAAGGTGTAGGGAATGATGCAGACTTGGAAAGAGCTGTCCGTCGGGTTGCATACGGTAAGGCTCACGCCATTGACCGTAACACTCCCCTTATCTACGCAGAAGTAGCCGCGTTGCGCCATGGCACGGTCGCACTCATAAGCAAAAGTGAAGCGGTAGCTTCCTTCTTCGCTTTCCACTGCCGTACAGATGGCGGTCTGGTCTACATGACCTTGTACGATGTGTCCATCGAGGCGGCCGTTCATCATCATGGAGCGTTCCACATTAACCTCGCTCCCTACGGAAAGTTGTCCGAGGTTGGAACGTTCGAGGGTCTCGTTCATCGCTGTAACGACATACTGTTGCCCTTCGCGGCGCACCACGGTGAGGCAAACTCCATTATGTGCCACACTCTGGTCGATGGTGAGTTCGTGGGCGAAGGGGCATTCGAGGGTGAAGTGAAGATTGTCGCGGTCGCGGTCGATGGCTACGACGCGCGCAGTGGATTCTACGATACCAGAAAACATGTTCTATGGGGATATGGATGAGTTTGTTCCTACAAAAATACACCTTTTCCATGGGATAATCTGCTAACTGAGCTAGTTTTGTGGTCGGAAAGTCGTAAATTTGCTCCTATTCCCTCATCCCCTCTTTCCTATGTCCCAGAAAGCGCGCAAGACACGGATTATCGAAGTCATCATTCACCTCGTAACGTGGAGTTACATCTTCTTGATGCCCTTCATTTTCACTCATTCACACGAGAATGGGGAGGGCGACTGGGAGCGTGTGTTGGGGCGAACACTCTTCTCGCTATGCCTCTTCATTACGTTCTATGTCAATTATTTTTGGCTCATTCCCCGCTACTTCCTAATGCAGCGTTCGCGGTGGTTTGTAACGCTTAACGTGCTGTTGCTCATCTTTCTTTCCATCTTTTTCGAACTGGGTCTGAACACCCATTTCCTCGGCTGCTTCGGAGAGCACCGCCACACGAAGGGACAGTCCACCATCATCCCTGTGCCGGAGGTGCGAGAGCAGGGCATCCGCCTCGCTTTCCGCTTGGCCTTCTTTCTGCGCAGTGTACTGAGTTTCTCTTTTGCTTGGGGAGCATCGATGGCGGTGCGTCTTTCGGTGGGCTGGCATGAGGCGGAGCGTGCGCGAAGCGAGGCCGAGCTGGACCGTACGGCGGCCGAACTCATCAATCTGAAAAGCCAGATCAGCCCCCACTTTCTCCTCAATACGCTCAATAACATCTATGCTCTGACAGCTTTCGAAACATCGAAGGCACAGAGTGCCATCCTCCAACTTTCACGTATGCTTCGTTATCAGCTCTATGAAGAATTGGGGCAGCGGGTGAGCTTGGTCAAGGAGGCTGATTTTCTGCTCAACTATGTCGCGCTGATGCGCCTGCGCCTCACGGATCGTGTGGATGTGCAGACGGAGATCGACCCTCAGGCGTTCCACGGATTGAGTGTGGCTCCCCATATCTTCATTCCGCTCGTGGAGAATGCCTTCAAGCATGGCATTAGCCCCACGCAGCCGAGTCTGATTCACCTTCGTCTGACGTGTGCGGATCATGTGCTGACGTTTTATTGCCGCAACAGTAATTTCCCTAAGTCGGCCAACGACAAGAGTCCTGGAGGCATTGGCTTGCGGCAGGTGGCGCGCTGGCTGCAGCTGGCTTATCCCGATGCCTATAGCTGGGAACATGGGCCGACTGCCGATGGTGCATTCTACGAGACACGAATTGTGCTGCGTGCGGACGATGATTTCGTCACGGCGGGAAAAAACAAGCTCCTCCCTTCTTAAAGACAGATTAATATGATTCTAACCTGTGCCATTATCGATGATGAACCTTGGGCAGTGAGGCTTTTGGAAGCCTACGTCAAGAAGGTGGGAAACCTCGACCTCGTGGCCACCTTTTCCAGTGCTGTGGAGGCGGTGAAGGGATTGGAAGATACCACGGTAGATCTCATCTTCTGTGACATCCAGATGCCCGAACTCGACGGCTTGCGATTTGCCCAAATGATGGGCGACAGCCCTTCGCGCATTGTCTTTACCACGGCGTTTGACAAATACGCTTTGGAGGGTTGGAAAGTAGAGGCGCTCGATTATCTCCTCAAACCGATTGCCTATGCCGATTTCCTCTTTGCCGTGCAAAAGGCAGAGCGGTGGTTTTCTCATCGGCATCCTGCCTTGCCACTTGCCACGGATAGTATCTTTGTAAAGACGGACTATAAACTGATGCGTGTCCGCTTAGCTGACATTCTCTATGTCGAGGGTTTGAAGGATTATGTCAAGATCTATCTGGCGGATGGTGGTCGCCCGGTCACCTGCCTCACATCCATGCGCACGGTGGAGGCTGCGCTCCCTGCCCCCTCTTTCCTCCGCACGCATCGCTCGTTCATCGTCAATATGGATCGCGTGAACGTATTGGAGCGCGGTCAGGTCGTGTTTGGCGAGAAAATAATCCCCGTCTCCGATTCTTACCGTGAGGCTATTCTGCAGTATGTCAATGACCGAATGCTGCAAGGACGTGGAGGATAGCTCCCGTTTATTCAGAGGCTCTGCGCCCCCTCCTGCTGTCTATGGCGGTCAGCGTGGAGGGGGCGCAGAGGGCATTTGTCGGGAGGGGCTGGTTCACGCTTCCTCAGAGCCGATGAAGCGAAGAGAGAGGATGTGAGTGAGGCGTTGGCGGAGGGGGGAAAGGAGTGAGGCGCGCACCTCGATGGTGAGCAGGGTCGTTGTGGCAGTATAGTCACGTGCCGTGATTGTACCTTCGCCCTCGCGGACGAAGCGCATGGCGGTGTCGGCATGGGCATAGGGCACCTCTATCACGAAGTGCTCCATGATGAGGCGCTCCTCTATGGTGGCTGCGGCAAGAGCTTCGGCAGCCGCGGTCTTGTAGGCCACGGCCAGGCCACCTGTGCCGAGCTTTACGCCGCCGAAATAACGCACCACCGCTACAACGGTGTCAGTCAGCCCTGCCGAGCGGATCTGTCCTAATATAGGTTTTCCCGCCGATCCGGAAGGCTCACCATCGTCGTTGCTTCGCGTGATGTCACCATCGGATCCGAGGACATAGGCAAAGCACACGTGGCGAGCATCGTAGAATTGTTTCCGCAATGCTGCCACGTGTGCTTTGGCTTCGTCCTCATTCTGTGCGGGACGGGCGAAAGCATAAAACTTGCTCCGCTTCTCCGTGACCAAGGCTTCGCCTGGGCTGCTCAGCGTGAGGTAGGAGTCCATGGAATGAACTGGCTTATTGGAAGTGGTAGAGGAAGGTGGCCACACCGGTGAGTGCGGGCTTCTTCTGATCCTTGATGTCGATGGTGAACTTGATATCGGCCTTGCAGACACCACGGAGATTGGCAATGTCTTGCAGCACCGCCGTGAGACGAATGCTCTGACCCGACAACACCGGTTGGCCGAACTTCATCTTGTCCATGCCATAGTTTACCATCATTTTGAGATTGTTTACCTCGATGATTTGCTGCCAGAGGTGAGGGAGAAGGGAGAGCGTAAGGTAACCGTGCACGATGGTTTGGCCGAAGGGACCATTTTTCGCCTTTTCTTCATCGACGTGAATCCACTGATGGTCGAGCGTTGCATCGGCAAAGAGATTGATGCGTTCCTGAGGGATTTCGAGCCAGTCGGTAACACCTAGCACTTCGCCTTTGTGCGAAGCAAATTCTTCGTAGTTGTTGATGATAAGCATAGGAAAGTATCGTTTATGAAGATCGTGATTAGGATTTCAGAATCACCTCCTTTATTCTTCTGTGACCGCATCTTTGCGCGAGATCTCGCGGAGGGTGAGGGAGGAAATCTTGAATTGATGGTTCAGCGTGGCCGTGGCGGTGTACGAGCCGAAGGTCTTGCCCGGATTATCGCGGGTAATGTGCTGATCGACGGTGAAGTTTACGGTATAGGTTTTGTAGCCTTCGCTATCCACCTTCTTGCCGCTTTCGTAATCGTTGTTGAGGACGAAGCGACAGTTGAGGATGTGCTCGTTATAGGTGCGGGCCACTAGGTCGGTAACATCGGCCTTCGTGGCGTTTTGTTTGGAGAGGAACTGTGTCATCACGGGCGTAATATAGGTGATGAGGGCTGCTTCATCATTGTTGCCGAAGGCTTGGAAGAAACCTTCCAGCGTACTGGCGATGAGGCGGATTTCGCTCTCGCTGACTTTTGTTTCGAGGATCTGGTTCTGCATCAACGAGGCCTCCGAGAGGTAACGTCCATCGGGATGGTGCTCAATATAGTCGTTGATGGCTTCGATGGTCTGGGCATTCTGTGCTGCTATCCAGTCGAGCGAGTCAATCTTGAGGTCACATTGTTTGACGAGGAGGCTGTTGGGATAGCTGTCCTTGAAGCGTTGGAAGTCGCTGGCATAGGAACTTGTCATTACGCGTTGCCAGTCGCTGTACATCACACGGAGCTTTTCGAGTCGCTGCTTGACTTCGGGAGCGTGCACACTGCTGGGGTATTTTTGGAGAAAGGCTTCGTAGTCAGCCAGATTCTCGTTGTCGAGCAGGATGCCGTATGCCTGTTCCTCACTGTCCTTCCGGTGAAGGTAATAACCTGTGGCAGCTGCGGCAACACTGAGTAAGAGGAGGACGAAGATCACCCATGGCCAGACACGACGCTTCTTCTTCGGCGTGGACGTGGGGATATGGGACATGGAGGATTCATTCAGGGCATTGTCCTGTTGTGGAAAGTTTGGAGCTTGTGGAGCCATACTATACTATAATAGTGAGAGAATGGAAAGGTGTTAATTGGAGCGTGTTGAGGAGGAGAAAATAGGGGCATTACACACTTTCGCGATTTGCGTGCAAAGATACAAAGTTTTTTCCGATTTCCTTGGCTCGTATCGGTGAATTGAGTACTTTTGCAAGTAGAATTTGTCCAGAAAACTCTCTCTCTAATTTAATTTCGTAAGATGAAAACTATCAAAACTCTCGTTGTTGCACTTTGTGCATCGCTTGTGTTCACCTCGTGCGGTGATTGGAGCAGCAAGCTTAAAGGCGGCCTCCTCGGCGGCACTGGTGGTGCCACACTCGGTGCGCTTGCAGGCTACCTGATCAGCAAGGACGGTAAGGGTGCTGCCATCGGTGGTGCTATCGGTGCTGCAGCGGGTTCTGCTGCCGGTGTCTATATTGGCAACCGTATGGACAAGGCTAAGGCTGCTGCCGAAGCCGTGGAGAATGCCAAAGCGGAAGTTCTCGAAGGTCAGAACGGCATTAAGTATGTGAAGGTAACTTTCGACAGTGGAATCCTCTTCGCTACGGGCAACTCTACGCTTACGCCTTCTGCAAAGAACTCTCTCAGTAAGTTCGCTAAGGACGTGCTTGCTACGAACTCCGATATGGACGTGGCTGTGATGGGTTATACCGACAATACTGGTTGGAAGAACAGCACCGCCGCACAGTCGGAAGCTAAGAACCAAGCTCTCTCCCTCCAACGCGCTCAGAGCGTGTCGAACTACCTCTTGCAGAGTGGTGCGAACTCCTCTCAGATCGTAGAAGTGAAGGGCTTCGGTCAGCAGGATCCCGTGGCCGACAACAGCACGGCAGCCGGCAAGGCTCAGAACCGTCGTGTAGAGGTTTATCTCCTCGCATCAGATGCCCTCATCCAGAAGGCTCAGGCTCAGTAAGCCTTCCTTGTAGCACGCTTGCGCAAATAATCATCCCCCGAAAGGAAAGTACCAGTCAGGTTTCTTCCTTTCGGGGGATTTTTTTCATGTGGATAGGGTGGGAGGATCCAGGAGCGTCGGACGAATTGGACAAAACAGAGGTGTCCGATGCAGAACGCGTGCTCACAATCCCAACTCCTGGCGGATGGCGGAGATTTTGGCTGTGGCGCGTTGTTGTGCGGCAGCCAGAGGGGTGGAAGGAAGGAGTGGTTCGCGCACCTCGATGTAGAAACGGATGAGTGGCTCTGTGCCCGAGGGGCGGAGCGTAACCTTTGTGCCAGTGGCGGTGAACCACTGTAACATGTTGTTCGAGGCGGACATGATGAGTGGGAGTTCTACGCCATCGGCGGTGCGCTCGCGGAGGGTGAGGAAGTCGCGTGTGCGCACCACCGGTTCGCCGTTGAGGGTGGCAGGTGGAGTTGTGCGAAACTTTGTCAGGAGCTGTTCGATCTCGGCGGCACCTTCTGCGCCAGGACGTTCGAGTGAAACGAGGGCGGTGTCTACCCATCCGTATTTCCGGTAGAGTGTGGTGAGCACTTCGCGGATCGTCTGACCCGAAGCTTTGGCTTCGGCAGCGATTTCGGTCATCACGGCAGCTGCAGACACTGCATCCTTGTCGCGCACGAAGTCTTGTGCTAGGTAGCCATAGCTCTCTTCGCCACCACCGAGAAACTGTCCGTGTCCTTCCTCATTGCGCATCACCTCGGCGATCCATTTGAAGCCGATGTAGGTGTCGAAGAGCCGCACTCCGGCATCGGCGGCGAGGTCGGCAATGAGTTCGGAAGCCACTACGGTCTTCACAACGTAGGGCTTCGGCTTATTGTGGGAAATGGTTCGATGCTTGAGGGCGTGATGGAGGTAGAGCATCAGCGTTTCGTGTCCGGTGAGGAGTTGCCATTTGCCCTCTGCGTTGCGAATGGCAGTGCTGAGACGGTCGGCATCGGGATCGGAAGCGAGAACGAGGTCGGCATCCTCGGCTTCGGCCTGCCGGAAGGCGAGGGCAAGGGTGGCGGGATTGTCTGGGTTGGGACTTTTGACCGTGGGAAAGGCACCGTCCTCCACCATCTGTTCCGCTACGCAAGCCACGTGCCCAACGCCCCACTCTTGCAGGCAGCGTGGGATGAGCACACCTCCTGCCCCGTGAAGCGGAGTGTAGACTACGCGGAGATCGGTGCGCGCGGTAGTCGGAATTTCGGGATGGGCGAGACTGTGGATTTTGGCGAGATAGGCGGCATCAACCGCTTCGCCCACGCGGACGATGAGGGGCGATGTCGTGTCGCCCCACTGCACCTCAGCCGGATGCACGCTGCGCACGGCGGCCATGATGCCTCGGTCGTGAGGTGCAACGACCTGTGCTCCATCATCCCAATAGACTTTATAGCCGTTGTAGCGCGCGGGATTGTGGCTGGCTGTGATGTTGATACCGGCCTGTGCACCGAGGTGGCGGATGGCAAACGAGACTTCGGGTGTGGGGCGCATGCCGTCGAAGAGGTAGACGCGTATGCCGTGGGCGGCGAGGATGGCGGCGGAAGTTTCGGAGAAGGCGCGGCTGTTGTGCCGGCAGTCGTAACCGATGACCACAGACACCTCTGCGCGATCGGCAAAGGATTGGCGGAGGTAGCGCGCCAGACCCTCGGTGGCTTGAGCTACAACATAACGATTCATGCGGTTTGTACCTACACCCATTATGCCACGCAGGCCGCCCGTTCCGAAGGTGAGAGGCTGATAGAAGGCATCGAGGAGGTCGGCTTCACGCCCGGGCTGCATGAGTTGTCGTACCTGAGCTTTCGTGTCCGCGTCATAGATGGGTGAGTCCAGCCACTCCTGTGCCACGCGGAGGGCATCTTCGAGCTGTTCTTTCTGCATAAAGTTTTGGGATTAAGGAGAAAAAAGTATTTACGTATTGGAGTAATGAGATTACAAAGCCGTTGTAATCTCATTACAGTGCCGTTGTAATCCTATTACAATGCCGTTGTAATCCTATTACAATGCCGTTGTAATAGTGTTTCAGTGCGGTAGAAGAGGAAAAACGAGCGTGTCCGTGTGGAAGGATTGGGCATGAGGGGGATTAAGACGCCGTGTGCTCGTCGTCTCCCTTCAATGTGGGAAGATTTATATGGTAGTGCACTGCCACAATGCGCGTGGTGATGACCACGGCTCCGCAGAGGAGGCCGCAACCCACGGTGTTCAGACCGAGCAAGCTGGCCGTCCAGTAGGCAATGCCTCCGAGCACGCAGGCCACAGCGTAGATTTCGGCGCGGAAGATGAGCGGCACTTCATTGAGAAATACATCGCGGATCACACCGCCGCCCGCGCCGGTGAGTGCACCCATCACGATGGCCACCCAGAAGGGAAAGCCGTGGGCGAGCGTCTTCTCGATGCCGATCACGGCAAACATCCCCAGACCGATGGTGTCGAAGATGAACCACGTGTTTTTCTGACGGATGACGAGTTTTCCGAACAGTGCGACCAAGAGCAGTGCCACGAGGTTGATGAGGAAATAGATGCTGTCGTGCATCCAGAAGATGGGGACATTGAGCATGAGGTCACGTACGGTGCCGCCGCCGATAGCTGTGGCCAGCCCGACCACATAGGCTCCGAAGAGGTCGAAGCGTTTGGCGCTAGCCAAGCGGATACCCGAGATGGCGAAAGCGAGGGTACCTACGTAGTCGAGGAAATTGACGAACGAGAGTTCGGGAAGGGAGAGGGGCATAAACCAGTTGAGGATATTTCGGTATGAGGAAGAGGTCAGGAACGCAGGGTAGCTACACCGATGAGGGCATCGTGGCGCGCTTGAGGGCTGCGGCGATAGACGAGAACGGTGTAGGTGTTGGAGGTTTGGAAGAAATCGCCCTCCATCGGTGCGGTGCGGAGTGGACGTTGTCCAGAGGTACGTGTGAGATAGCGGTAATTGTAGTAACCTTGTTTCAGGAAGAGGGAGGCTTCGTAGGCTCCGCGCTCGGCGTTGTAGTCCATCCGCCATTCAGGATCGGCTCCCGTGGTCCATGCCCCTTCAATATACACCTCCGCACCAGGGACTTCGGGGGTGAGGAGGGTGAAATGGACGAAGGCATATTCGCTTTCGGTGTTGGCATCCTGATTGTCTACATTGCGCACCACACTCGTGCCGTCGCGATCATTGAGCAGGAGATAATTGCGTGCCGGTTCATCGGTCATGAGGGTGGCGTGAAAGTAAGGGGCGTACCACTCCATGCGTTCTATCCGCATCCCTGTACGGCGTGTGGTAAGCATTTCGAAATGGCGGTACTCATTACCGGCCGGGAAGATGAGTTCACGGCAATGCTCCCAGCGGAGTGTTGTTCCGTTGATGAAGGAGGGGGTGGGGCAGTGCACGGCATCATCGAAACGGTTGTTCTGCACTACGCGCACCATCAGTTCGCGCCGCAGGTCAGCCTCGGGAATGGCGGCGGCATTGATGGTGAGGTTGAGTTGCTGATGGGCTTCGTATCGGTCAATGTCCGTGTCGGTGGTGAGACTTCCTCCCACGTTGACGAGGGGGTCTACCATGCCGAGGAAGATTTCGGCTACGGGTATGAGCGTCTCGTCCTGATCTTCGAAGATGGTGATGCGGTAGTTGCCCGAAAGGAGTGGCCGCACCTCAGCGTTGGGAAATTGGAAGGCGTAGTGCGTGTAGAGGGTGTGGGTGTTGCGACTCACGGTGTGATCCTCAATGAGGGTGAGCTCTTGGAGTGCATCGAGCGTTTCGCTCGGAAAGACGCTTGCGGAGGGTTGTCCATCGATGTCGCAATGCTCCACGCGGTAGACGAAGCGGTGGTATTTGTGTGTCATCTGGTCGAAATGCACCGTCACCTGTTCGGTGCTTCCCAGTGTGAGGATGGGGTGCCGGGTGAGCACCCCATCTACCTCGCAGCGTAGGGTGCGGAGGTCATCACGGAGGATGCGTGTGCGTTGTGCCCAAAGGGTGGATGCGGACAGGGCGAATAGGATCAAGAGGATGGGGAGTGTTCGTTTCATCGCAGGGTGAGGACATAGATGCGGTCGGCCTTGCCCATCCAAGCTTCACGCTCATCGACCTTTGGAGCGTCGATGGCAAAGTTGAGGCATGTGCCGTCCTGGCGGAATTTTAGAGTGCGACGATCTTCAAAGGGTGTGATGCGTACAACGCGTTCTGGACATTGCAGACTGAGGCTGCGCACCTTGGGATCGAGGATGTGGAGGAATAGGGTTTTTCCGCGGCGCGTGCTCACCACGGCATCGCCTTCGCTGATGCCGCCAGCTTGGGTGTCGTAGATCGTGCTTCCGTAGCGCTTCATCCACCGCCCCATAGCAGCAAGGCGGTGTAGAGCCGTCTCGGGAAGACGACCATCGGGTTGCGGACCGATGTTGAGGAGGAGATTTGCCCCTTTGGCGGCGGTACGCGCCAAGAGACGGATGAGGTCGCCCGGCGATTTGTAGTCCTGGTCTTTCACCTTATAGCCCCACATACCGTTCATCGTTTCGCAGGTTTCAAGGGGCAGGCGACTGATGGCTTGGCCGCTTAGCCCCGCACGGTTTTCGCCAGGGACATCACGCTCGAAAATTTGGAAATCCTCGCCGGTGTAGGGCTCTTGGTGGTGGTTGTTGCCCACCAGACAGGCGGGTTGTAGGCGATGGATGAGGCGATATTGTGCTTCGAGCTGCCAGTCGAACGGCACACTGTCGGCATCGTGATCCCACCATCCATCAAACCACACAGCGCGGATGGTGCCATAGCGTGTGAGCAGCTCGGTAAGCTGGCGGTTCATGAAACCATAGTACGACGGCCAGTCTGCGCGCAGAGAGTCTTTGCCGGTGCCGCGGCCTGTGCGTCCCATGGGGTAGTCATCGCGCGTCCAGTCGATATGGCTGTAATAGAGATGGAGCGGGAGTTCCGCATTGTGGCATGCTGCGGCCAGCTCCGCAAGGACATCACGTCCGTAGGGAGTGTGCATCACATTGTAGTCGCTCTCGTGCGTGTCCCACAGTGAGAAGCCATCGTGGTGGCGTGTGGTGAAGGTGAGGTAGCGCGCACCGGAGCCTTTGATGGCTGCTACCCAAGCCTCGGCATCGAAGTCGTGCGGATAGAAAGCATTAGCCACCTTGGCATATTCCCGGCGGTCGATCGGGGCGTTCTGCATGTACCATTCCCCTTGGCCGAACACAGAATAGAGTCCCCAATGCAGAAATATACCAAAGCGATCAGCGGCAAACTGTCGCCGTTGCGCGAGGTTCTCGGGGGTGGGGTGATCAATGCTGTCCGTTATCATTGAGGCCAAGGGGGTGCTCTGCCCTGCATAGGGCACACTGCCTACTATGAGGGTGAGCAGGAGGAGAGGAACGAAGAGAATACGCTGCATGCCGGGACTTGTATAGGTTGTGAACGCAAAAATACAGAAAAAGAATGAACTCTGCATGCCTTGCTACGGAAAAGTTCGTAACTTTGCTCCACATAAGGAACAGCCGGGCAGTTCGTCGCTCGCGCTCAATCGTGGCGTGAGAGGAAAGTCCGGGCAACGAAGGGTGATCCGCTTCTTAACGGGAAGTCGCTCGCGAGGGCGAAGTCGTGCAGAAGAAAATAACCGCCCGCATTCGGCATCCTCGTTCGGAGGCGGGATGCGGGTAAGGGTGAGAAGGTGGGGTAAGAGCCCACCGGGCGGGCGGCGACGTTCGTGCCGTGCACCTCGGATGTTGAAAGTTCACGTATACCGGCGCCAAACAGGGCGACCCGTCCGAGATGCCTCGGCAACGCGTCGGAGGGTAGAACGATAGAATGCGTCGGTGACGGCGCATCCAGATAAATGACGAGCACCATCATCCCCGCGATGGTGGACACAGAACCCGGCTCATCGTCTGGCTGTTCCTTTCTTTTTGTATGCACACATCGGTTTTGCAACCCGAATCGCCTTCATACTCCGAAAAAGGGGGTGATAGATTTGGCAGATTGGGAAGAAACTTGTAATTTTGCAGCCGATTCAGACTAATTTTCGAGCTTGGGAAACCGTCTCCTTTGCTCAATGCTGCGAGGCATCTTCACCAAGGAAGCGTACCGTGTTCGCTCGGGATGACTTTCCGCCGCGTGGCATCATTCGAAAAACGAACAAAAAACGCTAAAACCCCAACATGAAAAAGGATCTCCATCCCGAAAACTATCGCCCCGTGGTCTTTAAGGACATGTCCAACGGCGATATGTTCCTCTCTCGTTCGACCTGCAAGACGAATGAGACTATCGAATTCGAAGGTGAAACCTACCCCGTAGTGAAGCTCGAAATTTCTTCGACTTCTCACCCCTTCTACACGGGTAAGTCCAAGCTCGTGGACACCGCCGGTCGTGTAGACAAGTTCATGAGCCGCTACGGCAAGAGCCGCAAGTAATCGCGCCTCAGAACGAATCCTTACCACAGCACCGAAGCCTGAAGGCTTCGGTGCTGTTTTTCTGGCTCGGAGGGGGGAAGAAAGGATTCTTCCAAGCATGAAGAGAGTAATTGCACTCAAAAATATGCTCCGATAGCGAACTGTTGATGAAGGTCTGCTTGAATACGTAGAGGTTGTTGTCTCCCGCAAAATGATGGGCATCGCCTTCTCTGATCCATCGCATCGATCGAGAAAGTCTTGACTATTCCAACGACCGAACGGCGATAACGGATGTCTCGAAAAGAGGAGACATTCGTTATCGCCGTTCGCTATGTTAATCCCCGACTGTCGGGAGCTGTATGCTTTCAATCGGGAGAGCCACAGTACTTCCCTCTGGGGACGGTGGGAGCTGCTGGTGTCTCGTTGATGCAAAGCCTCACCCTGCACCACGGAGGAAGCAAAGAGAAGCGTTGCACTCCGGGGGCAGATCATTCTCCCGCGTAGAGAATAGCCGCACTGCGCGCTGGGAGGTGAATTGTGCCCGATAGGGTTTCGGGATTGAGGTTCAGCTGTTGGAAGCGTACTTCGTTCGAGGAGAGGTGGAGGGTGTAAGATCCTGTGGGGAGAACGAATTGGGCATCTGTGGCTGCACCATTCAGTACCACGATGATGTCGCGCCAAGGATCACCGCCGGCATGATCTTTCAGCCGATATGCCACCATGGCCGAAGGTGCGGGGAGAAACTCGAGATGACGGCGCACAAGGTCGGCATCCCCCAGACGGAAGGCGGGATGGTCGCGGCGCATGCGGATCAGGGCACGGTAGTAGTCGAAGTCGGCTGCGTGTGCCGCTTTTGTGGACCAGTCGATCTGGTTGATCGAGTCAGGGGAGTTGAACGAGTTGTGCACACCGAGTTTGGTGCGCACCAGTTCTTCACCAGCCAACATAAAGGGAATGCCTTGGCTCGTGAAGACGGCGGTCTGTGCCACTAGGGCGATCTGTCGTGCATCTGCATCGGAAAGTCCGGGAATGGAGGCGTGTAGACGATCCTGTAAGCACATGTCATCGTGGCACGACACGTAGCTGATGAGCTGATGTGGCTGTTCTGCCCAAGGGGCGTGGCTGTAATTCACTTCTTTCAGGTCAATCTGTGGATGGCGAATGCCACCCACGATACCGAATTTGATGCTCTCTTCATGTCCTGGTAGGCCAGCGAGGAACGCTGCTTGGTGGTCATCGCTGAATGGTCCGCGCAGGGCATCGCGGAGTTCATCGCAAAATGCGGCTACTCCGGGGATTCTACCTACATTGGCCTTCATGGCCAGACGGTCAGACGGGAGTTGTGGTGCTTCGGCCGCCCAGCCTTCACCGTAGATCAGCACATCGGGATTGATGCGCTCGGCGGCGGCGCGGATCTGACGCATCGTCTCGATATCGTGGATGCCCATCAGATCAAAGCGGAATCCGTCGATGTGGTACTCACGCATCCAATACTCTACGCTTTCCACCATATATTGGCGCATTACGGCACGTTCGGAGGCTGTCTCATTGCCGCAGCCCGAACCGTTGGCTGGCGTGCCATCGGGACGATGACGATAGAAATAGCCGGGAACGGTGCGTTCGAAGTTGGAACGTTCAAGATCGTAGGTGTGGTTATACACCACATCGAGCACCACTTTCAGACCATTGCGATGTAGCGCCTGCACCATCTGCTTGAACTCGCGGATTCGGGATTTGGGGTCGGATGGGTCGAGGGCATAGCTTCCTTCGGGCACATTGTAGTTCACGGGATCATAGCCCCAGTTGTAGTGCGGGCGATGAGCCTCGCGCTCATCCACACTACCGTAATCGTAAGAAGGGAGAATGTGGATGTGGGTTACGCCGAGCATCTTGAGATGATCCAATCCTGTGGCTTGGCCATCGGGAGTGTGTGTGCCGTGCTCGGTGAGGGCGAGAAATTTTCCTTTGTTGTGGATGCCGGAAGACGGGTGAACACTGAAGTCGCGATGGTGCATCTCGTAGATCACGATATCCGAACGCTTTGGCGCACGGTCATTCTCCCAGCCTTCAGGATCGGTGTCATCGAGATTCAGGATGGCGGCGCGCTCGCCATTGATGCCTACTGCGCGGGCATTGATGCCCGGAGATTCACCACGCCAGCGACCTTCGGTCTTCACTTCGAAGGTGTAGAACAGGCCGTCTAGGTTGCCTCTGACTTGGGTGCTCCACGTACCATCGGTTGCGCGACGGAGGGAAATTGTCTTCGAGGCCTTTCCGCCTGTACCTGTTCGATAGAGACGCAGTGTAACGGCTTCAGCCATCGGCGACCACAGGCGGAACTCGGTGCGCTGAGGAGCATAAGTCATTTCTGTCAGCGATTGCTGAGGGGTGGGGTACCGGTCGTAGGGAGTGGCGGAATCGTGTTGGGCGCGTGCCATAAAGGGTGAACATGCAAGTAAGCCCATCATCAGGATTTGTTTGAACGTCATAAGTGTCAGGGAGACTTTTATCGTCTTTGGAAAAAGGGATGGATGTTGCTGTGAACTTCACAGCTTGGAAAGTTGTTGCCGCAAAGATAATAAAAATGCTTGAATGGCAAGCCTATGTGACAAATAAATCCCGACATTGCTTGGCTATTTCGGGGCTTACTCTTAACTTTGCCGCATACCGCCATCCGGCTGATGGACGGTAACACAACGATTAAACGCACGACTATATGAAAAAAATTGTCCATTTCTCCCTCATCTTCGCCCTTCTCCTCAGTCTGGGAAGCTGCGTGACGAAGAAGAATTTCGAAAAACTGCAAGGCGATTATACCCATCTTCAATCCCTTTATCAGCAGGCTCAGGTCGATCTGGCCACGGCGAAGACACGGGGCAAGAGTCTGGAAGACCGTTTGGCCGATGCTCGCCGCGAAAATGATGACCTGCGCAGCCGCCTCGCCGCGCTCCAAGGGTCGCTCAACCAGAGTCTGGCGCAGAACAGTCAAGGGAATATCAACATTTCCAAGCTGGTCGATGAAATCAACGCTTCCAACAAATACATCAAGCAGCTCGTCGAGGCCAAGACCAAGAGCGATTCGCTCAACCTCGTCCTTTCTAATAACCTCACTCGCTCGCTCTCGCGCGATGAGCTCCAAGAGGTGGATGTTAAGGTGCTCAAAGGAGTCGTTTATGTATCGCTGGCCGACAATATGCTCTACCGCTCCGGGTCGTATGAAATCAACGATCGGGCGAAGACCACCCTTTCGAAAATCTCCAAAATTCTGAGCGACTATCGCGATTTTGAGGTACTTGTGGAGGGTAATACGGACGATGTACCCATCTCCCGTCCGAACATCCGCAATAATTGGGATCTTTCTGCTCTTCGCGCGTCGAGTGTGGTGCAAGTGTTGCAGTCGGACTACGGCATCGACCCCAAACGCCTTACTGCCGCCGGCCGTGGTGAGTACAACCCCCTCATGGCCAACGATACAGAACTGGGACGCCAGCGCAATCGCCGTACTCAGATCATCATCACACCCAAGCTCGACCAGTTCCTCGACCTTATAGACAAAGCCCCAGAGACACAGGAATAATATCCTCTGTGTCCTTAGTATAATCTGTGGATGCCCAAGGATCAAAAGCTCCTTCGGGCATCCGCTCTTTTTACCTGGGGCGTGCCGATTTTCTCTCACGTTGTGTCCAAACCGCAACCTCCGTCCAAAAAAGAGCGTTATCGGCTTGGCCGCTTCGACAGTTTGCCGTATTTTTGCTTACTTAAAAGGAGGTCATTTCTTGTACTTTCCACAAGTTCTGAACCCAATGTTCGAATTTGCAGCAACAGCATCGCTTATGGACAATAAAAAAAGCTTTTTCTCCCGTATCTTCATCCCCTTCACTGCAACTGTGTACGGCATCCTCCGTTTCGGGCGATGGTACAAAGGGCTCTACCATCAGGCACCTTGGTGGAAGAAGGCCGCGATAGGCACTGTTTCCACCATCGTCGGCTTGTTTCTCTATTGTGTGGCCGTTCAGTTCAATTTCTTATGGCTTTTCGGAAAGTCCCCTTCGCTCGACACCATCATGCATCCCAAGACTGCTATGGCTTCGGAAATCTATACTGACGATGGCAAGTTGCTGGGCAAGTTTTTTAACGAGAACCGTTCTCCCATCCCCTATGATTCCA
The DNA here is from genome assembly GCA_041855985.1 of Alloprevotella sp. Classification (GTDB taxonomy): domain Bacteria; phylum Bacteroidota; class Bacteroidia; order Bacteroidales; family Bacteroidaceae; genus Alloprevotella. The sequence goes on from JBHAFF010000002.1 coordinate 50,708, forward strand.
TCGCTCCGGCCTTTATCGATGCCCTGATCTCAACAGAGGACGAACGCTTTTATAGCCATCACGGTGTAGACTTCTACGGTATTTTTGCTGCGGTGAAGGACGCTGCGTTCGGACGCGCCCGCGGAGCCTCCACCCTCACCCAGCAGTTGGTGAAAAACATGTTCCGTGTCCGCACGGAATACTCCACCGGCCTTCTTGGTTACATCCCTGGAGTGAAGATCCTTGTCATGAAGAGCAAGGAGATGATTATAGCTACCGAGCTGGAATGGTTTTGCTCGAAGGAGGAGATCCTTACGATGTATGCCAATACGGTAGACTTCGGATCCAATGCCTATGGCATTAAAACGGCAGCGAAAACCTATTTCAAAACCACACCCTCCGCTCTGAAGACGGAAGAGGCTGCTGTTCTCGTTGGACTGCTTAAAGCAACTTCGGCCTATAATCCCAAACTCAATCCGAAAAACTCCCTCCGTCGACGCAATGTGGTGCTTGACAACATGCAACAGCATGGTAAACTCACTGCTGCGGAGTGCGAACTCTTAAAAGCCAAGCCTATCGAACTGAACTTCGGGGTGGAGAGTGCCTATGACGGCAATGCGCTCTATTTCCGTCAGGCAGTGGCCGAGGAGATGAAGCGCATTACCCCCGAACTCGATCCCTATCGTGATGGGTTGAAGATTTATACCACGCTCGACAGCCGTATGCAGCGTTATGCCGAAGAGGCTATGCGCGAACAGATGCGTGTGGTGCAGCGCAACTTCGACAGCCATTGGGGGCGTCAAGAACCGTGGGTGGATGAGGACAATCGTCCCCTCACGAATTTCGTGATGGAGAAGCTTCGTCAGACCGATGCCTTCAAGATGCTCACAGCACGATTTCCCGATGACCCAGAACGCGTGATGGAGATCCTCCGCACACCCCACACGGTGAAACTCTTTACCTATGATGGCCCCATCGAGCGGGAGATGACTTCTATCGATTCTCTCCGCTATATGCTGCGCTTCATGCATAGCGGATTTGTGGCCATGGAGCCGCAGAACGGTTATGTCCGTGCCTATGTAGGCGATGTGGACTTCAACACTTGGCAGCACGACAATGTGAGTGCCACCCACCAACCCGGCTCCACATTCAAACTCTTTGTCTATGCCACGGCCATCAAACAGGGCTGGTTGCCTTCCGATGCGCGGTTGAAAGACGAGTATATCCAGATGAACGTGGTGGACAAGGATGGAAAAACTTCAGTCTGGCGTCCACACAATGCAAACGGTCGCTTCTCAGGCGCAAAACTCCCTCTCCGCACAGCCTTCGCTCAGAGCGTGAATACCATCGCGATCAAGTTGGGACAGGAGGTGGGCATTGACAATGTGATTAGCACCGCGCAGCATATGGGCGTGACCTCCCGTTTGGACAATACCCCCTCCTTGCCTTTGGGATCGAGTGATGCTTCGGTGATGGAGATGGTGGGGGCTTATTCTTCTGTGGCCAACTGCGGTGAGTATGTCCATCCCACCCTTATCACAAAGATTGTAGATGCGGAAGGGCGTACTGTCTATACTGCGCGCCGTGAAGCGCACACCGTGATGACGCCCAAGGAAGCCTATTACATGCAGACGCTCCTTGCTGCTGGTGTGACCGATGCCGGCGGAACTTCACAGTCTCTGGCTGCCGACCAGCACGCCGGACACTGGTTCTGGAATCGCATGCTCGATATGGGGGGAAAGACGGGAACGTCCAATGCACACGCCGATGCCTGGTTTATTGGCATTACCCCCAACCTCGTGGGAGGGGCATGGGTCGGAGGCGAATACCGTCAGATCCATTTCCGTTCGGGTGCACTCGGACAAGGATCGAAGACCGCTTTGCCCATCTTCGGCCTCTTCCTGCACAAAGTCCTTTCCAATGGTGAACTGAGTAAAAAATACCTGGCGCAATTCCCTATCCCCGAAGGCGTGGACGCCAATGACCTCCAAGGCCGTGTGGAATATACACCCACCCATGTAGACTCCTTGCGTGACACCATTGCCATTGATGAGCCAGAAGATCTTATAGAGGCACCAGACGGTTCAGAGGCGCCTACAACCGTTCCCGCCGCTCCCGATGCGCCGACGGCTCCTCCTGTTGCTCCGGTGAAGCATAAGGATGAGGGCGATGTGTTCAATTGAGCGCAAACGCTGTCCAGCATTGAACTTGAACTGACGCCTCACAGGCGGAACATCGAGTTCCTCCTGATGCTCCGAATGCGTAGAAGAGCAACGCTCCGTGAGCATACGCTTCCTGCGGCTATGATATGTTGCGGTGAAAAGCGTATGATTACGGGGCGTTGGCTTTGTGCTTTCTGCAACAAACTCCTGATCCACGCCAATGGTGGGTCAGGAGTTTGTTGTTAACCCCAATTCGGGATCAGCATTCTCTTTTTCTCTTCTAAGATATTCTCTCCCAAAGCCACAAAAGAGGATTGCTTTTCGTATATTTGTTGCTGACAACCAAACAGATACAGCCCGAAAGCGTTGAGCGCCGCCTCAAACTGTTCTGCACCATTCATCTTCTCTATGTCTTTTGAAATCTCTTGGGCGGCTTCCGACACTTGCTCTTTACCCCAATTCGGGATAAGGATTCTCCTTTTCTTTCCTAAAATATTCTCTCCTAAAGACACAAAAGAGGATTATTCTTC
>JBHAFF010000003.1:0-122127 GCA_041855985.1 Alloprevotella sp.
CTGACAAGTTTCATGAGGATTATTCTTTTGATATTTGTCTGTTTTTCAATTACAAATATACGAAGAATAATCCTCTTTTGTGTCTTTAGGAGAGAATATTTTAGGAAAGAAAAGGAGAATCCTTATCCCGAATTGGGGTTGGTAGATACATTTTCGTGATTTGGGTGCCCTCTGGTCTTGAACGCCCTTATGATGTTATGGACGATGTGACCAAACGCGATGCTCGTCCACGCTGGTATGTGCGCAGTGGCACGAGCACAATTGAAGCCAAGGGCGAAGTGTTGATTGAGCTGCGAGAAATGGCCAATCGAGTACCATTTGACGACAGAGGCAATAGTGAAGTTACCATCAACGACCTCTCGCCTGTGCTCATCTTGGACTATCTGAGGAGAGTCAAAAGCCGTCTGCTACAGAATTTTGCCCTGACTCCCATAGAACATACGTTGGAGCAGATGGAGCTGCTGGTTGGTCCTCCCGAGAGGCGCTATCTCAAGAATGTAGCAGTGATGATGTTCTGCGAGACGCCCGAGAAGTTCTATCCTTATACCCAAGTAGAGATAGTGCACTTTCCTGGAGGAGCAGAGCGAGAGCCCAACAATATGATGGAGGCTCCCGTCATCAGAGGTGCTGTGCCGGCAATTATCGGTGCGACACTCGCCTATCTGCGCACACATGTCATCCGAGAGCAAATCATCAAGCCGAGGGATAGAGCTGAGTCCATTCGGTTCTTCAACTACCCCTATCAGGCCTTGGAAGAAGCCGTGGTGAATGCTCTCTATCATAGAGACTATCAGGTGAGAGAGCCGATAGAAATCACCATCGAGCCTCATGCTATCTCTATCCTCAGCTATTCAGGGCCAGATCGCTCTATCAGAGAGGAAAGTCTTCGAGAAGGCAGACGATTGCAGGCGCGTCGTTATCGCAATCGCCGATTGGGAGAGTTCCTCAAAGAACTTGATCTCTCGGAGGGGCGAGCTACGGGTATTCCCACCATTCAAGAGGAGTTGGAGCGCAACGGTTCGCCCTTGGCCACCTTTGATACTGACTCCGAACGCACCTTCTTCCTTATCCGTATCCCCTGCCATCCCGACATGGTGGGCGTCAGCACTCTCCCACTCGAAGAAGCAAATGATACGATAAATGATACGATAAATGATACGATAAGAAGCAGTACGCGCAAGGAAAGGTTGCTTGCCTTAATTCATTTAATCGAACAAGGTGAAATGTCTTCTGCTCTTGAAATAGCCAAGGCTCTATCCGTTACCCCTGTTACTATCTGGCGTGATGTCAAACTGCTATCAGAGTTAGGCATCAGCATAAACACCAAGGGGAAATGGAGGCTTCTTGATACAGTTGTTGATACAGCTATTGATACAGTTGATGATACAGTTGATGATACAGTTGATGATACAGTTGATGATACAATAAATGATATAGTAAATGAGCCTTAGTGGCAATAAAGATAAAGGAACGAAGACACAATGGAAAAGAAGCAAAGACTCGAACTCACTTGGATAGGCAAGGGCGAAGAGGACATCCTCGAGCCACGCATCCTCATCGAGAACCCCGAATATAGTTACGGAGACCCCTCTACGGGCAACCTCCTTATCCACGGCGACAACCTCCTCGCCCTCCGCTCACTCGTCGCCTCGGGCTACGCCGGAAAAGTAAAGTGCATCTACATCGACCCGCCTTATAATACTGGTTCGGCGTTTGAGCATTATGATGACAATGTGGAACACTCCATTTGGCTCTCCTTGATGAAGCAGCGATTGGAGTTGCTTCGAGAGTTGCTCGCACCAGATGGGGTGCTATTCATCAGCATTGATGATGATGAGTGCCACTATCTCAAAGTTATCTGCGATGAAGTCTTCCAACGTTCTAATTATTGTGGGTCTTTCATTTGGGAGAAGAAGAGAAAGCCTTCTTTCTTAAATAGCCAAATGGGGAGTATTACGGAATACATTCTTTGTTATGCTCGTAACCGCAAACTGCTGAAACCATTCTCCATTAACACGACCTCGGGAGAAGAGACTTACCCTCTTTATAATGCAGGGAACAGCAGAGGAGTACTTATTTTTCCTCCACACAGTTTGAATTTCCTCAAACAAGAAACAGGGATAGTGTCAGCACAGGTCTTTGAGGAAGAAACGAGCTCGGTTACGCTACTCAACGATTGCCACATTGAGAACCATTGGAATACCAATGAGATACAGATTGAGGGAGAATGGAGATATAGCCAAACAACTGTCAATGAGCAGTTACAAAAGGAGGAATACTATGTAGTCAAGTCCAAGAAGTTTCGTCCTCGTCGTGTATTTAGTCAAGCTAAAGCCAAGACAATGCACAACTTACTTTCTCGTGCACATACCGAGATGTCCACATATGAGGATGCTACGAAAGAGAGTACAGACCTATTCGGGAACAACCCTTTTGATTATCCAAAACCCGAGATGCTTTTATCCACTCTAATTCAATGTTCCACCAACCCCGGTGACCTCGTCTTAGACAGCTTTCTCGGTTCGGGTACCACCGCTGCGGTGGCACACAAGATGGGCAGAGGCTACATCGGCATCGAGCTGGGCAACCACGCCTATACGCACTGCGTGCCACGCCTCAGGAAAGTGATTGACGGCACCGACAAAGGCGGCATCACGGCCTCGGCAGGCTGGACGGGCGGCGGAGGCTACCGATTCTACGAACTTGCCCCAACGCTGCTCAACACCGATGAAAACGGCATGATGATCATCAGCCCCGAATACAACGCCGAGATGCTCGCCGCCGCTATGGCACTGCACGAGGGCTTCCGCTATGCCCCTGATGCCGAAACCTTCTGGAAGCAGGGGAGCAGCACCGAAACCGATTATATCTACACCACCACACAGCATCTCACCATCGAGACGCTCGAATATATCGACTCGCTCCTTGCCGAGGGCGAAACGCTCCTCATCTGCTGCACATCGCACACAGCAGGCTTGACCGGTCGCTTCCCACGCATCACCGTGAAGCGCATCCCCCGCATGTTGCTCGGTCGCTGCCAGTTCGACCCCGAGAAGAGCTACGACCTCAACATCATCACCCTGCCCGAAGTTGAACCCGACGACGACGACAACGATGAATAAGCCCAGCAAAAACGAAACCCTCCGCCAAGTGCGGAGCCGCCTTTCCATGCGAGAGCCTTTGGCAAAGTGCTTAGGCGTAATAGCCGACCTCACCGACAAACTAAGTCTGGAGAAATGCCCTGCCGCCCAAGAAGAGCAAACGACCTTTCTCGCCGGTGAACTGAGCAAAGCCCGCGAAGTAGTCCCCTCACTCAAGAGCTTCGGCCGAGCCTTCCCCTCCTTCACCTGCTCCATAGCCACAGGCATCGGCAAGACGCGCCTCATGGCAGCGACCATCTACTATCTGCACCAAGTGCACGGCATACGCCACTTCTTCATCCTCGCCCCCAACCTCACGCTCTACAACAAGCTTCTGCGCGACTTTGGCGACTCGGGCTACGACAAGTACGTCTTCAAAGGCTTGGCAGAATATGTTGCCAATCCTCCTGTGGTGATTACCGGCGAGAACTACCTCTCCGTTCGCCCCAACATGGGCAGTGGGCAACTCTTCCAATTCGACAACATCGAAATCAACATCTTCAACATCGCCAAGTTCAACTCCGACAACAAGACCTCCAGGAAAGGAGGCGTAGTGTCGGCGCCACGCATGAAACGGCTCTCGGAATATCTCGGCACGAGCTACTATGAGTATCTCGCCTCCTTGCCCGACCTCGTGGTGCTGATGGACGAGGCACACCGATACTATGCCGATGCCTCTCGGATAGCCATCGATGAACTCTCGCCCGTGATGGGCGTGGAGATGACCGCCACTCCGCTGAAAAACAACAAACCGGCAGGTAATATCATCTATGAGTACAACCTTGCCGAAGCACTCAGCGAAGGACTATATGTAAAGATTCCCACCATTGCCAAGTGAGCCGACTTTCGCGACGAGGGGCTTACGCCTGCCGAAGTGGAGCGCATCAAGCTCGAAGACGGGCTCTCTGTGCATCAGCACACGAAAGCGGGCTTAGAGCTGTATGCACGCACCTACGACAAACCCCACGTGAAACCTTTCGTGCTGGTGGCCTGCCGCAATATCGAGCATGCCAAAGAAACAGCCGAATACTTGGAAGGCGACAACTTCTACGGTGGGCGTTACAAGGGTAAGGTATTGCAGATAGACAGTTCGACCAAAGGAGAAGACGAACTCGCTCAGCTCTTCCTCACCATCGAGGAGGAGGGCAACCCCATTGAGATTGTGGTGCATGTGAATATGCTCGGCGAAGGCTGGGACGTGCGAAACCTTTACACGATTATTCCGCTGCGTGCTGCCAATGCGCATACCCTGATAGAGCAAACCATAGGCAGGGGCTTGCGGCTACCGTTCGGCGGGCGGCGCACAGGAGTGGAGCATATCGACAAACTTACCATCATAGCCCACGACAACTTTCAAAAGATAGTGGAGGCAGCCAACGAAGAGGACAGCATCCTGCGTCGCTGTCGTTATGTAGAGCTGAATGCCGATGACCTCGATGCCGAACAGGTGAATATCGTAACCTTCCAGCCCAAACTGAGCGAGCCTATGGCTCAATATCAAGCCCAGATGGCGGCCGCCAAGACCTCGGAAGAGAAAGAAAAAGCGCAAACGCTGTGCGATGCCACAGAAGCCATACAAGCCGTGTTGAGCGAAGTTGCCATAGAAACACAGTCGGCATCGATAGAAGAGATTGCCCGCAATGAGGCTAAATTGGAAGTGCTCGTAACCAAAGCCAAAGAGGCTGTAGCCAAGATCGGCTCCATATTTACATCGCTGGTACAGGAAGAACTCAGCTCGGCTTTTGTGCGAGAAACGATTACACGCTTCAAGCGCAACCTCATCGAAATTCCCCGTATCAGTATCCTGCCCCAAGAGATACGCTATGAGTTGGAACGGTTTGAGGTAGACTTCTCCAAGGGTCAGTTCGATTTTGACGAACGCAAAGAACGCATTGTGCGACAAGACCTCGTGGACAATAAGCAGGAACTGCTCGATGTCGTGGAGAGCGGACGCTCGGGCAACGTGAAAAGTAAACTGCTGATGCACCTGCTCGATGAGCCTGAGATAGACTACTCGGAAATGCGTGAAGAACTTGTAGATGCGCTGAACCAAGTGATGGAATACGTGCGTACCCGCAGCACCGACGATGCAGCCGCCATACGCACGCTCGACCAAAACAGCCGTCTGATAGCTTCTCGGCTCTATGAGCAAATACGAGAGCACTTTCTTCAAGAGGTCATAAGTTATGGAGAAGCGAAAGTGCTGCCATTTGTCAAGATAGAACCTATACATTTGGGGGAGCGTGTGGGGTATCCTCGCAAAACGCTGCACGAAGCCCTGCCTTCGCTCCACCAGATACGTCGCTTTATCTTCCACGGCTTCACCAAAGCCTGCCACGAGTGCTACGGATTCGATAGTGGTACTGAGCGAAACTTTGCTCAAATACTGGAGCAAGACGAGGTGGTGCTCACATGGTTGCGTCCTGCAGCGACGCAGTTCAATATCCATTGGGGCAGAGACAGCCGTCGCTATGAACCCGATTTTGTAGTCGAAACAACCGACTGCATTTATCTTGTGGAAACGAAAGCGAGCAAAGAACTGGGTAATGAAGAGGTGCAAGCCAAGGCAGAGGCTGCAAGGCACTACTGCTCTTTGGCAACAGAATACACCACAAAGCATGGGGGCAAGCCTTGGGCTTACCTTCTCGTCTCTCATCTCGACATCGAACCTACCTTTAGCTTCAAGTACGTCTGTGAGCTGAGCAAGAAGAACTAACAATACCCTGATTCGGGATAAGCATTCTCCCTTTCTTTCCAAGATATGCTCTCCCAAAGCCACAAAAGAGGATTGCTTTTCGTGTATTTGTAATTGATAAACAGACAAGGAACAAAATTTGTTCTAAGGAAGGTAAGTCGTTGAACGCGTTTAAGTTGCGCTTTCTCACTTTATTGATGAGGCGAGCAAAACGACTCTGCTTGGCCTCTTTGATTTCAGAGCCCTTGATATAGGTGTGTTGCTCACGGAGAGTGAAAAGGCACAGGCGTGCGTAGCATGATTCTTGATCGGGTCATTGCGGCGATGCATGAAAAAACAGGTGGTGGAGCCATGTTCATCAACAGAAGGGCAGGGTGTGTCGGTGAAGGTTATGAACAAACACCGCGGAGTCGTTCGAATGACTCCGCGGTGTGATTGTAAGGGATCCGCGGTGTCATTCGAACGACTCCGCGGTGTGGTCTTTAATGAACGGGGAAGGGGAGATACTGTCTTTGAGTGCCGGGCTTGTGTGGCCTCACTTCTTCCGCTTGATGATGGCTGATTGAGGATGCCGGATGCCGGAGGTCGTGGCGAGGAAGGCTTTGGCGGTGCCGAAGTTGAGGTTCATGTCCAGACGAATGGGCAGGTGGTTGTCATCATCGGAGATAAAGAAGCGAACTACCTCCTTTTCTTTGTTCTTCTCCTTTTCCATAAACGAGAAGACTAGGCAGCGGTAGGTGTCGCCCGTGCGGTCCACTTTGACGTTCTCTTTGCCGCGGTACACAATGCTCTGTCGGTTGCAATCTCGGCCATCAGCCATCATGAAGTATTGCCGCGTGCCGATGCGCCAGTCGCTCACATCGTAGGATCGGGCGCGGAGCATCATGGACACCATATCGTAGACACACTCGGAATAGGTGGCTCGGCTGCGGTTGTCTTTTCCGCCGTTTTTGATGTAGTTCATATCAACGGTACACTTACCGCCTGCGTAGCTGTAACGTACATCGTCGATGCGGAAATAGTCGCCTTCGTGAGCATGTTTGTTGTAGGCCCAAGGCACCAGTTGCAGGCTGGTGAAGGCCGTGAGGGTGTCGCGCATCACGAAGAACTTGTCTGCACGTTTGTTGGTTGAGGTGATGAGGTGGGTGCGGTAGGCGGGCTTTCCTTTATATTGAGTCTGTTGTACTTCCCATTTGGCTGTGCCCACCTTGATCCAGACGAATGCCCAGTTGAAGAAGAGGTCGAAGGTGAGGGTCTCCCCGCTGTTGAATGCTGTGTTCGTGCTGCCGCACTGCGCTTTGAGGGGCTGGTGGCCGGTGAGCAAGAGAAGGGAGAAAAAGAGGAGAAAAATACGTTTCATGATTCGTTATTTGATTTCTTTCAAGCTGCGCTTGATCAGCTGTTGTACATCGAGTCCCGGGCTGTTTTTGAGGATGGCGGCCACCACCTTTCGCACGGCGGCGGGTTGAAATCCGAGGATGGAAAGTGCAGAGATGGCCTCTTCGGCCACCGCCTTGTCGGTCGATGCGATGCCTCCGCCGGAGGTGTGGGCTGCGTCGATTGCGCCATTGGCCAGCAGGGTGCCTACCTTGTCTTTCAGATCCAGGACGATGCGCGCTGCCGCTTTGGGGCCGATGCCCTTGACGCTTTGTAACATGGCGGTTTGTTCGTTTTGGATGATATCGGTCAGTTCGGCCGGTGAGAAGGCGGAGAGCACCATGCGGGCCGTGGCACCACCGATACCGTTCACCGAAGTGAGCGCTTCGAAGAGGGTGCGTTCTTGCTTGGAGCAGAAGCCAAAGAGGTCGTGGCTGTCCTCGCGGATGACCTCTTTGACATACACTTTGGCCGTCTCCTTACTTTGCAGGGCAGCATAGGTGTTGAGCGAGATAGCGAGGGAGTAGCCCACGCCTGCGGCCTCAATCACCGCTTCGGTAGGGGTGAGTTCTGCGATGAGGCCTTTGATATAAGCAATCATAAGGGAACAATCAGGGTTGTGGATCGTAGAGAAGCTCGGAGTCGTCTTCGGATGTGGGACTGAGGGCGGAAGGTTTGGCTGGTGTGCCGGGTCGAAGGAGCCGCCCTTCGCGGTCAAAAAGTCCATAGGTGGTGCGGAGAACACGGAATTCGGTGCGACGGTTGAGTGCGTGGCAAGAATCCTGGCGTTCAGGCGGCAGTGCATCGATGAAAGCTGAGGTGAGTGTGTCGCCCTCATGGAGGAAGGGATGGGTCTCGGTGAGCTTTCGGTTCACCACTTTCGGACTGCGCTTGCCATAACCTTTGGCCGTGAGGCGGTCGGGGGCGATGCCCTTTTGCGTCAGATAGCGCACCACGCTCTCCGCCCGGCGTTGTGAGAGCGCAAGGTTATAGGCTTCGCTGCCGCGCTGGTCGGTGTGTGCCGCCAGTTCGATGGTGATGTGTCCGTTGTCCGTAAGGAGTTGGGCAAGGCGGTCGAGGGCGGCCGACGATTCGGGGGTGATATCCGCGCTGTCGAAGGCGTAAAACACGTTGCGCACGAGGACGGGGATCGTGAGCGATGCGAGGGGAAATTGCAGCACGTGCTGCTCCTCTTTGTCGCTTGCACGGTCCACAAGGAGGTGGTTTGGGAAATTGAGGAAGCCAGGGCAAGAGGCCAAGAACAGATAGTCCGTACCGGGCTTCAAGGCCAGTTCGAACGACCCGTCGGGTTTAACGGGGATTTTCAGATTTGTGCCATCGTTGCCTACAATCTGTATCTGTGCGTCGGGAAGCTCGTAGCCGTCTTGTTCGTAGACCCAGCCTTTGACGGTCTGCAGCACCTCGGGATAGGCGAACTCATAGAGCTTGTCCCAACCCCGGCCGTTGGTGGCGCGTGAGGAGGAAAAATAGCCGCGTTGATGCCAGCCTTCGAAGGTTATCCCGAAGTCGTCACCATTGGAGTTCATCGGAGCGGGGAGCGGTTCGACACTCCATGTGTTCAAGATCGTGTCTAGGTGTGCGCGAAACAGATCAAGGCCGCCCAGGCTCTCCCGTCCATCGGAGGAAAAATAAAGCGTTCCATCGGGATGGAAGGTGGGGAATTGCTCATTGCCTGCTGTATTCAGTTCCGATCCGAGGTTTTCGATGCTGCCCACGCCCCGTCCTTCGCGGAGGTCGGCGCGCCAGAGGTCGTAGCCTCCCATGCCTCCTGGCATATCGGAAGAGAAGTAAAGCCATCGGCCATCGGGAGAGACAGCAGGGTGAGCATAGTTTGACAGACTGTCATTGGTGATCTTCACTACCTGCGGTTTGCTCCACGCTGCTTCAGAGCGTCCGGAACTCCAAATCTCTGCCATGCGCGGATATTCGGGATGGGTGGTGCAGCGGGTGAAGTAGAGCGTCTTTCCATCGGGTGAAAGGCAAGGTGTGCCTTCATCATCGGCAGTGTTGATGGATTCAGACAAGGGTTCGGGGGCTTTCCATCGACCTTTTTCATCGCGGCGCACTTGGAAAAGGTCGTTGTTCTTTTCGCCTGTGATGTCCGAATGCTTGTCGCCCACGGCACTGTTGCGATTGGAGGTGAAGATGAGTATCTGCCCTTTTTCTTCTCCGAAGAGGGCAGGGGAAAAGTCACTGCGGTTGCTGTTGAACGCGGTGGCCATCTTTACTGTGTAGAGCGAGCCCTGCTGTTTGCGCTCGACAGCGCGTTGACTGTTGTTCCATCCGCGCTGTGCGGCAGCATCATCGGGCAGGAGGTTTAGGTAGGTGTGGAAGGCTCGTTCGGCATTGCGGTAGTTGCCTTGCAGCAGTTCCATTTCTCCGATGCGTAGTTGGGTGAGGGTGTCGTTCGGAAGGAAGCGTTCGGCGTTGCGGTAACTGCCTAACGCGCGAGACGAATAGCCGTAGCGTCGGTAGCATTCCCCCATCAGAAAGGCCAGGCGACCGCGTTGCTGACGTTCGCGTCCAGGTGTGAGGCGGTAGGCCTTCTTATAATAGTCTGCTGCGGTGGCGTACGCACCAATGCTCCATGCCTGCCGGGCATGGTGGAAGTTGCGCTCAGCCGTGCTGCAAGCACTCATCAGGAGTGCTGCACCGACAGACCAGATGGCGTGATACAATGATTTCTGCACTTTCATACGTAAGGGAGATTCTATTTGTTGAAAACCTCGCTTGATGGTTCTTGGCGGGGCTTATGCCCTTGGCGACTGTTGGTGGCTTGACGGTACTTCATCCGCGTGTTTCGGGCGGTTGGTTCCCGATGTGCTCGTCTCGGAACAACATGCCCGCTGACGGAACAAAAGCCACGCAGGGCCAGTTACAGATAATCCCCACAACAGAAAACTCTTTTTGCGTCAATTTATTGCACCGAGGGTTGAGAATGTGCGAAATAAGTAGTAAATTTGCTGCGATACCGATGTGAGGAAGTCTCTTCGGCTTGGTGTAACCTCACTGCTATGCCGCGTGTCCTGCGGGACACGTCATTTTTACCTATTTCGTATTCTCATGTTACAACAAATCACCAATGGCCGCATCTTGACCCCTGAAGGATGGTTGGAAGACGGCAGCATCCTTGTGGAGGATGGAAAAATCGTAGATGTAACGAACAATCGCCGCCCGATCGCCGGGGCGGAGATCATTGACGCCAAAGGGAATGACATCGTGCCCGGTGGCATCGAACTTCATATCCATGGCGGCGGCGGCCGTGATTTTATGGAAGGCACGGAAGAAGCCTTTCGCACAGCAGTAGAAGCCCATATGCAGTTTGGCACAACGGCCATCTATCCCACGCTCTCATCGAGCACGCGTGAGATGATTGATGCCGCCATCAAAACGTGTGAGAAGCTGATGGCGGAACCGGGCAGTCCCATCATGGGGCTGCACCTTGAAGGCCCGTATTTCAACCTGAACAAGGCGGGTGCGCAGATGCCTGAAATCATCCGTAACCCCGATCCCGAGGAATATAAGGCGATCTTCGCCAGCACGAAGTGTGTGAAGCGCTGGGATGCTGCTCCCGAACTTCCTGGCGCGAAGGAATTTTATGAGTGCTGCGTTGAGAATGGCTGCAAGCCTTCTGTGGCGCACACCGACGGTGGTTGGGATGATGTTCTGATGGCCTATAAGGCAGGTGCCGATCATGCCACCCATTTTACCAATGCCATGAGCAGTCTCAGCAAGGCCCGCGAGTTCAAGAAGGTCGGTGTGGTGGAGAGCGTCTTTGCCATCCCTGACTTCACGGTCGAGGTCATTTCCGATGGCATCCACGTGCCCCCCGTCCTGATGAAACAGATTTATTATGCCAAGGGCATGAAGAACATGTGTTTCGTTACTGACTCGCTGGCATGCAGTGCTTCGCGTTCGACCTATAACTTTGATCCCCGTGTCATTATCGAGGATGGTGTGTGCAAACTGGCCGACCGAAGTGCGCTTGCAGGTTCGATTTCCACGATGGACCGCTTGGTGCGTACAGCGGTTAAAGAAGCCGATATCCCATTGGAAGATGCTTGCCGCATGATCTCCGAAGTGCCTGCCCGCATCATGAAGATTGATGACCGCAAGGGCTATATCAAGAAAGGGCATGATGCCGATATCATCATGTTTGACAAAGACATTGAGATCAAGTTCGTGATGCAGAACGGACAGGTTAAGCGTAACGATCTCTAATCGAATAGTCGCATCCCCCTACATTTCGAGCGGATTGCGTTCGGAGTGTAGGGGGTGCTGTTGTCATCAAGTTACATTGAGGATTTCCTGATGGATCCTCTCCTCTTTTTCCTTAATCTTCGGGAGGTCAATTCTTTGTTCTTCCCGTCATTTTTCAAAACCGAACTCTTCTTATGAGTCTGAAAATCGTAGTTTTGGCCAAGCAAGTGCCTGACACGCGTAATGTGGGCAAAGATGCCATGACACCGGAGGGCACGGTCAATCGTGCTGCCTTGCCGGCGATTGTCAATCCCGACGACTTCAATGCATTGGAGCTGGCGTTGCACATCAAGGACCAGCATCCGGGCAGTACCGTAACCCTCCTGACCATGGGGCTGCCTAAGGCGGCTGAAGTGCTCCGTGAAGGACTGTTCCGTGGTGTCGATGCGGGCATTTTGATCACTGATCGGGCCATGGCGGGTGCCGACTCCCTGGCCACCTCCTATGTCCTCGCACAGGCCATCCGCAAGGTGGGAGATCCTGATCTCATTGTCTGTGGGCGTCAAGCCATCGATGGCGACACGGCACAGGTCGGCCCACAAGTGGCCGAAAAGTTAGGGTTGCACCAGATCACCTACGTTGAGACGGTCGATGCCATCGACGCCGGACAGATCACCGTGACGCGCCGCATTGAGGGCGGTATTGAGCGCGTGCGCGCCCCCTTCCCCCTCCTGCTCACTGTGACGGGCAGTGCGGCAGCCTGCCGTCCGCGCAATGCAAAGCTCCTTATGAAGTACAAGCGCGCCCTCGCACCCGCCGAGATGCCTAAGGAAGGACTGCCTTATGCCGAGGAATATGCCAAGAAACCGTATTTGACCTTGACGCAGTGGGGCGTGGCCGACATCGAGGCCGATCTTGCACAGTGTGGGCTTTCGGGATCGCCCACGAAGGTGAAGACGGTGCAGAACATCGTGTTCAAAGCCAAAGAGAGCCGCCGTCTCGGAGCTTCAGATGCCGAGATCGAAGGGCTGATCGTGGAACTCTTAGATAGTCATACCATCGGATAATCCTCCTGCCATGAATACCACATTCAAGAATAGTGTATATGTGTACTGTGAAATCGATGGTACGCAGATTGAAGAGGTGAGCTTCGAACTCCTCACCAAGGGGCGTAAATTGGCCAATGAACTGGGTGTGTGCCTCGAAGCCGTTGTGGCGGGGAATGGCATTACACCTGCCGAAGAGCAGCGTGTCCTGTCCTATGGTGTGGATGTGCTGCACGTGTTTGATGATCCTCGCCTTGCGCCCTATACCACTTGTCCGCATGCCGCTCTGCTGATCGGCCTCTTCCGCCGCGAGTGCCCGCAGGTGTGCCTGATGGGAGCCACGGTGATCGGCCGGGATCTTGGGCCGCGTGTCAGCTCTGCGCTGACCAGTGGGCTCACCGCCGATTGCACGGCATTGGAAATCGGCGACTATGATGACAAGAAGGCCGGCAAGCATTATGACCGGCTCCTCTATCAGATCCGACCGGCCTTTGGAGGCAACATCGTGGCCACGATCATCAATCCTGATCACCGTCCGCAGATGGCCACCGTGCGCTCAGGTGTGATGAAGGCTGAAGTGCTTGATGAGCACTATCCTGGCCTGGTGGTGCGCGAGAACCTTGACGAGTTCGTTTCTCCCGAAGATTTTGCCGTTCAGGTCATCGAGCGTCAAGTGGAGAAGAGTTGCAACAACCTCAAAGGGGCACCTGTTGTGGTGGCCGGAGGTTATGGCGTGGGGTCAAAGGAGAACTTTGAACTGCTCCGCCAGTTGGCTGCCGAACTGCATGGTGAAGTCGGTGCGAGCCGCGCTGCCGTAGATGCCGGCTATTGCGACCATGATTTCCAGATCGGACAGACGGGAGTAACGGTACGCCCCAAGGTCTATATTGCTTGCGGCATTTCGGGAGCCATCCAGCATGTGGCGGGGATGAAGGAAAGTGGCATCGTCATCTCTATCAACACGGATCCCGATGCGCCCATCAATGCCTTGGCCGATTATGTCATCACGGGTAGCGTAGAGGAAGTTGTCCCCAAGATGATCAAGTACTACAAGGAAAACAGTAAATAAGGGAGGATATTATGGCTAATCACTATACCGAACATTCGGAACTGAGTTTTGAACTGCACCATCCGTTGATGGAACGTATCGTTGCGTTGAAAGAGCGCGACTTTGCCGAAAAAGAGATTTATGACACGGCTCCTTTGGACTATGCCGATGCGATGGACAATTATGATCGCGTGCTGGACATCGTGGGCGAAATTGCAGGTGGTACAGTGGCCGAAAATGCCGAAGGTGTGGATCTCGAAGGGCCGCACCACGAAGGCGATCGCGTGCGCTATGCCTCTGGAACACAGCGCAATCTGGATGCCATGGTGAGTGCCGGCATGAATGGAATGACTATGCCTCGACGCTATGGCGGTCTGAATTTTCCCATCACCCCTTACACCATGTGTGCCGAACTCGTGGCGGCGAGTGATGCGGGCTTTGGCAACATTTGGTCGCTCCAAGACTGTATAGAGACTCTCTATGAATTTGGCAGTGAGGATCAGCACCGTCGTTTCATTCCGCGCATTGCTGCGGGCGAGACGATGTCGATGGATCTTACCGAACCTGATGCGGGCTCAGACCTCCAACGTGTGATGCTTCGTGCCTCCTACGATGAGGAGGAGCAGTGCTGGCGATTGAACGGGGTGAAACGCTTCATCACCAATGGCGATGCCGACATCCACCTCGTGCTGGCACGATCCGAAGCCGGCACCACCGATGGGCGCGGACTCTCCATGTTCATCTACGACAAGCGGGATGGTGGAGTGGACGTGCGTCGCATTGAACATAAGCTCGGCATTCACGGCAGCCCTACCTGCGAACTCGTCTACAAAAACGCCAAAGCCGAGCTTTGTGGCTCGACACGCATGGGGCTGATCAAATATGTGATGGCTTTGATGAACGGTGCTCGCCTCGGTATTGCCGCACAGTCCGTTGGCCTTTCGCAAGCAGCCTACAATGAAGCATTGGCCTATGCTCAAGAGCGCGAACAGTTTGGAAAACCCATCATTCAGTTTCCCGCTGTTTATGACATGCTTTCCTCCATCAAGGCCAAACTGGATGCCGGACGTGCGCTCCTCTATCAGACGGCACGCTGCGTGGACATCTACAAAGCGTTGGAGGACATCAGCCGTGAGCGCAAACTTTCGTCTGAGGAACGTGCCGAGATGAAGCTCTACAACAAGATGGCCGATGCCCTGACGCCTCTGGCCAAGGGCATGAACTCGGAATATTGTAACCAGAATGCCTATGACGCCTTGCAGATCCATGGCGGATCAGGTTTTATGATGGACTATCCCATACAGCGCATTGCCCGAGATGCCCGCATCACCTCCATCTATGAGGGCACCACGCAGCTTCAGGTTGTTGCGGCCATCCGCTTCGTTACAAACGGTACCTATCTCAACCTTCTGCGTGAGCAGGAACAGCAGACCGTGGCCGATGACTTGAAGGAGTGGAAGGAGCGTGCTCGTGTGATGGGCGACTGCCTCGAGGAGATGGTGGACTATGTCAAAGGTCAGGACAGCCAAGAGTTTCTCGACTTCTGTGCACGACACTTGGTGGAGATTGCCGCCAATGCCCTCATGCTTCACTTCCTCCTCTACAATGCCACGCAAGCACCTGACCTCTTTGCTGCTTCGGCCCGCGTCTTTGCGCGCCATGCTGAGGCAGAGGTGGCACGTCACCGCCGCTTTATCCTTGCAACACGCCCCGAGGATTTGGAGGACTATCGTAAGCACTGATCAATTGTCTGCCCCTCTTTTTTTCCACCTCTGTCTTCCTCCGAAGGAGAAGACAGAGGCTTTTTCTCGCTTTTCCCTCCCGTCCTGTGAAACTTCTTCGCTCTCGTATCCTGCGCCGCACGCGCGAAGCCATCAAGCGTTATCGGTTGATTGCCCCTGGTGATGCTGTCCTCATTGCTCTTTCCGGAGGCAAGGACTCGATGGCCTTGGTCGATGTGCTCAGTGAAGTGCGGCGTCACAACAACCGTAACTTTCATTTGGCTGCCGTGCATGTGAAAATGGCGAATATTGACTATCGAGCCGATTTCAGCTACCTCGAACAGTTTTGTGCACAGCGCGAAGTTCCTTTCTTTGTTGTCGAGGCGGCGTTCGAACCCGATCGTAATCCTGGCCGTACACCTTGTTTCCTCTGTTCGTGGACGCGCCGTAAGCACCTCTTCGAGTTCGCCCAGTGCAAGGGCTTCAATCGCATAGCCTTCGGTCACCATCAGGATGATCTGTTGCGCACGGCGATGATGAACCTCACCTATTCGGGGAGTTTCTCCACGATGCCCGCACGCCTCACAATGAACAAGATGCCGCTTACCCTCATCCGCCCACTCTGTTTGCAGCGCGAAGCCGATCTGGTGGACTGGGCACGCGGCATGGGCATCCACTCCTTGGACAAGACCTGTCCTTACGACCATGAGAGCACGCGCACTGCCATTGTCTCTGTGCTCGAACAGATGGAGCGGCTCAATCCTGAGAGCCGTCATTCTCTTTGGCATGCCTTAGAGAAGCAGGGTGCGCTTATTGAGGGCGATTTTGTGCCATAGGCGAGGTGGTGTGCGTTAAATCTCCCATAAAGCCCGTGTGGACGCATTTTTTTTCGTACTTTTGTGGCCAAATAAGCTCCATTAGAACCTATGTCTCATTTTTCCACCTTCACCGCTTTGGGTGCGTTGATCCTCGCCCTGTGTTTCACAGCGTGCAGTGACGATGATACCTATGCCGACCTCCGCGATCGGGAGAACAAGCAGATCTCCAGTTTCCTCCAAAAAGGTTGTACCGTCCGGAGTGCAGATGACAGCTACGACTATATTAAGGTCGATCCCATCAAGGTGATCAGTGAGGCCGAGTTCTACGCCAATGATTCAACCACTGACGTGTCGAAGAATGAGTATGTTCTCTTTGAAGGCTCTGGGGTCTATATGCAAATTGTGCGCAAAGGCACAGGTAGGCCTTTGGCTTCGGGAGAGAGCGCATTGGTGCTCTGCCGGTTCACGGAGTTCAACATTGCAGCCGACACGGTTTCTCTCACCAACATCGGTTGGCAGTACGAACAGTGGCCCGAACGGATGACCGTGCGCAACAGCTACGGTACTTACTCCTCCTCCTTCCTTTCGGGCGTGATGTACAAGGCATACAACAGTTCGTCTGTGCCTTCAGGCTGGTTGCTCCCTCTGCCGTTCTTGAAATTGGGTCGACAGACCTCCTCTTCGGCCGAGATTGCCAAAGTGCGTCTCATTGTGCCTAGCACGGAAGGGCAGACCTACGCTTACCGCAACGTTGTCCCCTATTTCTATGAAATCACTTATCAGCGTGCACGCTGACCGCAGCGCATATCCACCGAACCATAAAGAATGAGATGGTGCCACAGTGCATCATCTCATCTTTTTATATAATGATGTGTAGGCGAAAGACACTTTCCGCAGGGAATTTATGAGGAGCTTTGCATATGTTGGTCTGTGTGGCGACAGAAGGGTTGCTGTTTATCTATAAAATTGCAAGTGAGTTGATTTTTTTCGTGATTAAGGCTCGGTTGTGTCTTTGGAAATCATTATATTTGCAATCTACTTACGTGGGGAACTTCCATGTGCATTTTGGGTGAACTTCCCGGAATTTTGCCGTTTCCCCTTTCTCCTATCTCACAGCTGAAGTCCTATTCCAGTTGTATTGTTGTTCCCTTTCAGTAGAAAAGATTATGCAGGTTGTTAAGTTACTGTTGTCCATTGGGGGCTTTCTGTTGCCCTCAACTCTTTTGACCAGTTGTACTAGTCGTGAAGCTACGTTAGAGGAACTGGAACAGCTTCATCAGACCATGAAGCAAAACAGGCGGATGACGCCAGAACAGAAGGCTGAGTATCTTGAACAACTCAGCGATATTGATACTCGATTGGCGCGTTATGAGTATGATCCTCCGCAGCACCGGCGCATCCGCGTGTTGTTGCGTGAATGTTATGGATTTATGTCGCCATAGTAGAGGATGGAATGTCCTGTGAGGAGGTCCTCTCTTTGTGCCAATACAGGGATTGTAGGCCGTTTTCTTGTGTGTTATCCCTTAAATCATTAACTTTGCAATGACTTAGGCGGCTGTTACGCAAGGTGGCGGCTTGCTGTCTGAACAATAAAACGATATCCAATGATTAGAATAACTTTCCCTGATGGAAACGTGCGCGAGTACGAACGTGGTGTTACGGGTTTGGACATAGCTACGAGCATTTCTCCACGTCTGGCGCAGGATGTGTTGGCGTGTGGCGTCAATGGTGTTACCGTAGAATTGAACCGTCCGATTACGGAGGATGCCGAAATCGCACTGTACAAGTGGGAAGATGCCGAAGGTAAACATGCATTTTGGCATACTTCGGCTCACTTGATGGCAGAGGCGATGCAGGAACTTTGGCCAGGCACTCAATTTGGTATTGGCCCCGCAATCGAAAATGGCTTTTACTACGATGTAATGCCTCCTCAGGGAGTGGCTATCCGTGAAGAGGATTTCGTCAAAATCGAGAAGAAAATGGTGGAACTTCAGCAGAAGAAGGAAGCTGTTGTTCGTGCATCGATTTCCAAGGCCGATGCCGTCCGCTTTTTCGGTGAGCGTGGTCAGACCTATAAGAACGAGCTGATTGCCGAACTGGAAGACGGTTCGATTTCGACCTACACGCAAGGTGGGTTTACCGACCTTTGCCGTGGTCCTCACCTTCTGAACACGGGCGTCATCAAAGCTGTTAAGGTGATGGCGGTAAGCTCGGCTTATTGGCGTGGTGATGATAAGCGTCCAATGATGACACGCGTGTATGGCATCACGTTCCCCAAGAAAAAAATGCTCGATGAGTATCTCTTGCTTTTGGAGGAAGCGAAGCGCCGCGACCACCGCAAAATTGGCAAAGAGATGGAACTCTTCATGTTTTCTGAGTTGGTGGGTAAGGGGCTGCCTATGTGGTTGCCGAAGGGCACTGCTCTGCGTTTGCGCCTGGAAGACATCCTGAAGAAGATCCAGAAGCGTTTCGGTTATCAGCAGGTGATGACTCCACATATTGGTTCGAAGAACCTCTATGTGACCTCCGGGCATTATGCGAAGTATGGAAAGGATTCGTTCCAGCCCATTACTACGCCCGAGGAGGGAGAGGAGTACTTCCTTAAGCCCATGAACTGTCCGCATCACTGTGCGATTTATGCTTGGAGGCCTCGTTCTTATAAAGATCTTCCCCTGCGTCTTGCCGAGTTCGGCACGGTGTACCGTTATGAGCAGAGTGGTGAGCTTCATGGACTGACGCGCGTGCGCGGATTTACGCAAGACGATGCGCATATTTTCTGTCGTCCCGATCAGGTGAAGCAGGAGTTTCTGAATGTGATGGATATCATCCTGATCATCTTTAAAGCTTTGAAATTTGAAAACTTTGAGGCGCAGATTTCTCTTCGCCACCAGACCGACCGTTCGAAATACATTGGTCAGGAAGAGAATTGGGAGCGTGCCGAACAAGCCATTATCGAAGCTTGTGCCGAGAAGGGATTGCCCGCTCACGTAGAGTATGGTGAAGCTGCTTTCTATGGCCCGAAGCTTGACTTTATGGTGAAGGACGCTCTCGGTCGTCGCTGGCAGTTGGGCACGATCCAGGTGGACTATAATCTTCCTGAGCGTTTTCAGCTCGAATACACGGGTGAGGACAACAAGAAGCATCGTCCGGTGATGATCCACCGTGCTCCCTTTGGCTCAATGGAGCGTTTTGTGGCTGTGTTGATCGAGCATACTGCGGGGCATTTCCCCTTGTGGCTGACTCCAGACCAAGCCGTCGTACTGCCCATCTCTGACAAGTTCAACGATTATGCTCAGCGCGTACGCGAGCAGCTTGAAGCTGCTGATGTGCGCACGCTGGTGGATGATCGTAGCGAAAAGATCGGTCGCAAGATCCGCGATAATGAGATGAAGCATATCCCCTATCTGCTCGTTGTGGGCGAAAAGGAGGCTGCTGAAGGTACCGTGGCCGTTCGTGTGCAAGGGCAGCAGGGCGGTGCGCCCGAGGTAATGCCCATTGCTGATTTTGCCCAGCGCGTTGCTGATGAAGTGGCAAAACAAATGGGTGAGTTTTAAACCCCGATGACCCCAAAGCTCCCCCGCTCTACGAAGAGGTAGAGTGGGGGAGTCCTTTTTGTATTTCTGTCATTATCCTCATTTCTTTATGGTAAAACAATGTACATACCTCTTGGGTTGCCTGGCCTTGGGTGAACTTCTTGTGGCCATTACAGGTGTTCCGCTTCCTGGCAGCATTCTCGGAATGCTCCTGCTCACAGCCTTTCTACAATTGGGATGGATCAAGCTCATGGATGTCAAGGGCATTTCCGAATTCTTGTTGAGCAATTTAGGCTTCTTCTTCGTACCTCCCGGCGTGGCGTTGATGTTGTATTTCAATGTGATTGCCCGTGAGTTTTGGCCAATTGTGACTGCTACGATCGTCAGCACAATATTGGTGCTTCTGACCACAGGATGGACGCACCAATGGGTGCGCAAATGGTTTCGCTCTCATTCTGATCATCATGAACCTTCTTGAGACCCCCTTTGTGTTCTTGGCCTTGACCTTTGCCATCTTCTATGGTGCCAAGCGTTTGCAGCAATGCACGGGCTGGGTCTTGCTCAACCCGATTCTGGTGAGCATCGGAGTGATCATCTGTCTGTTGAAACTGACCGGAACGGACTATTCGACTTATGCAAAGGCCGGCTCGCAGATCGACTTCTGGTTGAAACCGGCCATCGTGGCTCTCGGTGTGCCGCTCTATCAGCAGTTGAAGGTCATCCGCAAACAATTGCTGCCGATCTTACTCTCACAGATGGTGGGCTGCGTGGTCGGCATTCTGTCAGTGGTACTGGTGGCACGTGCATTGGGTGCTTCGCATCCCGTTGTGGTGTCGTTGGCTCCGAAAAGCGTAACAACGCCTATCGCTATGGAAATCTGTGCCTCGCAAGGCGGTATCCCCTCTCTTACAGCAGCCATCGTGGTACTGGTCGGACTTTTCGGAGCGGTGGCCGGATTCAAGGTGTTGCAGATCGGGCGGGTGAAAAGCCCCATCGCGCAAGGCCTGAGTATGGGCACCGCTTCCCATGCCGTGGGCACGTCTCGGGCAATGGAGAACGGTGCGAAATACGGTGCCTTTGCCTCTTTGGGGCTGATTGCCAATGGAGTGCTGACCGCGATGTTGACCCCACTTGTCTTGAAATTGTTGGATCTCTTTTAGTTGCACACGGACTTTCTGCACACAGATGCCCCCTCACATCGGATGATGCGAGGGGGCATTTGAGAGAGGGAGAAGTTACTGGATCTTCTTCCAGTACATCTTCTTATAGAATGGTCCGAGCTTCCCCTTTACGGTGAGCACACCGTCCTTTTCGAAGTAGAGATCCACCTTATAGACCTTTCCGCTGGTCGGATCGTAGATTTTGCCTTTGGTCCATTCGTTGTCGGTGTAGACAACTTTATCGATCAGGACGATTTGGTTGGAAGGGGTCTTGCGCTTGCTGGGATCGGGATTCTTGGCATCTACCTTCGGACTGCCGTCAGCGTTTTTCATCTGTTCCACCCAGAATACTTGGGCGCGGTAGCCGTTTTCATGCTTGAAGATCTTTACCTTGGATACGGTACCGTCTTTTTCCACGCGGTATTGTCCGACAATCTTGTCGGCGGCTCCCTGAGCCCAAGCCGTGAGGGGCAGAAGGGTCGTGAGGAGAATGAAGAGCGAACGTTTTAGGTTCATAAGAGTTAGGGTTATGGATTTGCTCATTTCTATGGAATGTGTGCAAAGATATGGCATTGTTGTGAAAAGAGCAAGGTGTTTGTCGCGAAATTTCTTTCTCACGGGCTTTCCAAAAGTTTTCGTTCCGAGGCCTTGTCTATATCGAGAAAAATGTCTACTTTTGCAGCCAATAAGGGCAAAAAATCTCAATCTGGCTTGGGAGTATGTCCGAGACCTCAATTTACAAACTAAAAATCAGCGACATTTGAGACCGAATAAAAACGATAAAATGAAGCAGCAGTATCGCGTGAACGAGCAGATTCGTGCGCGTGAGGTGCGTATTGTGGGTGACGACACCGAGAGTGTTGTTATTGCCACGCGTGATGCGCTCCGTATGGCTCAACAGAAGGGTGTGGATCTCGTAGAGATCAGTCCCAATGCTCAGCCTCCTGTTTGTAGATTGATTGACTATTCCAAATTCCTTTATCAGCAGAAGAAGCGTCAGAAGGAGCTGAAAGCCAAGCAGGTGAAGGTTGAGGTAAAAGAGATCCGTTTTGGCCCTCAGACGGATGACCACGACTATAACTTCAAACTGAAGCACGCTAAGGGTTTTCTTAGCGAAGGCGATAAGGTGAAGGCGTATGTGTTCTTCCGTGGCCGCAGCATCCTTTTCAAAGAGCAAGGTGAAGTCCTTCTGCTTCGTTTTGCCAATGACTTGGAAGAGTATGGCAAGGTAGAATCCATGCCTACGCTCGAAGGTAAACGCATGATCATGTTCCTCGCTCCCAAGAAGGTGGTGATCAAGAAAGAGGATGAGGAAGTGTTGGACGATGCCTCCGTCGAAGAAGCTTCTACGTCTGCAGCCCCGGTCAAAAAAGCGCCTCAGGTCAAGGAGCGCCGAGAGTATACCGGTCCCAAAGTGGAAGGCGAAGATTTTTGACCTCTCCCTCCTCTATTCCCTCGAAACAACTCGTTGAGACAATTCTTGGCGGAACTACCCCAGTTTCCATAATCACAACCCAACCAATCCGCCAAGGTGCTTATCTCACGTTTGCTATGTCGCGCGTTGTGCCAGGTATGCGCAACCGCACTTATTTTCTAATTACTTAATCAACAAACAAATGCCTAAGGTAAAGACTAATTCCGGTGCCAAGAAGCGTTTCACGCTTACCGGAACGGGTAAGATCAAGAGAAAGCACGCTTTCCACAGCCACATCCTCACCAAGAAGACGAAGAAGCAGAAGCGCAACCTCTGCAAGACTGGCCTTGTTGCCCGTGTTGACCAGAACCAGGTTCGCGAACTTCTCTGCCTGCGTTAATCCGCTCTCACCCACAGTCATTTATTCATCGAATGTCCGGCTCACAAGTGCAGCTGACTGCCGCCGGCAATCAAAACTTACACAACTATGCCCAGATCAGTAAATCATGTAGCATCGCGCGCCAAGCGCAAGCGCATCCTTAAGTTGACTCGCGGTTACTATGGTGCCCGCAAGAATGTGTGGACCGTAGCCAAGAATACTTGGGAGAAAGGTCTTACCTATGCTTTCCGCGACCGTCGCAACAAGAAGCGCAATTTCCGCGCCCTTTGGATCCAGCGTATCAATGCTGCTGCCCGTCTCGAAGGCATGAGCTACTCTCAACTTATGGGTGGTTTGCACAAGGCTGGTATCGAGATCAACCGCAAGGTGCTCGCTGACCTCGCTGTCAACAACCCCCAGGCGTTCAAGGCCATCGTTGAGAAGGCTAAGTAATTAGCCCCAACATCCCTATTCCCAATCCAATCGAAAGGCGTTCTTCTCAGATGAGAGGGATGCCTTTTTATGGTTAACGATACAGACGATGTTTCAGTTTCAGCAGTTTACCGTGCAAGACGATCGTTGTGCCATGAAGGTTGGCACGGACGGTGTGCTTTTAGGAGCGTGGGCACAGTTGCCCGCTTCCGGCTTCTGCCTTGATGTGGGGTGTGGTAGCGGGCTGATTGCCCTCATTCTGGCGCAGCGTTTTCCCGGTCAGCGCATCACCGCGTTGGACATTGATGGGGCAGCCGTGCGACAGGCACAGGAGAATGTCGCTGCCTCGCCTTTCGCGCACCGAATCTCAGTGGTCGGTGGTGATTTCTTGACGGACAACTCCCTCCCCGTGGTGCAGGACATCGTGTGTAATCCACCCTTCTTTCAGGAAACTCTTCTGGCTCCCGATATGCGTCGTGCACAAGCGCGTCATACCGCTGCGGGGATGAGCTTTTCCGCCTTGTTGCAACGTTCGGTCGAACTCCTTCCCGATGAGGGCAGTCTTCAGGTTGTCCTTCCCAAAACGGTGCAGACGGATTTTCACCTCTTGGCATCGGATCTCGGCCTCTCGTTGGTGCGTGCTATGGAGGTGCGAACAGTGGCACGCAAACCACCCAAACGCGTATTGCTCCATTTCCGGAAGGCTGTGTTGGAAATGCCTCCACAGTTTGACCAGCTGGTGCTGATGGAGGGCGGACGGCGCACACCCGCTTATGCGCATCTTTGCCGAGCTTTGTATTTGACACCATAGTGTGGGGCAATCTTCACGCTCCCCCGAGAAAACGCCCCTTTTCGTTTTGCCAATTTCAGGCAAAGCCGTAACTTTGTACCAACGAAAATTATCCACTTTCACAACAACAGAATACAATGGAAAAAAGCGCATTGCAGATTGCACGTGCGGCCTATCAGCCCAAGCTTCCCACGGGTCTTCGCGGTAATGTGAAGATTGTTGAGGGTGCTCCCACTCAGAGTGTGTCGAATCAGGAAGAGATCAAAGCCCTCTTTCCCAATACCTATGGCATGCCCCTCGTGAGCTTCGAGCCTACGGACGAAGCCAAGGAGTATGCTCCCATCAACATCGGTATCATTCTCTCCGGTGGTCAGGCTCCTGGTGGTCACAATGTGATCTGTGGTCTATATGACGGTCTGAAGAAGCAAAATCCTGCTTCGAAGCTCTATGGCTTCTTGATGGGGCCTGGTGGTCTGGTGGATCACAACTATATCGAGATGACGGACGAACTCATCGATGAATATCGCAACACGGGTGGTTTTGATATGATCGGCTCCGGTCGCACGAAGCTGGAAGCCGAGGCTCAGTTTGAAAAAGGCTTGGAAATCATCCGTCAGCTGGGCATCAACGCTGTTGTTATCATCGGTGGTGATGACTCCAACACCAATGCTTGTGTACTCGCGGAGTACTATGCCGCCAAGAAGTATGGCGTACAGGTGATCGGTTGCCCCAAGACTATTGACGGCGACTTGAAGAACGACCAGATCGAGACTTCCTTCGGTTTTGACACCGCCTGCAAGACTTATGCAGAAGTCATTGGAAATATTCAGCGCGATGCCAATTCTGCCCGCAAGTATTGGCACTTCATCAAGCTGATGGGGCGTTCGGCTTCGCACATCGCACTCGAATGTGCCCTCCAAGTACAGCCCAACGTTTGCCTCATCTCCGAAGAGGTAGAAGCAAAAGAGCAGAGCTTGGATGATGTTGTGACGTACATTGCCGAAGTTGTGGCCAAGCGTGCCGCTTCCGGCAACAACTTCGGTACAGTGCTCATTCCCGAAGGCCTGATCGAGTTCATCCCTTCGCTCAAGAAGCTCATCGCCGAGTTGAACGACCTCCTCTCTACTCCCGAAGCTGCACAGGTGGCAGCTGCCGATCAGCGTGCATGGGTGCTGAGCAAGCTTTCTGAGAGCAATGCAGCCATCTATGCTTCTCTCCCCGAAGGTGTGGCCAAGCAGCTCACGGCAGAGCGCGACCCCCACGGCAACGTTCAGGTATCGCTCATCGAGACCGAGAAGCTCCTCTCTGAAATGGTGGCCGAAAAGCTTGCCGCCTGGAAGAAGGAAGGTAAGTACGTGGGCAAGTTTGCTGCGCTCCACCACTTCTTCGGTTACGAAGGCCGTTGTGCTGCTCCTTCCAACTTTGATGCGGACTATTGCTATGCACTCGGAACATCAGCCGCACAGCTCGTGGCCAATGGCAAGACGGGCTATATGGCTATCGTGAAGAACACCACTGCTCCTGCCGAGCAATGGATTGCCGGCGGTGTACCCATCACGATGATGATGAACATGGAGCGTCGCCATGGTGAGATGAAGCCTGTGATCCGCAAGGCCTTAGTTGAGCTGGATGGTGCACCCTTCAAGGCATTTGCAGCCCAGCGTGAGGATTGGGCCGAACAGACGGCTTACCTCTATCCCGGCCCCATCCAGTACTGGGGACCCACGGAAGTGTGCGACCAGTGCACTCGCACGCTCGCTCTGGAACAGGCTCGCTAATCCCCTCCTGAGGCCAGAAGCTGCGCGTACACCTCGTGTGGGCATAGCCTCTGAGCCATCATCCATTTTTAGACAGGAGTACGAATGAAAGGAGTTAGTCCTGGCATTCGTGCTCCTTTCCTTTTTCTGTTCCTCAGCCGCATCCTTTCCTGTTGTACCTGTCAATATGGTAGCCTCTCGCAAGTCCTCTTCGCCCAGATCTAAATCTTCTGTCCGTCGCCGCAAGCCCGTTCGCCGTCGTCGTTCGGGTGCGTTGTCGTGGGCGGAACGCTCCTTCGGTCATGGCTATAAGCGGGTGTTGCTGATCGGTGCACTACTGGTGTTGTTGGGCTATGCCTTTGTGTTCTACAAATATATTGTCGCTCCCTATGCCACGCGGTGGCGCGCACTCTATGGTGAAATTGAATATCCCAAGGGATACAGTATCCACGGACTGGATGTGAGCCACCATCAGGGCGAGATTGACTGGGAGCGTGTGGCGCGCGCCAAAGTGGCGGGCGAACCCGTGGAGTTTGTCATCATTAAGGCGACAGAGGGGAAGAGCCTCTTTGACGAACGCTTCAACGAAAATTTCTATCAAGCCGGCCAGTATGGCCTCGTGCGTGGAGCTTACCATTTCTTTGTGCCCAGTGTGTCGGGACGGAAGCAGGCGCGCTATTATATGCAGCAGGTTCATCTCGAAGACGGTGACCTTCCACCCGTGCTCGATGTGGAGACCATCGGGGCACTATCCACGGAGCAGCTGCAGCAAGAGGTGTTGGACTGGCTTCACCTTGTAGAACACCGGTATGGTGCGCCGCCCATCATTTACACAGGATTGAGTTTCAAGCTCACCCACCTCAATACACCGGCCTTTGACCGCTACCCCTTCTGGATTGCCCACTACTATGTGCAGAAGGTGGGCTATAAAGGTGAATGGCATTTCTGGCAACACACCGATCTTGGGCGGGTGGATGGCATTAAAGGCGCGGTGGATCTTAATATCTACAATGGGTCGAAATACAGCCTGCGCAAACTCACCATCGGACACGATGAGGAACCTTGACTTGCTCCCCCTCTTCACTATCCTCACTTCACATTCTATTCTTCTATCTTCTCTCGGATGCAGACCCTTTTTCACGACCTCCTCGCCCAGCGCATCCTTGTGCTCGATGGCGCATTGGGCACAATGATACAGTCCTACGATTTGCAGGAAGCCGACTTTCGCACTGATGCACGGGTGGCGATGCTGCCCGGACAGTTGAAAGGCAACAACGACCTCCTCAATCTCACCCGTCCCGATGTAGTGACCGAAATCCACCGGCGCTATCTGGCGGCTGGGGCAGATATCGTGAGCACCAACACCTTCTCGGCACAGTCCATCTCGATGGCCGACTACCATTGCGAACCTTTGGTGCGTGACCTCAACCTGGCCGGTGCACGTTTGGCGCGTGCGACCGCCGATGCCTTCACTGCACAGCATCCTGACCGACCGCGCTTCGTGGCAGGTTCGGTGGGGCCGACCAACCGCACCGCCTCGATGAGCCCTGACGTCAACGACCCGGCCTTTCGTGCGGTGACGTTCGACGATCTTGCAGCAGCCTATGGTGAGCAGATCGATGCCTTGGTGGAGGGAGGGGTGGATCTTTTGCTCATTGAGACCATCTTTGACACACTCAATTGCAAGGCTGCACTTTATGCTGCCGAGACCGTATTTCAGGCGCGTGGCGTGCGCCTGCCCATCATGGTGAGCGTAACGGTGAGCGACCGTTCCGGGCGTACCCTCTCCGGACAGACCCTCTCTGCGTTTATCACCTCGGTGGCACATGCCGACCTCCTCTCCGTTGGACTGAACTGTTCGTTCGGTGCGGAAGATGTCCTCCCCTTCCTGAGAGAGATGGCGCGTGAAGCCCCTTTCTTTATCTCTGTCTACCCCAATGCCGGATTGCCTAATGGACTGGGGCAGTACGACCAGACTCCGGAAGAGATGGAACGGCAGCTCCGCCCCTTTTTCGAAGAGGGTTTGGTGAACATCGTGGGAGGCTGTTGCGGCACTACCGATGCACATATCGCCCGAATACCCCGCCTCATGGCCGAGTGTACCACTCCCCTCCGCACTCCACGTCCGCGGAGCAGGCAGCTCTGCCTCTCTGGGCTGGAACGCGTCGTGCTCACCCCTGAGGTGCGCTTCATGAATGTGGGTGAGCGGTGTAACGTGGCCGGTTCGCGCCGCTTCCTCCGGCTCATTAATGAGAAAAAATATGGCGAGGCTGTATCCATTGCACGCCGGCAAGTTGAGGACGGTGCTCTTGTCGTGGACATCAATCTTGATGACGGCCTGTTGGACACCGAAGCCGAGATGCGCCATTTCGTCAATCTCCTCTCCGCCGAACCCGAAGTGGCGCGTGTCCCTTTCATGATCGACTCGTCCAAATGGTCGGTGATCCGCACGGCGTTGAAGTGTGTGCAGGGCAAGTGTATCGTCAATTCTATCTCCCTCAAAGCTGGTGAAGCCGAGTTTCTGGCCTATGCCCGTGAGATCCGCCGCTATGGAGCTGCAGTGGTGGTGATGGCTTTTGACGAAGTGGGGCAGGCCGACACTTACGAGCGGCGTATTGAGATCTGTGCACGTGCCTACCGCCTGTTGGTCGATGAGGTGGGTTTCCCGCCCGAAGACATCATCTTCGACCCCAATGTGCTGGCCATCTGTACCGGTATGCCTGAGCACCGCAACTATGCCCTCGACTTCATTCGCGCCACCGAATGGATCCGCACGAATCTGCCTCACGCGCATATTTCGGGCGGGGTGTCCAACCTCTCCTTCTCTTTTCGCGGCAATGACTATCTGCGTGAGGCCATGCATGCCGTATTCCTCTACCATGCCATCGGGCGAGGAATGGATATGGGGATTGTCAACCCCGCCACTTCCGTAACCTATGCCGATCTCCCTGCCGATCTGCTCACCCTCATTGAAGATGTCATCTTCAACCGCCGTGAAGAGGCTGAGGAGGAGCTGATCGCTCGTGCCGAACAGCTGAAGGCCGATCAGCTGGCGCGCAAGTCGGGTGGCACGGTGGCTGCCGATACCACACACGAACAGTGGCGTGAGACAGCGGTCGAGGCGCGTCTGGCACATGCCCTTATCAAAGGCATCCCCGATTTCCTCGATGTGGATCTTGCCGAAGCTCTTACGCGCTATCCCAAAGCTGTCGATGTGATCGAAGGCCCCTTGATGGATGCGATGAACGAGGTGGGCGACCTTTTCGGGGCGGGCAAAATGTTCCTGCCCCAGGTTGTGAAGACGGCGCGCACTATGAAGGCTGCCGTTGCCATCCTTCAGCCTGTCATCGAGGCCGAACGCCCACCCGTGGAAGCAGGAGCAACACAGCCTACCAGCGAAGGTGAATTCATCATGGCTACCGTTAAGGGCGATGTCCACGATATCGGCAAGAACATCGTGGGTGTCGTTTTGGGATGTAACAATTATCGGGTGCACGATCTCGGCGTGATGGTGCCGGCTGAACGCATTGTCAGCGAGGCGTTGGCCTGTGGGGCAGACTTCATCGGTCTTTCCGGCCTCATCACTCCCTCGCTTGACGAGATGGTGCATACCGTACGCGCTATCCGTGACGCAGGACTGCGCATTCCCGTGCTCGTGGGGGGAGCCACCACTTCCAAGCTCCACACCGCATTGAAGATCGCGCCTGAATATCCCGGTCCAGCTATCTGGGTAAAGGATGCTTCGCAGATGGTCATCGTGGCGGCGCAGCTCAAGAATCCTGCCACTCGTCCGGCCTATGTGGCGGCTGTCGAGGAGGAATATATGCACTTGCGCGCCGAGCATGCCCGCCGTACTACTGCTCCGCTGGCTTCTCTCGAAGCTGCGCGTGATAACCGTCTGAATCTCTTTTGACCTTTTGTGAACTGTGTTGAAGGGCGTTCGAAACCACTTCGAACGCCCTTCAGCGCCTTTGCTCCCTCGAATGATGACCTATAAGTTCAAGCTCGCCTCCTATTTCAGTCTCCTCTTCATCGTGTTCGGCATTGTCTTCGTTGGATTTCAGTGGCACCGCGAACGGAAGTTTCGCCGCGAAATCTTTGAAGCCCGATTGGAGATCTATACCGACCAACTCTCGCCCCAGCTTTCTCCTGATTCGACCAATAGACGTGCGGCAGCGGTAGCACAATTGAAACGCACCGCACCACGCGAACTCCGCATCACCCTGATCCGTCCCGATGGTGAGGTGGTCTATGAGTATTGGCACGATGCTCGCCTCTATCCGGACAACCAACTTCACCGTCCCGAGGTGGTTCGTGCCTTCTCCTCAGCAGGGTGGGGGAGTGACATCCGGCGGTCGCACACGATAGGTGAGGAGTTTTTCTACTATGCCAAGCGCTATCCGCAGGGTGTGGTGCGGGTGGCTCTGCCTTATGACGAAGCCACACGTTCCCTCTTGCAGGTCGACCACGTGTTTATTTTCTTTGTCCTCCTTCTCTTTCCCTTCGTCCTGCTGGCTTTGATGCGCACAGCCGACCACTTCGGTGCAAGCATCGAGAGCCTGCGCCGCTTTGTGGACAGTGCCGAGCGCGGTTTGGTGGACTATGACCACCTCCATTTTCCCAGTGGTGAATTGGGGCGTTTGGGACAGCAAGTCGTGGCTGCTTACCGAAAGGCCGAGGAGCATCGCCGACAAGCAGAGCAGGAGCGTGAGAACCGCCGCCGCTATAAGCGCCAAGTTTCGGCCAACATCACCCATGAGCTCCGCACCCCAGTGGCTGCCATCCAAGGTTATCTCGAAACCCTCCTTGCGCATCCCTTGCTCCCGGAGTCTCAGGTTCAGCATTTCCTCGGTCGTGCTCTCGCCCAGAATCGCCGATTGTCCGCCCTGATCCGCGATGTCGCCCTCATCACCAAGGTCGAGGAGGCTGCCGATGCTCTGCCACGCGAACCGATCGACCTACGCACGGTCGTGGACGAGGCGGTGGATGATCTTGCTGACCTCTGTGCCTCGACAGAGGTGAAGGTGGAGGTGCAGCTCCCCGATACGCTTCCCATAAGCGGTAATCAGGCATTGCTCTATGCCATCTTCCGCAATCTGTTGGAAAACAGTGTGCGCTATGCCGCTCCCTGCCGGTGCTGGATCCGTCTTCTGGCGGCCACACCTACTCATCTGCATCTCCGTTTTTCCGATGATGGAGCTGGCGTTGCCCCCGAGCATCTTCCTCATCTTTTTGAACGCTTCTATCGCGCTGAGGCAGGGCGTGTGCGTCCGTCGTCAGGCACGTCGTCCGCTTCAGCAGTGCGCCCCGACGAGGGGACGGGTTTAGGGCTGGCCATTGTGCGCAACGCTGTCCGTTTCCATGGGGGGGACATCACGACATGTGCTCCCGAGACAGGGGGCTTGGCGTTTGACTTCTCGATCGAGCGTGCCCATCCGGCTGCCTCTTGAGAACCCTGAAAGTCGTTATGAGGCCACATCAAAATAATTTCATTTTGATGTGGCCTTAATTTTTTGACCGTCTCGACAACCGTGCGCACCCTTAATGGTATGGCGTTGAAGTTGAGCGGTCATCATATGGAAGTTCTTGGGATGACACGAAAAAGTCGCATCAAAATCATTTAGTTTTGATGCGACCTTAGAGTGGTGACTCCGACAGGATTCAAACCTGTAACCTTCTGATCCGTAGTCAGATGCTCTATTCAGTTGAGCTACGGAGCCGTCATTTATTCTCCGACGGAGGAGAGTGATTCCGACAGGATTCAAACCTGTAACCTTCTGATCCGTAGTCAGATGCTCTATTCAGTTGAGCTACGGAACCTTTACTTCATGAAGAAGTGCGGTGCGTACGGGACTCGAACCCGTGACCCCATGCGTGACAGGCATGTATTCTAACCAACTGAACTAACGCACCTGATGGAGTTCTGCTTGCAAGGAGCATTGCTGTGGAGCGTTGTTCCTCGATTGCGAGTGCAAAGGAAACACTTTTTTCTGAACCCTCCAAATGTTGGAGCGAAAAAAGTCGTTTTTCTGTGCGTTTTCCCAAAATAGTATTCGGAAACAGCTGCTTATACCCGAAAAAGTCCATCATTCGCGCAGATAACTCGTTGGCGCGATGAGGGCTTCAATGGGGGAGCGGAGAATTCGGCCGACATGAAATCCTTCGTGTTCGGCAGCCTCCGTGAGCTCTTTGTGGAAGATGGAGGCAATACTGCCTACAAAATTCACCTTTAGATCGGGGCGATGATAAGCCGCGATGTTTCGGTGGAAGAACAGCCGGAACTCCCGGACCAGGAAGTCGTGAATGGCTTCTTCATGTTGATGGTCTGAGAGGAAGTGTGTGAAATGAGCCAGATAGCGGTTGGGGCTGCTCTCTCGATAGATATGCTGGATGGCTGTTGCAACATCCATTTGGTACGTGTCGAGAAAGGCATCCACCAGATGGCTTGGGAGCAATCCCTTGAACACATCGGCAAGCAGGTGCTTCCCCAATGACGCACCGCTGCCTTCATCGCCCAAGATGTAGCCTAAGCTGGGCGTAGATTGCACAAATCGTGCGCCATCGTAGAGAGCACTGCCCGAACCTGTGCCTAAGATGCAGACGATGCCGGCTCGGTCGCCGCAGAGGGCGTGGGCTGCTCCGAGCAGATCGGAGGCCACACTGACGTGGCGCGCCCGCAACCAGTGTGCCAATAGTCGACCCATCCTCAACTCTTGTTCCGGACGGCACCCTGCTCCATAGAAGCGCACCCGATCCAAAAGCATCTCATGAGAGGCAACGTGACGTTGCGATTCGGCCTCGTCGGGCAGCACACGCAGCAAGGTTGTGTGGAGCTCCGGCTGCACCTCCACCTGTAAAAGACGTTTGAGGGTGTCATCGTCCATCAGGCTGGGGTTCATCCCCGAAGTCTGAAACCTTTCTACGGGGGCATTGGGATAGAGTAGTGCCCAATCGGTCTTCGTTGAGCCACTGTCTGCAATGAGTTGTATCATAGATAATGCAAGATGATGAACGCAAAAGTACGAATTATCTGGATATGCACCGATCGTTCCATCAAAAAATCGTATCTTCGCCGACAAATAGCCTTGTCCTCCAAACGGATTTTGGGCTTGCTTCCCTCCGCACTATACCCCCCCTCTTTATCCCCGCCTTTATGATCAGTATGCTTGCTGCACTTCTCTTTCCGGCATTGCTGTGTCCTTCTTCGGACTCTGCATTTAGCCGTGATTTTCGTGATGAAACGCTTCGTGTGGATTATGCCTTTTCGGGGTGTGACACCGTGCAGCAGATCGCCGTTGAAGAGTTGCGGCGTGGGGCAGGGTGGTTCGGACGGCGCACTCATATGGACAGCCTCTTGCTCAGTGGCAATGGCGAGATCGTGATGCGTGATGCCACCGATGGCCGTGTCCTTTACAAAACATCGTTCTCCACCCTGTTTCAGGAGTGGCAGACCACAGAAGAGGCCACGCGGGTACATCGCTCGTTCGAAAATGTCTTCCTGCTGCCCATGCCGCGTCGGAATGCGGAAATCACGGTATCCCTCTTTGATACCCGCCATCGGTTGACACAAAGTTTGCGCCACGAAGTCCGTCCGGACGACATCCTTATCCGCCCCCTTTCCAACATCTCGCCCTATCCCCATAGAGTGCTGCATCAAGGGGGGATCCCACAGAAAAGTATCGATGTGGCGATTGTAGCGGAAGGTTATCGTGCCGAAGAGATGGAATTGTTTTATCAGGATGCCCGGCGGACGGTGGATGAGCTGCTCTCCTATGCTCCCTATTCGGAAATGAAAGACCGTTGGAATTTTACGGCCGTGGCTCCACCCAGTGCTGAAACGGGCGTCAGTGTCCCGCACGACAATGACTGGAAGCAGACGGTCTTGGGGGCGCATTTCGACACTTTTTACAGTGCGCGATACCTCACCACACCTTGTGTGCGGAAGTTGCACGATGTGCTGGCAGGTATTCCCTATGAGCACATCATCGTGCTGGTCAATACAGACCGGTATGGCGGTGGGGGCATCTACAACAGTTACACGCTCGTTGCCGCTCACCATCCGCTGTTTCGACCGGTGGTGGTGCATGAGTTCGGACACTCTTTTGCCGGACTGGCCGATGAATATTTCTACGATGATCAGTACACGCCTTATTATCATGCTGATGTTGAACCTTGGGAGCTGAACATTACTACGCTGGCCAATTTTGGCCGAAAATGGAGGGATCTGTTGCCGGCTGATGCCGCAATCCCCACGCCGCCCCAGGGACTTCCTGCGACTGATATGACGCGAATGGGTGTATATGAAGGTGCGGGCTATCAGTCCAAGGGCGTGTATCGGGCGTTTCAGGATTGCCGAATGCGCACGAACGAGGCTCCTGCGTTCTGCGCGGTTTGTCGCCGTGCCACTCGCCAGGTCATCCAATATCATACTGAAGAATAGAGCATAAATATGACAGCTCTCCAAATACAATCTTACGCACGATATGGCAAATCAACCTGCGGCTAAGTCAAAGCGAGCACCACAGCGCGCAAAGACCTCGGCTGCCAAAGACAAATCTTCCAAGGACAAGAAGTCGGCCCTCAAACAAGAGTTTCGCGAAGTGGCAGGCGTAGATTCGCGCAAGGACTACGTCCGTTTCACCATCGCCATTCTGCTCATGGTTGCGGCATTGTTTATGCTGCTGTCCATGGTGTCCAATATTTTCACAGGCAGTGAAGACCAAGCCGAAGTGTTGAGTGGAACCGTTGGCCAGGCATCCAATTATGGGGGAAAGCTAGGTGCATATTGTGCCTACTATTTCATGAACAACCTTTTTGGGGTGTTGAGCATCTTTTTCCCGATCTACCTGTTGGCCATTGTGCTGAAGCTCCTCCTGAAAGATGCGTCTCCCATCCGGCTGTGGCTCTTGTTTCTCCACTTCTCCCTGATCGTGGTCTTGGGAAGTGTCGATGCCAACTACATTCAGGAGTATTTTCTGCCCGACAGCTGGAAGCACGGCCTTTCGTTCGACCTTGGCGGCATGCACGGGAGGACGGTTTTGGCTTATATGACCGAATATGTGGGCAGCACCATCTCGGGAATCATCCTCTTCCTGCTGACCTTAGGTTATTTGGGTTATTGGTTTACGCAAATTTTTATCTGGATCTTCAAAGGATTGCATCGCCTCAGTGCGGTGTTCTTTGGCACCCCCTCTTCGGGCGATGCTGAGGCGGGAGAAGCTGCTGTCATCGAAGAGCCTGCGGCCGAACCTTCGCTCCCCGACCCTTTGGAGGCGGCCGTCGATACAGAGGCGGCCGGCGGCCTTGTGCCGACCGCCGATCAGTCCGCCGCGGAGACAGGACCCACGGAAGAGACCGCTGCGCCTACGATCCGGTTCTCGCTCACCGACACCGTGGAGGAGCATCCTGAACAGTCAGGAACGGCTCCCCTGATGGTCAATGGGGAAGCTCCCCCGTCTCCGCTACCCACTGTGATCGAAGGTTCGCTCCCCATCTCTATGTTACACACCGGGCAGCCAGCCGATCCGCAGGAGCAAAGCGTGCCCCTCACCATTATTGAGCAGACGGAGGAGCAGAAGTCAGCCCAGAAGACAGCTGCCGATGTTGCGGCACTGCCGCCCTATGACCCCCGTCTGGATCTTTCGCACTATAAGTTTCCGCCGCTTTCGCTCCTTGAAAAGCACGACACGGGGAATGTGGCCATCGATATGGCGGAACAGAACGACAACAAAGAGCGCATCATCAATGTGCTGCGCAACTTCGGAGTGGACATCGGAAGCATCGCCGCCACCATAGGCCCGACTGTAACGCTCTATGAGATTGTACCCGCCAAGGGCATCCGCATCCAGCGTTATAAATCCTTGGAAGCAGACATCGCCCTTTCGCTGGCAGCCCCTGGCATCCGCATCTTTGCGCCCATTCCGGGCAAGACCGCCATCGGCATTGAGGTGCCTAACCGAAAACCTCAGATCGTTTCGATGGAGAGCATCATCAACACGCAGAAGTTTCGCGACACCAAGTTTGAGCTTCCGATCGCCCTGGGCAAGACGATCACCAACGAAGTCTTCATGGTGGACTTGGCCAAGATCCCTCATCTGCTGGTGGCCGGTGCAACGGGTCAGGGTAAATCCGTGGGGCTGAACGTGCTGATCACCTCACTGCTTTACAAGAAGCACCCTTCGGAACTCAAAATCGTTATGGTCGATCCCAAAAAGGTGGAGTTCTCCATGTATCAGCCTCTCCTGAAGCACTTCTTGGCTCAGGTGCCCGATAGTGAAGAGCCGGTGATTACCGATGTGAAAAAGGTGATCCAGACGCTGAAAAGTCTCTGTCAAGAGATGGACGACCGCTATGACTTGCTCAAGGCCGCTCATTGCCGTAACTTGAAAGAGTATAACGCAAAGTTCACCGAGCGACGCCTGAATCCCGAGCAGGGCCATCATTTTCTCCCCTACATCGTGGTGATCATTGATGAGTTTGGCGATCTCATCATGACGGCCGGCAAAGAGGTAGAGCTGCCCATTGCACGTATCGCACAGTTGGCGCGCGCGGTGGGCATCCACATGGTAATTGCTACGCAAAGCCCCCGTACCACCATCATCACGGGTAAGATCAAGGCCAACTTCCCCGGGCGCGTGGCCTTCCGCGTGACGAATGGCATTGAAAGCCGCACCATCCTCGATGATATGGGGGCGAACAACCTCATCGGCCGAGGCGATATGCTGTTTCGCAACGGCAGTGAAACGACCCGCGTACAGTGTGCCTTCATTGACACCCCGGAGATTGAGGCCATTACGGAATACATCCATGCCCAGCAGGGCTATCCCGTTCCCTTCGAGCTCCCCTTGGTGGCCGAAGATGGAGTCGATACACCGCAAGATGCCGTGGGGGGAGGCGGCAGCTCGTTCGAAAATATTGCCCGATTCGTGGTGAACAGCCAGCAAGGCTCCACCTCCAAGATCCAGCGTTCGTTCAGTATTGGCTTCAACCGTGCAGGACGCATCATGGATCAGCTCGAAGAGGCCGGCATTGTCGGACCGGTCAATGGCTCGAAGCCGCGCGAGGTCTACGTGCATTCCGAAGAAGAGCTCAATGCCATCCTGGCCTCTCTCAAAGCACAGGGCAAGCACTTCGACTGATATCGTTTGTATAATTACTTCTTATCATATTCGAATTACAAGTTCACCGCATGAAATACCGCTTCTTTTCCCTATTCATGGCAGCAGTGATGACGCTGGGAGCCATGGCGCAAACCGCAAAGTCCGTATTGGACAAGTCGGCCTCCGTATTGAGTAAAGGTGCCGTTGCACTCTCCTTTACTGCAAAGGGGAGCTTCGGAGCCTCATCGGGCAAAATCACCGTGCAGGGCAACAAGTTCGTCCTGCAATCCCCACAGGCGCGTATCTGGTTTGACGGAAAGACCGAATGGGCCTTGGCGCAAGGCAGCGATGAGGTCAATGTGACCACCCCCTCGGCCAAGGAGA
This sequence comes from Alloprevotella sp., assembly GCA_041855985.1. Lineage (GTDB taxonomy): Bacteria > Bacteroidota > Bacteroidia > Bacteroidales > Bacteroidaceae > Alloprevotella. Next base: position 37,015 of record JBHAFF010000003.1, read on the forward strand.
TTGCCTCGATGAATCCGATGAATTTCCTCTACCTCTACAAAAAGGGCTATCGCGCCACCTTGGCCGAAAAGCAGCAGAAGCACGAGGTGCACCTCGTGGCCACCAACCCAAAGGCGGCCATTAAGGAGCTGTTCATCCTCATTGACAAAACCTCCACATATCCCACCCACGTGCGTTTGCGCACGGGAGACAACCAGTGGACGAGCATTCAGATCGGAAGCATCCAACAGCTTTCGAAACGCCCGGAGGCGCACTTCCGCTTCAACGCAAAAGACTATCCCAAAGTTGAGGTGGTCGATCTGCGGTAAGCGGAGATTGGGAACAGTCCCCGTCACGCACACACAACAGCCCCGGCTTCACTATCGAACCGTTTCACTTTAAGCCCCCTCAACTTGTTTTTATGGAAAAACTGAGAACCCTCATCCTTGGCAGCGGCCCCGCAGGCTATACTGCCGCAATTTATGCCGGTCGTTCGGGCATCACTCCCGTCCTCTACGAAGGATTGCAGCCTGGCGGACAGCTCACCCAGACCACCGAAGTGGACAATTTCCCCGGCTATCCTCAAGGAGTCGACGGCAATGCCTTGATGGCCGACTTGCGCAGTCAGGCCGAACGTTTCGGCACGGAGATCCGTCAGACCCTCTGTACCAAGGCCGATCTCTCTCGGCGTCCTTTCACCCTCTCCTTCGATGATGGAACGACCGTGCAGACAGAAACCCTCATCATCGCTACGGGAGCCAGTGCCAAATATCTCGGATTGCCCGATGAAGAGAAATACCGTGGCATTGGCGTGTCGGCCTGCGCCACGTGCGATGGCTTCTTCTACCGCAAGAAGGTGGTGGCTGTCGTGGGAGGCGGCGACACGGCTTGCGAGGAGGCAACCTATCTGGCGGGGCTGGCACAGAAAGTCTATCTGATTGTGCGCAAACCCTATCTTCGCGCTTCACAGGCCATGCAGGATCGTGTCTTTGCCAACGAGAAGATCGAGGTCCTCTTCGAGACGAACACTCTTGGGCTCTATGGTGAAGATGGAGTGGAAGGTGCACACCTCGTGCATCGCAAGGGGGAAGCCGATGAGCGTCAGTATGACCTCCCCATCGACGGCTTCTTCCTCGCCATCGGCCATAATCCCAACAGCGAACTCTTCCGTGAGTGGATCGATGTGGACGAGACCGGCTACATCCGTACGGAGGGCATGACTCCGCGCACTAATGTGGAAGGTGTTTTTGCCGCAGGCGATGTGGCCGACCCTCTCTATCGTCAAGCCATCACCGCGGCCGCCAGCGGTTGCAAGGCCGCCATTGAGGTGAAGGCCTTCCTTGATGAGCACAACCTATAGACCTAATGCCTCAAAGGTGAAACCTGCTCTCCCTTCCTGCGACTCTTCGCTCGGAGGGAGAGTTGCTTTAGGACGGAACGGCGCAATGCCTTGCGCTTGCCCGTGCCGTGGGAAGAGGAGGGTGGAGCATCGGGAGGTGGGTTGAGACGTTCAGGTTTGCATCGCAAGGGAGGATTCTGACCGGACAGCTTCCGCTGCGAGGCGAGCAAGGTGCTGGCGTTGGAACTCTGCGATCTCGGCCATGCGGACGCGGTGGAGCGCATCGCCGGAGAGCTGTGGGGGCGGCTGGGGCAAACGGGTATGGAGGGCGGGATGCGATGGTGGGTGGGGACTTGCATTGGAATATCCGGAAGAGGCCGAAATGGTCTCGCGGCGGTTCATCCAATTGCGGAAATGTTGCCGATAGTCACACAGGCGGGCATGCCGCTTGCCGGAGATGATGAGTTCGGCGTTGAAGGCCGTGAGACGCTCTTCGAGCGCGGCATGGTCGACAAGGTGGTACCGGCAGCGCACCGTCTCGCTCCATTCGGAGGCTCGTAAGCATTCGAGCTTGTGGTGGTCGTGGATGCTGGGGACAGACAGATTGTGGGCTTCGGATGCTTCGGACGATGCCGCGTGCGGCGTTTTGGCTGTCTGAGCCTCATTCGCGGCTGCACTCGTTTCCAAAACCGCGGGATCAGTCTCATTCCCTTCCGTGCTCGACAATGACGGCGACGGCGGTGGGGAGGGGGATATAGGGGGAGGGGTAGAAGAGGGGGATATAGGGGGAGAAGAGGGGAGGGGGGAACAGGGGGAGGGGAGGTCGATGTTTTGCTTGGATTTTGCTTCGTTTTGCTTGGATTTTGCTTCAGATTTGCTTGAATTTTGCTTGGATTGTGCTTCGGAAGCATCAGCCGCTTGTTTCGAAAGGCTGCGGCTTTGGGCAGATTGCTTTCCCCCTTTCCGTCCTGCGGCGCGGCGGGCTTCTTTCAGCTTTGTCTGCTCGGACGGAGCTGCGCGGTGCGCCCCATCTGGCAGATTTGCCCCGTCCGGACGGTCGGGCGGAGTTGACAACACGCCATCGTTGCTCAGGAACAGTCCGAGACGCACACACTCATTGATGATGAGGAGCAGGCGGGCTTCGGGCAGACCGAAGTCCATCGCCATCAGTTCGAACCCGAGGGCATCGTTGAGGGCGATACTGTGGTCGGGACGTTCGGCCAGTACCGTGTTGAGCATTTGCCAGACGGCAAAGGCACCTAGGCCGCGCTTTTTGCGCAGCATGCGAAGCGGGAGGGCGTTGTAGTGCATGGTAAGTGGGGTTGAGCTTGGAGAAAGGGAGGACAGGGGAGCGGACTGACACATCGGATCCACCGGGCGGGTCTGACCGATCCGATAGCTTTGACCGGCGGATGTTGAAAATTCTGCCCTCCTTGTTCTCTATAAAGCGTTGAAAGGGACGAAATGTCTCAGCCTGCCTTCATTTTCTTCAAATAAAGATGCTGCAGCGTTGATTGTATACTTCCGCGGTGTCATAATTACGGTTCTTCGGAGTCATCGTTACAGCTCCGTGGAGTTGTGGCCAAAACACCGCGGTGTCTGGAGGACGCCTCCATATGGCTTTCTGTCCGCACCTGTTTAGCTCATTTTTTTGACAGCTCCTCTTGGCAATGTCAATTATTCTGCTTAATTTTGCACTGCAATCGCGGCAGTAGCTCAGTTGGTAGAGCATGGGCTTCCCAAGCCCAGGGTCGCGGGTTCGAGCCCCGTCTGCCGCTCTCCCCTTAATTGAAAAACGATATGGCAAAGATTAGATGCGTAGGCGTACTGACTTCCGGTGGCGACGCTCCTGGAATGAACGCCGCTATCCGTGCCGTTACGCGGAGCGCAATTTGCAACGGATTTAAGGTCAAAGGAATTTACCGTGGATATGAAGGGTTGATGAACGGCGAGATAAAGACGTTTACCACGGAAGACGTATCTGGTATCATTCAAACGGGCGGAACAATTCTCCGTACCGCCCGCTCCAAAGATTTTACGACCCCCCAAGGACGAAAGCGAGCATACGATGTCTTGAAGAACGAAGGCATTGATGCTCTTGTTGTCATTGGAGGTAACGGGTCTTTGACAGGAGCCATGATGCTGGCGGAGGAATATGACTTCCCCTGCATCGGCCTGCCCGGTACCATCGACAATGACCTTTATGGCACGGACAATACGATCGGGTATGACACTACGCTGAATACCATTATGGACTGTGTGGACAAGATCCGCGATACAGCCAATTCGCACGAGCGCATTTTCTTCATCGAGGTGATGGGGCGTGATGCGGGCTTCTTGGCACAGTATTCTGCCATTGCAGCTGGTGCAGAAGCCGCCATTATTCCTGAAGATTCCACCGGAGCGGATCAGCTCATCGAGTTTATGGAGCGCGGCATTCGTAAGTCGAAAAAGAGTTGCATGGTGATCGTGAGCGAAAGTCCCAAATGCGGTGCGCTCTACTATGCTGACCGTGTAAACAAAGAATATCCTGAGTTTGACGTACGTGTGTCGATCCTCGGCCACTTGCAGCGTGGCGGAAAACCCTCGGCGCTCGATCGTATCTTGGCCTCGCGCATGGGCGTGGGAGCCATCAATGCCTTGGTGCAGGGGCAGCGCAATGTGATGGTGGGCATCCGCAACAACTCCATCGTCTATGTGCCCTTCATCGAAGCGGTGCAGGAGCGCAAGCGGATGGATCCTCAGCTGATCAAGGTGCTTGATGAACTAAGCATCTAATGTGCCGGGCGTAATCTCCTCAAATACTTCTCCTTAAACTTCAACTTCAAAATCTCTTTACTCCCCGATATGAGTCAAATTCTCGGACGTATTTCGCAAATCATCGGCCCTGTGGTTGATGTCAGCTTCTCCACTCGGGGACAGTCTGCTGAACAAGTGCTGCCCCATATCCACGATGCTCTTGAAGTGACGCATCCAGATGGACGTACTATTGTTGTTGAGGTTCAGCAACATATCGGTGAGGATACCGTGCGAACGGTGGCCATGGACAATACCGATGGTTTGGCGCGTGGCCTTGAAGTGCGCCCAACGGGTGCGCCCATATCGATGCCTGTCGGTGCGCAGATCAAAGGTCGTATGCTTAACGTGATTGGTGAAAGCATCGATGGCCTGAAGACGCTCTCCAAATCAGAGGCCGCCTACCCGATCCACCGTGAAGCTCCGAAGTTTGAAGAACTCAAGACAAGCCGTGAGATCCTCTATACCGGCATCAAGGTGATTGACCTCCTCGAACCCTATATGAAGGGTGGTAAGATCGGCCTCTTCGGAGGTGCCGGTGTCGGCAAGACGGTGCTCATTATGGAGCTGATCAACAATATCGCCAAGGGTCACGATGGTTTCTCTGTTTTTGCCGGTGTCGGTGAACGTACGCGTGAGGGCAATGACCTCCTGCGTGAGATGATAGAATCGGGCGTGGTGAAATATGGCGATGCTTTTGTCGAGGCCATGGAGCGTGGCGAATGGGATCTTTCTAAGGTGGACTATGACGAGGTGGCTAAAAGTCAGGCCACGCTGGTCTATGGCCAGATGAACGAGCCTCCCGGAGCACGTGCCTCTGTGGCACTCTCCGGACTCTCTATTGCTGAATCTTTCCGTGACAGCGGTGCCGATTCCGGTAAGGCAACGGATATCCTTTTCTTTATCGACAACATCTTCCGTTTCACCCAAGCGGGCTCTGAGGTGTCGGCACTGTTGGGGCGTATGCCCTCTGCTGTGGGGTACCAGCCTACGTTGGCCTCCGAGATGGGTGCAATGCAGGAACGCATCACCTCCACAAAGAATGGCTCAATTACCTCGATCCAAGCCGTCTATGTTCCCGCCGATGACCTCACAGACCCGGCACCGGCCACTACGTTTACGCACCTCGATGCCACAACGGTGCTCTCACGAAAGATCACGGAACTTGGCATTTATCCCGCCGTCGATCCCCTCGACTCCACTTCCCGCATCCTCGATCCCCTTGTGATCGGAGAGGAGCACTACAACTGCGCGCAGCGCGTGAAGCAGATCCTCCAAAAGTATAAAGAACTCCAAGACATCATTGCGATCCTCGGCATGGATGAACTCTCTGACGAAGACCGCCTCACGGTGAATCGTGCGCGCCGCGTGCAGCGTTTCCTCTCCCAGCCGTTCACTGTGGCCGAGAAGTTCACGGGCGTGAAGGGGGTGATGGTGCCCATCGAAGAGGTGATCCGTGGTTTCAACATGATTCTCGATGGCGAGGTGGACTACCTTCCCGAACAGGCGTTCCTCAATGTGGGCACGATCGATGATGCCATTGCTAAGGGGCAGAAGCTCATCTCGGCAGCACAAGGATAAAATCAGAAGTCTCCAGATCGCCCTCTTCTGTTGTAATCTTTCCTTGATATTGATCTTGATATAGAGGAATTTACGATTAATCAGCTTAACTATGCAATCAGACCAACTGCATGTCGTGATTGTCTCTCCCGAACGCAAACTCTACGATGCGGAGGTGGACAGTCTGTTTGTTCCCGGCGAAAAAGGCCGTTTCGAGGTGCTTACACACCATGCTGCGCTCCTCTCCACGCTGACGGCAGGCGAGGTGGTCTGTGTCGGTGCACAACCGCTCACGCTCTCCGTTTCCTCTGGATTTATTGAGGTGAAGGACAATCTCGTCACCCTGTGTGTGGAGGTGAGTTAAGGGTGGGGTAGACCTGTGAATTGGTGAATTTGTGATTGGCAGATCAATGGTTAGGTATAGTCGAGGTTCCGATATATTCTTGTGCCGCTCAGTCCTCTAACCCCCAATTGCCGTATAGCCTTGCTATAAGGTCTTTCTGCCGAATTTCTAATGTCTCTCCCCATGCTCTCAACTTGGAAATCCATGCTCACCTTGGCCGTGATCTACCTGTTGGTGGCTCCCACTCTCCTGATGGTGGAGCATTCTCTGACGAACGAGTTTATCTCCCTTTTGGCACGTGCGATCGTTCTCATCGCTGTCGCGTTCTACGCCTTCACGGTGGTTGAACTGATGGTGACGGGGTATTTCCGTCAGAAGGATTCATCCTATTTCGTGGGGGTAAATCTCGGATTCTCTCTTCTGCGGCTTTTTTTGACGATATCGCTGCTCTTCATCCTGAAGCAGCGCGCAGTCATTGACTTTACGCTCGCATTCATCGATGTACTCGTGTTCTACTTCATCACGCTCATGTACTCCACTTGGCAACGGCAGAAGGGGAACAAACAAGACACTTTCCACACATGATTTCGCATATCCAAAGTCGCTTTCATCGCTTTGCACTCTCGCTGGGACTGTACCTTGTCGGAGCGGTAGCCCTCTGGGCTAGCGGTTCGGCGCATGGTCAGCGTGAGGACGGGCAAGTCAATGTTTCAGCCTTTGTCCTCGAACACTTGGCGGATGCCTATGAGTGGCACATCACAACTTGGAATGGCCACCATATCTCGCTCCCCCTGCCTGTCATTGTCCGGGGCGAGGAGACGGGGTGGCAGGTGTTCAGCAGTGCACGCTTGGTAGAAGCAGCCGAACACGGTACGACTTATCGTGGCTTCTTTCTCCATCCTGGCCACCACCACAAGATCTACGAACGTTTGCCGGATGGCCGTGAAGTGCGTCCGTGGGACATTTCAATTACCAAAAATGTGGTCGAGATCTGGCTTGTGGTCATCCTGTTGAGTGCCATATTTCTGAGCTGTGCCCGTTGGTACAAGACCCGCGATGCACAGAGTCCCGCACCCAAAGGTTTTGTAGGTACGGTCGAGATGCTTGTTATGGCCATTCACGACGACGTCATCAAGTCGTCCATCGGTGAGCAGCACTATAAGCGTTATGCTCCCTATCTGCTCACTGTGTTTTTCTTCATCTTTGCCAACAATCTCCTGGGCCTGATCCCCATCTTCCCCGGTGGTGCAAACGTTACGGGCAACATCAACATCACCCTCTTCCTCGCTGTCGGGACGATGCTCATGGTCAATCTCTTTGGCAATAAGGAATATTGGAAGGAAATTTTCTGGCCCAACGTCCCCCTTTGGCTGAAAATCCCTCCCGTGATGCCCCTGATCGAGGTGTTCGGTATCTTTACGAAACCCTTCGCCCTGATGATCCGTCTTTTCGCCAATATGATGGCCGGACATGCCATCATCCTCTCTTTCACGTTTGTCATCTTCATAACGTGGCAATTCAGCGTAACGATGGGTTCGATCTTCACCGTGTTCAGCGCGCTGCTCATGGTCTTCCTCAATTGTCTCGAACTCTTGGTGGCTTTCCTCCAAGCTTATGTGTTCACGCTCCTTTCCTCTGTTTTCATCGGCCTCTCGCTCCCTGAGCACCATGAGGAATGATGTTGCAGATGGCCATCGAATAATCCATAAATTCCCCACCAAAATCATTTTACAACTATGATGCTCTCTCTCTTGGAAGCCGTTACGACCGGCTACGCTCAGCTTGGTATGGCACTCGGTGCCGGTCTTGCCACCATCGGTGCCGGTCTTGGTATCGGTAAGATCGGTAGTTCGGCCATGGAGGCCATTGCCCGTCAGCCTGAAGCTTCTAATAAGATCATGACGAACATGATCATCGTAGCCGCTCTGGTCGAGGGTGTTGCCCTCTTTGCCGTTGCTGCCTGCGCCTTCCTGATTAAATAATTGTTCCCCCAACCCTTCATCCAAATATGGAGTCATTGAACCTGCCTTCCATCCTTACACCGGACTTCGGTCTCCTCTTTTGGATGCTCGTTGCCTTCGTGGCGCTGTTTATCATCCTTTCCAAATTCGGATTTCCTGCCATCATCGGAATGGTCGAAGCGCGCAAGAACTTCATTGACGAAAGTCTGAAAGATGCCCGCGCTGCCCACGAACAGTTGGCCAGCATTCAGAGCGAGAGCGAACGCATCCTTCGGGAAGCTCGCGAGCAGCAGTCTGAAATCCTCAAAGAGGCGATGGTGATGCGCGATGCCATTGTCAAAGAAGCCCAGGCCAAGGCCGCTGCCGAGAGTGCCAAACTTCTGGCAGAGGCCAAGGTGCAGATCCAAGGCGAAAAGACCAAAGCATTGCGGGATATCCGTGGCCAAGTGGCTGCACTTTCTCTTGAAATTGCCGAGAAGGTGATGATGCGCGAACTGCAAGAAGGCGGTGCGCAGGAGACGTATATCAACCGCGTCCTTGACGAAATCGAAAAGTAATCCTCACACGCACTATGGATATCGGTATCGTGGCATCGCGCTATGCGCATGCCCTGCTCCGCTTTGCGGCAGAGGGGTCGAATGAGGAACTGGTGTATGCTGAGATGCAGCAATTGCATCACGCCTTCCAATCCCTCTCCGCCCTTACCACCGCCCTCTCCAACCCTGTGCTGGATGCAGAGCGTAAGGTGCACCTCCTCCTTGCCGCCACCACAGTAGCCGAAGGTCAGCCTGTGAGTGCACCGACGCAACGCTTCCTCACCCTCGTGGTGCAGAAGGGGCGTGCCACGTTCCTTCCCTTTATGGCTACGGCTTTTCTTACAGCCTATGAGCGGGAACGCGGCACCACTCGTGCGCAACTCGTTGTGGCCACCCCCGTCAGTGAAGCTGTGCAGCAACGACTCTTGCGTCTGGTGGAGCAACATTCCGGACGCAAGGTCAGTATGACCACCACGGTCGATCCGGAGCTCCTCGGGGGATACATCTTGGAATATGATGATCTCCGGATGGATGCGAGCCTGCGCGGACAATTCGCCAAACTGCGTCGAGCATTAACCTGAGGTGTTTCGAAAACCTCCCGAAGTATTTAAGAATTAGCACGTTCCCGTCCGAACTTGATCCCCCATTTGTGGGGACTGTAACGGCGGTGACGTCTGTTGAAAACGAACTTATGTCCAATAATATCAAGCCGAGTGAAGTCTCTGATGTGCTCTTGCAGCAACTGCGGGATGTGGTGAACGATGTCCAGTTCGAAGAAATGGGCATTGTCCTCACCGTGGGCGATGGCGTAGCGCGTATCTATGGGCTGACGAAAGTCACGGAAAACGAGCTGCTCGAATTTGAGAACGGCGTGATGGCCGTGGCGATGAACCTTGAAGAGGACAACGTTGGTGCCGTCCTGCTGGGCTCCTCTGAGGGTATCAAGGAGGGTCAACGTGTGAAACGCACAGGGCGTGTGGCCTCGATCATGGTCAACGAGCAAATGCTCGGTCGTGTGGTCAATCCTCTCGGGCAGCCGCTTGACGGTGCGGGAGAGATTGGTGGCGAGAAATTCCTTATGCCCCTTGACCGTAAAGCTCCGGGGGTGATCTACCGGCAGCCCGTAACTCAGTCGCTGGCAACAGGTCTGAAGAGTGTGGATTCGATGATCCCCATCGGTCGCGGACAACGTGAGCTGATCATTGGTGACCGCCAAACAGGAAAGACCGCTATTGCCATCGACACGATCATCAACCAGCGTCAGTGTTTCGAGGCCGGTGATCCCGTCTACTGCATCTATGTGGCCATTGGCCAGAAGGCTTCGACTGTGGCCAATATTGTCAATACGCTCAAAGAGCGCGGTGCGATGGACTATACGGTCATCGTTTCCGCTACGGCGTCAGAGAGTGCGGCTTTGCAGTACTATGCGCCCATGGCAGGTGCCGCGATCGGTGAGTTCTTCCGCGATCGCGGAAAGCATGCCCTCGTGGTGTATGATGACCTTTCGAAGCAGGCGGTGGCCTATCGCGAGGTGTCGCTTATCCTTCGTCGTCCTTCCGGACGAGAGGCCTATCCCGGCGATGTGTTCTACCTCCACTCCCGTCTCCTCGAGCGTGCAGCGAAGATCAACGAACAGCAAGAAGTGGCCGAGCAGATGAATGACCTCCCCGCCTCTCTCCAAGGTATGGTCAAAGGTGGGGGATCGCTCACCGCCCTTCCCATCATCGAGACCCAGGCCGGCGATGTCTCGGCCTATATCCCGACGAATGTAATTTCCATCACCGACGGCCAGATCTACCTCGATACCAACCTCTTCAACCAAGGTTTCCGACCGGCGATCGATGTCGGTATCTCGGTGTCGCGTGTCGGTGGTTCGGCGCAGATCAAGTCGATGAAAAAGGTGGCCGGTACGCTGAAGATAGATCAAGCGCAATATCGCGAACTTGAAGCTTTTGCCAAGTTTTCCAGCGATATGGACGCTGTGACGGCGATGACGATCGACCGCGGACGTAAGAACAATCGCCTCCTCATTCAGGCGCAATACAGTCCGATGCCTGTGGGTGAGCAGATTGCCATCCTCTATTGTGGCACGAAGGGACTGCTCGCAGAGGTTCCCTTGGATAAAGTTAGCGACTTCCAGGAACAGTTCCTCAATGTGATACGCGCTTCCTATGCCGATACCATCCTTGCTCCCCTCACGGCAGGCACACTCACCGAAGAGGTGGAGCAGCTCCTCCGCAAGGTGGCGGGCGAACTGGCCGGACAGTACAAATAAATTCAAAACACCTTCTTTGGGAGAGGTTCAGACCCGTAAGGCTGTGTGAACTTCTCCCAAAATCTTATCGGCAGTTCGGAATGCGAACTGCCGGGTAACATCCCTTTTGCTATGGCATCCCTCAAAGAAGTAAAGACGCGCATCTCTTCTGTGAATAGTACGCGCAAGATTACCAGCGCGATGAAGATGGTGGCCAGTTCGAAGCTCCATCATGCTCAGCAGGCCATCGAGCAGATGCGTCCTTACGAACATAAGCTCAGCGAAATGATGGCCAGTTTTATGGGTGCGCTGGAAGAGGGCGTGGTTTCGCCCTACGCCCATGTTGCAGAGGTGGAGCGTGTGGCCTTTGTGGTGATGAGCTCCAATTCTAGCCTCTGTGGTGGTTTTAACAGCAACGTGCTGCGCCAGCTCCGTCGTCGTGTGGAGGAGTGTCGTGTTGCGGGCATCGAGGTGGTCGAGATCGTGGCCTTCGGACGCAAAGCCACCGAGGCGGTACGTAAGATGGGTTTTGCCATCGAACACGACCATGCCGAACTCCTCGACCATCCGCGTTATGATGCAGTGGCTCAGGTGGCAGAGCACCTGATGGAGCGATTCGTCCGGCGCGAGCTCGACCGTGTAGAACTCATCTACCACCACTTCAAAAGCGCAGGCACACAAATCCTTACCACTGAGACCTTTCTTCCCGTCGATCTCACGTCGGGTGGGGCTCAGGCCGGCATTGCTCCCGACTTCATCGTTGAACCTTCGGTGGAGATCCTCGTGGAACGGCTCATTCCTCGTGCTCTGCACCTCCGCCTTTTTGCAGCCGTGCTCGACAGCCTCGCCTCCGAGCATGCTGCTCGTGTCATTGCCATGCAGGTGGCAACGGACAATGCCGACGATCTCCTCCGCGAACTGACGTTGCAATACAACAAGACGCGCCAACAGGCCATCACGGCCGAACTCCTCGACATCGTGGGAGGATCACTCCAATAAGACATCATGGATCAGGCACTTACCCTTTGGCTCAATGGTAGCCAATCGCTCTATTGGGACAGTGTGATGCAGATGGCTACCCGCACTTCCACGTGGATCCCCCTGTTGCTCGTCTTGGCCTATATCATTTTCCGAGAGCATGATTTGCCGCACTTCCTTTTTTTGATCTTTGCTGGACTGTGCGTTGTCTTGGTGTGCGATCAGGTGGCTTCTTCGATCTTCAAACCCCTCGTGGAGCGATGGAGACCGGCGCAAGATCCTTATTTAATGCACCAGGTAGATGTTGTGTGTGGCTATCGAGGGGGATGGTATGGTTTCTTTTCATCCCATGCTGCCAATACGGCGGGTGTGGCACTATTTTTCAGTCTTGTCTTTCGGAGGCGTAGTGTGATGGCAAGTCTGTTGGCTTGGTCGCTGCTCAGCTCATGGTCACGCATTTATCTCGGGGTGCATTATGTGGGTGATGTCCTTGTGGGTTGGATTTTTGGTGCGGCTGTGGCCTATGGTGCTTATCGATTGTACTGCCGTCGTTTTTCCGATGCGCGCACGTGGAACTATGCGTCTCAACATCTGTTGTGGATACCCCTCACCTTCCTCCTTACGCTTAATCTCATGGCCATACCTTGGAAGCTGTATTTCTAGAAATGGATTTGCCGATAAAGCGTTGTTTTCTCCCTGTTCCTCTAACGCCTACTATTTTCTCTCTCCCCTATGGATTACCATGCGCATGACCTCTTGGACCTGATGGAAGGTCGAAGTTTTACAGACGAAACACTTTTGGCACTTATTCACGAGCATTTTGGCGTGGATGCTACTTTTCACACGTGTAGCGTAGCGGATCAATCGCCAGAAGAAATCATTGCTTTCTTGAAGGAGCGCAACAAGTTTCTGTGCACTCCCGATGGATATACGGTACACACGGCCAATCGTTGTCATCATCGCCACTAGTCGCTCTTCCTCTCTATTGCATGCTCCCCGAAAGTGAAACAGGAGGCAAACGCTCATCATGAGCGTTTGCCTCCTGTTTCATTTGATATTCAGTGGGCAAATAGGCTTACACCTAAAGAGAAGGTGGAGAGCTCGGGGCCGAAGCCTTTTTGGAACACGCGGCCGGGCGACCACTTGGCGTAGACACCGATGTTGTGCCAATCGACTTGCATACGGTAGCTCAGTGTGACGGGTGTAAAGTGTACGTTGGTCTTGTAGGTCTCACGTTGTCGTTCGCCCGTGGTCAGGTAGTAAGTGTTGTAGATGCGGGGACGCACATGTTTGTTGAGCTGAATGCCTGCTGTGAACTTCAATTTTGTATCGGGCACCTGGTAGCGATAGGAGAGGGAGAAAGCGTGACGGTTCAGGCGGAACACCGACCGTCCTGGCAGAACTCCTGTGGGATAAGCTCCGAATTGTGCGTACGCTCCATCGAAATCGAGGTATTTCCCGTCAGCAAACACATATTTTCCCCAGCCATAGCCCCAAGTGAGCAGCAATCTGTGTTGACGGAATTGATAGTTAAAGGAGAGGATGTCGAGATCGATGTCCCAACTGCCGCCCGCCATGATGTCCTTGCCAGAGTTGAATCCAATGCGCAGTGAGGCCGGAAGTGCAAGGGATCTTGCAACTTCTCGTTTGCGCTCTGAGGACTTTATGCCGAGTAGGGAGAAGTCCCATGCAATGGCGCGCGTTTCGACGAGTGAGGCATTGTCGCCCGTGGGCACGGTATAGTGGAAGTGGTAGCTGCTGTCGCGGCCTGCACCTTGGATGTTTACCGAGATGGCTTTGTTGCTTTGTGTAACGAGGACCTGATGTGCTTCATGTACGGTGGCGAGCGTGTCCACTTGCTGGGCGGAGAGCGGAAGGATGCCAAGTGCGAGGAGGGGAGAGAGAAAGAGTTTCATAGTGCAGTGTTCTTTATTTTTGTCCAAAGGTTCGTTTGAGTTGTTCGATGCTGGCGGCTCCTGTCATGTAGATGAGGGTGAGCTGTCCGCTGTCTTTCGTGCGTAGGCGGTCGTTGCGGTAGAAAATATAGCGATTTTCGCCGCGTCTCAGTGGGGGAAGGGCATAAAATCCATAATACAAACGTCCCTGCTTGAACCCCTCCTCGCGGTTTGCTGCTTGCTGCGCATCGCGACGTACTGCTTGCTCAATAGCCTGCAGCTCTTCGGGCGATGGCTGCTGATAGGCCGCGCTGAGGAAAAGCTTGAGTTGGTATTTGCGCAGTAGGTCGGAGTCGGTGATCCGCACGAGATTCACTTGATCTTTCGACTCCTTGGGAGCTTCCAAAAAGCGATGGATGTGCAGTCCCTTTTGTGCCAAGGCCGATGCTGTGGCGAGCAGGAAGAGAAAGAAGAGAAGATAGCGTTTCATGGGAGTAAGGAGAATTATTGGAGTAGGGAGAAAACTTCGTGCAGTTGCTCCGTGGGGGAGGTTGTTCTTTCCCCGCTCGGGGAGGTTAGTGTGGCGCGGAGGACAAACTCCATTTGCTGCTGCACCACTTGTGGGTCGGTGCTGCGCTCGCCTGCCACGTAGGCCACGCAGTCGGGATGGGTATAGTGGTGATAGCCGCTCATTGCTGCGTATCCTAATGTGAGTATAACCGCTGCGGCCGCACCCACTTTTCTCCACGAACTGCGGTGTACAGAACGAGGTGTGGAATGCCGGCGAGCAACTTGTGCGAAACCCATCACCGCGCGCGCTGCCTCCAAATCAGGATGGCGATCGGAGCTGCCGGCGAGAAAATCGCGCAGTATCTGCTCCTCTGCATCGGTAGTCGTAGCCTCGAAATAGGCGTGTGCGAGGCGTACGTAGTAAGTAATATTCTGTGTGCTCATGGTGTGTGGGTGTGTTGTAGGAGATAGAGTTGGCGTATTTTCTGCCGCGCTCGTGAAAGGATTTGGCGCAGGGCTGTTTCTGTGATATTGAGATCAGCGGATAGTTGTTCGTAACTCTCCCCTTCGATGTCGTGCCGTCGCAGGATGAGTTGCTGCTGAGGGGTGAGATGTTGAGCAATGAGAGCGGCCACTTTGTGGTAGCGTTCCTCTACCTCATCTGTCTCCTCCTCGTGTAAGGAGAGACTTGTCTGCTCGATGTCGCATTCGGGATGTGCCTGTCGTTGTCGCAGTATGTCGATGCTCAGATGGCGTACGGTGGTGGCGAGCATGGCTTCTTCCTGTGCTGCGGTCGTGAGGAGTTCGCGCCGCGGCCAGAGCCGCGCGAAAGCCTCGTAGAGTGCATCGTCTGCCTCACTGTCGTTGCCTAAGAGCTGTGCTGCCATGTGCCGTAGACGGCCGCTCACCCGAAGGAAGGTGGCGGTGAGGCGACTGTTTGTATTGTTCGTGGGAGGCGGATGTTGAGGTTGCATCGTGAAGCGGCTTCGTTTATAGATAATACGCAAAGCGTGGGGCTTTGTGACAACTGAAAGGCTGTTTTTTCGCAATTTCCTCACTTTGGGATGGGATAAGAGGAGTTTAAATGCAAAAGTAGGAGATAAACGCCTACGATTAGCGTTTATCTCCTACTCAAAGAGTTCTTTGCAGGTGATTCCGTTGGGGTTCGAACCCAAGACCCACGCCTTAGAAGGGCGTTGCTCTAATCCAACTGAGCTACGGAACCAGCTTTATTTTTTGCGCTGCAAAGTTACGAAATTGGGGTGAGATGACCAAGAAATTGTTGTCAGAATGGTAGGGTATTGTATTCTGGTATATGCTGGTTTGTCTGTTTGTGGTCGTGAAGGGCAGAATATTGTGCGTTTGAACGTGCTCAATGCGGTGCTGCGTAGAGCTGTGTGGCCTGATGTCAGTGTGGTATGGAGCCACCACCAAAAGTTAGATGAGTGTGAGGAGTTCATGTGGGGCATTCAGGTAGGCATCCGCTTTGAGGGAGTGCAGTTCCGGAGCATCGCGAAAGCCCCAGAGCACCAGCGCGCAGCGCACCTGGGCTGCACGTGCTGTGGCCCAATCGACTTCGCTGTCACCCACATACAGTGTCTCTTCGGGAGGAGCAGAGAGTTGTTGCATCGCTGCCAACAACAGGTCGGGACTTGGTTTCCGTGCCAACCCGCCCTGCTCGCCGAGGGCAAGGTCGATGGTGTCGGCGAAGAAGTGCCGGTATAGCTCTTGCACCGCAGTATCCAGTTTGTTGCTCACAATGGCAGTGTGCACTCCACGCGCTTTGAGTGTGGCGAGGAGCGCAGGGACGCCGGCATAAGGGCGGGTTTGATCCAAGCTGTGCTGCAGATAGAACGTCCGGAAACTCTGAAGTACGGCTTCGAACGTGTGTTCTGAGCAGTCGACAGGTACGGATCGCTGCACAAGGTTGCGGATCCCATTCCCGAGAAAGTGGCGGATTTCAGCTACGGAACGCTCTGGAAGTCCGTGAAGCCTCAGTGCGTGATTGACGCTTGTGGCAAGGTCGTCGAGCGTGTTGAGGAGCGTCCCGTCGAGGTCAAAGATGATGTTGCGGATCATGCCTGGGAAGGAGGGGTTTGTGCTCTGCCTTGTTGCCGGGCGTGGAAGGCGTTGTGCAGTCCTGTCAAGGTGGAGGGGAAGGTGATGCCGAATCGCTCTAAGCGACTGAGGTCGATGTCCAAATTGCGCGTCCACTGTTCATCGGGCAGGATGAGTTGCGCAGGTGGAGTCTGGATGAGGTCCTGTTCGAACAGATGCTGCGCGGCGGCCAGTTGGATGTCGAAGGTGGAAAGAGGATTGGGCGACCCGAAGTTGTAGATGCCGGCAGGTAGATTTAGGGCAGCTTCGATGCGGCGTACCACTTCCCAAACATTGGTGATGCCCCGATGTTCGCGGGTTGAGACGCGGAGGCTGCGTCCTTCGCGGTCGGCGGCCACGATGTTGACGAGCAGGCCACTGCGCTGGAACAGGGGTGAGGAGGGCAGATCGTACATCCAGTTGAGACGCAGCACAACAGCTCTAGCGTGTGCACCGATGACCTTGCTTTCTGCGGCCAGCTTGTGCTGCCCGTAGATGGTCTTGGGCGAAAGGGACTTGTCTTCCCGGTTGGGCTTGCCGTCCGGTTCGCCGTTATAGACCTGTTCGGAGCTGGCAAACACTAAGTGGGCTCCGATGGCTGCTGCCGCTTCGGCCACGTGCACCGCACCTTCCACATTGATGAGGGCACTGTCGTCCGGCTCGCGCTCACAATAGGTGGTATCGGAGATGGCGGCGAGGTGGATCACAGCCTTTGGACTATGGTGTACAAAAGTATTGAGGACGGCTTCGCGGTCGGTGATGTCGAGGTCCCGACTGCTCAACGCCACGACTTCGTGGGAAAGCCCCAAGAAGCGTGCCATGCGGCAACCTACAAATCCGGTGCCACCCGTAATAAGAATTTTCATGAAGAGGAAGATTGGAAAAAGTAATAGAATGAAGGGCAGAAGCGCAGGATGCCATGGCTCATACCCGATAAGCAGAGGCTCAAGATACAGTGTTTCGATAAATGAGGTGCTACCTCTCTGTTGCCTGGCTATTGATCCTTGCCCAGGAGCCCGCCAGTTGGCTGTCGCTCATCAGTCGGTGTAGTCCTGTACACTTCTTTTTCGTCCCGGTAGACTGACGAAAAATAGGGACAAACCTAATGGCAATTAATTCTGAGCATCTACTGATGCGAAAATACGGATTTTCTTCCACTCTTCGAAGAGAAATCCGTACTTTTGCGTAGTTTTCAGATGAATTTTGACGGCTTGCTTTCCATGCCATCAGAGCCATTACTCTTCATGCAGCTTATGCGCTACCTTTCCATTTCCCCGGACTTCACCATCGACACTGATTTGCTGCACCTCAGCTTTGAACTCGTGCCCATGGTTGCCTATGGTCAGGTGTGTCGTGAGAGAGGCCGGGTGAGTATCCGCATTTCCAGCCAATTGGATTTTAGCCAACCTCGCGTGCAGACGGGATTGAGCCGTATCGTGACGGAAGAATTGCGCACGCAGTGCCGGCTGCTCTTGCCCGAACGCCTGTATCGCATCGCCCAGACTGCCGGCGTCTCTGGATTTCGGCGCATCACCTTCAAAAATATAACCTCCCGTTGGGGCAGCTGTTCGTCTTTGAAAAACCTCAATTTCTCTATCTGGCTTCTCTTGCTCCCCTCGAATTTGATCGACTATGTCTTCTGCCATGAGTTGGCGCACCTCACCCACCTGAACCACAGTCCTGCTTTCTGGACTGAGGTCGACCGTATTATGGGGAAATCAGGAGCGGCCAAGCGTGCGGACCGTGATCTGCATGCCGTGGCGAATCGGTTGTTCTCTCGTGAAGGGTGAGGGATTGAGGCGCATTGTCTGCAAGCCGTGTTGGCAATGTTTCCCGATTGACTTCATGGTCAGAAATCTCTGTAGTTGCTCCTTGCTCCTTGCTCCTTCATAACAAATATCATGCCCTCTGCGCATCATCTCCTTGGACGGTGCGGCAGGGGGCATGACGGTGTTTAGCGGCGGAAATATTTGCAGTAGAGCGACTGTGCCACAGTAAGGGGATCGCCCTCGGGACGCGATGTAAAGGTGCCGAAGGCATAGGGGGTATGCGGAGGAAGATGAGGTTGGACCGACGATGAGAGGGTGCCTGTGGCAAAAGCCCATTCGAACTGGTCGAACCACGGTAGCGGGCGACCTCCTGCATTGAAGAAGGCTTTCCAACGGGGATAGTAGTAGGCGGAGAGCAGGCCCGCCCATTCGCGGTTGGCATAGTCGTGTAGTCCACCGCGGTCGCACTGGTCGCGATGCCCCCAAGTGGTGAGGAGCATACGGGCATTCTGCTCGTAGAGATTACACTCGGCGGTGGAGTGTCCGAGCATGCGGGCGCGTTCTGTCCATGTGCCTATGCGAAAGTCGGGGAGGGTGGCGAGCAGACGGTCTTGGTCGAGGATAAGGTTCAGGAAGCGCTCTTCTAATGCTGGACGCCCGTCGGGAGTAATGGTGGTGAGAGAGTCGAGTGTACGCTTCCCGTGGTCGGCTAGGACTTGCCGCATGAAGTCGATCAGGTCATAGCGGTAGTTGATCTTTTGTCCTAATGTGGGGGACAGGGCAAGGAACTCCCCTACGGCGGATCGCAGGCTGTCGATATTCCAGAACCACGAGGAGGATGCCCAAGTGCTGACCGTTCCGGGACGCAGGGCAGGACGCATCATGAACACCGACTCGGTACAACCTTGTTGGTTGTTGCTCGAACAATTGTACACCCCTTCGGCCAAGGTGTGCCAGACGCGGAGCAGTGCCTGAAATGTCGCTGGGTCATTGGCCGGGGATACGCCGTAGCGCATCGCGATGTAGTCGTGTAGCCAGGTTTCGGTTGTGTATTGGGGGGTGCGCCAGGGGAGGGCATAGAGGAGGTCGTAGAGCATGGGATTTTGCTCGATACCTTCGGGCAAGGCTCCGATGCCTGCGAGGTGTTGTCGATCGGCTTGGTCAAGCGCGGCGTAAAAGCTCTCCATCATGCGGCGCATACGTCCGAAGAGGCCAATGTTGCCGCCAAAGTTGCTCGTCATGCCCCATACCCATTTGTGTGGCCGTCCTTGAGCATCGGCATTTGCACCGCTCAGAACACTTTCTCCATGGCTGTCTCCATGAAGGTTGAGGATGAGCAGACGCCCTTGTGGCACGGAGTGGGTGAGGTCGGTCGTAGGGTTGTGCTGCCAGTGCTGTGCCACCCAGACGGCTTCGCGGTCGTATTGTCTGAGTGCATCCCACATCGCCGTAATGGCGCGTGCCGGTTGGGCAACACCTTGTGGCACAACACCTTCGTGGAAAGGATCGATGGCATAGTAGTGGGTGGAGAGGACATCGCCAAACGTCCGTTCGATGGCAGCATAATAATGTTGGGCAAATTCTTTCAGGCGTGTCTCGTTACGCACGAAGGCCGGGCGCTCGAAAGAGTTCCAATAGCCGCCGCGGACGATGTCATGGGTCGTCCAATGTTCCACATTGCGGGTGGCAGCAGTGAGAAAATCGCAAGGGATCATGCCTACGTAACCTGGGACGATGGGCGTCATGCCATAGTCGTTGAGCCGAGCGAAGATGCGGCGTGCCAATAGGGTGCGGTCTTTGAACCAACGTTCGGGGAGCGGCCCACCCCAACCGGTCATATTGTTCATGAAGAACCATCCGAAGTAGGCGGGGCCCGTGAGGAACTGGTGCGCGTTATGATATCCATAGTGCTCTTCGAGCACCCGTTTCCAGACGCTTTCCATCCCCGTAATGATCAGTGGGAGATTGACACCATGAAGTGCCATCCAGTCGATCTCCTGCTGCCAACGCTTCCAGTCCCAAAAGGCCATGGAATAGCTGTGGGTGCAGAAGTTGAGGTAGTAGCGAATATCCACGGAAGCCACATGTCGCTCTTCGGCGCAGACGGGGAGTTGTGTCGGGAGGCGGTCGGTCGGATTGTTCCAGGTGATGTTCACACCGGCTTTGTGTTGCAGATACCAGTTGATGCCCGTGGCCGCTGAAATGAAGTTATTGGCTTTGATGTGTACCTTTCGCCCATCGGAAGAGACGGTGAAGAAGTCTTGATCCTCCGGTGTGGAGATGATGGTCCAAGAGAACTTTTGTGCATCGCCATTGTGGGGAAGTGTGCGGCGGAGCAGACCTGAGAGGGGATCTGCTGCGAAGGCAGACATACAGCAGAAAAAGAGCAGGAAGAAAGACAGGACAAGTTTGCAGCAGGAAGGCATAAGGGTAGAGATAAGGTCTTAATGAATAAAAAGTCACTTTGATTGCTCCCATAAAAGGGCGAATCAAAGCGACTCATATTGGTGTCGTTATTTCAAGATTTCCAATTGGCGGAAGATATTGGCCAAGGCCGCAACAGCACGATCCACTTGTTCGTGGGTGTGGTTGGCCATCAGGGCGATGCGCACTAAGGTGTCGGTGGGATGGCAAGCCGGGGGAACAACGGGATTGATGAATACTCCCGCTTCGAAGGCCATGGCGGTGGCTGCAAAAGTTTTCTCCTGATCGCGGACGTAGAGGGGAATGATGGGGCTTTCGGTGTCGCCGATCTCAAACCCTTCCTCGCGGAAGCGTTTCAGTGCATAGTTCGTAACCTCCCACAAGGCTTCAATGCGTTGTGGCTCTTCCTGGATGATGTGTAGTGCTTTGAGTGCCGATGCCGTGGCGGCAGGCGGCATAGAGGCAGAAAATATGTAGGTGCGCGCTGTGTGGCGGAGGTAGTCGATGATGGTGTGGTCTGCGGCAATGAACCCGCCGATAGAGGCCAGGCTCTTGGAAAAGGTGCCCATGATGAGATCGACTTCGTGGGTAAGACCGAAATGGTCGCAGACTCCACGACCCTGACGACCGAAGACACCGATGCCGTGTGCCTCATCCACCATGATCGTGGCACCATATTTATGTTTAAGCTCTACGATGGCAGGGAGATTGCAGAGGTCACCCTCCATGGAGAAGACGCCATCTACGACAATCAATTTCACCGATTCGGGAGCGCACTTTTGCAGCTTCTTTTCCAGATCGGCCATATCGTTGTGCTTGAAACGCAGCTGCTTTGCCATCGACAGACGGCGGCCATCGACAATCGAAGCGTGGTCGCGGTCATCGCAGATCACGTAGTCGTGTGGGCCGAGCAGGGCAGGAATAACCCCACTGTTCACCGTAAATCCCGTAGAGAAGCAGAGGGACTCGTCCTTGCCCACGAAAGCGGCCAGCTCCTTTTCGAGCTGGACGTGGAGATCGAGCGTACCGTTCAGAAAACGACTGCCTGCACATCCCGAACCATAGTGGCGAAGAGCCTCTACGCCTGCTTCGATGACGCGTTCATCGCCCGTAAGCCCAGTATAGGCGTTGGAGCCGAGCATAATGACGTGATGACCGTCCATTTCTACTTCTGTACCTTGCTTGCCTTCAATTTCACGAAAGTAAGGGTAGAGACCTCTCGCCCGAAATTCGTCGGGGAGGGTGTAGCTTGATAAGCGTTGGTGAAGTATATCCATTAAATTAGGGTGCAAAAGTAAGGTCGTGCGCGGCAGGGCAACTGCAAGGTTGCTCGATCCTACGCTCAAACCTACTTAGGTCTTTGAACTATTTGGAGTGGCAAAGTTACACATTTTTACCTACATCCGTGCTGAAATCCGTGCTGTTTTTGCGCATTCTCCGAATTTTCGTGCTGTTTATCGGCTATTCTCTCTGCTTTTCGCTATATTTGCAGTATGAAACCAAGGGACGTTTGTCCCTTTCAACAGAAAAGAAACGCTAACTCACTCTCTTTACTCTACCCGGAAAAGCCACATCGATATGCAACGCATCCTCTTCATCATCAATCCGATTTCTGGCACAGGCCATAAGTCGGCCGTTGAAGCCGCTGTCGCGCAGCAGATTGACCGCACGTGTTTTGACTGTGAGGTTCGCCATACCGATTATGCGGGGCATGCCGCACTTATCGCACGTGAAGCAGCAGAGCGTGGGGTGGATATTGTGGTGGCGGTGGGTGGTGATGGAACGGTGAATGAGGTGGCACGCTCCTTGGTGCACACCTCAACGGCATTGGGCATCGTGCCTTGTGGCAGTGGCAATGGATTGGCGCGCCATCTGCGCCTCCCACTCAATCCCGTGGCGGCCGTTCAGGTCATCAATAAAGGGGTAGTGCATGCCTTGGATTCGGGGAGTGTGAATGGTCTGCCCTTTTTCTGTACCTGTGGAGTTGGTTTTGACGCATTCATCAGTATGCGCTTTGCCGAGGCGGGTAAGCGCGGGTTGGCCACGTATGTCGAGAAAACCTTGATCGATGGCCTCTCTTATAAGCCCGAAACTTACCGCCTGACCTTGGACGGTGAGGGGGGATTGACGGAGAACTATGATGCTTTTCTGATTGCCTGCGCGAATGCCTCGCAATATGGTAACAATGCTTACATTGCTCCCCACGCATCGATGAAGGATGGACTGCTGGACGTTACGATCTTACAGCCGTTCAATGTGCTCGAAGCCCCAACGATTGCCATGCAGCTCTTTTCGAAGACCCTCCATCAGAACAGCCATGTCAAGACCTTCCGTGCACGTCGTCTGCGCATCGAGCGCAAGGCCGATGGCCCCGCTCATTGCGATGGCGAACCCTTTGAAACGAAGTCGGTGATCGATGTGGAGCTCTTTCCGAAGAGCTTCCGGGTGGTGGTCAATGAGGAGGCACGTCATGCGCAGCCCGAGAGTTTGCCTTTGGAGCGCAATGTCCTGCAACTCTTTACAGAACCTTTTCAGCAATGGAAGCCTTTGGTGCAGTTACGGCGTACGGGCGAGGAGCTACGCAAGAAGACTGCACAAGATCTGAGTCGCCTCAATGCCTCGCTGCTGGAACAGCTGCGTAAGCTATAGCGTTTTCGATCAGCCAGACGAGCAGTGCAAAGCGCGGTACGCGCTTTATGCACTGCCGTGGCGAGAAAACGTCTGTGGAATATATCGTCTTTATCTCTCCCCTGTTTCATTGTGAAAATTATTCTCCCCGTCTCCTTTCTCTTCTCGGCATTGCCCTTGATCGCGCAGACCGATGCGCAGGAAAGCCCACTCGATCATGTTCAGGCAGAGATCGAGACGCAAGCCTCGTTTGCCACGACCGACCATACGCCCTTTTGGCATACGGCCAACCGCTATGGTCTGAGCAGCGTAACGCCCAATAACGGATACCTGCGCTTCAAGTTCCAACGTCCGGTTGTCGTTCGAGACTCTTTGCGCAACTGGCACTTCGGTTATGGATTGGACGTGGCAGTACTCCACCGCCACACTGAGGACGTTGTGTTGCAGCAGGCCTTTGTCTCGGCTCAATACAAACTGTCGCGTTTCACGCTGGGACAAGAACAACGGTCTGCCGCAATCAATCATGCGGAGCTGTCCACAGGGTCGTTTGTCTTTGGGACGAATGCGCGTCCCGTCCCTATGCTGCGTTGGGAACTGCACGATTGGTGGAACATCTCAGGCCATAAGCATTGGGCTGCCATTAAGATGCACATCGGTTATGGCATTGAGACCGATGGGGGCTGGATAGACCGCAACCAGAAGCAGGGGGGCTACTTTGCAAAAGGGGCGGTTCACCACGAAAAAGCAGGTTTCTTGCGCTTGGGCAATCCTGATCGGAGCGATTTTACCTTCATTGGTGGATTAGAAATGGCCACGCAGACCGGAGGATATATCTATAATAAGAATGGGCAGGGGCAAACCAGCTTTTTTCTCAATGTGGGTTATGATCCCAGTCTTTTCTGGCATGCCCTCAAAGGCAAAGGCGGCAGCGATGCCACCGATGGGCAGGGGTATGGCAACTCGGCAGGCAATTCGCTCGGAGCTTGGAAGGCATCGTTCAACTACCGTAGTCGCCGGCACCATTGGGGCGCACGTTTCTACTACGATCACTATTTCGAAGATGACAGTGCCGCCTTCGATGAATATGGATGGCTCGATGGACTGTTCGGCTTGGAAGTGAACCTTCCCACGAACCGCATCCTTTCGGACATCGTGTTGGAACATGTGCGGATGGACTATCAGAGCGGCCCGCTCTACCACGACCATACACCGCAGCTTCCCGATCAGATCAGTGGCGTGGACAACTATTATAATCATGGGTTGTACCTGGGATGGCAGAACTATGGGATGGCCATGGGCAATGCCCTCTTCGCCTCCCCGATGTATGGCGGAAATGGAGATTTGTTTTTCCGCGCCAACCGTTTCCGTGCCAACCATATTGGCTTGGCGGGTTCACCCTCTTCGCACCTAAACTATCGTCTGCTGTATACGCACCTCTGGTCCTGGGGACGATATGCTGCTCCCTTCGACGAAGTGGAGCACCAGCACTCTTTCCTTGCCGAAGTTTCGTGTCGTCTGGGCAAGCATGCCACCCCTTGGCTTTCGGACTGGAACATCACAGCATCGGTGGCGGCAGACCGTGGTGTGCGCTTGGGGCGAAACTTTGGTGTTCAACTGACCATCTCTAAGCGTGGGGTTTTGTAATCCCGTTTTCTCTTACCACGGCATAGCACAAAGTTGATGCCTCGTTTTGACTCTGTATGGTTGGCTTATCGAAAATGTGCCTGCTTTTTCTCCAAACTCATGAACTCCTTTTTGAAACAATCTTTTTCAGCACTGCTCCTCCTGCTTGTTGTTCATCTCCTCTTTGCGCAGTGTGATAAATTGCCCCGAAACGGTGCCCTCGATGGGCAATGGCAGGTTACGGCCATTGACGGTAAGGAGGTCAAAGCAAAGCGTCTCTATTGGCGATTTCAATTGGATTTGGTGCAATTCGTGTCATTGACCCATAGTCTTCAGGGTGCAAACCCCGACAAGGAAGTACATTCCAATAAGGTAATGAGCCGTTTTGAACATCAGGGGCAACAGTTGCGTTTCCATTCGGCCTATCTGATTGGCCGGACGGAAGGCGACATTTTGGTGACGCCTGAGATGGGACTAGACTTTTCCCTATTTGGATTTTCTTCCTTCCCTATTACTTTTGACATTGAGAGCTTAAACTCTGATCGGATGGTGCTGGTACACGATGGACGCAGGATCGAGTTTAGAAAGTTCTGACGTTGGGACGTCTTCCTCAAAACATCGCTCCCGCTCCATGGCCGAGGCTTTCGGTCATGGAGCGGGAGCGATGTTTTGAGGATACGGGGCGATGTTGCGCGTACGGGTAGTCACGCTTTGGCACTGCTCGTCCGGTGGAGCGAAAACGCACAGTGATCATGCGAGGAGCACTTCCCTCAACACGTAATCCCACAACCGGAAGGCGTGTTCATGGATAAGTGACCATAGCCCAAAATCGCCACACCATCACACGCCCTTCAAGGTATTTACAAGGATAAAACGCGCAAAATGACATTCCGGAATTACGTTTTGCAGATTTGTTAGTCGGTTTCTGTGAATTTGTTAGTGCTGTTGCCACATTTTTCCCTTATATTTGTGACATTCTTTCCCCCATGACCGGGGAGAGATCAAGGGAGTGCGCGCTGATGCTGCGCCAAGCCCCAACTGAATATCCCCGCATCGTTTCACCTTAACATCCCGACAGCCATGAAAACGCTCAAACACATCCTCAGCCTGCTCATCCTCACATGGACAGTCTGCGCACTGACCGCCTGCGGGGGCGATGACGACCCGCTGCTCGACCCGGGCTACAACATCGACCTGCCCCAAACGGCACATGACAAGGCCGGACAGCTCAAGTCCACACCCTTCACCGAGGCAGAAAAAGCAGAACTCGAACGGCAGGGACACAAAATCGTGGGCACGCCCGTACACATCACCCTCGGCGATGAGGAGCACGTGTTCCTCCAAGAGCTGGCCACCGTAAGCTTCGACATCCCCGCCGACATCCCCCAAGAGGAGTACGACAATCTCATCGGTGCCTCCATCGCCGAAGGGCGCATCACCTACATGGCGCTTGACCCCACACAGCTGCGGAAGGGGAAGGCCGTGTTCCGCACCGCACACTTCTCCGACGAGCTGCTGATGTGGAAGACCGACAAGGAAATGCTCGACATCCTGCGTCCGCGCATCGCCGCCGCCGGCTACCAGAAGAGCATGCGCGATGCCGGTCTCCAGAAGACCGCCAAAGAGCGGATCGCTGCCGACCTCGACCGGATCGGCTTGGGCAATGACAAGCTCCTCGGGCGCGTGCTCCGAAAGGTCGTCGAGGAAAACGAATACACCGCCGAGGTCGTCGAGCTCGTCAACAGCGATGATCCCGCTGCCCGCGTGACAGAGCGCGCCACCGAGATCGCGGCAGAGAAAGCCCTCGAAAAACTCTTCGCCGCCTATCAGGAGAAGTACAAAAAGAACAGTGCCGAGGCCGAAGAGAGCGAGCTGGCCAAGACCTTGCAGGAGCACCTCACCACGGGCAATGTCAAGGAGTGGGGCACGAAGCTCGGTGGAGGCACCTCACCCGCCGCATTGGCCAAACAATACGCCAAGGAGCTTGTGGTGGGCGGCCTGAAAGAGTACTCGACCCACCTCCTCCCCATCATCAACGTGATGCAGGCAGAGGCAGAGGCCATCGAGGTGCTCAAGGACTTCTGGGTGGACAACACCACCGAAGAGTCCTTCCAGGCCTACCGGCGTCTCTCGCCCGACCGCAACGGACGCATCTCCGACGAGGACTGGAGCAGCCTGGCCTCGACCTATATGGCCGCCATCATCCGGCAATACCGCATCGACGGCAAGATGGGCGAGGCCGAGATCCGCGCCATGTTCGAACAGCGCGTCAGGGACAGCAACGCCCTGTCCACAGAAGAGGGCAAGCTCCGCAAGCAGTTTGAGATCTGGGAGGAAGCCATGCTCCTCAAGCGCGGCCACGTGCGCTTCGGCTACGACATGGATCTGAGCGTGCGCATCACCATCCTCCACAACCTCACCGAACGCTTCCGCAAAGAGTTCGTCTACAAAGGCAGTATCCCCAAAAAGGGCGACTGGACACTCTACACCGACGACCGCCTCTTGGGCGAGATGGTCTACCAATACCTCAACTTCTTCCCCGACACCCAAAAGTTCTACGACTGGGCACGCGCACAGGGATTCTATGGAGACCGCCTGCAGCGAGACCTCGAAGAACTCAGCAAAGACAGGGCCTGGTATTTCGTCAGGGTGGAGATTGATAAAAGTGAAAGTAAAACTGGTGATGTCTATTGGGAGGTTTACGAAGCCTCTGAAGGACATCACTTGTCCAGATGTGGAACAGTAGCCGATTTCTCTTTCCCCAAACAATCGGCTTGGTTTGAAGCGACCTGCACGTCACCTCCCAAACTGCTGCGTGCGAACGATGTCGTTGTCCTGCACGCTACAATTAAGACCGACTCCAATTCTGCGACGGATTACTATTGGAGAAGCACTTCTGGCGTAAATTTTGACAAGGAAGACTGTGGTATGAGGTGCATCACGATATGGGCAAAAATAGCAAAAGAAGAGAACTTAAAGGGAAGCATGTGGATCGGCTCACGCCCAGAAGATGCAAAGAGAGGCGAGTGTGACTATAAGCTCGTTATGCCATCAGGCTCAAAAGGCGCACTATGGGCGATCAATTTCAATGCTTGTGGCAGCCGCACCCATTGGGTGTACCAATGGCGCAGTCCCTTTGAATAAAAGTGACGCACACTTCCTTCCGCCCACAGAGGATCAGACTTTTGCCCCGCAGACACCGATGTGCCTGCGGGGCATTTTCACAATCCATACCGTAGAAGTCCGGAAGGATGGTTGCTGCTGTTCAATTGTGTACAGACACCTCCTTTTCATCATTCCGGAGCAGCAACGATGAAAAGGAGGTGGTGGGGTTAGGTTGTGTTGTGGAGGGAATAGACGGTGAACGTCTTTCTGCTTATCTGCGGCTGCGGTCGGTCTTCGAGGATTTTTCCTTGACCTCACCGAGCTCTACGGTGTAGGAGCGGTTCAGGCCGCTCTGGGTCTTTGCACGGATCCAAAGCACGCGGTCCTGACTCATATTGGCGGCTTTGACGGCTTCTTCGAAGTCGGCAGTAGTGTTCATTTGGCGGTCGTTCACCTGGGTGATGATGATGCCCTTGGTAATGCCGGCGTTCATGAGCTTCCCGGTCTTGATGCTGCTTACGATAAGTCCATAGCGCAGGCCGAGTTCGCGCTTTTCTTCATCCGTGAGCGGGCGGAGGGCTGCACCCATTGACTCCGTGTCTATGCTTTCGAGGTTGGAGGTGGTGCCCTGAATGTTGCGGAGTGTGAGTGTGGTGGTGTTCGCTTTTTTGTTGCGGTAATAGGTTACCTTGATTTTGTCGCCCGGACGGTGAATGGCGAGGACTTCTTGCAGCTGGCCGAACTTCTCGATGGGTTTTCCATCGATGGCGGTGATGATGTCGCCTTTTTGTAGGCCGGCAGCTTCGGCAGCACCATCGGCCGATACCTCAGCGATATAGACGCCGCTCAGCGTACCGAGGTTTACGTCCTTGCCTTTTTCTTTCTCTTGGTCGATGAAGGTGGAGAGATCGCTGCCTTGGATGCCCAGCAGCGCGCGCTGTACGGATCCGAACTGCTTGAGGTCATCGACCACCTTGTTCATGATGGTTGTGGGAATGGCGAAGCCGTAGCCGGAGTAAGATCCCGTCTGGGAATACAACATGGCGTTGATGCCCACCAGTTCGCCCGCGGCATTGACCAAAGCTCCGCCCGAGTTGCCCGGATTGATGGCCGCATCCGTCTGGATGAAGCTCTCCACCGGGTTGGCAGCTTGGAGCGAGCGTGCTTTGGCACTGACAATGCCGGCCGTAACGGTGGAGGTGAGGCCGTAAGGATTGCCGATGGCCAGTACCCATTCGCCGATCTTCAGGTTGTCGCTCGAAGTGACGGTGATGGGGCTAAGGCGGTCGGCTTCGATCTTGATGAGGGCAAGATCCGTATTTTTGTCGAGACCGATGATTCGACCCTTAAATTCACGGTTGTCGTTCAGCTTGACCAGAATTTCATCGGCATCTTGTACCACGTGGTTGTTGGTCACGATGTAGCCATCGGCCGAAAGGATCACGCCCGATCCGGCACCGCTGCGTTTCGGAACCTGTTGTTGGCGTTGTTGAGGCTGTTGTCCGCCGCCTCGCCCGAAGAAGTCGCTAAAAAAGTCTTCGAAGGGATCGTAATATTGCTGAGGTTGTTGTTTGGCAGTGGAGGAGACTTTGATGTAGACCACCGAATTGGTTGCCTTTTCCGCAGCGTAGGTAAGATCGATGGGCTGTCCGGCCGAAGGAACTGCTGGTGTGGCCGATGCATGGAGTGCAGTAGAGGCTGCGCCGGCCTCAGCGTTGGTGGGGGTACTGACGGCTTTGACGGCAACGGCGGTAAATCCGCTGCTCAGCAAGGCGGAAAGCATCAATGCTGTAACGAATTTCTTGTTCATATGTAGGTTTTTTGAGTTGGTCCGGATGTTTCTAAAGAAATGCTTGCTTGGCTTAGCGCGAAAGTCTTGTAGGATTGATGGCTGCAAAAATAGTATTTTTGTATAGAGGGCTACACGGATTTCCACCTTAATGTCGGGATTTTAGCCACATTTTGCCTTTGCTCGTTTGTCTTATTGCTGGATTGACAACTTCAATCCCAGCTTCCTCATCTTCCGTCTTGACCGTTGATGGGGATTGCCCTATGCTCTCCTTTTTCTTTTGAAGGGAGCGGAAATATTGACTGTTCCGAAGGGGGGAGGTCGAAGCCAATCTTGTGTGCTGATGTTTATAATATGCATAATATCAGTGTTTTATGATTTCGTAATAAGGCTGCGGTGCTGTTGAAACGCTTCCGCGGATCCGTTGCGATGACTCCACGGTGTCAGGACAACAACTCCGCGGACTCATTGCAACGGCTCCGCGGAGGAGTACAAATGGCTCCGCGGAGGTAAAATGGAACAATGAGTGGATGAAGACGGCCTATGAAAAAAGGGGGCGATCAACCGGACGAGCAGCGCCACGCCTGTCGAAACAAAGGGATGCCCAATGCCGCGTCGTGCACATTTTGAAGGGAGTGCACTGCCATTTTTGAAAAGAATGGCTATCTTTGCGCTGAGAACCACCGGCTTAACCCTATACTGCCCATACTATGTCATTTCGTCTGTACCTGAGTCTTCTCTTCGTGTTTGCCTTTTCTGTCGCTTGGTGCGAGGATGCGCCCCATCGTTGGGTGAATCCTTTGATAGGGACAGGAGCGAGCGGTCACACCTATCCTGGCCCCACGCTTCCTTTCGGACTGGTGCAGCCCAGTCCCGTGAGCGGAGCCGTGGGGTGGGGGTATTGTTCGGAATACCGCCATGACGATGCCCGTCTCTTCGGGTTCACCCAGACCCACCTCAGCGGTACGGGATGTATGGACTTGGGTGATCTCCTCCTGATGCCTGTCGATGGAGGGCGGGTTGTAGAGCCTGACTCTTTCCTCCATGCCCCATGTCCGCAAGCTCTGCACCCTCTGGGCAGCCGGAAGGGCAGGGAGGTGGCAGAGGTGGGCTACTATGGGGTGCAGCTGCCGGAGGTCCCGGTGTGGAGCGAAGTTACGGCGACGCAGCGTGTGGCGTTTTATCGCCACGAGTTTGGTAAGGCGGTGGCGCAACCTGCACTCTATATGGACTTGCAGCACGGGCCGGCGTGGAGTTGGGCACAGTATGACCGCCATGTGGTGGAGGCTTCGTGGGCCTTGGCCGACAGTGTGACGTTTGTGGGACATCGCCGCTCACGCGTGTGGGTGGACCAGGACGTGTATTTTGTCGTGCGTTTCTCCCAACCTGTTCAGCAGGTGGACCAATACCCCTTCCGTCCTGGGAATGTCGGACGGAGACTGCTGCTCCGCTTTGCCCCGCTTGGTGGTGCGGCATTGTCCGTGAAGGTGGCCCTTTCCACCGTTTCGGTGGACAATGCTTGGGAAAATCTCTGCCGTGAACTCCCTTCGTGGGACTTTGCGGCCACGCGCCGAGCGGCAGAACGAGCCTGGGATGAGCTGCTCGGCCGCGTCTGTGTGGAGGGGACGCCGGAGCAACGCACTCAATTCTACACCGCCCTCTACCACACGCTGGTACAGCCCAACAACCTTGCCGACACGAATGGACAATATCTTGATGCCCGGCGCAGTGTCCGCACGGCACCACAGGGAGGGATGTACTCCACGTTTTCGCTCTGGGACACCTTTCGGGCAGTACATCCTCTCTACCATCTCATCGTTCCTGAGCGTGTGGGGCCGATGATCTCCTCCCTCATCGAGCAGGGCGAGACACAGGGTTATCTTCCGATCTGGGCACTCTGGGGTCGAGAGGCTCAGACCATGATCGGTAACCATGCCGTGGCTGTCATTGCAGAGGCATATGCCAAGGGATGTCGCGACTTCGATGTGGAGCGTGCCTATGCCCTGGTGCACCGCACACTTACCGAGGATCATGGCGCGAAGACACGCTGGTCCATCTACGACCGCTATGGCTATTATCCTTACGATCTGGTGCGGGACGAGAGTGTGTCGCAAACTCTGGAAATGTGTTATGATGACTATGCTGCCGCCCAGCTGGCGCGTGCTCTGGGTCATGAGGCCGATGCGCGGAAGTTTGAACACCGTTCGAATGCTTTCCGGAATCTATTTGATCCTTCCACTGGCTTTATGCGTCCGAAGGACAGCCGCGGTGTCTGGCGCACACCCTTCGATCCCGATGCCTTGGCGCATGCCGAGAGTCGGGGAGGCGACTATACGGAGGGCAATGCGTGGCAGTACTCTTGGCACGTGCTGCATGATGTGCCTGGCCTCATCCGCCTGATGGGAGCGGGCGGGGCTTCCCGTGCTTCGGGCAGGATCAACGTTGAGGAGTTGCGCGGAGCACCGACCGTTGAGGAATGCGCGCGTTTCTGCGCACGGCTTGACAGTTTCTTTCTCCGGCCTCTGTCCGACAGTTCTCTTCCCGATGTGTCGGGGCTAATCGGTCAGTATGCCCATGGCAACGAACCCTCGCATCATGTGCCCTATCTCTATGCTTTGGCCGGCCAACCACGGCGTACGGCGTGCGTGGTGAACCAGATTAGTGACACTTTCTATCGTGCCACTCCCGATGGGCTCTGTGGCAATGATGACTGCGGACAGCTTTCGGCGTGGTACATCTTCGCCTGCCTTGGCTTTTATCCTCTTGATCCTGTGAGTGGCACCTATGTGTTGGGGGTGCCTCAACTGCCGCGTACCACACTCCACCTCCCACAGGGGCGCACGTTTACCATTGTGGCAGAAGGCCTCACCCCTGATCGCCGGCATGTCCATGAGATACGCCTCAACGGGCAAGCCCTCCAACGTCCCTTCCTCACCCACACCGAATTGATGCATGGCGGTGAACTGAGGTTTGTGATGGGGGAGTGAGGGGCTATTGCCCTGTCTATTGCCCGAAAGACAACACCGCGAAACCGTGGACACGATTTCGCGGTGGAAATGGAGGGCATAAAGATGGGGCTCTGTGTGTTGCCTACACATCGCATCCAACATCGATGATCATTGAAGATAACGGGGGAAGCAGGATGGAGTGCGGCAGAGTGTGGAGGCGGTCAATGAACAGCTCGGGGCAATCATTCCACATACAGCACAAGACCTTTGAGGTATTCGCCTTCGGGGTGGTAGATGTTGATGGGGTGATCGGCAGGTTGGTGGAGCTGGTGGAGGATGCGGATATGACGACCGCTCTGGGCCGCTGCCGTGAAGACGGCGAGGCGGAATTGCTCCTTGTTGACAGCTTGGGAGCAGGAGAAGGTGAAGATGATGCCACCGGGGCGGATCTTCTTGAAGGCGATGGCATTGAGGCGCGTATAGCCTTTGAGTGCATTGCGGAGCGCGTCCTTGTGCTTGGCGAAGGCCGGGGGATCGAGCACGATGAGGTCATAGTCGCTACCGGCACGTTCGAGGAACTTAAAAGCATCTTCGGCAAAGGCTTCGTGGCGCGTGTCGCCAGGGAAGTTGAGGTCGATGTTGCGGCGTGTGAGCTCGATGGCCTTGGCGGACACATCTACACTGTGCACCCGTTCTGCTCCTCCGCGCATGGCGTAGACGGAGAATCCTCCGGTGTAGCAGAACATGTTCAAGACGGAGCGTTGGCGGCTATACTGTTCGAGAAAACTGCGGTTTTCACGCTGGTCAACGAAGAAACCAGTCTTCTGGCCATGCAACCAGTCGATGTGGAATTGTAGCCCGTTTTCGAAGGCGATGTTTTCCGCGGTTGTGCCGCGGAGGAAGCCGTTTTCTTGGCCGAGATCGGCCTTGAAGGGGAGGGTGGTCTCGCTCTTGTAATAGACATTGCGGATACTGCCCTCGGAGGCTTCGAGCAGCGCGTCGGCAATGGCTTCGCGATCACAGTGCATGCCTACGGAGTGCGCTTGCATTACGGCCGTCTGCCCGAAGATGTCGACCACAAGTCCAGGGAGCTGATCGCCTTCGCCGTGGACGAGGCGGTAGATGTTGTTGTGCTCAGGAGTGGTGGTGAGGCCAAGGCTCCGGCGGAGGTTGAAGGCCTGGTGGAGGCGACGCGTCCAGAAGGCGTGGTCGATGGGCTCGTCCTGAAAGGTGAGGATGCGCACCGCGATGGATCCGATCTGGTAGTGGCCGATGGCGATGAACTGTCCGTCGGCATCGATGATGCGTACCTTTTCGCCTTCGTGGAGTTCGATGTTGCGGGAGAGCGTGCCGTGTAGTGCCCCCGAGAATACCCAGGGGTGGAAACGTTTGAGGCTTTCGGACTTTCCGCGGCGAAGTTGGAGGGTGGTCATATGAGGTAGACGAATTGTTGGAGAGAATGAATGGTGGAGGTGGACGGATGATGATCAGGCATCTTCCGTCTTCTTCGTGCGGCGGACAGGTGTTTTACGCACTGTTTTAGGCTTTGGGGTTGTGGGTTTTGTAGTGGCCTTGGTGATTGCTTTGGAGCTGGCTTTTGCCTTAGCTTTGGTGGCGGGTTTTGTGGCGGTCGTGGTTTTCCGCTTGGTGGTGAGTGTGGCGGAAGGCTTGCGTGTCTGCCGCTTGGGAGCAACGGCTTTCGTCGTCGAGCAGGGAGATGTTGTACATGGCACGAGTGGAACTGGCGGTTCGGGCATAGGAAGAAGTTCAAACTCGCCCGAGGCCTGCAGTTCTCTCATCCGCTGATAGAGGAGGATACAAGCATCGGCATCAGTGGCAGCATATACCCGCTGCTTTTCGTCAAGGGCATCGGCTTCCCAGTTGGTGAGTTGTGCTGTCTTCGAGATCCGCTGACGGAAGAAATTGGCAAAGAGTTTGGCCAAGCTCATATCGCGGATGCCCATTTCGGCTGCCGTTTGTTGAAGGTCGATAAAGCCTTTGGGTGTGAAGTCTGGACGGCGTTGCCGGAGCTGATGGACGTCGTCTTTGAGAGAGAGGCCGATTTTGAGGATATCCGGATTTTCGAGGAGTTGTGCCAGACAGTCGGGAAAACCCATGTAGTTGAGTCGGAAGAGAAAACAGATGCCGCCGCCTGCAATTTGCAGTAATGCCACCTTGTGGACTGTGCCACGGCGGAAAGATGGGCGGGTCTCTGTGTCGATGCCCAGTATGGGGCAGGTACGGAGGAACTGCACCGCGCGTTCGGCCTCGTGAACACTCTGCACGACCACGATGTGTCCAGCAAAGGCATAGCGTGGGAGGGTGGGAATGAGCTGTTTGTCGGTTTGTGTGAAGAGTTGTACCATAGCGTGGTGTTTGGAATGAGTTCGAAGGGCATTCGAACGTGAAGAAATCCGTGCGCGTGGGAGCGGAGGTTTATAGCTCGTCGGCCTGGCCTGAGGCCAGGAGCTCGTGGAGGGCACGAAGTGCACCGAGCATCTGTTGTCCCCATCGGGCACGGAAGTCTTCCAGACAGTCGTAAAGTGCCACTTCCATGGCTTCATCGATTTCGGAGCGGAAGGCTTCGACCATGTTGCGCAAGGTTTGGTAACAGTCGGCCAGCGACTCGCTTATCGTGCAGACCACCGGGCCATCGGAATAGCGGAATTCCTGAACGAAGACATCTAGATAGTCATCGGCATTGCGGAGGATGGCAGCGATGGAGGATCGGATGTATTCGTAGTCCTCCTCCGTAACGGGCTGATCCACATAACCCACTCCTTCTTCCACCTCCTCAACCATCGAGGCTTTGAGATAGACCATAGGTATGAGGCGTTGCATAAGTTGGGCAAATTCGCCCCGCTCACTGCCGGGACACTGTTCGAGCTGTTTGCAAAATTCGGTAGCGACGGTTACAAATTCAAGGACGTCGCGGCGATATACGTGATTCATTGTGGAGCGTTCAGAAGTGTGTTGTAGAAAAAATACCACCAATAGGTTTGTCCGTAATCTCGGTGCATGAGGTTGGCTTCGGCCACGGAAACTTGTGCAGGCTGTCGTCGTGTGCGGACGCCACCGGTGAGGATCCGTTGGCGCAGATCGGCAAAATCGCGATAATTCGCCTCGATGTTGGCATCCGAATAGCGCAGCAACGGTTGTGTGGTGCGGCGCATATAGAGCACGAGTGCCTCGCGATGGGAGGTCGGAAGGCGTTCCACATCGATAGTGTCGGGGCTCACTTCTTGAGCCAATGTGTGGACAAAGGTGGTGAGTTTACGGTCCAAGAGCAGTCCGAGAAGGTGAATCTGCCGCTGACGTGCAGCCTGAAGTTCTGGACTGGGTAATTGCTGTGCTGCGGTGTGGCAGATGCGGTGGTAGAAGGGCGCGATGCTCGATGCGGTGGAGTCGAGCAGTAGCATGGTGGCATCGGCATTGTGTGGCAGAGGGTAGTCAAAGAAGCGAGTGGACAATGGGATGCTGTCGGTGTCGTTTTGAAGCTGGGTGAGGGCGAAAGTGCGCAGCCCTACCAATTGGGGCGAGGGAGTGGAAAAGTTGATACCTTCGTCAAGGGCTCGTTGGTATGCTCCCTCGGCACAGAGGCGCGCCATACGGAGTTCGAGGGTGTGGAGTTCGTTGGTGGGCGTGAGGGTTCCAAGTAAAATGAAGCCAAGGGCACTGACTCCCAGTTTTCGGGGGAGGGTGTTGAGGCGCCATTGTTCGGGCAGGCGCAGCAGGAGACGAACAAGGTGGGGATGGAGCAGATGGAGCACCAGTGGAGATAGTATGAAGGAGACCAGGGCAAGCATCCATGGTGATGCCAGCCATCGTTCACCACTCCACGTGAACAACAGGGCGATGAGGGCATCGGATTTCAGTATTCCTACGTAGGCCGTCATAAATACTCCGAAGAGTGCGTAGATCAATATACGCACTCTCCGGAGAAGGATGAAAGATGGGATCTTCATTTCTTACGCAATACGATGGCCGACCGCGCGGGGATGTAGAGCTGCAACCAGCCCTTGCCATCGGGTTCGAGGATGGGATCCTCGTTGGTGAAGTGGGTGATGCTGTCGTCGTTCAATCCGAAACCTCCGAAGGCTGGGTTGTCGGTATTGAGTACCACCTGGTAAGCCCCTTTTGCCACCATGAACCCATAGTCGGTATAGGAATGGATGGGTGAGAAATTGAACACGAAGAGGAGATCGCCACGCTGATAGGCCAGAATTTGGTCGCCATCGTTGTGCCAGATCTCTACCACGGGGAGCTTCTGGATGCCACGTACGGACTTGAGGATGCGGAGCATTTCGCGGTCGAAGTCGCCGAGGAAGTGATAACACAGCTCTTTGTTGTCCACCAGATTCCACTGGCGGCGTGCATATTTGTAGCTCCAGCCGTTACCTTCGCGTGGGAAGTCGATCCATTCAGGATGTCCGAACTCGTTACCCATGAAGTTCAGATAGCCACCATTAAGGGTAGAGGCTGTGACGAGGCGGATCATCTTATGGAGTGCAATGCCGCGGTGTACGCGGTCGTTCTCGTCACCCTTGCGAAAGTGCCAGTACATGTCGGCATCGATGAGACGGAAGATGAGTGTCTTGTCGCCTACTAATGCTTGGTCGTGGCTCTCGGCATAGGAGATGTTGTGTTCATCGGATCGTCGGTTGGTCAGTTCCCAGAAGATGGAAGAGGGCTTCCAGTCCTCGTCTTTCAGCTCCTTTATGGTCTTGATCCAATAGTCGGGGATGTTCATGGCCATACGGTAGTCAAAGCCATAACCGCCATCCTTGAAAGGAGCGGCCAGCCCAGGCATACCGCTTACTTCCTCGGCGATGGTAATGGCATTGGGATTGACCTGATGGATGAGTTCGTTGGCCAGGGTTAAGTAGCAGATGGCATTGTCATCCTGATGGCCGTTAAAGTAATCGCCATATCCGCTGAAGGCTTCGCCCAAGCCGTGGCTGTAATAGAGCATTGAGGTTACGCCATCGAAGCGGAAACCATCGAACTTGTATTCTTCGAGCCAGAACTTACAGTTGGAGAGGAGAAAGTGAATGACCTCATTCTTGCCATAGTCGAAGCAGAGGCTGTCCCAAGCGGGATGCTCGCGGCGACCCCCCTCATAGAAATATTGGCAGGGATCGCCGGCAAAGTTGCCCAAACCCTCCACTTCGTTCTTTACGGCGTGGCTCTGCACGAGATCCATGATCACGGCGATACCGTGGTTGTGTGCTTCGTCGATGAGCTGTTTCAGGTCTTCGGGCGTGCCGCAACGGCTGGATGCAGCGAAAAAGCTCGACACATGGTAGCCGAAGGATCCATAGTAGGGATGCTCCTGCACAGCCATAATCTGGATGCAGTTGTAGCCATCGGCAATGATCCGCGGCAGAACATTCTCGCGGAACTCATTGTATGTACCCACCTTTTCAGCATCCTGTCCCATGCCTATGTGACATTCGTAGATGAGGAGTGGGTTGCGGTTGGGCTTGAAGGTCTCTTTCTTGAATACATAGGGTTTGGCCGGGTGCCACACCTGTGCCGAGAAGATTTTTGTCTGTTCGTCTTGCACCACACGAGTGGCGTAGGAGGGTATGCGTTCTCCGCAACCACCGTTCCAATAAACGCGGAGTTTGAAGAGATCACCGTGTTTGATGGCTTTGGCGGGGAGGGTAATTTCCCAATTACCTGTGCCTTCGATGCGCTGGAGCTGGTAGTCGGGCTGTTCCGTCCAGCCGTTGAAATCGCCAATGAGGTAGATTTGGGTGGCATTGGGTGCCCATTCGCGGAACGTCCAAGTCCGTCCGCTTTTATGCAGACCGAAATAGAGATGTCCAGTGGCGAAATCGCTCAGCGATTGTTGGCCGCCTGTGAGTTCATGAATTTTGTGCAGTGCGTGGTCATGGCGTCCCTGAATGGCCGCATTATAGGGCTCCAACCAGGTGTCATTCTTCACAATTTTCAGCGTCGAAGTCTTTCTGGGAGCCGCTTTCCGCACTGTCTTTTTGCGGTCGGCCGTCGGCTTCTTCGATGTAGCTTTCATGTAATTTGGGATTATCGTTGTAAAAGGAGGAAACTAAGGATATATTCAAGTGGAGCTGGTTTGGAGGCATGATCGCAGGATTGCCAGGCAGACCATCTCGTTGGCTTTGTGCTGCCAAATTGAGGTTAGGGAGCCACAGGTGGCTGGGGCGTATGCTTGCACTATGGTGTTCAAGCTGTTCCTGATTGGAGAGGTTACGGTCGTTGGGCTTATTGGCCGCTGGTCACGATGCGCCGTCCGCGTTCGTAGGTTCCGCCGGCGATCTTGTTGCCGTTGCGGTCGTATTCCACAAAGTTGCCATCGCGTTCACCCTCTTTGTATGTGCCTTCGAAACGAGTGCCATCGGCCTGAATTTCGATGCAGCGTCCGTGCTTTTGTCCTGCGTGAAAACCGCCTTTATAGCGTTCGCCTGAGGCGGAACGTAATACACCCTCTCCGTCCATTTTTCCATCGCGCCAAGCTCCTGTGTAGTCATCACCTTCTTTGGTCTTGTAGGTGCCCTGTCCGTGAGGCTTGTCAGCTTTCCACTGACCCGTGTAGGAGGCTTTACCCTTCCATGTATAGGTGCCGGTGCCGCTCTGTTCGCCTTTCTTATAGGTGCCGACATAGGTGTTGCCATTGGCAAACTTACACACTCCTTCGCCCGTACGCTCACCATCGAGGTATTGTCCTTCGTAAAGGTCGCCGTTCTGAAACTTGTAGATGCCTTTGCCGTGTTGGTTGTCGTTCTTCCAATCGCCGATGTAGATGTCACCATCGGCATAGTAGTAGGTACCGACACCGTTGCGGAGGTTGTTGTACCACTGTCCCTCGTACTTCGTGCCGTCGTGCCAGTCGAACGTGCCTTTTCCCTGCTTCTTGTCGTTCACCCAATGCCCTTTGTAGTACGCTCCGCTGACGAATGTGTAGGTGCCTTCGCCTTCACGTTTGTCTTGTTTCCACGTACCGGAGTAGACATCACCATTATAGTAGTACATTGTCCCTTCTCCGTCACGATAGTCGCGGTACCAGAGACCCTCGTAGCGGTTGTTGTTGATGAAGTAAAACGTGCCGCGCCCGTGTTGTTGGTCGTTGAACCATTCACCCTCATACTTCTCGCCATCGGCATATTGCATTGTGCCGAACCCATGACGCTTGCCTTTCTGATATTCACCTTCATAGACATCACCATTGGGGAATACGGTGCGTCCTTTTCCGTAGGGACGTTTGCCGACCATTTCACCGGTATAGACGGATTTGTCTTTGAACGTGTACGAACCCACTTCGAGTTTCTGGGCAGACATAAAGGATACGGAAGTCCAGAATAGGGGTAGCAGGAGCATTTTATAAGCCATAAGTGTGAGTCTGAGAGAAGAGAGAAGAAGGTGCGGCGCGTTGTAAGACGCGGGTGTAGTAGGGCAAAGATAAAATATCTTTGGGAATTGACAAAGCAAATGGGGATTTTATGGTTGTTGCATCAGAAAAATCTGGGCTTTTTGCAAGTCTTCCAAGGTGTCAATCCCGATGGTCTCGTGATCGGTCGTTTCGACACGGATGGTCAATCCGGCTTCGAGCCAGCGGAGCTGTTCGAGGCTTTCGGCCTGTTCGAGTGGCGAAGGCGGCAGTTCACTGATGCGCCGCAGGACATCGCTGCGGTAGGCATAGAGGCCGATGTGTTTGTAGAAGGTGTGGTGCTGTAACCACTCTTCGCGGGGGATGCCACGGAGGTAGGGGACGACCGATCGGGAGAAGTAGAGCGCATAGCCTGCGCCATCGACCACGACTTTCGGAGTGTTGGGATTTTCGAGGTCTTCCACTGGGGTATCGGTGGCAAAGGGTTTTACCAGCGTGGCGATTTGGGTGTGTGCATCGCTGAAGCTGTCTATCAGCGCGCGGAGTTGGGTGGGATGGACGAAAGGTTCGTCGCCTTGTACATTGACTACGAGATTGTAGTCGGATCCGATCTTGTCCAATGCTTCACGACAGCGGTCGGTTCCGCTGCGGTGGGAGGGCGAGGTCATGACGGCGCGACCGCCAAATGATTCAACCGTAGTGAAGATGCGCTCGTCATCGGTGGCGACGATGGTGGTCGGGAGGATAGATTGGACACGCTCCACTACGTGCTGAATGATCGGCTTTCCGCCCAGCAGTGCCAGAGGCTTTCCAGGAAAACGTGTGGAGGCGTAGCGTGCGGGGATGATAGCGATGGGATTGAGCTGGGGCATAGTAGGGTGAATGCTTTTTAGTTGAACACCTTGTCTGCACTTACTGTATTGTTGGACGGTGTGGTGGGCTTCTTGGGTTGTACGGGCTCGGGAGCCGCTTTGTGTTCGGTGGTCGTAGGTGCAGTTTTCGGTTCGCCTGTATGATCGTTTTTTTTCTTCGGCGTTTCTTTGGTCTCCTTGGCACGTTCTGCGGTCTTGGCGCGTTCTGCCTCTGCGGCTTCGCCCATATAGAAGTGTTCGTCTTCCTTATAGCCGAGTGCCGTGTCTTTGTAGACGCGGGACATGTACTGCCCCCAGATGGGAAGTGCGGTGGACGCTCCCTGACCGAGTGAGGTTGAAGTGAAGTGGATATCGCGATCCTCACCCCCTACCCAGCAGGCTGTGACGAGGCGAGGCACGAAGCCCACGAACCAACCGTCAGAATTGTTGTTCGTAGTACCGGTCTTTCCTGCGATCTCACCTTCCAGCTTGTAGTGGTAACGGAGGCGACGTGCAGTGCCGTGTTCTACTACGCCCCGCATCATTTCGATCATGGCATAGCTGCTCTTTTCGGAAATCACCTCATTCATGCGTGGCGGGAACTCGGCCAGCACATTACCCTCACTGTCTTCAATACGGGTGATAAGGGTCGGGGCACAGCGGATGCCCTTATTGACAAAGGCAGTGTAGGCAGAGGCCATCTCGGCTACGGTAATGTCGCAGGGACCGAGGCATAGTGCCATCGAGGGGTGAATGTCGGGATTGGCTATGCCGAAGTTCTGGAGCATCCGGACAAGGCGCCCGCCACTGGGGTCAATTTGACTCATGAG
Source organism: Alloprevotella sp. (assembly GCA_041855985.1). Lineage (GTDB taxonomy): Bacteria > Bacteroidota > Bacteroidia > Bacteroidales > Bacteroidaceae > Alloprevotella. The sequence goes on from JBHAFF010000003.1 coordinate 78,599, forward strand.
GTTGGCCGTAGCCCAGTTGCTGGATTGTGCCAAGCCCCATTTGAGCTGTACCATCTGTCCGGCGCGGGCGTGGTTGCTGTTGCGTGGCGTCCAGCTCCTTCCTGCTACGCGGTAGGAGCGTTGGGCGTTGGAGATGAGATCGTTGGGCATGTAGCCGTCTTCCATGGCCATCGAGTAGACAAACGGCTTCATGGTCGAGCCGATTTGCCGTCGTCCTACCATGGCCATATCATATTGAAAATGTGTATAATTAAGACCGCCTACATAAGCCTTGACATAACCTGTGGCAGGATCAATGGACACCATTCCTGAGCGCAGGAACGATTTGTAGTAGCGAATGGAATCAAGCGGTGTCATTACAGTATCTACGTCGCCATGGTAGGAGTATACTGTCATTGGTGTGGCGGTTTTGAAGGCTTCCACGATATCTTCGTTCGTGTAACCTGCCGCTTTCATCGTGCGGTAGCGTTCGCTCTGGCGGATGGCACGGCGGAAAATGGCATCGATCTGGCTGCGTTTGAGGTGGCGTGAATAGGGGAAGGTGGAGGAACCACGTTTCTGGCGGTTGAACTCGGGCTGGAGCTGTCGCGCCACATGGGCGAACACGGCGTCTTCGGCATGCTTTTGCATGCGTGAATCAATGGTGGTATAGATCTTTAAACCATCGGTATAAAGGTCGTAGGCATCACCGTTGCGCTTCTTGTTTTTCTTGCACCATCCGTAAGTCGGATTGGTTTCCCATTCGATAGAGTCGTTATAGTATTGCTGTGTTTGCCATTCTTTATAGCGTTGTTTATCAGGTTTTTCTGCCATCAAGATTTGACGGAGATATTCGCGTAGATAAGTGGCAGAGCCTTCCTTGTGGTCGATGCGGTGGAAGTTGAGTTCTAAGGGCTCCTGGCTTAATGCCGTGCAGCTGTCTTGACTCAAATAGCCTGCTTTGACCATCTGTTGCAGCACAACGTTGCGCCGCTCGCGGCAACGTTCGGGTTCACGTACGGGATTGAAATAGGAGGGGTTTTTGCACATGCCGATGAGGAGTGCAGACTCGTTGAGCGTAAGATTCTTGGCGGGTTTTCCGAAATAGACGCTCGCCGCGGTCTTGATGCCCACGGCGTTGTGCAAAAAGTCGAAGTAGTTGAGATAGAGGGTCATGATCTCTTCCTTGGTGTAGTGTCGTTCGATTTCGACAGCGATGACCCATTCGATGGGTTTCTGGAAGAGACGTTGCAAGGTGCTTTGCGCCTGTTCGGAATAAAGCTGTTTGGCCAGCTGCTGGGTGATGGTAGAGCCGCCACCTGCGTTCTTCTGTCCGAGAAAACCGCGCTTTACGATGGCTCGCCCCAGGGCTTTGGCATCGATACCTGAGTGGTTAAAGAATCGGGCATCCTCAGTGGCGATGAGGGCGTTAAATAGATGGTTTGAGATACTGTCATGCGCGATGAACACGCGATTTTCGCTCCTCGACCAAGTGCCTAGGAGTTTGCCATCGGCTGTATAGGCCTGAGAGGCAAAGCGGCTGATGGGGTTCTGCATTTCTTCCAAATCGGGCATATTGCCAATCCAGCCGCGCTCGATGAAGAAGATGCCGAGAGCGATGAACAGACCGATGCCGAATAGGAGAGTCCAGAGGATACGGATGAACTTGCGACGCATAGTGGTACGAGGGGAAGAAAAAACCTTTTTCTGGGCGTGGAAGTCAGGAGGGAGAAAGATAGGAGTGGCCATACGGAATGCTGAGAGCGTCCCGTATGACCACATTCAAATTAGGCGGAAAGGGCATGTTGCGTCCTGAATATTCGGCTCAGGATGCGTTGTGGCTCAGATGATGTACTGGCTGCTGATGCTTTCATTGTTGAGGACGCGGCGGATGGTCTCGGCGAAGAGAGGGCCGACGCTGAGTTGTTTTACCTTGGGACATTTGCCATGATAGGGTATGGAGTCTGTGAACACCGCTTCTTCAAGTGCGCTGGCGCAGACACGGTCATCTGCCGGGCCTGACATGATGCAGTGGGTGGCCAGTGCCCGAACAGAGTTCGCGCCCATCGATTTGATCAGGTCGGCCGCTTTCGTGATGGTTCCTGCCGTATCGACCATATCATCCACGAGGACAACGTTCATCCCCTTGACATCGCCGATCACCTCCATCGAGGCCACCTCGTTGGCACGTTGGCGAGTCTTGTTGCAAATCACCATCGGGCAGTCGAGGTATTTGGCGTAAGTGCTGGCGCGCTTCGAACCGCCTACATCGGGAGTGGCGATACAGAGATTCTCTAAGTTCAGGCTCTTGACGTAGGGCAAGAGGATGGTTGAAGCAAAGAGATGATCCACAGGGACTTCAAAGAAACCTTGTTCCTGATCGGCGTGTAGATCCATCGTCATGATGCGGTCAATGCCAGCTACGCTCAGCATGTTGGCCACCAGCTTGGCGGCGATGGATACGCGCGGCTTGCTCTTGCGATCCTGACGTGCCCAGCCGTAATAGGGAACGATGGCATTGACCGTGCGTGCAGAAGCGCGCTTGGCGGCATCCACCATCAGAAGCAGCTCCATCAGGTTGTCGGCTGAGGGGAAGGTGCTCTGGATGAGGAAAACATCGTAGCCGCGGATGGATTCTTCGTAGCAAACTTCAAACTCACCATCTGCGAAGTAAGTGATGGTGACGTTGCCCAGTTCGCAACCTAAGTTTTCACAAATTTTCTCTGCCAAGTAACGAGACTTCGTACCGGAGAAGACCTTGATCGTGTTCATTACGGGGTATAAGGGATATAGGATTGAGGAAGAATGCATAGGTTAATCGACCGCTTTCTTGAGTTTGCGGAAATGGCCGATGATTTCTTTGAAGTCTGCATTGGTATGGATATTGAAGCGGTTCCAAATATCCCCCAATACGACTGCGCCGCCGAAACCATAATCTTTCAGCATGGGGATGTTGTCCAGTCCGACGCCACCTAAGGCCATCACTTTCTTGTTGATCATCTTCTTCTGGCTCCATTCTGCCAGCAGTTGGGGCGGACACGAATTGCTGAACTCTGTGCCAGAGACTTCGCCGAAGATAGGGGAGAGAAAAAGATACTCGCAATAGTACAATCGATTTTGCAGCTCTTCGCCCGTGTGGCAGGAGCAGGAAATATGCCCTTTGTAGTTGGCCGGGAGCTCTGGATTACGACTATTGAGGTGAATGCCCTTCAGCCCGTATTCGCTTTTCAGATAGAAGTGATCGTGCACCACGATGTTCTTGCGGTGGGCATCGGAGAGGAGGGAGAGTAGTCTTTCCGAATAGATGGGTTCGGTGTGGGGCTTCCGAAGGTGCAGCGTATCGAGTCCTTCGTCAAACAGAGCGGCAAGGATTTGATGCTCTTCGACAAAAAACTCGGGGCGGGTCATGAGGATGAGTTTCATTGCGCACTGATATTTCTGCAAAGGTAAACAAAAACGATGATACCGCCTTATCCTTCCCTCAGAAAAGATGGGATGAACTTAAAGAAACTAGCTCTTTCTTTTATGCAGTTTGAATTTCTCGATGTTCGAGGTGGATTGGGTTGTGCCAAGAGCAAAATGTAAAAATAAAAATAGAGCCGAGATTCTTATTCGAATCTCGGCCTTTTTTATCAGTTATTCCTTTGGTTAATCAGGTTCACTACCATCTTCACCATGATTGAACACCCCTTGCACTCTTCACCCTCCGATAGATGTAACCATTTCCAGGCTAAATACTCTGTCTCGTGTGTTTGGGCTTTTCCCGCTATGGCACCATGTTGAGTGGTATTCGCAAATTTTGCGACAACCATCTCATCGGCCAGTTCCTCTTTGAGGGCGTTGTTGACATGTTTGCTGATGGTCTTGTAATCACGGCCGAACCAATGTCGCTAACTGTCCGCGTGTCAGCCACAGCATGTCGCCGTCCATCTTTACTTCTAAGTTTGGATGGCGTTACGCTCGTCTTCGTATATGAAAATTTGGTCCTCCATATGTTTAATAACGTGAGTTCGGTATAACAGATTGGTTCAAAATCTATGGGAATGGAATACTGTTTGCAACCTTACAGGCCAAGAAGCCATCTATGAATATCGAAATCATTGGCAAAAAAGACTTGTTGCGTAAAACTTATGTCGGGCTCACGTAATGGATAAGTCTCGGAGGGGGCATTGAGAGGCATTGATAGAACCAGTAGGCTCATTTATCCCTCCACCTGTTTCTCTCCAATTATTGCCAAAAAAGCAGTCTCGTCCAAGAGGGGGATGTTCAGTTGGGTGGCTTTTTCCAATTTTGATGACCCCATATTGTCCCCTGCTAGGACGAAAGAGGTCTTTTTGGAAATACTCGACACGTTTTTTCCGCCATGTTGTTCGATGAGTTGTTTGTATTCATCGCGTGAGTGTTGGGTGAAGACACCGCTGATGACAATGCTTTTACCGGCGAGCGTGTCACTCAAATGGGTGGTTTCGGGCATGGACATTTGTAGCCCATAGGTGGTGAGGCGATCGAGAAGACGGATATTTTCGGGGCGATCAAAGAAAGTGCGCATGCTCTGTGCGATGATGCTACCTACTCCTTCCACTTGAAGGAGATCTTCCTGCGAAGCCTGAAGTAGTGCTGCGAGGGATCTGAAGTGAGAGGCTATTGCCTTGGCTGCAACTTTGCCAACGAAGCGGATGCCGAGGGCGAAGAGAACGCGGTCGAAAGTCACGTTACGGCTTGCCTGAATACCATCGAGGATTTTCCGCGTAGCGCGCTCTGTGACGGGGTAAGGCTTGGGGGTGTATTTATCATTGGTGTCGTTTGCGAACAGGGTCGGAGCAATAAACGCTCCACGCGTGAGCCACCAAGTGTTGTCCCACAAGGTAAGTTGGAGTTCGTAGAGATCTGCTACATCGCGAATGAGGCCTTGTTCGAAGTATCGGTCGACAACCTCTGGGCCAAGGCTGAGAATGTTCATCGCGTCGCGGCTAATGAAGTGCTCAATGCGTCCTTTCAGTTGCGGTGGGCAGGCGGTGTCGTTGGGGCAATAGTGGGCGGATTCGCCTTCATAACGAATCAGTGTAGCACCGCATTCGGGACATTGATGGATGAAGTTCACCCTCGGCCCCAACTGTTCATTGCGGAGCGAAGTTTCTACGCCGACAATTTGAGGGATGATTTCTCCTGCCTTTTCTACATAGACCAGATCGCCAAGGTGCAGGTCAAGCTGGTGGATGATGTCCTCATTGTGCAGAGAGGCGCGCTTTACGGTAGTGCCCGCCAGCAATACGGGTTGCATATTGGCAACAGGGGTGACGGCACCTGTGCGTCCAACCTGGAAAGTTACGCTCTCCAAGCGTGTGCGGGCGCGTTCGGCTTGAAATTTATAGGCAATGGCCCATCGGGGAGATTTTGTCGTATAGCCAAGTCGTTCTTGTTGACGGACTTGGTTTACTTTGAGCACTACGCCATCAGTGGCAACGGGGAGGTGTTTGCGCTGTTCGTCCCAATAGTCCAGAAAATCATACACTTCATCTAATGTTTGACAGACGCGTATGGCTTCGCTGACTTTAAATCCCCAGCGGTGGGCTGCTTGAATATTTTCGAAATGTGTATCGGACAGTTGCTCACTCAGCACATAATAAAAATATGCATCGAGGTGTCGCTGTGCTACTGTGCGGCTATTCTTGCTCTTCAGTGTGCCGCTGGCAGCATTGCGTGGATTGGCGAAGAGCGGCTCTTCTCGACGTTCGCGATCGGCATTGAGGCGTTCGAAAGAGGCCCAAGGTAATAGGATCTCACCTCGGATTTCGAAGTTGTCAGGATAACCGCTGCCTGCAACGAGTTGCAGAGGGATACTGGAGATCGTACGCACGTTGGCCGTGACGTCATCGCCCTGCACTCCATCCCCACGAGTCACGGCACGGACCAGCACGCCTTTTTCGTAGTGGAGCGAAATGCCTAAGCCGTCAAATTTCAATTCGCAGCAGATTTCGAATGGTTCATTGCCCAGGGCATTGGCGGTACGCTGGTAGAACTCTTGGACGTCCGCACGGTTGTAAGTGTTGCCGAGGGAGAGCATGGGGCGTTGGTGGACAACGGTGGCAAAGTCGTTGGACAGGTCGCTTCCTACACGCTGCGTGGGGGAGTTGGGGTCGAAGCGTTCGGGATGAGTGGCCTCCAAAGTTTGGAGCTCGTGCATCAGCGCATCAAACTCTTGGTCGGTAATCTCAGGGGTGTTGAGCACATAATAGCAGTGATTATGGTGATGCAAAAGCTGGCGTAGCTCGGAAATTCTATCGGTCATGAGGAAATAGTGGTGTGTGGCGAGGCTGAAAGATGCTGCGGATGGGCAAGCAGGTTGCATCCTTGTCGCGGATGATGTTTTTTGAAGAGCAAAGATACGATTTATCAATCATTTTCTGTAACTTTGCCGCTGAAAACTCTTTGCTTATCTTCTGCTTCCGTTGGAAACAGGACGCAGTGAACTTCCATAGTCTTAAAGATCTTTTATGCGCATAGACATACTTACCGTTGTGCCTGAGATGCTCGATGGCTTTCTCAATACATCTATTCTCGCTCGTGCCCAGAAGAAGGGGCTGGTGGAAATTCATGTTCATAACCTCCGTGATTACACCACGGACAAACATCGTCGGGTGGATGGGTATCCTTATGGTGGTTTTGCAGGTATGGTGATGCAGTGCCAACCTATTGATGACTGTATCGCAGCCTTGAAGTCCGAACGTGATTACGATGAAGTGATTTTTACTTCCCCCGATGGCGAGCAGTTTGATCAACCGATGGCCAACGAACTTTCGCTGAAGGGTAATCTGATCATCCTCTGCGGTCATTATAAGGGCGTGGACTATCGGGTTCGAGAGCATCTTATCACACGCGAAGTGTCGATCGGCGACTTTGTCCTGACCGGTGGTGAATTGGCCGCGGCTTGCATGAGCGATGCCATTGTACGCCTCATCCCGGGTGCGATAGGCGATGAGCAGTCAGCTTTGTCCGACTCTTTCCAAGACAATCTGTTGGCTGCCCCTGTTTATACGCGCCCGGCAGAGTATAAGGGATGGCGTGTGCCCGACATACTCCTCTCTGGCCACGATGCTAAGATCCATGAGTGGGAGATGGAGCAGTCCTTGGAGCGAACCAAGCGTCTGCGCCCAGACCTGCTGTCTAAGAAGGGGCGAAAATCATAGATTTCCCCAAAGCGCAGCATACTGTTTTCTTGAGGCTTTCTCGTGTGTGGCTTGAAAAGAAAGGACAGAGCTTGGTTAAAAGCCTAAAAATACGTACTTTTGCACACAAAATATGACGCTGGTGCTGCGACGTCTTGCCCGAAAGTCTGATGAACAGCAATAGGCCTGTTCCCGAAACAGGCGCAGTGCCTCACCCAAATACAATCGCCGCGTACATCACCGGCATACCCCAACCTTTATGGCTAATTCTTCACAACTCCTCAATCTCGCGGCCGATAATATCCGTGTCTTGGCCGTCAGCATGGTAGAACGCGCAAAGTCCGGACATCCTGGTGGTGCCATGGGCGGTGCAGATTTCATCAATGTGCTTTACAGCGAGTTTCTGACCTACGACCCTGATCAACCAACTTGGGAGTGTCGTGATAGATTTTTCCTCGATCCCGGCCATATGTCGCCGATGCTCTATGCGCAGTTGGCGCTAATTGGACGCTTCACGCTGGAAGAATTGCAGTCGTTTCGGCAGTGGGGATCAGCCACACCAGGCCATCCTGAATTGAATGTGGAACGCGGTATTGAGAATACAAGTGGACCTTTGGGACAGGGGCATACCTATGCTGTTGGTGCTGCTATTGCCGCCAAAGCCTTGTATGCTCGGACAGGAAATCCCGGCTTCCAGAAGGAGAAGATCTATGCTTTTATCTCCGATGGTGGTGTACAGGAGGAAGTGAGCCAAGGAGCGGGTCGCTTGGCAGGACACTTGGGGCTGAATAATCTGATCATGTTCTTCGACTCCAACGAGGTGCAGCTTTCCACTGAGACCGCTGATGTGATTTCTGAAGACACTGCGATGAAATATCGTGCATGGAACTGGAATGTGTTGGAGATCGATGGTAATGATCCAGAAGAGATTCGTTCCGCACTGACTGCAGCTCAGACCGAAGAGAATCGTCCCACACTCATTATCGGACACACCGTGATGGGTAAAGGCGCACGTCAGGCCGACAATTCGAGCTATGAGCGCGATTGTCGCACGCATGGTGCTCCCTTGGGTGGTGACGCTTACCGCAATACCGTAGTGAATTTAGGGGGCGATCCTGATGCTCCTTTCGTGATCCGCGAAGAGGTGGCCGAGCTTTATGCACGGCGTCGTGCCGAGTTGCAAGATATCTTGAAAGAGCGTCGCGCCGAAGAACAGGAATGGGCTGATGCTCATCCTGTCGAAGCTGCCCAGTTGAAAGGTTGGTGGGCAGGACGTTTGCCCGAGCTTCCTTGGGCAGAGATCGAACAGAAGCCCAATGGCCCCACGCGCAATGCATCGGCCGCTTGCTTGGCAATGCTCTCTGCACAGGTCAAGAATATGATTGTTTCATCGGCCGACCTTTGTAATTCGGACAAGACAGACGGCTTCTTGAAACACACGACAATCCTCCGCCGCAATGACTTTTCGGGGGGATTCTTGCAGGCTGGTGTAAGCGAACTGACTATGGCGTGTGTGTGCATCGGCATTGCTCTGCACGGAGGGATGCTTGCTGCGATGGGCACCTTCTTTGTCTTCTCTGACTATATGAAGCCGGCTATCCGTATGGCAGCATTGATGGAGCTTCCTGTGAAGTTCGTGTGGAGTCACGATGCCTTCCGTGTAGGCGAAGACGGTCCGACCCATGAACCTGTGGAACAAGAGGCTCAGATTCGCCTGATGGAGAAACTTAAGAACCATTCTGGCCGCGATTCCGTTCGCGTGTTCCGCCCAGCCGATGTTCATGCAACCACGGAGTGCTGGCGTATGGCTATGGAGAATTTTGATACCCCAACGGCTCTTATTCTCAGTCGTCAGAATGTGAAGGATTTGCCTTCGGGCACGGACTATCGCCAGGCAGAGCGTGGAGCTTATATCGTGGTGGAACCTCAACAGACGCCCGATGTGGTGCTTGTTGCTAGCGGATCTGAAGTCTCTACGTTGGTGGACACCGCAACCCTCTTGGCACAGGACGGCATCCATGCGCGTGTGGTGAGTTGTCCTTCCGAACAGCTTTTCCGCAATCAAGATGCAACCTATCGTGAGCTGGTGTTGCCTGCACAGAGCAAAAAGTTCTTCCTCACCGCAGGATTGCCTGTGGTGTTCGAAGGATTGGCCGGCGATCGTGGGCGCATCTTCGGCCTAGAGCATTTCGGACATAGTGCGCCCTTTACGGTCTTGGACGAAAAGTTCGGTTTCACACCGCAGAACATATTCAATGAGGTAAAAGCTTTCCTCGCAGAATAAATCCTTCACGCCTCATTTTCCGTTCTACGATTATGGAAATTATCGGATTAGCCTCTGATCATGCAGGTTTTGACCTGAAACAGTTTGTGAAATCCTATCTGACCGAAAAGGGGATTGCCTTTAAAGACTATGGCACTGACAGCATTGCCTCCTGCGACTACCCCGACTATGCCCATGCTTTGGCTTTGGGTATGGCCGAAGGAGAGTGTTCGCGTGGTATTGCCATCTGCGGAAGTGGTGAGGGGATATCGATGACGCTGAACAAGCATCAGCATATTCGTGCTGCATTGGTGTGGATACCTGAGATCGCTCACATGACCCGACTGCATAACGATGCCAATGTCTTGGTTATGCCCGGCCGATACATTGATGAGGCCATGGCACGCGCCATTATGGACGAGTTCTTGAACACCGAATTTGAAGGTGGCCGACACATTCAGCGCGTAGCGAAAATCCCTGTTGACGATTGAGCATCGTGAATGATGGCTCTTGGTAGAGCTGTGCTCTCCGATGGCAAAAGACTCGCTTCTTGCTGTCGCGAGAAGACATAATCTTCCATCTCTGCATCTTTTTGCTGAAAAAACAGCATAATGTCTTGCCTCAATCAGTTGAAAATTATAACTTTGCACTCAATTTGAAACTCAGTCCACCATCTCCACAAAACTCAATAAGATGACCAAAGCCGACATCGTAAAGGAAATCTCGAAGAAGACTGGTATTGAGAGTACAATCGTATTGGCCACTGTCGAGGCTTTTATGGAGACCGTAAAAGACTCTTTGGCAAACGAGGAAAATGTCTACTTGCGTGGATTCGGAAGCTTCATTCTGAAAAAACGCGCTGAGAAGTTGGCACGCAATATCTCGCAGAATACCACCCTCATCATTCCAGAACATAACATCCCTGCCTTCAAACCGGCAAAGACGTTCGTGGCTAAGATTAAGCGCGAGCCCTTGCCCGAAGGAGGAGATGACTAACCGAGACACTGCTCCACTTACAAAGGAGCAAGTCCAAGATATTATTAACTTGTAAAACCCTCTCTAACATGCCTAACGGAAAGAAGAAGAAGAGACACAAGATGTCTACTCACAAGCGCAAAAAGCGTCTGCGCAAGAACCGTCATAAGAGCAAGTAAACGCGTGTTTCTTGCCTGCGGTTTGGAAAGTTAAAAGTCTTGAGTATTCTGGCTCTGGCCACTTCCGAGACTTTTAACTTTTCGTTTTATCCTCCGCATTGTAATGCGGATATGAGACCTGACGGGGCGGAAGTCCCCGTGTTATCCAAATACCACAAACATGACAAGCGAAGTAATCGTAGATGTCCAGAAAAACGATATTTCCATCGCCCTACTCGAAGACAAACGTCTGGTAGAGTTCCAACAGGAAGGGCGTTCGGAGCAGTTTGCTGTGGGCAATATCTACTTGGCCAAGGTTCGGAAGATCATGCCAGGACTCAATGCCTGTTTCGTGAATGTGGGCTACGAACGTGATGCCTTCCTCCACTATTTGGATTTGGGGGTACGGTATAAACAGTTTGAACATTACCTCAGTCTGATTGCTGATGGGAAGCGCAAGCCGCTCCCTCTAAACAAAGTGCCGCGACAGCCCAATACTGAGAAGGAAGGGCAGATCCAGAACATGGTGAATGTGGGGCAAGAGGTATTGGTGCAGGTGGTTAAAGAACCCATCTCAACGAAGGGACCGCGCTTGACGTGTGAGATTTCCTTCGCCGGCCGCTATCTCGTCCTCATTCCCTTTACGGACAAAGTCAGCGTTTCTACCAAAATTAAGAGCGAAGGTGAGCGTGCTCGCCTCAAACAGCTCATCCACAGTATAAAGCCCAAAGGTTTCGGCGTCATCATTCGCACGGTGGCCGAAGGCCAACGGGTGGCCGAATTGGATCAAGAACTCCGCATCTTAGTGAGTCGATGGGACAATGCTATCGCCAAAATTCAGAGTCACAATCCTCAGGACAAGGCCACGCTCGTTTACGAAGAGACGAGTCGAACCGTAGGGCTTCTCCGCGATTTGTTTAATCCTTCCTTTGAGAGCATCCATGTTAATGACAAGGCTGTGTTTGAAGAAATTCGCGATTATGTAACGTTGATTGCTCCCGAGTGTAAGGACATCGTCAAGCACTATAAAGGGCGTGTCCCTATCTTCGACAATTTCTCTGTCACCAAGCAGATCAAGTCTTCCCTTGGACGCACCATAACCTATAAGCATGGTGCTTATATGATCATCGAGCATACCGAGGCTCTCCATGTGGTGGACATTAATTCAGGCAATCGCTCCAAGAGTACCGATGGTCAAGAGGCCAATGCCCTCGAAGTTAATCTCGGGGCAGCCGATGAATTGGCACGCCAGCTTCGTCTACGTGACATGGGTGGCATTATTGTAGTCGACTTCATCGATATGGGACTGCCTGAAAACCGGCAAGCTCTGTATGAGCGTATGGTGGAGAATATGAAGAAAGACCGCGCTCGCCACAACATCCTTCCGCTCTCCAAGTTTGGATTGATGCAGATCACACGACAGCGTGTGCGCCCGGCTATGGATGTGAAAGTTGAGGAAGAGTGCCCCTCTTGCGGAGGTACAGGAAAGATCAAATCCTCTTTCCTGTTTACCGATGCTTTGGAAGGTAAGATCCGTATGATCACCGAGGAACTCGGCATCCGCCGTTTTAGACTGCACGTTCATCCCTTTGTGGATGCCTATATCAAGAAAGGCTTTTTCTCGCTCTATCGCCGCTGGAAGCTCCATTACGGTTGGGGGCTTCAAATCGTTCCGAATCAGAATTTGGCCTTCTTGCAATACCAGTTTGTTGACGCTAATGGTCAAGAGATTGATATGAAGGAAGAACGCGAGAACCAATGATTTTCAGTGCCACTCCTCATCTGAGGGGTGGCCTTTTTCCTTCATCAATTCTTAATCCTGACGTCTGGTTCATAACATCTGACCGTTAATCACTAACCTTTAACCGATTTGTTTCTATGTACAACATCCAGCTCAACGAGCGCGCCACCCACCACCTCACCCTTACCGAGCAACATCTCAACACGATCGAACGCTTTGCGCTGCTCCGTGATCTCGTGGACTCCACGGGCTATGTAACTGAAGAGGTGCTTGACAAGTTGAAGCTCAACATACGCGCGCTCATCACCAATACTCCCGATGATGACCTCCTTACCCTGAGCCGTGAAGTAATCTATCACGAGAAAATGAAGGCGTTTGGCCTGAAAAACCTCATCATTGCTTTCCTTGACTGGGAAGGTAGAAAGGTCTCTGCAACGCCTGATCCCGCCTCTGAACAATAACAGCATTCATCTCATCAGTCCCCATGCCACAACTCACCGATTGGCTTCCCACCACGAAGCGCGAAATGGAGCTTCGAGGTTGGATGCAACCTGATATCGTTCTCTTTTCGGGCGATGCTTATGTCGACCATCCCTCCTTTGGTGCTGCTGTCGTTGGACGCCTTTTTGAAGCGGAAGGTTTCCGCATCTGCATTGTCCCCCAACCCTCGTGGCATGGGGACTATCGCGATTTCACTCGTTTCGGACGTCCGCGCCTCTTCTTCTGCATTTCACCCGGCAACATGGATTCGATGGTCAATCGCTATACAGCTGCGCGTCGTCTACGCTCGGAAGATGCGTACAGTCCTGATGGACGGCACGACATGCGTCCCGAGATGCCCAGTATCGTTTACACCCACATCCTCAAACAACTTTATCCCGATGTGCCCGTTGTTCTGGGCGGCATCGAGGCCTCTCTGCGCCGTGTTACCCATTATGATTATTGGAAGGACACCTTTCGTCCTTGCATCCTCGAAGAGAGTGGGGCAGACCTTCTCGTCTATGGCATGGGTGAGCTTCCTCTGGCAGAACTTGGGCATTTGGTAGAGCGTAAATTGTGTCACCAGAAAGAGGAACTCTGTGTTCATGTTGAGGATTTTCGCGCCCTGTTGCGTAAATATCCCATTCGTCAGACCGTAACACTCGAGCGTGAATCTGACATTCCCCACGGCATTGGCTCCGGTGACATCGTGCTCCACTCTCATGAAGCGAGTGTGCGTGACCGCCGTCTTTATGCCGCCAACTTCCGTCATGTGGAGGAAGAGAGCAACAAGCTTGAACCCCAACGTCTGCTCCAGCAGATCGGGCATTGGCAAGGAGTGAACATGGAGCCTGCCTATGACGAACGCTATGTGGTGGTCAATCCTCCCTTTCCGCCGATGACCACGGAGCAGATAGACCGCTCGTTTGATTTTCCCTATACCCGATTGCCGCATCCGAAATATCGCGGGAAGAAAATTCCCGCTTACGAGATGATCAAATTCTCGGTCAATCTTCATCGCGGTTGTTTCGGCGGTTGCTCTTTCTGCACGATCTCTGCCCACCAAGGCAAGTTTGTGATGAGCCGTTCGAAGGAAAGCATTCTCCGCGAGGTTCGGAAGATTACAGAAATGCCCGACTTCAAAGGTTATCTCTCTGATCTAGGCGGTCCTTCGGCCAACATGTATGGTATGAAAGGACGCAACCTGGACATTTGTCGTAAGTGCAAACGCCCTTCTTGCATTCACCCTAAAATCTGTCCGAACCTCAATGTGGATCATGCTCCTATTGTAGACATCTTCAAGGCTGTCGATGCGCTACCGGGCATCAAGAAGAGTTTCGTTGGATCGGGCGTACGTTATGATCTCCTGCTCTACAAGCAGAAAGACCCCAAGCTACAGCAAGCTTCGATGGATTATATCCGTGAACTCATCCTGCACCATGTTTCGGGACGGTTGAAGGTCGCGCCCGAGCACACCAGCGAACGCGTGCTCAACTTCATGCGCAAGCCCTCGTTTGAACTCTTCTATGAGTTCAAGGCGCTCTTTGACCGCATCAATCGCGAGGCAGGACTCCGTCAGCAGCTCATCCCCTATTTCATCTCGTCTCATCCTGGCTGTCACCCTGAGGATATGGCCGAACTGGCAGCGAAGACAAAAGACCTTGACTTTCAACTCGAACAGGTGCAGGACTTCACGCCCACGCCGATGACCGTCAGTACGGAGGCTTGGATCAGCGGAGTACATCCTTATACGCTCGAAGAGGTCTTTTCGGCCATTTCTCCCGAGGAGAAGAAACGACAGCACATGTTCTTCTTCTGGTACAAACCTGAGGAGCAACAGCGCATTGTCCGCGAGCTGCAACGTCAGGGGCGTGAGGACCTCATCCGCAGCCTTTTCCCAAACGGCATCTCCGCGCGTGGCTTTCAGGATCCTGTCCCAGCTCGGCGCTCCACATCGTCTGACGTGAGAAAGTTCTGCCATAGCCACTCTTCTTTCACTCAACGACCTACAGGTAAGCGAGATGGAAAGTCTAAGCCCAAAGCACAATCATCTGCACGCCCTACGACGCCTGCTGTTCGACACTCCAAGCCTTGGCATGACGCGCCGCCTCCACCTCGCGGAAAACGTTCAGGACGTCAGAAGTAGAGCCCGGTTGCGGCTCTGAGATGGGAATTTTGCTTTGAACTTTATTCCAACAGCAGAAGTCTTTTGACAGGAAAGTGACAGTGACATTTTGCAGACGTGCAACTTATTGCCATTCGGACTATCTGGAGACCGCATCAATACCATTCGGTTTTGATGCGGTCTTCTTTTTTATTTGTATGTGCTTATGGCCTCGTCTCCTGTTCTGAAGGTTTTTGTCTCCGAGCGAGCTGGTAGCTGTTCCAGAGATTGTGCCAGATGCTGTAGAAACCGCCGGCGATGGAGGCGATGGGATCGAAGAAGGTGTAGGCTGCCCAGATGAGGAAAACAGTATTCTTCTGTCCTAGAGCCTGTCCGCCGGCGATAGGATTGCCGTAGTGCGTGCCAATGCGACGCCCTAGATAGAATTGCACCACGCATGCGGCCAAACTTACTGCGCTGATGGCCATAATGGTCCATACAGAGGCGGTGGTCGTTACGAGGGCATGGGTGCTCACTGTGATGGCAAGGGCAAGACTCACCGCCCAAAGATAGAACGCAAAGTCCTTCAGTCCGATGACCCAACGGTGCAGCGGCTTGAAGAGGAAGCGCGTAACGAGAGCGGAGAAGAAGGGCAAGATGAGCATCGGGAAGATCTTACCCACGATCATAAAGAAAGAACTGAAGAAATCCAGTTCCGGGTGGGGAGCCACCCACGGCACAATGGCAGGAATGCTGAAAGCAACAGCGAGGTTGATGAGGATAGTGTAGGAGGTCAAGCCTTCAATGTCGCCGCCTAACTTTCCTGTCACCACAGCGGCGGCAGTGGCCGTAGGGCAGATGAGACAGAGCATCGCTGCTTCTATTACGGCGGAGGGAACAAGGGTGGGATATAGGTGCAACAGAGCGGCTAGTCCTACAAATGATCCGCATTGCACGCCCAAGTGTACGGCGTGCCAACGCCGTGGTACGAGCTGGTGCGGATCGACTTTGCAGAAGGTGACGAAGAGCATGGCGAAGATCAGTAAGGGCTGCACCGTCTTCACCGTTCCCATAGCTGTTGCCAACAGGCGTGGGCCGAAGGGTAGTGCCATCCATATAAAATAGAGCGCAGCACCTGCCACGATGGCGATGGCAAGCATCCAGGTGCGGAGGATTTGTTTCACGGGTTAATTAGACTGGTGTAGGGATCGGAGGGGGAAGCGAAGGCCTCTGTCTTCACAACGTGTGCACTCCGTTTGCAGAAAGATAGGGTCAACGGCAGAGCAGCCATTCACCCACCCATGTGTTGCATTTGCCCTTCGAGCAGGAGCATCTCATCGCGGAGCTGGGCGGCCGTGACGAAATCGAGGGCGGCAGCGGCGTGTTTCATGGCTTCGCGCAGGCTTTCGATGCGCCGGACACGCTGTTCGGGCGTGAGATCAGCAGAGGATGGTGTGGTTGAGGAACTGGTAGGGGCGGGAGCTTCGGGAGCATCAGGCAGGCAGGCTGATCGATAGCGGGCAGCAGGCTCGGCGGCAGAGAGGGAGGATGAGCCATGGGCTGTGGAGAGGGCATTGACGGCTTCGGCGCGCTCTTTACCGAGGCGGCTGAGTTGGGAGCCCGTGGTGCTCTTCTTTACCTGTTGTGGTGTGATGCCGTGCTCCTCGTTGTAGGCCATCTGCTTGAGTCGACGGCGTTGGGTCTCATCGATGGTGAGCTGCATGGAGCGTGTGATCTTTTTGGCATACATGATGACCCGCCCGTTTACATTACGGGCTGCGCGTCCGGCGGTCTGGGTCATGGAGCGGCGGTCGCGGAGGAAGCCTTCCTTGTCCGCATCGAGGATGGCCACCAATGCCACCTCGGGGAGGTCGAGCCCCTCACGGAGGAGATTGACGCCCACCAGCACCTGATAGGTACCCATGCGCAGTTCTTCCATGATGCGTACACGTTCGAGAGTATCGATGTCGGAATGGATGTAGGCCGTATCGATGCCGTAGGAGAGGAGGTATTCGGCCAGCTCTTCGGCCATGCGCTTGGTGAGGGTCGTGACGAGGGTGCGCTCATCCCGGGCGATGGCCTTGCGGATCTCTTCGAGAAGATCATCGATGGGGAAGTCGGTGTTGCGCACTTCGATGGGTGGATCGAGCAGTCCCGTGGGGCGGATCACCTGATCGACGAACACGCCGCCTGCCTCTGCGAGCTCGTAGTCATCGGGAGTGGCGGAAACGTAGATGACCTGGTGTGCCAGTTCGTGAAACTCTTCGAAGCGCAGGGGGCGGTTGTCCAAAGCGGCGGGAAGCCGGAAACCATAGCTGACCAGACTCTCCTTGCGCGAGCGGTCGCCGCCGTACATGGCTCGGATTTGTGGTACTGAGACGTGGCTCTCGTCGATGACCACAAGGAAGTCATCGGGGAAGAAGTCGAGCAGGCAGTAGGGACGTGTACCGGGAGAGCGGCCATCGAAGTAGCGTGAATAGTTTTCGATACCCGAGCAATGTCCCAGTTCGCGGATCATCTCAATGTCATAGCTCACACGCTCCTCGATGCGCTGCGCCTCTAAATCTTTGTGCTGCTCCTTGAACCACTGCACCTGTGCCACCATGTCGTCTTGGATTTGGCGGATGGCCAGTTCCTGTGTCTCCTTGGTGGTGAGGAAGAGGTTGGCAGGATAGATTTTGTATTCGTCAAACTGCCCGTAACGTTGTCCGGTGAGCGGATCGATCTCTTCGATGGTATCGATCTCGTCTCCCCAGAAGTTAATGCGCAGCACATTGTCGGCATAGGCAAGGAAGACGTCGACAGTGTCGCCCTTGACGCGGAAATTGCCGCGAGTGGGCGCGATATCATTACGCTGGTAAAGCGAATCGACCAGGCGGCGCAGCAGGACACTCATTGCGATGACCTGACCGGTGCGCAGGAGGATGACGTTCTCGTAAAAGGCGGAAGGATTGCCCATGCCGTAGATGCAGGACACGGACGAGATCACCACCACGTCCTTGCGTCCCGAGAGGAGGGCAGAGGTGGCGGAGAGGCGGAGCTTGTCAAGATCATCGTTGATGGCCAGGTCTTTCTCGATGTAGGTGTCGGTGGAAGCAATGTAGGCTTCGGGCTGGTAGTAATCGTAGTAGGAGACGTAGTACTCCACGGCATTCTTGGGGAAGAAGCCCTTCATCTCCGTATAAAGCTGTGCAGCGAGCGTCTTGTTGTGGGAGATGATGAGGGTGGGCTTTCCTGCGTTGGCAATGACGTTGGCGATGGTGAAGGTTTTGCCCGAGCCCGTTACGCCGAGGAGCACTTGCGCGGGTTCGCCGGCGCGGACGCCCTCAGTAAGCTGGCGGATGGCTTCGGGCTGATCGCCCATCGGGGCATAGGGAGATTGGAGTTGGAAGGTAGACATCAGGGAGGGGATTGGGGCAGAGGAAGGAAAAGCGGCGTTTGAAGAGCATTCGATCGCTCTTCAAACGCCGTTTGTACGCTTCTAAATGCGGTCGAGCACCGTAAGGATGAGGCTGTCGATGCTGTTTTTGTAGTTCGGATTGGCTTTTCCTGCCACGCGGTTGGCCACGACCATACAACAGGTCATGGCATGGTGTCCCATGAGGGCGGCCAGTCCGGCGAGGGCACTGCTCTCCATCTCAAAGTTGGTGATGCAGAGCCCGCGGTGGCGGAAGGCCATGATCTTGGTGTTGGCCTCAGGGTCGGCTAGGGGGAGGCGGAGGCGACGTCCTTGTGGACCGTAGAATCCGCCGCAGGCAATGGTGACGCCACGCACCATATCCTCGCGGGCAATGCGGTCGAGAAGTTCGGCATTGTTGTCGATGCAGTAGGGGTGGGCGATACACTGCGTGTCTTCCCACGCCATGGCGCGGAGGAATGCTTGCTCAAAATCGAGGTCGCACACCGCGTTGCGGCCGGCATAGAAGTTGAGTAGACCATCGAAACCGAGGCTCTTCTGAGAGGCGATGAAGGTGCCTTCGGGACAGTGGGGCTGGAGACCACCACAGGTGCCGAGGCGCACGAGTTCGAGTCGGCGGAAGGTGGAGTACTCGGTGCGTGTGGTGAAATCAATGTTGGCCAGAGCGTCCAGTTCGTTGACCACGATGTCGATGTTGTCGCAACCGATGCCGGTGGAAATCACCGTGAGACGCTTGCCGTGGTAAGTGCCGGTGATGGTGCGGAACTCGCGGCTCTCGACTTCACACTCGCGCTCATCGAAGTGCTGTGCCACGAGGGCCACACGGCCAGGATCGCCCACGAGGATGATTTTGTCGGCGATCTGTTCGGGACGGAGATGGAGATGGAAGCAGGACCCATCGGGGTTGATGATGAGTTCCGACTCGGGGAAATAGTTCGTGTTCATGATGCAATAGTTTAAGGAGGGTGTTTGAAGAATTATGCCAAGGGGTCGTAATTGGATTACAAAGGCATTGTAATTGAGTTACAAGCGTGTTGTAATTGGATTACAAAGGCGTTGTAATTGAATTACAAGGGCATTGTAATGGGATTTAAAGGCGTTATAATAGGATTACAAAGGCGTTGTAAGGAAAAAGCCACGGCTGGATCCTGTTGGGATTGGGTGCTGTCATGGTGAAAGCTCGGCACGGCGGATAGATTTTTCCAGCGACCGGTGTGTGTGTGTGAGCGTACGGAGGGCCGTTTCGAGGTTGTGGAGCTCGCGGCGCAAGTGATCCGTGGGCAGTTCGGCATACTGCTGTTGAGCCGTGCGGTGACGCGTGGCAAGTTCGGCCAGTTGCTGTTCCTCTTCTACCCATTGCCGGATCATACGACGCGCTTCGGGGTTATGGAAATCCTCGCTTCGGGTGTAGACCAAGGCATCATTGACCACAAAGCGGAAGTGGGTGGGCGAACTGCTGCGCACTGCGGCCAGCATCTTGTTCCGGCGGAGGCGCGCTGCGGCGATGGCTGCGGTATGCCCCTCTTGTGAAGGAGCGATGGCCGAAATGCGTGCCGCATTCACTAAGACGGAGGGAGCGATGGTGTCGGTTTCGAAGGTGACCCGTTCGATGGAGGGTAGGAAGGTGTAGAGACAGACTTTCCCTTTGGGCTGTCGGCGGTCGGTAGCAAAATAGCCTACACCTGCGGCCTCATCAATGACGTAGAGATAGTCGTTGGCTGGCGAGTTGAAAGGCATGCCGATGGGCGTTGGGCGGAGGTAGGATCGGGTCTCGGGATTGTAGCGTGTGGCAAAGAGATCGTAGCCGCCGATACCGTTTTCGCCTTGGGCTGCAAAATAAAATGTGATGCCATCGGTGCGGACGAAGGGGAAGTCCGGTGTGACGAATGTGCTGTCGATGCCCGATACGGGGGCGGGTGTGCACCAGCGGTCGCCCGAACGGTAAGCCGACTGTGGCACGAGGCGTCCTGAGGCATTGGCTGCTGAGAAATAGGCTGCTGAATTGAGAGGATTGACGTAGGCTGCTATGCCCAATTGAAGCCGGTTGCCCTCGGTGGCGCGGAACAGGTCGCGTGCCGGGAGCATCCGTCCTGCATCAGGTGAGAGCTGGAGGGTTCGGAGCAGTGCGTCCTTGTCCACTACCACGCTGTCTATGAAGATCACGCGCTCAGTGTGGGGTAGGAGCTCTGCGGCACGGTCGGCACATCTGAGGAGTTGTTGCAATGAGTCTTGCTGTGCTGCCGAGGCGGTGGCGATCTGTGTGCGGAGCTGCCGTGCTGCCTCTGTGAAGTCGTAACGCTCCATCGCTTCGGCCACGCTGATGCGTGGCCGAGGCGGGATGCTGGTGCGCCGCTTGCGGCTTTGGGCACTGAGTGTCAGGAAGGTGAGGGTGATGGCCAGCGTCAAGAAGATGCGCAGCAGGGTGCGTAGCTCAGAGATAGGGGTTGTGGACGCGTTCATAAGCGATGGTGGTGGTCGGACCGTGTCCCGGATAGACCGTGGTCTCATCGGGGAGGGTGAGGATGCGTGTGCGGAGGGCATCGGTCAGGGCTTCGAAATTGCCGCCAGGGAGGTCGCAACGTCCGATCTCTGCCCGGAAGAGACTGTCACCCGAGAAGAGGACTTGTGCTTCGGCATCGTAGAAGCAGACACCGCCGGGGGTGTGTCCGGGGGTGAAGATGACGCGGAAGGTGTGGTGTCCCAAGGTGATGGTGTCGCCATCGTGGAGGCGCGTCCCCACGGGAGGGACCGGGAGTGACACCTTGCGGCGCATCAGCATCTCCATGCCCGCTTCGGCGGCGAGATAGAGAGCCTCCTCCTCAGCATGGAGCTTGGGGAGTGTGTGGTAGGTGTCGGCCGCCCATTGCAGTCCGAAGACGTGGTCGAAATGCCCGTGTGTGTTGAGGAGATGTGCCACGTGGAGCTGCTGTTCGGTGATATAGGCCGCGATGGCCGTGCGCTCCTCGGCGTGCAACGCTCCACAGTCGATGATAGCGGCTTGGCGCGTGGCATTGTCGGACACCACATAGGTGTTCTCTTCAATCATATTGACGGGGAAGGTGCGGATAGTGAGCATGGGCAGAGGGGATTAGAGGGTGACGTAGGCCACCTTTTTCGTCTCGAAGAATTCGCCTTTGAAGTGCTGGGCGAGCGACCATACCTCAGAGCAGTGCTTGAAGGGGCGCATTTCTGCTTGGATGTCGCCGCCTTTGAGGCAGATGATGCCATTGGGAAGGGAGTTGCGCTGCTCGTGGTGTACGTTCTTGCGGACGAGTTTGACGAGGTCGTTCATCTGCATTACGGCGCGGCTCACGATGAAGTCGTATTTCTCCTTCTCTTCCATCACGTTTTTGTGGGAGCAGCGCACATTCTCCAGTCCGATGGCATCGGCCACGGCTTGCGCCACTTTGACCTTTTTGCCAATGGAGTCGAGGAGGTGAAATTGCACCTCGGGGAAGAGAATGGCAAGGGGAATGCCGGGAAATCCGCCTCCCGTCCCGATGTCCATCACCTTCGTGCCAGGACGGAAGCGGATGATGCGTGCGATGCCTAGGGAGTGGAGCACGTGGTGAGGATAGAGGTTGTCGATGTCCTTACGGGAGATGACGTTGATCTTGGCATTCCAGTCGCGGTAAAGCGCATCGAGTGCGGCAAACTGCTGTTGCTGTCGCTCGGTGAGTTCGGGAAAGTAGCGGAGGATATCTTGCATGGGAGTTTGTCTTTATGCTTCGCTGCTGGTGGTTTTTCCGCTGTGGCTGTTGCGGCCTCCACGGCGGCGATGGCTGCGGTTCTTGTTTTGCTGCGTGCCTTCGCTCTGCGTGTTTGTGCGGTGGCTCTGGCCTTTGGGGGCATTTCCGATGCGGCTTTTTCTGTCGGGATGTCCGTTATTGCGTCCACGATCCTTTCCGCCATCTTTGGAGGGATATTCCTCAGGCTCACGGCAACCTTCGGGCAGAGGATTGCGTGGGAGCTTCTTTTCGAGGAGGCGTTCGATCTTGGAGAGTGGATAGCGGTCCTTCTCGCCGATGAGGGTGATGGCGCGCCCGGTACGTCCGGCACGCGCAGTTCGTCCGATGCGGTGCACATAGTCCTCCGGATCCCGTGGAGCATCGTAGTTAATCACCATTTGGATATCGTCAATGTCGATACCGCGACTCACGATATCAGTAGCGATGAGCATATCGATCTTCCGCTGTTTAAAGCCTAGCATCACCTCGTCGCGCTCGGCCTGATCGAGGTCAGAGTGCATGGCTGCGCAGTTGTAGCCTTTGCGTTTGAGGATGATGTTCAGCTCCTTGACGCGCTGTTTGGACGAAACGAACATGATGACGCGGTCGGGCTGCTGCTCAGCGAAGATGTGTTTGATAATGGGCGTCTTGTCGCCGTCTCGGCAGACATAGATGCTCTGGTCAATCTTTTCGGCGGGTTTCGATACGGCAATCTTGATCTCAACGGGATCGTTCATCTGTTCTTTGGCGAGCTTGGCAATTTCGGCCGGCATCGTGGCGGAGAAGAGCACCATTTGTCGCTGCTCGGGAAGAGCCTTGATGATGGTCTTGATGTCATCGAAGAATCCCATGTCGAGCATACGGTCAGCCTCGTCAAGGATGAGATGTGTGGTGCGCGAGAGGTCGAGGTTGCCGAGTTGGAGGTGGGAAATAAGGCGCCCTGGGGTGGCCACAATGATGTCTGCTCCCTTGGAGAAGGCACGCTGCTCTTGGGCAAAGCGAATGCCGTCATTGCCGCCGTAGACAGCCACGCTGTTCAGCCCCGTGTAGTACGCAAAGCCTTGCAGTGCTTGGTCGATCTGTTGTGCCAGTTCGCGGGTGGGCGACATGATGAGGCAGTTCACCGCATCCTCGGCGTGGGGTTCACGTTGCAGAAGGGAGAGCATGGGGAGGACGAATGCTGCTGTCTTTCCCGTGCCGGTCTGGGCGATGCCGATGAGATCGCGTCCTTCCAGGATGATGGGGATACATTTGGCCTGGATAGGGGTGCACTTTTCAAAATGCATATCATAAAGCGCATCGAGCACATCATCGCTGAGGGGCAGATCCTCGAAGTAGACGGGTGCTTCTTGCTGAGGATCTTGTGGGGGGTCGGGGGCAGTAGACGTTTCGATGGGTGTTTCGGGAGTGTTGACGGATGTTTCTGCAATAGACTGCTCCGTTATGGGGTGTTCTTGTTCTGTCATGATCAGTAAGGGGATATCGCCTGCTCCTTATTGCGGTGTGTGCTTGTAGAAACCGAAAGCGATGAGTGAGAAAATGAGGTTGGGAATCCAGACAGAGATGCCTGCGGGCCATCCGGCATTGATGGCAAAGGAGGCTGCGAGGGTCTGGAAGAGGATGTAGGTGAAGGTAAGGGCGAGTCCGATACCGATGCTCGTGCCCATTCCACCTTTGCGCTTTTGGATGGAGATAGACACTCCGATCAGGGTGAGGATGAAGGCGGCCATGGGTGTAGCAAAACGTTTGTGAAAGGCCACCTCAAAGGTGCTCAATCCCGCTGCACCGCGCAGTCGCTGACGGTCAATGAAGGAGTTGAGTTCGAAGAGTGTCATGGTCTCTTCCTGACCTTTAATGTAGAAAAAGTCGCGCGGCTCCATAATGATGGTGGTGTCGAGCCGTGCTCCACGCTCCATTTTCTCGCGTGCACCACGGAGGGTGCGTATCTGATAGTTATGGAGTGTCCACGAATACTTGTGGTCGGCAAGAGTGTCGTATTGGATGGTCTCGGCGGTGAGGCGCGACACGACCTTCTTCTCGGCGAAGCGGTCGAGCGAAAAGCCCGAACCTGACTTGGTGCGATTGTCGAAGTGGGAGATGTAGGCCACAACGCCTGTATCCACCTGCATTTGGATATTCTCCGCCACATCGACGACAAGGAGCTTCTTGGTGTACTTGTTTTCGAAATTGACGCGTGCCACATTGCCGTGTGGGATGACAAAAGCTCCGAATACAAAGGTTATGGCAGCGATGATGGCCGCACCGAGCATGTACGGGCGCAGCAGGCGACGGAAGCTCATGCCTGCGGCCTTCATGGCGATGATCTCGCTCTTCGAAGCCAAGTTGGTCGTGAAGAAGATCACTCCGATGAACACGAACATCGGGGAGAGCATATTGGCGAGATCGGGGATGAAGTTGGCATAATAGTCGAGCCAGATCTCGTGCATCTTCGCACCGCCGTTGGTGAGCTTGTCGATCTTCTCGTTGAAATCGAAAATGATGGCGATTACGGTGAAGATAGCAATCAGAAACGCATAGGTGCTGATGAACTTCCCCAGGATGTAACGGTCAATGCGCTTGAAGCCGATGATACGTAAGAAGATGCGTCCCAGGAAGCGTAGACCGCGCCAAAGCATGCGCAGGATCCACCAGACCAAAAGGAGCAGCCACCACGGCACCTTGACCAAGAGGAACAACCCGTGGCCGATGCGCTTCCACCATGGTACCTTGGGCTTTGGGACAGGGACAGAGCTGTCGGACGTCTCCGCTCCGTCCGCGGAACTGCCGGTAGAGGAGGGAGTTGTCCCTTCCGTTTCCTGCTCCACAGAGAATGGGTCGCTGTGCTCTGTTTTTTCAGAATCCATCATGAATGCTTGTGATTTAGAGGCGTGTGGCCAGTTGAGGCATAATCCCCCGCTTCCACTGCACGAAGTCACCGGCGAGGATATGCTCTCGCGCCACGCGGACAAGTTCGAGGTAGAAGGCGAGGTTGTGGATAGAGGCGATCTGCATGCCCAAGAGTTCCTTGCACTTAAAGAGATGGTGCAAATAGGCGCGTGTGTACTGATGGTCGCAAGCCGCTGTGCCTTCGGGGTCTACAGGCGAGAAGTCCATCGCCCACTTGGCGTTGCGGAAGTTGATGATGCCTTGCCATGTGAAGATCTGGGCGTTGCGTCCGTTGCGTGTGGGCATCACGCAGTCGAACATATCAACGCCGCGTTCGATGCCTTCGAGGATGTTCATTGGCGTGCCTACCCCCATAAGATAGCGTGGACGGTCTTGGGGCAAGATTTCATTGACCACTTCGATCATCTCGTACATCTTTTCCGCAGGTTCACCCACAGCCAAACCACCGATGGCATAACCTTCGGCCTCGCGTTCGACCATAAACTCTGCACTTTCACGGCGCAGGTCAGGATAAACACAGCCTTGGACGATGGGGAAGAGTGCTTGGTGGTAGCCGTACTTCTCCTCGGTGGTGGAGAAACGCTCAATGCAGCGGTCCAGCCACCGGTGGGTAAGGTCGAGACTTTTGCGGGCATAGGCGTAGTCCGCCGTCCCCGGAGGGCATTCGTCAAAAGCCATCATGATGTCTGCGCCAATGCTGCGTTCGATGTCCATGACGCCTTCGGGGGTAAAGAAGTGTTTAGAACCATCGATATGGCTACGAAACTCGCAACCCTCTTCGTGGAGTTTGCGGATACCCGTCAGGGAAAACACCTGAAAACCACCGCTGTCGGTGAGCATTGGACGTGAGAAACCATTGAACTTGTGTAAACCGCCCGCCGCTTCCAGCACGTTGAGACCTGGACGCAGGTAGAGGTGATAGGTGTTGCCGAGGATGATCTGTGCCTTGACCTCGTTAAGGATTTCGTGGGTGTGCACCCCTTTTACCGTCCCTAAGGTGCCGACAGGCATGAAGATGGGAGTCTGGATGGTGCCATGGTCGGTGGTGAGGAGGCCTGCACGTGCCTGGCTGTGGAGGTCGGTGCGTTGGAGGCTAAAGAAACGTCCGTCTTTGCGCCAAGTGGGGCGGAGGGAGAGTGTAGACATAGATGAATATGGAGAGAATCAGTTTCCACAGGTGGTGGCAGCGAGTGTAGCCAATTGCACCTGAGCCTTTTTGGACATCTTTTTTACGACTTCGTCATAAGAATGGTCGATCAGTTCGCGCAGAAGGCTGTCGGTGAGGTAGGCAAACCGCAGGCTGTTCCAATACTTTTGGTTGAAATAGCGTTGAGCGGGCAGAATACTGTTGTGGGCATCGCGTAACAGGATGGCCCGATCAGGATTACATTTGAGTGTCAGCCATTCGGGATCGTCCAAGGGGAGGATGGCAAACATCTTGTCCAAGACCTTGAAGACGAGGGTAACGTCATCGAAAGGGAATTGTTCGGTGACACCAGGTTTTGAAAGGCAGTGCTGTCGGATGTCTTCGTGGTTCATGTCAAAGGATCGTTGCTGTTGAGCGGTAGCGTGAGGTCGATGGCATCGGACACCTGTTCATCCAGTAGAGCCAAGCTCCACACTTCTTGGATGGTCTGCACGAAGTGAAAGGTAATGCCCCTGACATAGCGTTCGGGGATATCCTCGATGTCCTTGCGGTTGTCTTCAGAGAGAATAATTTCGGCGATGCCTGCCCGCTTGGCCGCGAGTATTTTTTCCTTGATGCCGCCTACGGGCAGTACGCGCCCACGCAGGGTGATTTCGCCCGTCATGGCCAAGTGGGGATGCACCTTCCGTTGAGTGAAGACAGAGGCCAAAGCGGTGGCAAGGGTGATGCCTGCCGAAGGCCCGTCTTTGGGTGTTGCTCCTTCGGGCACATGGATATGGATGTTCCAATGGTCAAAGATACGGTAGTCTATACAGAGGATGTCAGCATGACTCTTGACATATTCAAAAGCGAGCAGTGCGCTCTCTTTCATGACATCGCCCAGGTTGCCCGTGATGACTAGTCGGGGAGATTTAGCCCGGCTTACACTACATTCGATGAAAAGGATCTCGCCGCCTACGGCTGTCCAAGCCAACCCCGTCACTACGCCTGCAAAGTCATTGCCTTGGTAGGCATCACGTTGATAAGGTGGAGTCCCTAGTAGCGTGCGCACCTCGTTGGGACGTAGAGGGGTGTCTCCTTCAAACGGAGCATCTTCGGTACTCGCAGTTTGAAGTTGGAGGAGCATCCGGCGCACCAGCTTGGCAACTTGCTGGTTTAACTGGCGCACACCGCTCTCGCGGGTGTACTTTTCAATGAGAAATTCTGTAGCTGCCGAGGTAAGACGGAGATTAAAGGGGATCTCAAGATCCTTGATGGCATTCGGGAGGAGGAATTTTCGTAGAATCTCCTTCTTCTCTTCCATCAGGTAGCCTTCCACATTAATTAGCTCCATACGGTCGCGGAGAGGACCAGGGATGGTGGAGAGTGTGTTGGCTGTGGCGATGAACATCACTTGGCTGAGATCGTAATCGAAATCCAGATAATTGTCGTGGAAGGCGTTGTTCTGTTCAGGATCGAGCAGTTCGAGCAGTGCACTCTGTGGATCGCCGTTGTGAGAGCTTCCACCGACCTTGTCGATCTCGTCCAGCACAAAGACAGGATTATTACTTTCTGCCTTGATTAAACTCTTCATGACGCGTCCACACATAGCCGCGATGTAAGTGCGACGGTGGCCGCGAATCTCGCTCTCATCGTGCAGTCCCCCCAGCGACATACGGACATATTTACGTCCGAGGCTCTCGGCAATGCTTCGGCAGAGCGAAGTCTTACCTACGCCGGGAGGGCCATAGAGGCAGAGAATGGCGGGACGGTGGTGGCGACTGACCTTTTGGAGTGCCAGATGTTCGAGAATGCGCTCTTTGACACGCTCCATTCCGAAGTGGTCGTGGTCAAGGATGCGGCGCACACGTTTCAGATCGAATTTGTCGGTTGTGGATTTGCCCCAAGGTAGGGAAAGGAGCGTTTCTAAATAGTTGACGCTGACGTGGTATTCTGATACCTGAGGCGGGATGCGCTCCGTTTTTGACAGTTCACGATCGAAGATGTTTCGCACATTATCGGGCAAGGGCAAGGAGTTGGATCTTTCACGTAATGTGGCAAGCTCTCCATTCTCGTTTTCGCCCAGTTCAGACTGGATGTTCTTGATGGTTTGGTGGAGGAAATACTCGCGCTGCTGCTGATCCAGTTCGGCGCGCGTCTTCTGCTCGATCGTATTTTTGATCTCCGTCAGTTGAAGTTCGCGTTGTACGATTTTCAGGAGTTGGAGTGTGCGGGCTTTGAAGTCGTCTTCTTCCAGCAGCAACGCCTTATCTTCAATATTGAAGGGCAGGTTGGTGGCAACAAAGTTGATGAAGAAGATGGGATCGGAGATGTGTTGTACCGAAAAGAGTGCTTCTGGCCCCAAGTCGCTGTTGACTTTGAGAAACTTAAGTGTAGTCTCGCGGAAGGTGTTGTATAGGATCTGAAATTCGCTGTCATTCCTATCGGGCAAAGTCTCTGGTATGGTCTGGATCATGGCCCGAAGATAGGGCGTAATGCGCGTGGGGTGATCACTGATGCGCACGCGGCCGAATGCTTGGACTATGGCAGAAGTGGTCTGGTCGGGAAGCTCGATGAGACGAACGATCTTGGCCAAAACTCCTGTCGGATAAAGATCATTGAGCGATGGAGTGGAGGTTTGTACATCAATCTGGCAAGACACGGCAAAGAGCGCATCTTCGCCTTTCTTCACGATGTCTTGCAACAGGCGGAGAGAACTTTCGCGTCCCACGGAGATTGTGGTTACCACTCCGGGGAAGAGCACCATATTGCGGAGTGGAAGGATGGGGAAGGTTCCCTCGACTTCCTTGCCGAGGAGTTCTGCGAAGTCGCCATTGAAGTCGGCGATGAGCGAAAAGGGCTTTTGAGGCATATATTGTGAGGTAAGCGCGCGGTGGCGTGAATGCGGTGGAGTAGGGCTGTGGCGTACTGCTCTGAGAGGCAGAGAATGGTGGAAGCTGCGCTAAGCGTTGAGAACCGTTAGCTTGGCAAATTTCAGTAACAGCTTCTTGGTTCCGACTTCCTCAAAGGCGACAACGGCTTTGAGGTTTTCTCCTTCGCCTTCTAAGGCTTGGATGGTACCTCGTCCGAAGCGTTCATGTTCGATGAGGCTACCGACAGCCATTGTAAGAGACACAGAGGTTGCGGCCTTTGATTTGGGGAGAGATGAGACCCGTTGCAGCCTCGGGGTAGAAGGGCGGGTGAGCTGCGCTGCGGGATGAGAAGCGGAATCCACGGTATGGGGACGCTCTTGGCGCACAGGCGTGGAGAATGGTTGGGAGAAAGCTTGCTCCGATGTACCGAACAGAGCTTGGCGCAGCGAGGGGGAAATACTATCGGTCATCCGGTCTACCTTCTGGTCGTCGGTGTGAAGGAACTTTCGGTCAATCTCTCGCACAAACGGACTCTCATCGGAGAATTCGAGATTTCCATAGCGGTAACGGGACTGCGCATAGGAGAGGAAACAGAAGCGTTTGGCGCGTGTAACGGCTACGTAAAACAACCGTCGTTCTTCTTCCATTTCACGGGGATAGAACCGAGCTTGCGCACCGGGGAACAGATTGTCTTCCATACCTGTAACAAAGACTGCTTCAAATTCCAATCCTTTGGCTGCATGGATGGTCATGAGTGTGATGCGCGGTGTGCCATCTTCTTTTTGATCGGCATCAGTTTGAAGGGCGGCCTGTTGCAGGAACTCTGTCAGAGGAATGGTGCTTCTGCCCGTCTCCTCTAAGACCTCTTGCTCGAAAGCCCTAATTGACCCCAAAAGTTCTTCTACGTTTTCACGCTTGCTTTGTCCCTCAGGGCCATCTTCTTGACTTAGGTCAGACTTGATACCGGAATCGGTCAAGAGTTCGATGGCTAGATGGAACGCGCCAACGTTGTGTAGCTTGGTTCGAAATTCGAGGATGAGGTTGCAGAAACTATTGAGCTTACCCAATGTCCCTTTATTGAGTTTGAGCCCGTAAAGCTCTGGTTGCTCGGCCACCGCCCAAAGGCTGGCAGCATGTTCACGCGAGGCGGTAAAGAGTTTTTGAAGTGTGGTATTGCCGATACCGCGTGCTGGATAATTGACAATCCGCTTGAAAGCTTCCTCGTCATCGGAATTAACCAGTAGACGGAAGTAGGCCAGAATATCCTTGATTTCCTTGCGTTGGTAGAATGAAAGTCCGCCGTAAATGCGGTAGGGAAGATTGCGTTCACGCAAGGCATCTTCAAAGGATCGGCTTTGAGCGTTTGTTCGGTATAGTATGGCAATCTCGTTGAAATCCAAAGCCTCTTTGCGGTGCAATCGCGCAATCGCACCGACCACTTTTGCCGCCTCTTCCTTATCACTGCTTGCGGGCATCAGTTGCAGTGCATCACCAACGGCATTGTTGCTGAACACAGTCTTTTCTATCTGTCCTTTATTGTGCTGGATGATGCTGTTGGCTGCTCCGACAATGGCTTGGGTGGAACGATAGTTCTGCTCTAATTTTACTGTTACTGCCTGAGGATATTGTTGATGGAATTGTAGGATGTTGTCGATATTTGCTCCACGAAAGGAGTAGATGCTCTGTGCGTCATCGCCTACTACGCAGATATGCTGGTGATTGCGGGTGAGCTGGCTCACAATGGCGTGCTGAGCGAAGTTTGTGTCCTGATATTCATCAACCAAAATGTAGCGGAAACGTGTGGCATAGCGCTGGAGGATCTCTTCATTGTGTTCGAACAGCAAGTAGGTATAGAGAAGTAAATCATCGAAGTCCATTGCACTTGCTGTTCGGCAACGTTGGAAATATTGCGTGTAAATGCGATGGATCTCAGGAAGATTGTCGCGTGTGTCACGATTGATGATGCTCTTGTCAGCGACATACTCATTAGGCAAGATGAGGCGGTTCTTGGCCTCCGAGATGCGTCCTTGGACACGCGAAGGCTTATAGATCTTATCGTCCAGTCCGAGCTCCTTGATAATAGCTTTGATAAGCGATTTGGAGTCGGAGGAGTCATAGATGGTAAAATCACGTTTCATTCCAACGGCCTCGCTCTCTGCGCGCAAGATACGGGCAAAGAGGCTGTGAAATGTGCCGCTCCATAACCCTCTGGCACGTCCCAGCCCGACAATACGACCGATGCGCTCATTCATCTCTTTGGCCGCCTTGTTGGTAAAGGTCAAGGCCAGCACTTCCCAAGGCTGGTAACCATGTTCGAGCAAGTAAGCAATCTTGTAGGTGAGAACACGTGTCTTGCCAGAACCAGCTCCGGCGATCACCAGTAGTGGACGTTCGCATTCACGGACGGCTTCCCATTGACTTTCGTTGAGTTCCGACTGCCAGAAGGAGTTGGGGCGCGGTGTGAACGCGGATTCCTGTTCCTCTAAAGATTTATTCATGGCGATGGCGTTGCTGGAGGTCGTGTTGGAGTTTGCGTTGGTAGAACTTAATTTCTTGACATTGCGCTTCGAACTTCTGGTTGAGGGCTTTTGCTTCGTCCGATGTGTTGTCCTTGTAAGGAGTAGTTTGCATCAGACTGTCAATCTGTTGCAAGCGATATTGTGCGGCCAGAAGGTCAATGCTGTCCATGATCAAGATGCCATTTTCTCGTGCAGTGAGGGCGAGTCTGCATGATTTCCGCATATCAATGATATGCGTCTTGGCTTGTTCGAATGCCCGTTGCTCGAGTGCTGCACGGGCTGCACGGAGGTAAATCTGCGCTTTCCTCTCGTCTGCTTGTCTCTTGTGTGAAGGTGCATTCCTGTTTTCTTGACAGGAGGTGGAAGACAAGAGCGAAAGGAGTAAAAAGAGCGAAAGGAAAGGTCGGAAAAACTGCATGCTTGAGGAAACTCACGTGTGATTTTGCGGTAAACGCAAGGAGAAATATGTACTTTGGGGTGCTAAATTACAAATAAAATACTGACGAGCGAGGCTCGTTGCTGGGTTTTCGTCCATTTTTGCGCTTTTCCTTGGATTTCTCGCCGCACTCAACTTGCTTGTACCATTATTTTCTGTAATTTTGCGTCTGGATAAGCGTAATGCATTGCTTGTTTCCGCAGCCTCAATATTCCTTTCAAGATTAGAATTTGCCATGAAAGAACTTCATATATCCACCTCCGTAAAAGTGTTCCCGCCAGACGGCGAAGGATTGTCTGATGTGGAGCGGCAGCTTGTAGATTTGGCTAAGCAGTCCACTCGATCCAGTTATGCCGTATATTCCCACTTCCATGTTGGTGCAGCCGTTCTTTTGGAGAATGGTGTGATTGTCTGTGGTAGTAATCAGGAAAACGCCGCTTATCCTGCGGGAACTTGCGCTGAGCGAACTGCCGTGTTCTATGCAAATGCCGCGCATCCCGAGATTGCTCCTGTGGCCATTGCTGTGGCTGCATGGCGTGAAGAGGATCAAGACTTTTTGCCGCATCCCATCAGTCCTTGTGGCGTGTGTCGCCAAGTATTGGTTGAGACAGAGAAGCGTTATCTTCACAAGATCCGCGTCCTGTTGTATGGTAAGGACGGTATCTATACGCTCAATTCTGCTTCTGACCTGTTGCCACTACAATTTGATGCCGATGCGCTCTGAGAATCTCCAACTTACCCTTTGTGTTGCCGATATGAGTACCCAAGTCTCATTGCCCTTTGCTGATGAGGGTGTGCGTGCGGGTTTTCCCTCGCCCACACAAGGATACTTAGACAATGCCATTGATTTGAATCGGGATCTGATACTACATCCAGAAAGCACGTTCTATGCCCGGGTGAGTGGAGACTCTATGCTCGATGCCTATCTTGTGGAGGGTGATATTTTGGTGGTGGATCGATCTCTGGAAGCCCAGGATGGGGACATCGTGATCTGTGTTGTAGAAGGAGATTTTACCGTAAAGTTTTTGGAACTTCGTGAGGACGGAGTTGTTCTTCGTCCTGCCAACCCTGCTTATCCGCTCCTACACCTCCATCCATCAGATGATTTTGAGGTGTGGGGTGTGGTAACTTATGTGATTCATGCCACACGCGTTCATCGATGATAGGACTGGTAGACTGCAATAATTTTTTTGTTTCCTGTGAGCGCGTATTCCAGCCTGAACTGCGTCGTCGTCCTGTAGTCGTACTGTCGAGCAATGATGGCTGTGTTGTGGCGCGGTCCAATGAAGCTAAAGCGCTGGGGATCCGCATGGGGATGCCTTATTTCCGAATTCGAGATCAAGTGCAACGCGGTGAAGTTCTGGTGCGATCGAGCAATTATGAATTATATGGTGATATGTCCCGTCGTGTGATGGCAATTGTTGCACACCAAGTCCCTCAGATCGAGCAATATAGTATTGACGAATGTTTTATGGATCTGCGTGGCCTGCATCGTGGAGAGAACGATCCGTCTACTGATTTCCTTGGGGCGTTCGGGC
Organism: Alloprevotella sp.; assembly: GCA_041855985.1. Taxonomy (GTDB): domain Bacteria; phylum Bacteroidota; class Bacteroidia; order Bacteroidales; family Bacteroidaceae; genus Alloprevotella. Next base: position 112,010 of record JBHAFF010000003.1, read on the forward strand.
GAAGGCTTGCCAAGACCGTCACGCGTGGCACCGGGATTCCTGTGAGCATTGGGATCGCTTCCACCAAGACTTTGGCTAAGGTGGCAAACCATTTTGCTAAAAAATATGCAGGCTATCAGGGCTGCTGTCTGATAGATACCGATGAAAAGCGGAAACGTGCTTTGCTGTTGACCGATATTTCGGAGATTTGGGGTATCGGACGGAAGTCCTGTGTGCGGCTGGCAGAATTGGGCGTTCAGAATGCATACCAATTTTCCGAATGGTCAGAGGAAAAGGTTCGTGAAGTATTTGCTCTTCCCAGCATCAATACTTGGCGCGAGCTGCGTGGGATTTCTACATTAGGACTTGAAGTGCCACAACCGTCGAAAAGCTTTGCTGCATCGCGCTCTTTCAGGACTCCGATCAGTGATTTTTCCCTTTTGGCTTCGGTGTTCAGTGATTTCTCGAGCCAGATTGCGCGAAAATTGCGCCGTCAGCACTCTACGGCATGCTGTGTGTCGGCATTTTTATCCACCGATCGTTTTGATACAACTTCGATGACCTACCGCAATATGCTTTCACAAACATTGGAGGTGGGGACAGCTGACTTTCGAGAAATATCCAAGATCACGCGCATGCTCTTACGGCGGCTGTACCGAAAGGGAGCGGCTATCAAGCAGGCGGGCGTTATCGTGTCAGATATTGAGCACGGGGGAGTGCAGCATCAGCTCTTCGATACAGTGGATCGCGAACGGCAACGACGATTGCTCCATGCCATCGATGTCGTGCAACAACGTAATGGAAAACAGGCTGTGCGTGGCGCTGCACAAATGAATACTTCCGACCTGATACGGAACGAAAGTGTCAGTCGTCGTTACACCACCTCTTTGGGGGAAATCATTGTTGTTCAGTGACCGTTTTTCAATTCTCTTACGACCTTACCCAAGATTATGCCTCAAACAGAAACTCTTAATGACCAAGCCCAACGCATTCATCGTAAGCTCACCTTGCTTTTACGTGTTGGCATTCTGCTGATGGAGAGTGCTGCCGATACCAATCGGATTGTGCGCAATATGAAGCGCGTAGCTGCCTTCCTTGGATTGGATGAGCGTTTTTTGCATATTGACGTGCTGTATGGCACGTTGAAAGTAAATTATAGCGATGATACCCACTCGTTTAGCCGGTTTGTTCATTCTGATCGCTACACCATCAATATGAGGGCCTTGGCCGCCGTTAGCCACCTTTCATGGCGTGCTATTCCGAAACATTATAGCTTAGTGCGCTTTGAGCGAATGCTGGGACGAATAGAACGTGCTCGTCCAGAGTACCCACTTTGGTTACTCATCCTTTGTGTGGCCATGAGTTGTGGAGGATTCTCCGTATTGTTCGGTGGAGATTGGCCTTCGTTTGTGCCAGCTTCTATCGCGGGTGGAGTGGGGTATGCCACGAGATATGTACTGCTGAGCGAACGCTTCAATGTTTATATCGTCACCGCGTTTACAGCATTCGTGGCCACGATGACCGCGTGGATCATGATGATCGTCTTGCCCGAGGGTTTTACAGATCGTCCCTACCATGCGTTTCTCTGTTGTGCACTGTTCCTCGTGCCGGGAGTGGCTTTGATCAACTTCCTGGATGATATGCTGGACAATTATCTTTTGGTCGGTGTGGCGCGCTTTGCGAATGCGGTTGTTCAAGTGGCTGCGATGACTTTCGGCATCGTTCTGGCCGTGAGTGTCTGTGGGGTTACGAACTTTCTGACTAGCCTGAGCACGGCTCCTGAAATCTCTTATTGGGAGGCGGCTGTGGCTACGGCCATTGCAGCAGTGGGTTTTGCCATGAATTTCAATGTGCCGCGTCAGGCCTTACCTTTCGTGGCGGGGCTTGCGGTGTTTGGCATGTTTACGAGAAACTATTTAGGTTTTGGATTAAACCTTGGGCTGATCATTGGATCACTGGCAGCTGCCTCGCTCATTTCACTATGCGCAGTCCAGTTGGTGCAGCGAACGCGTAGTCCGAACCATGTGTTGACAATCCCTAGTGTGATTCCTATGGTGCCAGGTATACTCATGTATCGGGGCATTTTTGGTCTCGTGCAGATGGGAGCCGAAGACGTTGGGGGCTTTCTCCGCTCTTTTAACAATCTGCTTAACGCAGGGCTGATTGTCTTGTGCCTTTCCATTGGAGTAGCTATCCCCAACATCTTTGCACGCCGATGGATTGCTTCTACGCGCAAGCGGCAGTTGCAAACTTTGATCGAAGAGCGTCGCCGGAAGGGTAAATTCGTGGATCTTTCCGAACTGGATTGATCGAAGGCCTGATCAATCGTTCGTGAAAAAGTCGTATTCTGGGCATTCGGAATGTGACTTTTCGGGTAAAATGAGGGCTACATTCTTGTTTCTCAGCAAGAAGACTTTGCGGAATGAGAATAAATGCGTACTTTTGCGTGCCGATTATTATCAAGCAGCCCTGTATGGGACTGCCTCTGCGTGTTAATAGCCGTTTTTCATTGGCCTGGAAACGGTGGTTAGGGAATCGCAGAGCACAAGTGATAATTCTTTTATTTAGAGAGCGATGTCTCTCCTTAGTAACTACAAAATCAATCTTCAACAAGAATGGACACTTTAAGCTACAAGACCATTTCTGCCAACAAGGAAACCGCACAGAAAGAGTGGGTCGTAATTGACGCCTCCGGTCAAGTGCTCGGTCGCCTTGCTTCGAAAGTTGCCAAGTTGCTCCGTGGTAAGTACAAGCCTAACTTTACTCCTCACGTAGACTGCGGTGACAACGTGATCATCATCAATGCTGACAAGTTCGTGCTCACCGGTAAGAAATTGACCGACCGCACTTACTACACCTACACGGGTTATCCTGGTGGTCAACGCGAACACACGCCTGCTTCCATCTTGGCTAAGCCCAACGGTGCGGATCGTCTCATTCGTCGTGTGGTCAAGGGTATGCTTCCCAAGAACCGTCTTGGTGCCCACCTCCTCGGCAACCTCTATGTTTACACCGGCACAGAGCACAAGCACGAGGCTCAGAGTCCCAAGGCAATCGACATCAACACTCTTAAGTAATCCCGCAGACATATGGAAATGATCAACGCATTGGGCCGCCGCAAGAGCGCCGTTGCCCGCATCTTCGTAACGGAAGGTACCGGTAAGATTACCATTAACAAGCGTGACCTTACTGAGTATTTCCCCTCTTCTATCCTCCAGTTTGTCGTAAAGCAACCCCTTGCTCTTCTTGACGCAACGGAGAAGTACGACATCAAGGTAAACCTTAACGGTGGTGGCTTCACCGGTCAGAGCCAAGCTCTCCGTTTGGCCATCGCTCGTGCACTCGTGAAGATCAACGCTGAAGACAAGAAAGCGCTTCGTGCTGAAGGCTTCATGACCCGCGACTCCCGCCAGGTGGAGCGCAAAAAGCCCGGTCAGCCCAAGGCTCGCCGTCGCTTCCAGTTCAGCAAGCGTTAATCTTTTATCGGCAAGCTTGCTGACATTGGAAAAGCGTTTAGCATCCAAGCCTGCTCGACTTCACGCAGCTTGACTGCAGTGAACTACTTGCAGGCTGGTTGAACTTTGCAAAGTGCCTTTCCAGCCTTTGCACATCCAGAGCACACAGCAACAGAACGTGTTGTTTGATGGCGTGGTGGGAGAAATAGTCGCATGACGTTTTTCTGTACTCGCTTAGAATGCTCTACAACTCACAGGAAAGTAAACAAAATCTCTATTTCAAAATGTCCAGAACAAATTTTGAAACCCTCCTTGAGGCTGGCGCACACTTCGGCCACCTCAAACGTAAGTGGAATCCCGCCATGGCTCCTTATATCTTCATGGAGCGTAATGGCATCCACATCATCGACCTCCATAAGACTGTAGCCAAGATTGATGAGGCTGCTGAGGCACTCAAGCAAATCGCCAAGTCTGGTCGTCGTGTCCTTTTTGTAGCTACTAAGAAGCAGGCCAAGCAAGTGGTTGCGGAGAAGGCAGCCTCCGTTAATATGCCCTATGTTACTGAGCGTTGGCCTGGTGGCATGCTCACCAACTTCCCCACGATCCGTAAGGCCGTGAAGAAGATGGCCAACATCGACAAGCTCACGCAGGATGGAACGTTTTCCAATCTCTCTAAGCGTGAAATCCTCCAAATTAGCCGTCAACGTGCCAAGCTCGAAAAGAACCTTGGCTCTATTGCTGACCTGACTCGTCTTCCCGCAGCCCTCTTTGTCGTAGATGTTTGCAAGGAGCATATCGCTGTGAAGGAAGCTATCCGCTTGGGCATTCCCGTCTTTGGTATCGTGGATACGAATGCTGATCCCAACACCGTGGACTACGTAATCCCCGCAAACGATGACGCCACGAAGAGCGTTGAGGTTATCCTCGATGCTTGCTGTGCTGCTATCGCCGAAGGCGTGGAAGAGCGCAAAATGGAGAAGGTAGACACCGAAGCTGCTGGAGAAGGCGAAGAAAAGAGCCGTCGCAACCAACAAGTAGAGGAGAGTGTAGAACCCGCCGCTGCTGAGTAATCGTACTTCAATTAAGGGTTACAGGGTTTATTCGTTGCCGAGTAGCCGTGTAACCCTTCCTTATTATCTTTACACTTAATCCCCTAACACTACAGCATTATGGCAGTAGGAATTGAAGATATCAAAAAGCTCCGTGCACTCACTGGTGCAGGTTTGAGCGACTGTAAGAATGCCCTCAATGAGGCAGAAGGCAACCTCGACGCTGCCGTTGAGTTGATCCGAAAGCGTGGTCAAGCGATTGCTGCGAAGCGTAGCGACCGCGAAGCCGCAGAAGGTTGCGTATTGGTGAAGGTTGACGGCAATTTCGGTGCAATCATTGCCTTGAAGTGCGAAACTGACTTTGTGGCCAAGAATGCTGATTTCGTAGCTCTTACGCGCGAAATCCTCGATGCGGCCGTAGCTGCGCGCTGCAAGGATGTAGAAGAAGTGAAGGCTCTTTCTCTCGGTGGCCGCACTGTGGCAGAGCGCATTACTGACCAGTCTGGTATCACGGGTGAGAAAATGGAACTCGATGGCTATTCTGTCGTTGAGGGTGAATGTCTCGCTGCTTATAACCACCAGAACAACAACATGCTTTGCACCCTCGTGGCGCTTAGCGCATGCCCTGCAGACGAGACCGTAGGCCGCAATGTGGCTATGCAAATTGCTTCTGCAAGCCCCGTTGCCATTGACGAGGCTGGAGTTCCCCAAGACATCAAGGACACTGAGTTCAAAGTGGCTGTGGAGAAGACTAAAGTTGAGCAGGTGCAGAAGGCTGTTGAAGCAGCAGTGAAGAAGGCTGGCTACAATCCCGCACACTTCGACTCTGAAGATCATATGGAGAGCAACCAGACTAAGGGCTGGATCACAGCAGAAGATGTAGCTAAAGTCAAGGAAATCATGGCAACTACTGCTGCCGAAAAGGAGGCTAACCTCAACATGGCGATGATTGAGAACATTGCCAAAGGACGTCTCAGTAAGTTTCTCAAAGAGGTTTGCCTTCTCCAGCAGGAGTTTATTTGGGATAAGTCGATGACCGTGGCTCAGTATCTCAACAGTGTTGATAAGGGGCTGACCGTTACGGGTTTCAAGCGTTTCACGCTTCGCGCTGAATAAATCCCTTTTACAGAACATCAGAAATCTGTGTCAGACTCCAAATGGGAGGCTGATGCAGATTTCTGCTTTTAATTGCTATCCCGCTGACACCTAATACCTTATCTCTTACCTCAAATATTGTAATTCTGACCGATGTTTTACTGTAAGTCTATTGTATCCTTCCTTTTACTGTTGTGTTGCGTCTGTGTGGGTGGACGTGCCGCAGACTTTGTCAACCTTACCCCTAAGCCTTTTCAGATGATGAAGGGCGAAGGAAAACTTATGTTGTCTCCATCGTTTGTCTTCGCTACTAACGATCTTCCCCCCGAGATGGTGCAGACCGTGGTTGAGTTTTCTTCGGACTTTAATAGAGAGTATGCATATCAGACCTCTACAACTTCTACCGATGCCGCAGCCTTGATACAGGTGAGGATGGCTGATGCCACGATGGAAACAGAAGCTTACCGCCTCAACGTAACGACTGAGCGCGTAGAAATTGAAGCATCGGCGCCCGCTGGTGTGTTCTACGCTTTACAGACAATTCGTAAGATGGCACAAGGAGATCGTGAGAAGTCCTTGCCGGTTGTGCGCATCAACGATAAGCCTCGGTTTGCCTACCGTGGTTTCATGCTCGATGTGGCGCGCCATTTCTTCTCTGTGCAAGAGGTGAAGAAGTTCATCGACCTTATGGCACTTTATAAATTGAACCGCTTTCATTGGCACCTGACAGACGACCAAGGCTGGCGCGTAGAAATCAAGAAGTATCCACGCCTCACCACTGTTGGCGCAACGGCTCCTAATAGCTATTTCACTGATATGAAGCATGGAGGCTATAATATCAACCGCCAGTACGGTCCTTATTTCTACACACAGGATGAGATTCGCGATGTCGTAGCCTATGCTCGTGCACGCCATATCGAGATTGTACCTGAAATTGATATGCCTGGTCACTTCGTGGCGGCTATGGCTGCCTATCCCGAGTTCAGCTGCTGGCCGAATGGTGCACATCAGGTGTGGTCAAATGGTGGCATCTCCTCAGATGTGATGAATGTGGCTAATGCTAGAGCCGTGCAGTTTGCCAAAGATATCCTCGCTGAAATTATAGAACTCTTCCCTTACGAGCAAATTCATATTGGCGGTGATGAGTGCCCCACTTCGGCTTGGGAAAATAATGCTGAGTGTCAGGCTTTGTATAAAAAGCTTGGATTGACGCACTACCGACAATTACAGAGCTACTTTATCCGAGAGATGGCATCTTTCATCGCAGAAAAGGGACGGAAGACTTCTGTTTGGAATGAAAGCATCACAGCGGAGGGGGCTGACGTGCAGCTTATTCGCGAGACAGGAGCTACGGTTTATTGTTGGCAACCCTCTGCTCCTGCAGCACGTAAGGCGGCAGGACTGGGGCTGGATAACATTGTCACACCGTGGGGACCGTACTACATCAATCGTAAGCAGAGCAAACTTCCTGATGAGCCTTCTGCGGCAGGTGATGGTAGCGACAATCTGGCGGCGACGTACAATTATATCCCTGTACCTACAGACCTTTCCGCTACGGCGAAAAAACATTATGTGGGTATCCAAGGTACATTCTGGACAGAGCATGTGGCTGATACGGCCTATCTCGAATACCTCGCTTTGCCTCGCCTCTTTGCCATTGCCGAAACGGGCTGGACGCAGCAAAATGCGAAGAACTACAATGACTTTGTCAAGCGCATCACGGCCGATGCCCCGATGCTTGACCGTATGGGGTTCAACTATTGTAAGCACGACTTGGCTCTCGGCGGAACAGCACAGCCAATGGTATTGCCAAAAGTTTCCACGGCGGAACAGCGTCATTACTACCGTATCATCACGAAGGCTACCGATGCACGAAAGGATCGTTGTATGGAATTGCTCCAAGAGGGCTCTCCTCTCATTGCAGCCAACGCGGGGAAAGGTGCTGACATCCACGTCCTATGGACGAATGCACAAGCCTCTGAAGGTGCAGCCAACTATGATGCCCAGCTCTGGACGCTAGAAGAGGATGTTGCCCATCCTGGACGCTTTGCTCTCGTTTGCAAGGCAATGCCCGATGGTTCGGTGTTGCCCGATCCCACGCAGCGCAATAATGGCGGTCGATGGTGCTATGATACTGCGGCGAAGCACTACAACTTCATTCTCGGAGAGCAAGGTTATGGTCAAACTTCCGATGGCTACTACTATTCTCTTCGTAGTGATGCAGTGGGCGCCCTTTTCTTGAATGCGGCACTTTCAAGCCAAGGGATGGCTCTTAATCTGTGGAACAATCCTTCTGAAGGTCAAGCTGGTCTTTGGCTTTTTGCTTCGATGTCCGGCAATAGCCAGACAACCTATGATGTCTTTCCTACGCTTGAAGCTGGTCAGATGTTTCGCTTTACCAATACCATCTCTCCCTATGCCGGGCGTGCCTTGTTCGATGACGGACAGGACGCTGTGCTGCGCCACACGTCTGATACCTTTGTCGCTGATGCGTGGGAAGTGCTCGAAGCTATGGCCAATGCTGATGGTTCGCAGAGCGTTAAACTCCGCAACGTCCAAACCCAACGCTGTATTAGCGGTATTGACGCTTCGGATAATGGGGTAGGGTATAGTGTGCGTTTAGGAAAAAAAACGACCTTTGTGCAATTGAGGTACGATGCAGAAACTACAGATTTTACGTTTGCACTGAACAGCAAAGTGCTTTATCCTGTGGATGTCACGACTCCATATACCATCGCTGCTGGAACTGTGAGTGGTGGTGTTGCCGGGCAAGCCAACCGGCAGCCCATCCGTCCACAAGGCACGGCTTGGCAGATGGAACGTGTGCGCGTTGTTTCCTTCGATTGCGTTGATGAGCGGGGAACATCACTTGGCACTTTCCAACGCGCTCTCCCCCTGAATGTACCAGTCACAGCCAGCCATTGTCCTCACATTGCCCATCACCGCATACAGAAGCTTTTGGGCGATGGGGTGAACACTCCTGTCCGTGTGCTTTATGAGCGCACTGCCTACGGTGTACAGACAATTTTGCGTGATACCCAAGGAGCTATCATTTCCGTCCGTAACGATGTTGTACCTGTGGGACACACTTTCACCCCCTCGCTCGATGTCCCTGCTTGCTATATGCTGGTACGTACGTCCCATCCTGATGGCGTCAGCTTTATGCCGACAGGTGATACTGCCATCGAGGCCATCTTTTCCACACATGCTCTGAGTGGTGTGAAGCGTGTGGGCAAGGTGGTGAGCAGTATTGAGGATGGGCACAGCTACCTCCTTTACGATTGCTCTCCCGCTGACATCAACCGAAAAGGCTTTCGCCGTGTCGATCCTCTCCGCTTGCGTGTTGGTCAGTCTACTTTCGCGGATGACACGACACCGCTCTTCACCTGGACACTCCGCAAGGAGGGAAATCGCTACACCGTGCAGAACGAATGGTGCGATGCCTATATCCCCGAACTCACACAAAGCAAGGAGGTGTTGCTCTCTGACCGAGCAGGACGTTTTTCCTTTACCCTTAATCCTGATGCTGCCACGTGGCGCGTACAGGGCAGCAACCAGCAGTATTGGGATGGTTTTGAAGGAGGTATGACAGGCTGGCACACCTATGGCCACCCTTACCGAATCCACGAATATGAAGTGCAGCCTTATTTCACTGTCACTCTTGTGATGCAGGACGAAAAAGGCAATAGATTATTCACCATCACCGATTTTGTTCGTGCTGGTGATAATTACACGCTGATTGCCCCTCAGATGGAGGAGTATACTCTAAGCTCTATCGTAGGTAATGAAAACTTGGAGAAAATCAATGATTTCCGAACTATCACCCTCAACTATCAGTCACCCACTGGTATCCGCTCGGCTACATCCGCAAGTTCCATCACCTCCTCTTCTCCTTTTTTCTACGACCTTTCTGGTCGGCGTGTTGCTCCTCACCGCCCTGGTTTCTACATTCAGAATGGTCGGAAGGTACTTATACGATAAAGTCTCTAATTTGAGGATGCGTCATAATCCTTTTCTTCTAAAAAGGGCTTATCTTACTTCCGATAAACTCCCAATGGTGCGACCTTTTACCCGCACCCACTGTGTGCGCGGTAGATGGGCGCAAGTTGGCACCCAATGTAAAGGAGCGAGATCGCCAATCCCATAATCTCTGTCTTGCTCTGAGCGAAAAGGGAACTTTTGCCGTAATGAGGCTATACTGGCAAAATCGAAGTGCAACAAGTCGTTTTGTTGTTTATTATTGCTGTCCGGTAAATTCATCTTCTGAATAACGAATTAAGTCTGGAAACCCTTTTGAGGTTTCCAGACTTTTTGCTACTTTTACGGCACTACCGAAAAGGGTGAGAATATCTACTTCATAACCCCAATTCGGGATAAGGATTCTCCTTTTCTTTCCTAAGATATTCTCTCCTAAAGACACAAAAGAGGATTATTCTTCGTATATTTGTAATTGAAAAACAGACAAATATCAAAAGAATAATCCTCATGAAACTTGTCAGCAAAGTTACGGAAATTTATTGTATTGCGGATGATTTCTGCA
>JBHAFF010000004.1:0-28903 GCA_041855985.1 Alloprevotella sp.
TAAAACTATCCCACCCAAAGGAAACAATGCGTAGGCTTCCTGACTCTGTTCTGATTTCTTCCATCCCAAGCCCTCGTAGAAAGCCAATGCCTTTTGAAAGTCTTTTACTCCCAATGTGATTAAAGTGAGTTTCTGTCTCATGAATTGTATATTATAGAGTTTGCCACAAAGATACTCATTCATAGGGAGGAGGACGAATAAAACGGCAAGAAAATGCCTCTTGCAGATGCTCTATCTCCGATAGTTCTTTTGTAGTAGTCTGTTGATGTCTCCCTGAGTGCCCGAAATGATGCAGGAAATTTCATTTTCCAAAATAGTTGGTTTGGGATTGTACTGAATATGAAATATTTCCTTTTTAGGTGTGTTCATCGTATTGATTGTTGAAGGTGCATGCACAAAGAATAACACCTGACAATGCACGAAGAATGGTTTCCTTATTGCCTAATTTATATTTCCGATTAGTGTGAGCAGAAGTGGCAACAACTCATTCACCGCAACTGTTCACAACGTTGGTAATCGTCTTTTCTTTCGTTGACAAAGAAAAAACACCAAAGAATACTCACTTTTCCACGCAAAGTATTCCCTTTGCAGCTGAAACAGTGAGCGTTCTTTGGTTATACAAAGCAATGAACTTTCAAGCACATTGCTTATTTTCAAATCGTTACCTATGATACCTGCATTTAATTGCAGAGTGTTTGTGCTTTAAGTACTTATCCCGAAATCATATTTTTTTGACGGACAGCAATATATAATGCTTGCTTAGTTCTTGAGTCGAATATTTGTGTACTGCGATGTTTGCTTTAAAGGTAATGGCGAGTTGTGCAAAATACCACTGCTGGTAGTGTAGGACTATAAGCGTTTAGGAGGCCTATCCCTCAGGGAAGTTTAGGGAATTTTGACCAGTCAGGCTTGCGTTTTTCGAGGAAAGCTTGTCCACCTTCGTGGGCTTCGTCGAGGAGATAGTAGAGCATGGTGGCATCGCCTGCCAATTCTTGTATACCTGCCTGACCGTCCAATTCGGCGTTGAGGCCGGCTTTGATCATGCGGAGAGCGAGGGGTGAATGCTCCATCATACGCTGTGCCCAAGCTACGGTTTCATCTTCGAGTTGATAGAGCGGTACGACCTTGTTGACCATCCCCATCCGTTCGGCTTCGGCAGCAGAATAGAGGCGGCAAAGGAACCAAATTTCGCGTGCCTTTTTCTGCCCAACAATGCGAGCCATATAGCTCGCTCCAAATCCGGCATCGAAGGAGCCAACTTTTGGACCGGTCTGTCCGAATTGGGCATTGTCGGCTGCAATGGTGAGATCGCACATGAGATGGAGCACATGGCCACCACCCACAGCAAAACCATTGACCATGGCTATGACTGGTTTTGGAAGGGAGCGAATCTGTTTCTGTACTTCGAGGACATTGAGACGTGGCACGCCATCCCCTCCCACATAGCCTCCCCGACCTTTAACATTCATGTCGCCGCCGGCACAGAACGCTTCGGTGCGGATCCGCTCTTCCTCGGTCTGACCCTCTCTGGCTGGAGAGTGCGCACCGGTAAGGACGACAACTGCAATGTCTTGCGCCTCGCGACAGTAGCTGAGGGCATCGGAGATTTCAGCAATGGTGGTAGGTGTGAATGCGTTGCGGTAACGTGGGCGGTTAATGGTGATGCGAGCAATGCCTTCAAAGGCATCGAAGAGGATTTCAGAATAGGTGCGAAGGGGAGTCCAGATGCGCATGATAGAAATGGTATGTAGGGTGATGGGCAATACAGAAAGCCTCTATACTTAGTGGTCAGGATTTTGATGCAAAATATTTTTCAGTAAAGATGTATGGAACCACCTTGTGTGCAGGAGTAGCGACTGACGAGCACTGGCGGTCGTCTTGCACGCTTCGCCTTGAGACTTTAGGTGTTGTGTATTTTAGGTTCTTATCGTGCAGATGGTTATGCACGCTATGAGGATGAGCGTATTGCGGCGTGGGGATGAAATATTAAAGGAGGCTCTGCTGCGTAAGTACTTCGAGGATGACGGGGCGGTCACTTTCTACTGTGAGGAGCTGATTGATGAGCTGTGAGGCTGAGGTGTGGAAGTCATCTGTCCTAGTGGATAAGTAATGGCATCGGTAGCTCCGGGCGATACCTTCGGCTCGAGTACCGTGGGAAGCTTGGATGTAGTCCGTAAAGGCGGGGCTATCAAGTAGTCCATCAATATGGCGGAAAATGTCGCCACCATTGTTGTTGAGGAGCAGGATACGGAGACGGTGGTTTAGCCGTGTGTTCCAGAGGGCATTGACATCGTAGAAGAAGGAAAGATCGCCGAGGACGCAGAGCACTATGCCGTGGGAGAGGAGAGAATAACCTGCTGCTGCCGATAGGCTGCCTTCAATCCCGTTGGTGCCGCGATTGGCATAGATGGCTCCTTGATAACCATTGAAGAAACGGTTGCCCCAGCGTACTGCACTGCTGTTACCGAGGAATACGGCTTCTACATTAGGCAGCCGCCACCCTCTGGGCTGAGGGTGTGTATTATAGAAGGCCGTTACGGCAGGTTTAGGGGCAAGGTCTATCTCGTCGAGCCACTCTAAAAAGTTAGAGTCAGATAAACGGAGATGATGGGTGAGGTGGAGGAAAGTATCGGGTGGTGTTGTCTCTGTTCCGATGCGAACCACTTTCAGATCGGGGAGTTGACGGAGGACAGGTTTGAGCCGCTTGTCCACCATTGCTCCACCAATGTGGAGTATAAGGTCGGGCACATACTCACCGCACTCCACGGCTTGACGCACTGCAGCATCGGGGAGGAAACCGCCGCTGAGGCATTCGGCGTAGACAACAATGCGGTTACGTTGATTGCTCGTGGGGTATAAGGCCTCTGGCTGATCACGCTCACCCACCACTAGGAGCGGACATTGGGCATTGAGTAGCAAGAGATAAAGTGAACTGATGGCAGTAGGTTCCGATTCTATAGTAAGTTGTTCATGGCGAGGCAGCTGTGGAAGTTGGGGGATGGTAAAGCGAAAGAGAGGTTCTGCAAGTGGGACATTGAGGTGCACTACAGATCCACCTTCGTATGCTGTGGCGAGCAGGGATTCGTGGATAAGTCGTTCCATCCACCAACGTTCTTCCTCGTTGTGCGGCGCGGTGATTTGCCAAGTTCGTGCATAGGGATGCAGGGCTTTTTGCTGGGGAAGGGTCTGTCCATCGAGCTGTCCGATCCACTGTGGTGGTCGGTCTGCGGAGATGATGACGAGGGGGATGTGGCGCATGGCCGCTTCGGCCACTCCAGGGAGGGTGTTGAGCAACGCACTCCCGGAGGTCACACAAATCACAACGGGGCGGCGCACCTTCAACCATAACCCGATTCCTACGAAGGTTGCACTGCGTTCATCGGTGACGGGATGTAGCCGCAGTCCGGCGGTATGGAGATCGTGGATGATAGCCGCATTGCGCGACCCTGGGCAGGCCACGACATCCGTAATACGGTAGCTTAGAAGGAGCGCGGTGAGGAGGTGTAAGTGAAGGTGGTCGGAATACATGGCAATGGGCGAAAGGAGCGTATGATGATGGCCTCTGTCAGAGGAGTTGGAGGAGGGTTCGCATCTTCTGGTTGGTTTCGTGCCATTCGATTTCCTCTTGACTTTCGGGGAGGATACCACCACCGGCGAAGAGGGTGGCTTGAAGCCCCTGCCAGTGCATGCAGCGAAGGGTGACGAAAAGGTGTGTACCGGCTGCGAGGCCGATGGGACCGGAGAAACCTGCATAGTAGCTGCGTGGGACTTCCTCGATGCGTTGCAATAGTTCCGCGGCTGGAGCAGCAGGATATCCACATACGGCAGGGGTAGGATGGAGGGCTGCGAGGATGTCGCCCAAAGAGCAGGGGAGTGGGGTGGGAATGGTGAACTCGGTGCAGAGATGTACTAGGTGGCCAGCGCTGTGGAGGTGGACGGGCGATACTACAGGTGCTATATCGAGGGCGGTGAGCTGCTGATGGATGAAGTCGGCCACGATGCGTTGTTCGTGTCGGTGTGCTGTGCTCCATGTTTCGGGAGATCGATCTCCCCCCTCATCGGCAGTCATTGTGGCAGCCAGAGCGATGGTACGATAACCTGATCCATACTCCTCGAGCAACACTTCTGGGGTGGCGATGAGCCAGTTGCCTGTGATGGGTGTGTGTATCAGAGCTACGAAGGCTTGGGGATACATCTGGGCAGCCGATGTGAACAGCTGTTGGACTTGTGTATCGGAAAGGGTATCGGTCAATCGCAGACGGAGCTGGCGGGCTAGTACGAGTTTCTCCACCACACCCGCTGACAGTTCTTCTTGACATAGAGTAAAAGCTCGGGCGTATTGGGTGCGAAGCTCCTGGTCTTCAGCAATATAGGGAATGTGTGGTGAGGCGGAGACGGCTAGTTTCGGGAGTTGCCACGTGCGCTCTTCATCAGGGGTGATGAGTAGCAGAGGGGTGGTGTCATCTGGACAGAATGGTGCCAGCACATAGCCCCGAGCACGTCCCACTTCTTGTGGCGAAGTGAGTCGGTGGGGCAAGGTATGGCTGTCGATCTGATGCACCACGTTTCTGTGGGGTAGTCGGAAAAAAATACGGGAGGTGTGAGGCATGGTGAAAAGTAATCCCCCGTGCAATATTTATTCCTCGCGTTTGGCTTCTTCCCAGATGGCGTCCATCTCAGTCAGGGTCATGTCGGTTAGGGCACGGCCTTGCTTGAGAGTCCGTGCTTCAAGGTAGTTGAAGCGGCGGATAAATTTCTGGTTCGTGCGTTCGAGGGCGTTGTCGGGGTTGATTTTGTAGAGGCGTGCGACATTGATAAGGGAAAAGAGTAAATCTCCAAATTCGGCTTCGGCCTTGTCGGTCGACAGGTTGGAAATTTCGGCCTCGAACTCATCGATTTCTTCTTTGACCTTGTTCCACACTTGGGTTCGCTCCTCCCAGTCGAAGCCTACGGCACGGGCTTTGTCCTGGATTCGGTAGGCTTTGATGAGGGTGGGAAGGGCTGCGGGTACACCGCTCAGTACAGTTGTATTGCCATCCTTCTCTTGCTGTTTGAGCTGCTCCCACTGCTGTACTACTTGGCCTGCTGTCTCAACGTTGCTTGTCTCTGCGTCATTGCCCGTTTTGGGAGGGTATACATGGGGGTGGCGGAATATGAGCTTGTCACACAGGCGGTGGCAGACATCGGCAATGTCGAAGGCTTCCTTCTCTTCGCCGATCTTGGCGTAGAAGCAGACGTGTAGGAGCACATCCCCCAGCTCTTTGGAGATTTCCCGGTCATCACTCTGGATGAGCGCATCGCATAGTTCGTAGACCTCTTCAATGGTGTTGGGGCGTAGGCTTTCGTTGGTTTGCTTGCGATCCCAAGGGCATTTTTCACGCAGGGTGTCAAGCACGTCAAGCAGGCGTCCGAAGGCCGCGAGCTTTTCCTCTTTAGTGTGCAGAGGGATTTTGGACATATTGGATGAGTTTTTCGAGCGAGGGGATGATGATGTGGCGTCGACGGAGTTCGAGAAGATCGAGATCTTTGAGCCGATTAAGCATTTGTGAAACGCGGAGGCGAGTGGTGAGGAGTTCACCAGCCAAGGCAATCATGTCGATGAGTAGTTCTTTCTGTCCTGCCGGTCGGGTGGCGCGTAAGAGGAGAAAATGTACGAAACGCTGTTCAAGTGTCTCGGGAAGGGGCTTCCATAGACGACTTTCCCAGAGGTGCTGAGCTGTGCATACGAGGTTGAGATAGTTGATGTGCACGGGCATACATTCGAAAAGGATATCGCGAACCTCCTGCTTTGGAATGCTAAGCATCTGCACTTCTGAGGCTGCGATGAAAGCTGCGGTGTGGCGTGGGCGGAGGCCAAAGAGCCGTTCAGGCTGCATTACCATAGGCGTAGTGGTAAATTCGCGGAAGAGATAAGCTCCGTTGTCGCAACGCTCCTCCTTGCAGACTGTTCCTGAGATGGAGCAGACCATATGGTCGCACGAGTCACCCTCTTCGATGATGGTGTCGCCTTCGGAGAGTGTGCGGAAATCAAAGTGTACGCGCTCCGCAATTTCGATAAAGTCGTCCATGCACAATCCCTGAAAGAGGGGAATGCTAACGAGGCGGTGAAAAAAACGTTCTTCCATAAAATTAATGCGGTTACTGTTTGGTGAAGCGCGCCATTCCTGCGGATTGCCAAGTGCGGAGACTACCATCGGGTGCGGCATAGATGAGGTAAATGTCCACATCTTTTCTGCTTTGTGCCAAGGCTTTGGCTTTCTCCAAGCCCATTACCATGCAGGAGGTTGCTAAGGCATCGGCCAAGGCGCAGGAGGTCGCGATGACGGTAGCCGAGAGCAGTGAATGCTCCACAGGATAGCCCGTATGGGGGTCGATGGTGTGGGCATATTTCCGTCCGCCTTTGTAGTAGAAGTTGCGGTAGTTGCCAGAGGTTGCTACACCGCGGTCGGTAAGGTAAAGAATAGTTTGAATGTCGTTGGTAGTGTGGGTACTGTCATCCACGGGTCTGTTCACACCGAGCGACCAGCGTTTACCTTCGGGATTTTCACCCTTTACCACCACTTCGCCTCCGATCTCCACCATATAGTGTTTACAGCCTTTGGCCGATAGGAGACGCGCCACTCGATCTACACCATAGCCTTTAGCCACTGCACCAAGATCAACGGAGAGCTGGGGATGGCTCTTGGTAATTTTTCCTCCCTCTACGTGAAGCTTATCGTAGCCCACAAAGGTGCGCAAGGAGTCGATGAGGTGAGGTGTGACGTTGTCACGGTTTTTGAAGCCGAACCCCCAGGCATTGACCAAAGGAGCAACGGTGATGTCGAACGCACCGTGGGTGTCATGCGCTACGGTCTGGGCGAGGCGTACTACTTCAAGAAGCATCTCATCATTGGCATAGGACTGGTTGTTGTTGAAGCGTGAGACGGTGCTTTGGGGCTTGAATATCGACAGACTGCTGTCTACGCGCTTCAGTTCAGCCAGAATTTCATTGTCTAGATCCTGTGTCCCGGCATATTTAATATGGTAGGACGTTCCGAAGATACGTCCTTCGGCGGTACGGTATTTGGAACGCGCGAGAGTATAGGCGGTGCCGGCGATGAGCACTAAAAGAAAGAGGAGGGAGAGGAAGCGTTTCATTGTGCATAGGTTTACTTGCGGCCGAGGCGGGTGAGGTCAAAGACGAGTTGGAAGGTTCCGCCCCAGTTGGTGGCCGAGGTGTTGCGGCCATATCCCGGGATGTACCAAGCGTGGCCTAAGGTGCTCTGTTGTTCATAGAGGCGTGCCTTGTAGCGTACGCTCCAGCCGGCATGGATGAAAGCCCAGAGGTGGGCTTCAAGACCAAATACCAGTTCACCCCAATGCCCCTGACCTTTTACACTGGAGTGCTGGAAGGGAGCCGTGGTCTGCCAATAGCTGTCGATGAGGTCTGGACCGCTGAGATTGTAGGTGAAAGGTGAATAACCGTAGCGTGCACCGATGAAGACGCGATTTTTGGAGTGACGATTCTTTTTGACATTATAGTCCATACCGATGCGTGCGAAGGGGGCATTTGCGGCGTAGTGCAGGTGGCTCGTTTCGCCCTCGGCATCCGCTGTACCCCAACCCAGTTCGACAAGGGGGAAATAGCGATTGTGGAGGTTAAGGCGCAGGGCGGCTTCGTATTCGCCGTGGGATGTTGTGTTGGCTAACACAACTCCCGCCAGGTTGACCGATACGCTCATTCCTGCCCAGAGTGGAATGGTGTGGTTGCCCAAGCGGAGTGCCGCAGCGTCCGCCTTCCGGTTGGCAAATTCCACACCTTGCACACCCTGAGATTTAAGCGTGTCAGGAGGCTGTGTATGTGGGGAGATGGCAAGGGCTGTCAAGACACCCGCGAAAGCTGCGAGACTACTGGTCAGTCGAGCGCAGAAAGACTTGCAGGTTTTCGACATCTTCATAATGTACGTTGGGAGAGATAATGGCCACACTGTCAATGGTAAGAGGAACAAACGTCGTGAGATGATCGGTGTGGTGCACCTGGGTAAGGGTGTGGAAGGTACAAGCAGGACAGTCGAGCGACTCGAAGTGCTGGAACGGTGTGTGATTCACAAAGAGCGTATCGACCGCCACTTGTGTGCCGTTTGTGAATTTGAAGAGCAGGGTGTCCGTCTTTGTTGTGGGATTGAGCGGAATTTGTATTTCGGAGAGATCTGTGCCTTGATTGAACAGCAGTTCCTCACGTTTGTTCTTCAATCCGTAGACTGAGAGTTCGAGTCCGACTTTAGTGGTAGACTGTGTGTTGGCATCCCAGAAGGTGAGTGTGGCCAATACCTGATTGTCCAGTGGACACTCGATATTGGTGCACCCAATGAGTGGAAGTCCGGCCAACATCGCGGTGATACTCCGCATGATGCGGGCATAAATGGAGGAGCAAATCATGGGGTCAGAGTTCCGTTTCGATATGATAGTCGTTGCGGCTGGCTGCATTGCGGCTGATGAGTTCGCCCAGAAATCCGGCTACAAAGAGCTGTGTACCCAATATCATCATGGTAAGGGCAATGTAGAAATAGGGAGAATTGGTCACCAGGGGAGCTGGAATGTCCAAGAAGAGGTGGTAAGCCTTGATGCTACCCACGATGAGGATGGCCAGGAAGCCCATGGCAAACATCAGCGTCCCCAGAAAACCGAAGACATGCATCGGCTTGAGACCGAAGCTGTTGAGAAACCAGAGCGAGAGCAGGTCGAGGTAACCATTGACAAAGCGATTCAATCCCATGAATTTGGACTTTCCGAATTTGCGTGCCTGATGGTGTACTACCTTTTCGCCAATGCGACTGAATCCGGCATTCTTGGCGAGATAGGGGATGTAGCGGTGCATTTCGCCATAGACTTCAATATGTTTGATCACATCGCGGCGATAGGCTTTCAGGCCGCAATTGAAGTCGTGGAGGTTGGGGATACCGCTCACCTTGCGTGCTGTGGCGTTGAATAGTTTGGTGGGGAGCGTTTTGGAGAGTGGGTCATAACGTTTCTGCTTGTATCCGCTCACCAGATCGAAGCCTTCCTCGGTGATCATTCGATAGAGTTCGGGAATTTCATCGGGGGAGTCTTGGAGGTCCGCATCCATCGTGATGACGACATCGCCTTTGGCCGCACGGAAACCACAGAAAAGGGCGGGGCTTTTTCCGTAGTTTCGGCGAAACTTGATGCCGTGTACGCAGGGATCCTGAGCACGGAGAGTCTCGATGATGGACCAAGAGCGATCGGTCGAACCATCGTCTATGAAGACTGCTTCGTAGGTGAAATGGTGTTCCTGCATCACCCGGCAGATCCAGGCGTGCAGCTCGGGGAGACTTTCCTCTTCATTATAGAGAGGAATAACCACTGATATTTGAGGGGAGACTTCGGAGTTCATGGGGGAATGAGGTTTCAGAGGAAGGATAGGGAGCTCAGCGTTGCAGTGAGCGGAGGGAGCGAATGTTGCACAGCCCTCCCCAAACTCCGAGCAGGGGAGAGGAGAGGAGGTAGAAATAGATGACCATGGCTGCATAGGTAGCTGCGCTGACAGAACGAAGTTCATCGACTAGCTGCAATGGTGTTTTTCCACCAGTGGCCGCTTTGACTTGATCGTCCAGTCCAGATTGTTGCATGGCCTCGATGACCTCGGGGCGGGTCAGATTGGCTTGATAGGCATCGAAGACATAGCCTTTGTCGAAGAAAAATAGATAAACGAACACGCCTGCCCCTGCCCAGATACCCGCATAGATGGTGGTGAGAAGGGCATGGGAAAAACCTCGGCTGAACGAGAATGGGAAATTCTGGGCTACGGTCTGTCGGAAACGCCGTGTGAGGACGCACACCATGAGAGGAAATCCAAACAGCAGCAGTAGATGTAGATGGGAGAACCCTGGCCGGGAAAGTCCAAGGACAAATGCCGACTGGACGAGATTGGCATAAACACCCAGGATGAGGCCGTTTTGCATGGCAAAGGCATTGGTCTGCCGGAAGTTGATTTGACGCATCTTGCGTATTTCTTCGGGAGTCATAGAGAGGAGGCGGATATGAAACGCGCAGTGGTGAGGTGCAACGGAGAGTGATTATGACGTCTTCTTGCCGAAATCGTCGGGCACGCGAATGAGGTGCGCCGTCCAGAATGTAATGGGCACGAGGCACGTGATGAGGATGAAGCTGGCATAGTAGCCCAGATGGTCAGAGATGAAACCAGCCAAGAAGCCCGGGAGCGTAATGCTCAGAGCCATAAATCCCGTGCAGAGGGCGTAGTGTGCGGTCTTCGATGCTCCTTGGGAAAAGTAGAGCATAAATAGCATGTAGAGGGTGAAACCGAAGCCGTAGCCGAATTGTTCGATGCCATAAGCCAGATTGACCCAAATGAGAGGTTCAGGCTGGTAATAAGCTAAGAGAACGTAAAAGATGTCGGGGATGGAGATGGCCAGTACCATCGGCCACCGCCATCGACGGAAACCATCTCTTGACACAGCAATGCCACCGAGGATACCTCCAACGGTGATGCCGATGACGCCTACTGTGCCTTTGACCAGTCCCAATTCTGATGTGGTCAGCCCTAATCCTCCCTCACTGATGCGTTCTGAGAAAAAGAGGGGGGTGATCTTCGCGAGAAAAGCTTCAGGAAGACGGTAGAGCAGTAGAAAGGCAATGGCAGTGAGTGCCTGAGGTTTGCGGAGGAAGGTTCGGAAGGTGTCTACAAATTGGCGCAGGGCTTCCCGTCCACTGAGGGCGTCATGGCTTAGGCTTTGATCGGCCTGAGGGCGTGGGAGTGCCCAAGCATGATAGAGCATGACCAGCAGGAACAACACACTCACCGTAGCGATCCCCCAACTCCACGCCAGAGGCGGACGTTTGGTATAGACTTCCAACAAGCCGATCAGCATAAGGAGTAAACCTTCGGAGAAGAGGATGGCGAGCCGATAGAACGTGCTGCGCACCCCAACGTTGAGAGCCTGCTGGTGCTCGTTGAGAGCAATCATATAGAAACCATCGGCTGCGATGTCGTGCGTGGCACTGCTGAAGGCCATTAGCCAGAAAAAGGCCATGGACCATTGCAGGAAGAAACTTGTAGGGAGCGAGAAGGCTACGCCTGCCAGTGAAAGACCGATGATCGTTTGCATAGCGATGATCCACCAACGTTTCGTGCGAAAGATATCGACGAACGGACTCCAAAGAGCTTTGAAAGCCCATGGAAGGGCGATCCACGATGTGTAGATAGCACATTCCGTGTCGCTGAGCCCCATTCGTTTGAACATGATGAGAGCAACACTCGTTACGATGACGTAGGGAATGCCTTCGGCAAAGTAGAGCGATGGCACCCAGAGCCACGGATGGCGCTGCGGACTATTCGTAATGCTTGATGATTGCTGCATGGGGGTAATAGTGATGGAGGATGTTGTCGAAAGCATAGCCTTGTTCTGCCATGACTGCAGCCCCGATTTGGCAGAGCCCAACGCCATGACCCCATCCGGCACCGGAGAGGTGGAAACTCATGGGAATGCCTTGTTCGTCCTTTGCTCCGAGGGTTACGATGAATGCGCTGGAATAGAGATGAGTTGGCGAGAGTGTCCGTCGGATTTCCAGCTCTTTGCCGATCGTGATGGCGCGTTTGGTGCCGACAAGGCGGAGTCGCAGAAGCCGTCCGCTCGCACCTCGTTCTACTGGCACTATATCGAGGATAGCTCCTAGATCGGAAAGCCCCTTTTGTATTAGGATGGATTGTAACTCTTCCTGAGTGTAGTTCACTTGCCAGCGGAAGAAATCGGTCGTTTTCTGGTCGTAATCCTTCAGTACCTGGCGGAGCAAACCCTGGTCGGTAGTATTACAGAAAGCATCGGGTTGGCTGTTGATCCAAATGGTGGCTTGCTTCTCGATGCTCAAGTCGGGAAGTGTAGTACATGCACCTTCAGCTGTGTCGGGGGAGTCGATCACGGGGCTCAGATAAGGCTCATCGTGGTCGTTCCAGCAGGTGGAGAACCGCTCTGTAATGCCGCCGCAGCACTTGGAGAACCGTGCATCGCAGATTGAGCCTTGGTATGTGAGTACTTGCCCGCGAGTTTCGTGCACCGCCCGATGGGCTGTGGCCCGTGTGTCGTGCGTGATGCCCTGATATCGTTGGCAGTGGTCGTCTGCACAGACATCGAAGAGAGAATGGTCATTGCGGTCATACCAACGGAGGTATTCATCTTCTTTGCGCTGGATGGAGAAAAACTCGCTGCCTTCATCTATGGGGTGTTTGCGGCGTTCTATCTGTTGCAGTAGCCACGAACGGCTCACTACAGCGTGAGCTTTCAGAAATTCGAGCGAGGCCGTAGGGCTCATCTCTGACGAAATGACGCTTTCCAAATATAACTCTACAGGGAGACTGTTGATGGCTGTTAGTTTCTCTTCATCAATCACGAAGCTGAGCATACCGTGGAAGGATTGTTGCTGTTTTTGCTCCCAGTGAAAATTGAGGCCAATGGGCACTTCTTCGAGCGTAAAGCGCGATTGTTCTGCAGTATCGGCAGGGCGAAAGTGCAACTTACTGTACACATTTCCGCACCAGACAATGCCGCCATCGCGGTATTCTACTTCTTGTGCCCCGAGCACCGTCTCTCCCTTTGCAGTGTAGGGGGTATTCAGTACGAAGCGGATGCGGTCCGAGCTCATGATCCCTACGGTGACGATAGGTTCTTCATCGTGATTGTGCTCATTATTTGATGGTGTCCCGGATACATTGTGCCTTGGCTTGTGCAGAGCCTTTGCGATAGCGGCTACTTCACACTCGGAGAGTGAAACCTCTTGCAGAATGTCCGTGGCTTGTTGCGCTGTGATGCGGTCAAAATCGTTTGGGCGTGGGGTGATGATCAAGCCAGCCATATCCAAAGTACCTGGGGAGATGAGTATTTGGTCATCTCCTGTTGCAGCATAGCAACTGGGACGGTGTTTGCTGCGAGGGAAAATGATGGATATCATTGTGGGATGCTGAGTTGCCACTGAGGTATCCATCCAAGAGAGGAGGTTGAGGTCGGGCTCCACTTGGTCTGCTTTTTGTGGGAGGACGTCTAGAAGTTTGCGTGTGAGCCACTGTGAACCCTCTTGCTGTTCGCCGATGACAACAAATGCGGGACAGGCATAACCATGTAGACGGTAAATGCCCGCGCGCTTATGAAGGTAACCAGCCTCTTCTGTTGCGGCCACCTCATCGGGAGTAAGGGGAAAGACACGTTCCAAGCGACCTTCATACTTTGCCCAATCGCGTTGCAGCGGAACGATGTTTTTCGCACCCGCTTGAAAGTGGGCATGGTCGGGCGCAGAAGCCCCACAGCGTGGTCCGTTGTAGAACACGATGAAGTCAGGTAAGGCTGCTACCATGCGGAAAAATGCTCCGAGGTGAGGACGGAGTTCTTGGGGAAGGTGGCGGCGAGTAGGCAGCGTGAGGTGGTGGGAGAGGATGGGAAAGGGGTTGATTAGTACTTGGTAGCTGCCCTCTACGGGAAGCGCATCTTGAATAGAAGGGCGGTGAAGGTCGCAGAGGAAGCAGGGACGCTTGTTGAGGTGCTGAGCATCAATATTGGCCGCTGTCGAAATCATCCGTGTGGGATTGTACTGTGCAGTGAGTTCGTAATCCTCGGTGCCGATAGGCTTTACTTGAACAGAGGTTTGTAACTGTTCGAAGCGGGTGCGTACTTCTTCCCACTTTTCCAATTGCTGCCGGATGAAGGCTTTAACTTCGGTCTGTTGGATGGAGTGATTCCAAGTCGCGTTCATTGCCTGACGCGCATGGATCTCGATAGTGCGCAATTCGTCTTTATAGGCGTTGTTGGCATTTTGCCGCTCGATGCTTAAGGCAGCGTCTGAGTTGCCTTCCCAACGGCGGCAGAGATACAATTCATCGTAAATACGTCCGATGCGGTAGTGCCGTGAGATGGATAGCCCAAGGGCGTAGTCTTCGCCATAACTAGTGTTGGGGAAACCTATGGAGCGTAGGATGGCGGTGTTGAAAGCACGGGGGGCACCTAGGCCGTTAATGCGGAGCGCGTTGTTACGACCATTGTCGGAAGTCCATTCGCTGTGGCTGATGAGGCCGGGTGGTAATGTTTCGAGGGCAAAGTTTACCATGCGATAAGATCCGATGACCATGGCGCATTGTTGTTTGTGAAACAGATCGATAATGCGAGCTAATGTGTCGACACTGCTATACAAATCATCGGAGTCCAACTGTACTGCATAACGTCCGCAATAGGGCGATCTGATGGCGAGATCCCAGCAACCTCCGATACCCAAGTCCGTGCGATCGGGCGTGATAAGTCGGACGCGGGCATCCGTGAGCAAAGCTTCTACGGCTTCGCGGGTGCCATCGGTGGAATGATTGTCAATGACAATGACATTAAATGGGAAATCCGTCTGTTGGGTGAGGACAGAGTGAATAGCATCGGTGATGGTGCGGGCGCGGTTGCGTACGGGAATAATCACCGAGGCCTCCACGGGAAAGTCCTTTTCGAAAGAACTGTCTTTGAACACTGTACCATCAGGATATCCATCGATGAAACCAGAACCTTTGAGTTGTGAGATGGAGGAGGGTAAGGTGTCAAACTCGGTCGGCGCAAGCCAAGCACCGATATGTTGGAGGTGTGAGGTGCAAGCACGTTCCATCTCTATCTGGACTTCGCGTGCTGCAGGATTGACGTAGTCGAATTGCCGTTCACCACTGAGGCGCAGATCCTCTTGGATTTCCGTGTAGAGTGGTTCACGCAGATGCACCAACTTTCCTTGGCGACTGAGGAAAAGGCGCAGTCCGTAGAAGGCTGCGTGCTTGTAGCGATTGCGTGTTTCGGTTGCATAGCGGCGCAGAAGGTCGCCACGCACCAACCATAGTCCGCCAAAATCGAAATCGTCACGTACGGATCCTTCTTGGTAATCATTGACGGGATGCAACGTGGGAGCGTAGATCTCTCCAGACGCTTCTTTCCGACACTCCCACCGGTCGGCATAGACCATGGGAGCATTGGTATCCTCGGCGACTTGAAGTAAGCGTTCGAAACAACGATACCCAGCGGAGAACTGTGTGGGCTTGAGAAAAAGGGCTACGTAGGGGGCAGTGCTCTCTTGGGCGATGGTTTGGAGGGTCTTGAACGAGGTCAGCGAATCGGCCGTGAGTGAATGCACACAACCCTCAGCGAGCTGGTCGCCGAGGGTTATGTAGTGCACCATAAGATTTTCGGAGCTTTCCGAAAGGGCTTTTGCGGCCTGAATAGCCACGTCCGTAGAACAAGCCAAAAAGAAGTCTATCTTGGGGGACATGTGGAGGAGAAACAAAAGGGGTCAATGTTCCGTGAGGGGCATCGTTTCCGAAGAAGATAGGTTGAGTTCGTTTGATATGGGAGTTTCAGTGGTAATACGCAAGCAATCTGCGCCTTCCTCCCAATCTACAAGGATGTGGGTTCCGTGCGCTCCTTCGAGGAAGAGGTCGCAGATAGGATCTTCTACATATTCTTGTAACGTGCGGCGGAGAGAGCGTGCTCCATATTGAGGATCATAGCCCTTACGTGCCACAAAGGCAGCTGCTGCCGGAGTGAGACACAGAGTGTGTTGTGTGCCGGCTAGTCGATCGGCCAGAGCTTTGATCTCGAGTTGGGCAATCTGTTCCACACTCTCTCGGCTGAGCGGCTCAAACATGATGATTTCGTCCAGGCGGTTGAGAAACTCTGGGGCAAACTGGCGTTGGAGAGCTTTGCGTACGATGCTTTCGGCAGCAGAAGCTGACATGCCATCGGCAGAAGCTGAAAAACCGATGCCAGCACCGAACTCCTTGATCTGCCGACTACCGCTGTTGGACGTCATGATGATGATGGTGTTGCGGAAGTCCACAGTGGTGCCATTGCCATCGGTCATTCGACCTTCGTCCATCACTTGCAGGAGGGTGTTAAACACATCTGGATGTGCCTTCTCGATTTCGTCCAGAAGAATGATGGAGTAGGGGTGACGTCGCACTTGTTCGGTGAGCTGTCCGCCCTCTTCATAGCCCACATAGCCCGGAGGGGCACCGACCAAGCGCGACGTGGAGAACTTTTCGCCATATTCGCTCATGTCAATGCGAATTAGGGCATCTTTGCGCCCGAACATAAATTCGGCGAGTGTTTTCACGAGGTGTGTTTTACCCACACCCGTAGGACCAACGAACATGAATGTGCCTATCGGCCGGTTAGGATCTTTGAGCCCCAATCGGTTACGCGTGATGGCGCGTGTGAGGCGTTCGATGGCGCGGTTTTGGGCAATTACCTTAGTCGAGAGGGTTTGCTTCATGCCGCGTAGACGCAGATTTTCACTTTCTTTCATCCGCTCTGCGGGAACACCGCTCATCATTGAGACTACACTGGCAATGGAGTCGAGGTCAACGATGATACGATTCTGCTGCAAATCCTCCTGCCAAGATACTTTGGCCTGTTGGAGGGCTATTTCTGCTTGTGTGAGTTGGTCACGGAGAGTGGCGGCCAACTGATATTGTTCGCGATGTGCTGCCTCTTCTTTGAGCTGACGGAGATGAGCAACTTCGTTTTCGTGTGCTTGAACATCAGCGGGTACACGAACGTTGAGCAGATGGACGCGGCTGCCTGCTTCGTCCAGTGCATCAATCGCTTTGTCGGGTAGGCTACGGTCGGTGATGTAGCGTTCGGTCAGGCTGACACAAGCTTCGAGAGCCGAGTCCGTGTACCGTACGTTATGGTGGTCTTCGTATCGCTCCTTGATGTTGTGGAGAATTTGAAGTGTGTCTTCTGGCGTGGTCGGCTCCAAAAGAATCTTCTGGAAGCGACGATCCAATGCTCCATCCTTTTCGATGCTTTTCTTGAATTCGCTAATAGTGGTGGCACCGATGCACTGCACTTCGCCACGTGCCAGAGCGGGTTTTAGGATGTTGGCAGCATCCAGGCTTCCTGGTGCACTGCCTGCCCCAACGATGGTGTGCATCTCATCGATGAAGAGGATGATGTCCCGGTGGGTGCGTAATTCCTCGATCAGACGGCGAAGCCGCTCCTCAAATTGGCCGCGATATTGTGTGCCAGCCACGATAGAGGCCATGTCGAGCGCAACGATACGCTTGTTGGCAAGAAGGTGCGGCACCTTGTTTTGGGCAATAAGTTGTGCTAATCCTTCGACAAGTGCGCTTTTGCCCACACCGGGTTCTCCGATCAGCACGGGATTATTTTTCTTGCGGCGTGAAAGGATTTGTGCCATGCGCTCGATCTCAGCATGTCGCCCTACAATAGGATCCAAAACACCCTCTGCCGCGGCTTTGGTGAGGTCTGTTCCATAATTATCTACAATTGGAGTCTCACTGTTGTTCGGAGCTTGTGTAGGGGTAGTACTTCCGTTCTTGGGAGCTCCGATAGATTCCAAATCATCGCTGCTTCTGGCTTTAATGTGGGGTTGAGTACCGCCACCCTTGAAATTCATCGTGTTGACCACTTTTTTATAGTCGATGTCGAAATCCTTCATGACTTGGCAACCTGTATTGACATAGTCGCGGAGCAAGGCTAGGAAGAGATGGATGTCGGTGGCTTCCTCTGCTTTTTGCAGCCGAGCCTCTAATTGCGTGAGGCGGAGGATGCGTTCTACATCATTGTCTAGTGGTAGGTCGTTAGTTGCGTTCGTGTTATCTTGCGGACGGACGCGCTCTTGAAGTGATGAGCGAAGAGCATCGGGGGAGATTCCGAACTGTTCAATGACCTTATGTGCGGCGCTCTCTTTGTCGCTGAGCATGCCTAATAGTAGAGCCACCGAGTCCACCTTGCCCAAGTTGTAGCGTCGTGCTTCGGCTTTGCTGACGTCCAAGATGTGTATAATTTGAGGCGATAAGTTCTGAGTCATAAGATTTGGTAAGTTCTGTGCTTGTGGGCCGAGATGTGAAGTGGAGGGTGTGGGGCTTTCGATGCAGCGGCATTTCCACACTACGGCAGTCTGGTATGCAAAAGTACAAAAAAAAAAGTACTTCGCCTCCTTGCGAAGCTAAATCTGTGCCGTACGGGAAAAATGTGGTGGGATTTTCTTGCTCGTATGCGAGGAAATCCCTAATTTTGCACGGCATTTCGGGAGAGCTTTACTCTCCTTGCCATAATGGCAGTTGTAAGCACTCTTGGAAGTATTCATTTATTCACTCAATTCAATCACACCCATGATGAATCAGTATGAGACCGTTTTCATCTTAACTCCCGTTTTGTCTGATGAACAGATGAAGGAGACGGTCGAAAAGTTCAAAGGTGTTCTCGCAGCTAATGGCGCAGAGATCATCAATGAAGAGAACTGGGGCCTCAAGAAGCTGGCTTATGCCATCGACAAGAAGAGCACTGGTTTCTATCAGATGTTGGAGTTCAAGGCAGAACCCACCGTTGTCGACAAACTGGAGATCGGCTTCCGTCGCGATGAGCGCGTGATCCGTTTCCTTACTGTTAAACAAGAGAAGTATGCCGCTCTCTATGCAGAGAAGCGCCGTTCTCATAAAAAGGAGGATTAATCCATGGCACAAGCATCTGAAATCCGTTATTTGACTCCCCCTACTGTAGATGTTAAGAAGAAGAAGTACTGCCGTTTCAAAAAAAGCGGTATCAAGTACATCGACTACAAGGATCCCGAGTTCCTCAAGAAGTTCCTCAACGAGCAGGGTAAGATCCTTCCCCGTCGTATCACTGGCACTTCTTTGAAGTTCCAGCGTCGTGTGGCTCAGGCCGTGAAGCGTGCTCGTCACCTTGCGCTTCTGCCCTATGTAACCGATTTGATGAAATAATAAAAGAGGAAGCACACGTATGGAAATCATTCTCAAAGAAAATGTACAGGGTCTCGGCTTTAAGAACGAGATCGTTACCGTAAAGGACGGCTATGGACGTAACTTCCTCATTCCCACGGGTAAAGCTGTCATTGCTTCGGAGTCCGCAAAGAAGGTTCTTGCTGAGAATTTGAAGCAGCAAGCGCATAAGCTCGCTAAGATCAAAAGCGATGCTGAGGCTCTGGCTCAACAGATTAACGCTGTTGATGACATCAAGATCGCCACGAAGGTAAGTGCTACAGGAGCTATCTATGGTTCGATCACGAACCTTCACATTGCAGAGGAGCTCTCGAAGCGTGGCATCGAGGTAGACCGCAAGAGCATTGTCCTCAAGGACGTCAAAGAAGTTGGTGCTTACACCGCCCTGGTGAAACTCCACCGCGAGGTTACCGCAGAAGTGTCCTTCGAGGTGGTTGCCGAAGAGGCTTAACCTATTTGACCCGTAGATAAGATCATATTGCGCCGTGTTCTCCGACTGAGAGAACACGGCATTTTTTATCACAAGTGCAGATATGCGGTATTTTATTACGCTTTCCTATGACGGAGCATGCTACCATGGCTGGCAAGTTCAGCCGAATGCTGACACGGTACAGGCGAGGATGAATGATGCCTTATCAAAACTTCTTGCACACCCCGTAGAGTGTGTGGGGGCGGGTCGCACGGATACTGGGGTGCATGCCTCGATGATGGTGGCTCACTTCGATACCCCGAAAGTGCTGGATGGCGCACAGTTGGTATTTCGACTGAATCGCATCTTGCCGGCTGACATAGCTGTGCAGTGCGTGGAAGCTGTTTCAGAGACCATGCATGCCCGCTTCTCCGCAGTGCAGCGGACATATTATTACGAAGTCTATACGGCGAAGAATCCTTATCTTCGCCACTATGCCCACCGACTTACTTACGTACCGAACTATGACTTGATGAATCAGGCTGCTGCCATTCTGCAAGATGTAGAGGACTTCACGAGCTTTTCCAAAGTGAAGAACGATCAGAAAACCAATTTTTGCAAAGTCTCTTTGGCGCGTTGGATACAGATCAAGGACGACCATTGGCGTTTTGAAATCACGGCCAATCGTTTTTTGCGCAACATGGTGCGTGCCATTGTGGGCACTTTGTTAGAAGTGGGGCGTGGTCGCATGTCTCTGGACGATTTTGTGCGCGTTGTCCAGGCCAAAGATCGTTGCTCAGCAGGCGAGAGTGTGGCGGCTAATGCATTATTCTTGGTGGATATTCAGTACAGAGGGGAAGCTATCTACGCAGTGGCTTCTCCTTCACAACTTTGCTA
The DNA here is from genome assembly GCA_041855985.1 of Alloprevotella sp. GTDB lineage: Bacteria > Bacteroidota > Bacteroidia > Bacteroidales > Bacteroidaceae > Alloprevotella. The sequence continues at coordinate 20,094 of JBHAFF010000004.1, forward strand.
AGTAAAGAGTACCACTTAACCTTCTCTCTATATAATAAACTCTAAATCACAACGTGTGCGATGGAAAAGGGTGGAAACTTTGTTGTGCGTACGAGTTTTTTGCCCTAACTTTGCCTCAAAATCGTGGAGGAGCGCTTGGGTTTCTCACCACTCCCCTCTTTCCACATTATTAAGCGATACATCATTCAACAAACAACCCTAATTCAAAGCTCAAGATTCTTATGAAAAAGATTGCTTATCTTCTGCTCGGTACCGTACTTGTAGCCTGTTCAGGCAACAAGCCGTCCACGGCTACGAGTGAAGACAATACGTTTGCTGTGACTGCCGTAACTACATCAGAAGCTAGCCTCAGCACTTCCTATCCCGCCACGATTAAGGGTGTTCAGGATATCGAGATTCGTCCTAAGGTGGCGGGTAACATCGTGCGACAACTCGTGGACGAAGGCGATTTCGTTCAGGCTGGTCAGGTGCTTTTCGTCATTGATCCCACGCAATACAAGGCTGCTGTAGAACAGGCTCGTGCTGCGGTGAATGTGGTAAAGACTAACATTGCTACTGCGGAACTGACGTTGAAGAACAAGAAAATGCTCCGAGAGAAGGACATCATCTCCCAGTATGACTATGATGTGGCTGCCAACCAGCTTTCTTCGCTCCAAGCACAATTGGCACAGGCTCAGGCCGCTTTGGTGAACGCCAATGACCAACTCTCTTTCTGCACCGTGCGTTCTACGAGTGCCGGTGTGGTGGGCAGTATTCCCTATCGAGTAGGATCATTGGTGAGCAGTGCGTCTCAGCAGCCTCTCACCACTGTGTCCAACCTCTCAAAGATGTATGCTTACTTCTCTATGACTGAGAAACAGCTTCTCGAAATGACCCGCACGAGTGGTGGTACGAACGCGGCTCTTAACGAGATGCCTGCTGTGGATCTCATCCTTGCCGATGGCTCGACGTATGATGAGAAGGGCACGGTGAGCAGTGTGTCAGGCGTCATCGATCCGACCACGGGATCGGTACAGATGCGTGCCACATTTGACAACCCTCACCGCATTCTCCGCTCTGGGGCCACTGGTCAGGTGAAGTTCCCCATCAATCGTAAGTCTGCCATCATGATTCCCCAAAAGGCCACATATGAGATTCAGGACAAGAAGTTTGTCTATGTGGTTGATGCGCAGAACACCGTGCACGCTACTGAGATTACCGTACTACCCCAAAATGACGGTGAGCATTTTGTGGTTGAGAGTGGTGTTAAAGTAGGCGACCGTATTGTCGTGGAGGGGGTAAACAAGCTCAAGAATGACATGAAGATCAAACCCATCACTCCTGAGCAGAGCGAAGCACAGCGCAAGAAGTCGGAACAGCATATGGCCGACAAAAAGATGCCCAATCAGGATTAATCCTAATAGTCTTTCGTACAGACATTGACGAAACATGAAACTAGATACCTTTATCAATAGACCGGTGCTGTCGACGGTGATTTCCATCTTCATCGTCATGCTTGGAGCGTTGGGTCTCATTTCGCTGCCCATCACTCAATACCCCGATATCGCGCCGCCCACCATCCAGGTGTCCACCTCCTATCAGGGTGCCAATGCTCAGACTGTACTCAACTCTGTGATTGCTCCGCTCGAAGAGCAGATCAACGGTGTGGAAAACATGGATTACATGAGTTCCACCGCCACGAACACAGGTGCGGCCACCATTCAGATTACGTTCAAGATGGGCACAGACCCTGATATGGCAGCGGTCAATGTGCAGAATCGTGTGGCCAAGGCCGCAGGCTTCCTGCCTGCCGAAGTGACACGTGTGGGGGTTGTGACCCAAAAACGTCAAAGCTCCATGCTCCTTGTGTTCTCCATTGTAGACACTGAGGATCGCTATTCGAAGGAATTCCTCGAAAACTATGCCAAGATCAATGTCATTCCTGAGGTGCAACGTGTGAAGGGCGTAGGCGATGCTCAGGTTTTTGCCGGTTCCTACGCCATGCGCATCTGGCTCGACCCGGAGAAGATGGCAGCCTATGGCCTCGTACCCACCGACATCTCCGGCATATTGGCTGAGCAAAACATTGAAGCAGCTCCCGGTGCCATTGGTGAGCGTGAGGGTAATACCTTCCAGTATACTCTTCGCTACCGTGGCCGTTTGCAGGAAGTGCCCGAGTTTGAAAACATGGTCATCAAGTCTACCGCCAACGGCAATGTGATTCGCATCAAAGATGTGGCGCGTGTCGAACTGGGTAGTGAGACTTATGCCAATGCCAGCCGCGTAAACGGCCATCGCGCCGTAACCTGCATGGTAACTCAGGTGGCAGGATCAAATGCTACTGAGATCGTGCGCGATATCCAGAAACTTCTCAAAGAGAATGAGAGTACGATGCCCCAAGGTATCAAGGTGCATGAAGCTGTCAATGTGAATGACTTCCTTTTCGCTTCTATCCACGAAGTGGTAAAGACGCTCATTGAGGCCTTTGTGCTTGTATTCCTCGTGGTGTTCATCTTTCTCCAAGACTTCCGGTCTACACTCATTCCCACGATCGCCATTCCCGTGGCCTTGATCGGTACGTTTTTCGCGCTTTATATTATTGGCTTTTCCATTAATCTCCTCACCCTATCGGCCATGGTACTCGCCATTGCCATTGTGGTGGACGATGCCATCGTTGTTGTAGAGGGTGTGCATGCTAAGCTTGACATGGGCTATCAATCGGCGCGCAAAGCTTCGCTCGATGCCATGAGTGAACTTGGTGGCGCAATCATCTCCATTACCCTCGTGATGATGGCTGTGTTTGTCCCCGTGTCCTTCATCGGTGGTACGAGCGGTACGTTCTATCGTCAGTTTGGTATTACTATGGCCATCGCCATCGCTTTCTCCGCCCTCAACGCTCTCACCCTTTCACCTGCTCTCTGCGCCCTTTTTCTCAAACCCCATGGTGAGAAGAAAGCTCTTGGAGAGCGGATGCAAATAGCTCAGAAGGAAGCTCTTGAAGTACTCAAGAAGAAGTATAAGATCCGTGGAAAAGGGCTGGCTCTCGCTCTTCCGCCTTGGCTCACGCTCACGCTCCTCATCCTCACGTTGGTGATGATGATTGCCGGTCTTTTCACCTTCGAAAACATCGTCCTCTCTATCATTGCATGGCTTGTGGCAGCAGTAGCCGTGATGGGGCTCTTCTCTGATCGCTTCATCGATGCTTTCGATGCCTATTACGACCGTCTTCTTGAACGGTACAAGAAAGGGGTGAACCGCTTCATCGTCCGTCCCTTCCTCTCGATGGGGCTGGTAGCGGCTTCAATAGCTCTTCTCTTCCTCTTCATGAAGATTACCCCGACCACGCTTGTGCCCAACGAAGATACGGGTATGCTTATGGGAACGTTCTCTATGGCACCGGGTACTTCCCAGGATCGCACAGAAGTGGTACTCAAGCAGGTTGAGAAGATGATCATGGCCTCGCCTCTCGTTGAGGGATCCACTGCCATTTCTGGTTTCTCCCTGCTCGGTGGCCAAGGGCCTTCCTATGGTACGTTCTTCATTAAGCTCAAGCCTTGGGAGGAGCGCAACCCCATTATGGAAAGTTCCACGATGGTCTTTGCCAACCTCTATCTCGAGTCTCAGAAAGCCTTTAAGGACGCTCAGGTACTCTTCTTCCCCCCGCCCATGATCCCTGGTTATGGAGTGTCGAACGGTTTTACGCTCAACCTCCAAGACCGTACAGGTGGCTCACTCGATCGTTTTCAAGAAGTAACGCGTGATTTCATTGCTGATCTTGAAAAACGTCCTGAGATCCAGTCGGCTCAGACTTCTTTCGACACCAAATTCCCCCAGTTCATGATCGATATTGACGCCGCGCAGTGTAAACGTGCTGGCCTCTCGCCCACCGATGTGCTCAACACGCTTCAGGGATATTATGGTGGTCTCTATACATCGAACTTTAACCGCTTCGGTAAGATCTACCGTGTGATGGTGCAGGGTGAGCAGAGCCAGCGTGCCAACTATGAGTCGCTCAATAAGGTGATGATTCGCAATAACAAGGGCGAGATGGCTCCCATCACACAGTTCATGACCATGACGCCAACGATGGGGCCAGACAACATCACGCGCTTCAACATGTTCACTTCGATTGCCGTCAACGGTAACCCGGCCACAGGTTATACCTCAGGTCAAGCCATACAGGCTATCAAAGAGGTGGCGCAGTCGAGTCTCCCCGTGGGCTATTCCTATGAATATTCTGGTCTGACGCGTGAAGAGCAAAGCACATCAGGAAGCACCACAGCCATCGTATTTGTGCTCTGCTTCGTGTTCATCTATCTGCTCCTCTCGGCGCAGTATGAGAGCTATCTCCTTCCCCTCTCCGTCCTGCTCTCCGTTCCCTTTGGTCTGATGGGGGCATTCCTCTTCATCCAAATGATGGGAGGATTGAGCTTCCTCCCGGGAGCTGCCGGTCAGTTGATGAATGCGATCTTCGGGACTGCTCAGAATAACATTTATGTTCAGATCTCCCTCATCATGCTCATTGGCCTGTTGGCTAAGAATGCTATTCTGATTGTTGAGTTCGCCCTCGACCGCCGCAAGATGGGTATGAGTATCACGGGTGCTGCCCTCCATGGTGCCGCAGCCCGCCTCCGTCCTATCCTGATGACCTCGATGGCTATGATTATCGGTCTGCTTCCTCTGATGTTCGCCTTTGGGGCAGGTGCCAACGGCTACCGTTCCCTTGGGACAACTGCGATTGGTGGTATGTTCATCGGCATGGTTTGCCAGATTTTCGTCGTGCCCGCATTGTTCCGCATTTTCCAAGGCATTCAAGAGCACTTCAAGCCTATGGATTTCAGCGACCTTCACAACGATGATGCCTCGGCTGACATCGAGCAGTATGCCCACTAATTCTCTTCACAAGTGAGCGAAGAGAGCCTTCTCAACGCGAAAGCTCTCTTCCTCTCTTGTCTTTTACCGAAATGAATTTATGAAATCATATATCCTACTCTTTGCGGGGACGATGATGCTCACGGGCTGCGGTCTCTTTCAGAAATATGAGCGCAATGCCCCGATGGTAGACAGCTTGACGCAATCGCTCTTCCGCGACACAGCATCCTCTGATGGTGTGCTTGCCGTGGCCGATACCACCTCCTTCGGCAATACGCCTTGGCGAGAAGTTTTTACCGACCCCAAACTCCAGCAGCTCATCGAGCGAGCTCTGGCGCAGAACACTGATATACAGAAGGCCGCTCTCACGGTGAAACAGGCTGAGATCGGATTGCGTATCAACAAATTGGCTTATCTCCCTCAGGTGGCGTTCACTCCTTCGGGGACACTTTCCAAAGCCTTCATTGATGGGGGCTCCATGGTCAAAACCTATGAGTTTCCATTGGCTGCCTCTTGGCAGATTGATGCCTTTGGCACACTCTACAACGCTAAGAAGCAGGGCGAATTAGGGGTTCTCCAAGCCAAGGCCGGGAGACAGGCTGTGCAGACCGCCCTCGTGACGGGTGTGGCCAACCTCTATTATTCCCTCCAAATGCTCGATGAGCAACTTGCCACTACACATGCCACACTCAAACTCTGGGAACGCAACATTGAGGTGATGGAGGCTATGAAGGAGGCGGGCATGGGCATTAATTCGGCCGGTGTGGCCAGTGCGAAGGCACAGGTACTACAGATTCAAGCTACCGTTCCCACGCTCGATGACAACATCCGTCAGCTTGAGAACTCCCTATGCCTTCTCCTTCATGAGCCTTCCCACGCCATCGAGCGCAGTGCGTTCAACCCAGAGGGGTTCCCTGACTCCTTCTCTGTCGGGATCCCCCTCGCCCTCCTTGCCAACCGTCCTGATGTGGCTATCGCTGAGGCGAAACTCGCCAACAGTTTCTACGGTGTTCAGGCTGCTCGTGGTGCTTTTTTCCCCAAGATCACCATTAGTGCTCAAGGGGCATTTACCAATTCTCTCGGCGGGGCGATCATGAATCCCGGCAAGTTCCTTGCTGCTGGTGTGGCCTCCCTTACTCAGCCGATCTTTGCACAAGGAAAGCTGAAAGGCAGCTACGAGATTGCCAAGCTCCAAGCCGAAACGGCTCAGCTTGACTTTGAACAGGCACTCCTCACGGCCGGACAAGAAGTAAGCAACGCTCTCGCTGCCTATAGCACAGCCTGCGCCACCACGCAGTTGAATGAGGCTCGTCTGGTGGAGTTGCAGAAGGCAAACGATGATATTGAAATCCTTTTTCGTAACGGAAATACCACCACCTATCTCGAAACTCTCACCGCGCAGATGAACCTTCTCAATGGGCGCCTCGCTGTGATTAATCAGCGGTATGAGAAGGTGCAGGCCGTCATAGCTCTCTATAAGGCTCTCGGCGGTGGTCGACAGTAAAACCTCAACCCTTAAAGTTTTGCACTATGATTTCTCCTCTCGCCTATGTCGATCCTGCTGCCAAGATTGGCTGGAACGTCGACATCCGTCCTTTTGCCTACATTGAAGGCGATGTAACCATTGGCGACAACTGCGTCATCATGCCGCACGCCAGTATCCTCAACGGCACCACTATGGGCAGTGGCAACATTGTTCATCAGAACACGGTGATCTGTGCTGCTCCTCAGTCCTTTCACTACGACCCGAAGGAGAAGCCTCGTGTGGTCATCGGCAACGATAATGTGATCCGTGAGAATGTGCTTATTGCCGGTAGCAACCGTTCGGAAGATGCCACCGTGATTGGTGATGGTAACTTTTTGATGAATAAGGTGCATGTTTGTCATGATGTCCGCATCGGCAACCGTTGCGTCATTGGCATTTCGGTTAGTATTGCAGGAGCCAGTGAAATCCACGACTTTGTGATCCTCTCCTCCGCTTCGATGGTACAGCGTAAGGTTCGTGTGGGCAAGTTCGCCCTCTTACAAAGCGGTTGCCGCGTGTCGAAAGATGTGTTGCCTTATGCCATCTTTGGCGGAAATCCTCCAGCCTACCACGGGGTGAACACCCATGTTATTGAACGCTGCCTACCGCATGCAGATGAGCGTATCTTGCGCCACTTGGCCAATGCTTTCCGCCTTATCACTGCTGGCAACTTCTCTCTCGATGATGCCGTCATCAAGATCTATGAACAGATAGAGATGAGTCCTGAGATTAAGGATATTACCGACTTCATCGCCACTACCGAGCGAGGTGTTATCCGCTATGTCGATTCAGAAGAATAAACCCTTTACTATCTAACGAAAAGAGAAGAAACTGTTGTCGTCTCGTAAATTCATTTTCTGAATAACGATTAAGGCTGGAAACCTCAAAAGGGATTCCAGCCTTTTTGCGACTTTGCAGTTGAAATAAAAACAAGTAGTATGCGCAAAAGTACGCACCATATTAGTCTGCCGCTCTATAGTCAGGTCATGAAGTTGGATACTGTCCAATATTTGGTTCGGATGGTACCCGTACGCACCAAATTAATGCCATTATCGCGTTATATCAACTCTGTCATGTACTCAAAGTATCTGCTTCTCTTGTTCAGTCTCCTCTTTGTGGGTTGCGACTTGATGGATGTCCATCCCTATGACGGTCGTATCAAGGGAAAGAAGTCCATACATCTCAACAACATTGCCCGCATCGAGCAAGCCACACAAGGGAAAAGTCAGATCCGCTTTGCTGTCATCAGTGATACTCAGCGGTGGTTTGATGATATGGAGGACGAGGTTCGATCCATCAATCAGCGTGGTGACATCGACTTTGTCGTGCACTGCGGAGATATGACGGACTTCGGTATCACCAAGGAGTTCGACTGGCAGCAGTCGGTAATGAATAAGCTCTCTATGCCCTATGTGGTGCTTTTGGGCAACCATGATTGCGTGGGCAATGGAAAGGAGGTGTATCGCTCCATGTTCGGCAAAGAGAATTTTACTTTTGTGGCAGGGCGTACCCGTTTCATCTGTCTCGATACCAATGCTCTGGAATTTGATTTCAGTAATCCTGTGCCTGACCTCAATTATATGGAAAGTTTCATTGGTGACAGCACAGTGGACAACACCATTGTGGTCATGCACGTGCGCCCTTTCTCTGACGAGTTCAACGACAATGTGGGCAACGCCTTCCAATACCTCATCCGAAATTTCACACACCCTTTGTTCTGTCTTTGCGGACATGGGCACACGACTGAGGTGGTGGATCTCTTTAACGATGGCATCCTTTATTATGAGATTGCCAATGCCGAAAAACGGCAATACTATGTGTTTACCGTCAAAGGTGGCCAATATGATTGTGAAACGGTCGATTTTTAGCCTCTTCTTACTGCTGGGGATACTCCCGGTCGCTGCACATGTGGAGTGCAATGTGATACCAGACTCGGCAGCCTTGGGTGGTGAAATGCTTACCAAAGCCGACTTGCACGTTGCTGCATATCAGAGGAGGGTAGAGCGTTATGAGCGGTTTTGGAAGGGGCTCATTCCTGATTTTTCCCGTGTGCAGTATGCCGGGAGTATCGGTCTGGTAAGTGCAGGCTTGGGTTGGGAGTATGGAGATCGGCAACAGTGGGAAACGGACGTAATGTTCGGTTTTATCCCGAAATATGATTCCGAGCATGCTGAACTCACCCTCACCTTGCGGCAGACCTGTCTTCCTTGGACGTGTCGCCTTTCTTCCGATGGAGAGTTTTCCGTTCAACCTTTCGCTTGTGGCCTCTTCCTGAACGCGGTGCTGGATGGCAACTACTGGGGGCGTACGCCGAGCCGCTATCCTACCGCTAATTATTATTGGTTCTCGTCCAAGATACGTATTCATCTCTTTGTCGGTCAACGCTATACGTGGCATATTCCCTTAAAGCGCCGCATCTTCAGCCATAGTATTA
>JBHAFF010000005.1:0-117397 GCA_041855985.1 Alloprevotella sp.
CATCACGTTTATCGATTCCACGCGTATCCCCGTCTGCGAAAACAAGCGACAATTCTCCAACCGCGTCTTCAAGGGGTACGCTCATAAGGGCAAGAGTACGATGGGATGGTACTATGGTTTCAAGCTCCATTTACTGTGCAATGATCGAGGAGAACTGCTCAATTTCGCGCTTACCAAAGCCAATGTGGATGACCGCAATCCAAAGGTATTCAATGATTTGACTAAAGACCTGTTCGGTAAGCTCTATGCCGATAAGGGCTACATCTCGCAATCCCTTTTTGCTTCGCTCTTCGACCGTGGTGTGCACATCGTTACAGGCATCCGCTCCAATATGAAGAACCGATTAATGGACATCAACGACAAGATTATGCTGCGCAAGAGAAGCATTATTGAGACCATCAACGATATGCTTAAGAACGTAGCGCAAATCGTTCATACGCGCCATAGAAGCCTTTCTAACTTCATCGTCAATCTTCTCGCAGGAATGGCTGCTTACGCCTTTTACGACACCAAGCCGACTATTAACGTAGAGTTTGAGTGGGAGGAGACGAGTAGCACCAAGCAGCTGACTCTGTTCTAAAAATACATTTCGTGAAACAACTTCTCTTCGGCCTAAGAGCTAGGTCGAAAGGAGAAGTGTGCCCTATTGACTTGCCAATAAAAAGCAAAGCTTAAACCGAATTGGGGTTTATAGCTTTGTATTTACGACAAACCAAGAAGCTTCCCGAGTTCAACGCTTGGTTAAAGCAATTTTCAGGTTGAGCTTAAAGTAATAGACATTGTTCTCGCGCTCCAATACACCATAGCGGTCGCGATCAAGATGACCACGGTCGAGGCGAGTGGCGTGGAGAAGAAAGGTGGCAAGGAGTCCGCGGTCAGCTGTGTCGAAAACCACGGGACAACCATCGGGCATCAGGAGCAGGATATAGGGCGGGAGTGAAGTTTCTCCGCGGTAGATCTTAGCAGGCCGTAGCCCCGCGATACAAGCCAAAAGAAGTTGGATGACTTTGTGCTCATAGTAACCGTGCTTCTCTATCAACTCCGCAGAAACTTTCAGCGGATTCTGTTCGCGCAACATCACTGTAAGTTCGTCCAAGCGCAGCACATTCTCCAAGTGCGACGTGCGCACCAGTTCAGTAAGGAGACGGCCGAGGTGAAGATCGATCATAGCAAGGTTGGCACGGAACACACGATCCGCCACGTTATGATACTTCAACAAGCTCCCCATCCGTTCCACCATCCGCATGCGGTCGGCCACCGTGTGTTCGCTTTCCAAAGCATTAACCTTCGCCGCCATCGGAGCAGCAAAACGCGTACCCGTCTGTTCAAGTTTGAGATTTGCGGCACGCCCACCATCAAGGAGTAGAGAAGTCTGCGCTCCAGCCCGCGAGAGGAGCAGAGCTGCTCCTTCGGGATATCCCTCAAAATGGAGGCGAAGCTGTAAACGTCCCTCGGACGTGCCCGAAAGACTTCGGAAGTCAGCCTCATCAAGAAAGGCTTCCATTGCATCGTCCACCTCAATGTCCGCTCCCTCACCCGCAGTGCGCAGAAGGAGAAAGGCATGTTCCGCTGCCGCATCCCACACATCGGTGGAAAAACAGCGCGTGGTCTCCGTGGAGAAATGAGGCGAAGAGGAGATTTGCACCTCTTGCTCCGTGCGGCGATAATATCGCTCACCTTGCTCTTCCAGGCGTGCAACGCAGAGCAAACGACGCGATGTACCCGCTGGACGACCTTTGGTATCAGCCATCGGCACATCGGAGTGCGTCAGCAAGCGCATCAGACAGAGGAGTTCTGTCCAGTCTTTGCGATGAGTCGTAAACATGTTCTTATACAGTTCAAGGGGATTAAGGGAGGAGGTTCAGCAGTTGGTCCAATCGGGTGATGATGTGTGTGGGAAGCGTTTCATCATAGGCTTTCGCCTCCCACTCTTCACCTTTGAACCAGACCGTAGAGCAGCCGATCTGTGCTGCGGGAACAATGTCCTTGCTATAAGAATCGCCGATGGCCACACAGTCAGATGCTGGAACACCGGCAGCTTCCACACCCAACTGCCAGATGGCAGTATCGGGCTTACGCACACCGACCACCGCACTCTCAATGATTGTTTGAAAAAACTCGGTTAGACCATAGCCACGGAGCACCGCAGAGATATTGCCATAGAAATTCGTGACGAGCACAAAGCGATAGCCACGATCACTCAACGTCTGCAAGACATGCTGGCTCTCCTTCACATGTCGACGCGCCGCAGCATCAGCCACACGCGCCACTTCTTGCGCACAGTGTTCAGCACGCTCATCGGTCAGCAACACCCCTGCATGCGCACGAAGATGGGTCAATTCGATGCGCACCTTCTTCAAAAGAAGCGTATAAAAGTCATCCTCGGGTAGAATGATGGGCTGGCGTGCCAAGCTGCGCTCACCATGTACATAGGCTTCGCGCCAAGCTGCACCGGCAACTTTCAGCAATTCGGGTTCTTCGGAGATCGCCACGGCATGGTAAGCATCCAACAAAACGTAGTTCCAATGGCGCGCTGCTGTATCGAGCGTACCTCCGTAATCAAAAAGAAGGGTTTTCATCACAAATAGCGTAATAGGAAAGAAGAAAGGGAACGTTTGCAACAGATGTTTTCTGACCACGGCAACGCTCAAAGCGCGTACATCGCTTTGGCATGGCTTGTCTAGCCGGTCGAAAACATTGACACATCAGCGCATCAGGCTATTGTTGCCCACCTTAACCAAAGCCACGCCCATGGCAATCCAGAAGATTTCGCGAATGCGGGTAAAGAAGGCCACATACAGCCCCAAAGAACCTGACGTCCCCGCAAAGAGGATGGGCACAATGATGGCCAAACTGCCCTCCCGTGCACCAATCTGCATGGGGAGAAAGAAGAGGAGATTGCCCATCAAGGAGGAGAAGCCGAGCACAACGAGCGCATCGACAAAGGTTACCTCGGGCATACCAAAGGCAAGGAGGATGAAGTAGAACTCAAACGAATTAAAAAATCGTCCGAAGTATTCCAGTACCAACGCCCCCCAAAGTTGACGCGGATGCTCGTAGAGAAAACGGATGTTGCCATCGGTTACCGCAAAAGCTTCGCGGTGCCGATCATAGAAATGCCGAGCCGGGCGGCGCAGAAAGGGGATGAAGAACAGTAGGCCAAATAGCCGCGCGATGATCCCATGCTTGTAGCTGTAACGAAAGAAGAAGATGGCCGCGACAAAAATGGTGAGATAAAGGGAGAACAGCATCCAAAGCCAAGGCGTCATCTTTTCGAAATGCCAGATCACGAAGGCCAAGAGGGCAGTGGTCCAAAGGAAGAAGTGACTGAACACATGCATCATCGAGTAAAGTGCCACCGAAGACACAGAGCGCGGCATACCGATGTGGCGTGCCAACTCCATCACGCGATACGGTGCACCACCAGAGCCAAACGGGGTGGTATAAGAGAAAGCAAAGCCCGAAATCGTAAGCTTCAACGCATGGCGGAAACTGAGGTGCTTGTCGTGGTCGGACGTATTGACCAGTATCTGAAAGGCACGCGCATTCAGCAAATACACCAACAGCCAAATGCCCACCACCCCAGGGAGGTACAGGAGCACACGCCCCAAGTTGTGGCGGATGGTGTCCCAACCTTCGGGAAACTGCCAAATCATCACCCCAAGGGCGAGGATGCCAAAGAGGAGGAAAAGATTGCGGTAGAGGGGTTTCATCGGCTTATTGTTCAGTGAGGAAGCGATTGTGCAGCGTGACACAAAGGTTTTCGTGACGGTGGCGCATCCGAAGATAAATTACGTGGAACACCGTCAGTTCCATCAACGGATAGAAGAGCACAAAGCTTGGCACCGCCACCCCAACAAGCAGAGCACAATAGAGCGTGATGGCGCGCCAGTTAAAAGTCAAGACATTCGTCCATTTCATCAGTGGAAGACTACCGGCGCGGAACGCTTCCACGAGTTCTTGAGGGAGGGAACGTCCATAGCGCGCATCGAGAGCACGCTTAAAGGCTTGGAATTTGGGCGTCTCCCGCTCTTGGCCGGCGGTGTAGTTGGTGTAGAAGTGAAGGAAGAGTTTCCAGGCGAAGCGATCGCTCCACCGCAGGCTGTCGTACTCTGCACGTAGCTTGTCCGAACGGTCCAGTTCACTACCCTGTTCGCCCTTGATAAAATAGAGGTGGATGTTGCGGTAATAGTCCGACAGACGACTTTGCACCGCGTGGGCATGAAACCCAATGTAATAGAGCAAAGGAAAGATCCACCAGCTCCACAGTGGACTATCTCCCCAACCCGGAAGGATGGGTTGGTTCATGAGGCGATAGCCTATGGCCATATAAATGGCTGTAAACCACACATCGCCCGCAAAACCATCGAGAATACGTCCCCAGAGGGTCTTCTTCCCTGTCATGCGCGCCAGTTGTCCATCACACGAGTCATAGAAGTTGGCCCACATCAATAGCCCGATGCCCACCAGCGTGTTTGTCCAGCTGCCGGCACCGAAAGCCATAAATCCACCGGCCATAGCCCCGAGGATGATGCTCAAAATAGTGACTACGTTGGGATGAATGTCGAAATGGTTGAACAACCGTGCCCACAGCATGCCAATGGGACGAGTAAAGTAAATATCTATGTTTTCTTCAGTGTCGCGACTCTTAAAGGTCGCTTGAAGTTGAGTTTCGGCCATGAACGGAAGAATAGGAGGAAGTGGATATAATCATTATAGAGGTTGCGCTGCCGTTCTGACTATGGCACAGGCACGCTCCACGATGGCAGCGGCAGCGGCTTGGGTGCAGCTGCCAAAGGACGGCCAGTCGTTGAAGTCGATCACGGCAATACTACCATCGGCACGCACGATGGCATCCCCCCCATAGATGGGCATGCCAGCACTATGTGCCACCTTATCAGCCAAGGCTTTAAGACGATCAGGATCAAAAGGATGTCCCTTCGGGGCACCGTTGTGGACTTCAAGCCCGAATTTCGAGAAACCGCCTCCGGCAGTGGGAAAGGTGTGATGAAAGAAAGGTGTCCCCTCCACACCATAAAACTTGACCAAGTCGCCTTCCACATGAGCTGTGGTCAGAAAGTCGGTATAACCACGTTCAGCAAAGAAGGCCAAACCTTCGTTCAACGCCGCGCGGTTGGCTACGAAGCGGACATCGCTGGCCGTCTCTGCCCCACCGTCACCGCGTTTAAGCCAGAGCGGATAGCCTACCTCGCGCTCAATGCGCACGACGTCGGTCTCCTTGTAGAGGGAAGTTGTGCCACTGCCTGCTGCGGCACAAAGGGCATCGAGCTGCGAGCGGGTGTTGCGTAGCAGGCAGGTCGGTGAATTAAGGATGGGGACTCCTTCATGCTCCCACTCAGCCAGACGATGGAGTGTCTTGGGAGCACGTCCCATCGACAGCACTAGCTGGGCATCAGACAAAGCCACCGGCAGCGCATCTTCGTCCATTGTGCAAACAGGTAACCCGCGCAACACCAATCCCAACACGACCGCTTGGAATATGGCAGCATCGCGCTGCTCACTGTTCGGAGAAAAGCGCGGAGCACGCGCAATAAGATAAATCATGAACGTAGAAATTGCTCGGCCTTTTCGATGTCAGCCGCGTGATCCACATCGAGGATTTTCGAAAAGAGGTGGGCTTTCAGGTGAAGGCCGTCTGCAATGAGGGCGCGCTGGAAGTTACGCATACGGCTCTGCCCTTCGGCCATACAGCGTGCCAAAGTATCGAGGGCGCAAGGTGCGAGGGCATAGATACCGCCGGAGATGTAACGAAAGCGCAGCTCACGCTCATCGTAAAAGCCGTCAATATTCATCGCCTCATCAACCCCAATGTACAATGGCTTCTCATCATCGATATAGTCTGTAACAGCCATCAGCCCATCTCCGCCCTCAGTGAGCGTGCGCCGGAAAGCAGCAATATATTGTCCGAAGTCGTCTTCGCGGAATACGGTGTCTACCGTGGTCAGACAAAAAGGAGCATCAGTGAGGTATGGAGCCAACTCCGCAAAACTGTGCATCGATGAGGGTGTGCTCTTCACCACGAGGCGGACAAGGCACCCAGGATGCGCAGACATCCACTCGCGGACAAAAGTCTCGGTGGCAGGATGCAGCTGATTGACGATCACCACCACCTCTTCGGCATCATGCGCAAAGAAGATGCGCAACAGGCGCGCCACAAGAGCTTCGCCATTCAGGCGCACCAAAGGTTTAGGGAGCTGCACGCCCTCCTGAGCCAAGCGAGAACCCTCGCCAGCAGCTATAATCGCAAATTTCATAAGGAAATAATCTACATTGTGTGCCACAAAGTTACGCATTTCAGGAGGAAATACAACGCACCACCCTTGATTATTGCGCTTTCAGCAGTGGGAAGGGAAGAAAAACGAAACCACAGCATAGAAAAACCTATGCTGTGATTTTAGTTTTCTTTGAGCAAGCTGCAATAACGTCCTCAGAAGATCACACGGAACACAAAGCGGATGCCCCACCGCTGCGTTGCAGGATCAGAAAGATAAGTAAAGCGGCGCACATAATCGACATGGAGAATTTTAAAGATATTGTGCACACCGAAGGCCGCCTCTACATAAGGTGTATGAGGATCCATCACACGGCTCGCGCTGCGCCAGATACCAGGTGCAACAAACTCTCCGGGGAAGAAGAAAAGATCCGTGCGATCCTTGTTGCGCTCCAAGAAGGGATTGTTCTTGTCCGTCAGCCCTCCCCAGAGCACATTGACGCCGATGTGCTCACGCCATTTGAGTTGACGGATGAGCGGAAGTCGGTTAAAGATCTTGCCGTGCAGATTCCAGTTAAAGAGGAGCTGGGCATAACGGTCGTTGAGAAACTCCATATTGTTGACCAAATAGAACATCTTATCCTCATAGACATAGGAGAGGTTCGACTTGGGCATGCAGAGAAGGGGAAAGGGCACGCGGTTCCATTGTGCACCGGCCGCCATATCAAAGTCCATCCGTCCCCACGAGCGAAGCCAGATGCGCTTGCGAATCCCCAGTTCGGTGAGGTTATAGGAGTAATCGCTCCACACACCTTTCAAGCCCACCGTATGGGCAATGCGGAAAATAGGGGCTTCCTTATTGACCAAGATGCGACGCTGCTTGGTGTTGATATAAGCCACGCCAGGCTGATACTGCATCATCACCATCAGATCGGTTGTGGTGAGGAAATGGCGGTTGAGTGCCGCGAGGTTCTTCTTGTCGCCCGGGCCGTAAGGACGTGGGGCAAAGCTACCATTGGTGTCGTAATGCTGCCCCATAGCCAGCGGCTGATAAAAGAGATGATAAGTCGGTTCTGTGGTCTCATGGCGCAGCTGGGTTTTCCACTGCATACCGTTCGTCCATTCCTGGTCGTGGAAGAGCTTGAAGCTCCGGTTGTACATCATGTGCTTCACTTCCGCCCATTTGAACGACATGAATATATTGTCCTTGTCGGTCGTCACGTACTGATCGGACGGTGAGGCCACATCATAGGAGTAGCGGAACGTAAGGTTCGACACCGGAAACTCCATCGGCAAATAATGCTTCCGACGAAAGGAATAGGTCATCTCGCCCATTCCCTTCCAACGCTTATCGCGAAATCCGTAGGCTAAGTAGCCTGCCCAAAACACATTAGGGCTAAGGTGCGCCGTGGTTTGGAGGGAGGCACGCACACGCACGCCATCTACGGGATTGGTCGTCACAATAGTGTTTACTGGACCAATGTCTATCTTCGAGGGGTTCTGCTCATCGAGCGAAGTGGGCACATAGTTTTCGATGAGCGACTTCCCCACCCAGATCACGGGCTTCAGTCCTGGGAGGTTGAGGATACGGTGCACGAAGGCCGACGCACGGCTCTCGGTCGTAGAGAGCGGTGCCGTACGGTGTGCAGCCCAGAACTGTTCATTCTGCATCCGCGCGTCAGGATCTACCTTTGTATTGCCATTGAAACGGAAGAGCTTCGCAGGAAGAGCGGAAAAATCATAGTCCGTATACTCGGTATAGCGGCGCACTTCAAGCGTTTTTAGGAACTTGGCGGCTTCGAGCACCACAAACATATCATTCTTCGTCAATACCTGTTCGCCGGAAGGGAGCCGGTCGAACTCCTGTACGATGTTGATGCGCTTCACATAGTTCACCGTGCTCTTGATCGGAATACCAATGTCGGCGCGTGCAATGCGAAAGGTGCTGTCGGCATGAATGAACAACGAACCGGAAAAGCCAAAATCGCGCGGATTATTCGGGCCAAATGACACCTCAATGCACTTCGCCCCGGCCACCATCACGGTGTCCTCGATGAAATAGCGGTAGAAGCCGATGGCACTCTTCCCGGCAATCGGGCTGAGAAACTGCGACTGCACGAAACGGATGTCATCCTCATAGAGATTTACCTCTGTAAATACGTCCTGAAGCATTGAGTTAAGAATGTCGCCCGTGTCGATAAGTTCGTTCATCCCCGTGGTACGCTGCCCACGGACGATGGTTTTCAGCTCGTCCTGCTCCTTACGGTAAATCTGCTGTGACACCGTCTCATCCACAGAGAGCGGGAGGATGAGCTTCCCCGTGTAGGACGAAGTTTCCACATGATCTTTGAGAAAAGCGAAGCGCTTCAATTCACCCTCTTCAAACACCTTCGGTGTGATGTCACTCAACGCGAAAGAGAGCTTGTCGTATTTCTCTACACTGTAAAAATCGTGTGCACGAAGGTTGCTCGCGCGCTTAGCGGCGATGACCTTCTCCATGAGGATGACGGCAGGATTGTTCTTGCGTGAATACTTGGTCTTCCGCCCCTTTACCGTGGCCTCTCCAAGGCCAAGATCAGTGGGACGAAGACGTACGAGAAGACTATCGGCAGCCTTCAGACGGAGGGAGAAGGTCTCATAACCTACACTCGACACCATCAGTTTTCCACCCTGACGGTAGGGGATGGAAAAGCAGCCTTCGGCATCGGTCTGCCTCCCGTTTTTCCCTCCTTCGTAGAACACATTCACAAACGGGGCGGCCTCGCCTGTCTTGGCATCCACCACACGCCCACGCAACAACTGTCCCACGCTCTGCGCCAAGGAAGGAAGCACAAAGGTAAGCAGAAGTAAGAAGAACCATAATCGTTGTTTCATACCATTGTTTAGATAGGAGGTTTCGGCCGAAGCAGTGAGAGCAAGCCCAGCTTCAGCGGCTTCGGGCTGCATTTCTCCACAAAGCTCCTGCAAAGTTAAGGCATAAAAAGCAAAGGCTTAGTACAGTGACTTCACAAAATGGCAAAAAGGCGGTATTTTATGCCTATTTCTCGACAAGTGGAGAGCAAAAGTGGCTTCGGAGCACACCAGCGGCCAAAGTTTTTTAGTACCTTTGCAGCCATCCAAATCCCCATCTCACGGCTCATGCTTCACCTCAATGCTCCCATTCCTGCACTCGACACGCTCCGCGCAGAAAACCTTCCGGTCGATGTCTCCCATGTCTCTGGCGCACTCAGTGTCTGGCTGCTCAACCTCATGCCTGAGAAAGCCGTCACCGAATGCGACCTCTGCCGCATGCTGGCCGCATCAGGCGAGGAGATCAACCTCACCCTAGTGAAAATACCAGGGCAAATCTACAAGACCACACCGCAGGAATATATGAACCGCTACTATGTGGATCTCGATGAAACACGTATGGCCACCGCCTCAATCGACGGGCTGATCATCACAGGGGCACCTCTCGAACATATGGATTTCACGGCCGTGCGCTATTGGCCACAACTCTGCCACCTGATGGCGTGGAGCATCGAGCACGTACGCTCCACACTCAACATCTGTTGGGCAGCACAAGCCGCACTGCACTTTCACCACGGCGTGGAAAAGCATCCTCTATCCCAGAAAATGTTCGGCATCTTCTCTCAATCAGTGCTCATGCCGACTCATCCCCTTATGGCAGAACTGGACACGACCTTCCCCATGCCCCACAGTCGCCATACCGAGGTACGCGCTGCAGAATTTCCCTCCTCGCTCCGCATCTTGGCCGAAAGCACAGAGAGCGGCCCCGCCATCGTGGTGGACGATGCGTGCCGGCAGGTCTTCGCCATCGGACATTTGGAATACGAAGCTTCCACCCTCGACCGCGAATATCGCCGCGACCGCAACAAGGGACTGGACATCCAACTCCCACTTCATTACTACCACAATGACCGCCCCGATGACGGCCCCGACTTCTCGTGGCGTACGGCAGCTCTAACCTTCTACCGCAACTGGGTGCGCAGCCTCCGATAAACTCGGTTTCATCCGCATTCATCCCAACACCTTTTCCCCATGAAAACGTTCATTTACGCGCTTTGCCTCACACTAACTCTCGGCACAGCTCTTCCCCTATCCGCCCAGAAACCCCAATCCGATGAGACACGCTATCTCACCGGTGCCGTACCCGAAAAAAATGGCCTCGTCGTCTTCGAAGACCACCAGGAGATACCTAACCGTACCCAAGCCGAACTCTTCGAACGCCTCCGCACCTACACAGAACAACTCATCGCCACCGCCGAGGAACGACGCCCCGAATCGCGCATCACCGAACTCTCTGCTGAAACGGGCATCATTGCCGCATCGATCGAAGAGTATGTGGACTTCAAGCGCAATGCCCTCGTCTGGGACCGTGCCGTCCTCTGCTATCAGCTCGTGTTCGAAGTGCGTGATGGAGGCTACGATGCCACCATCCGCCGCATCCGTTACCGCTATGAGCCGCTCGAAACACCTGGTCTGGACGAGCCACTCCGTGCGGAAGATTGGATCACTGACCGCAAAGCCCTCCGCAAAGACGGCAAAAAGCTCACCCGCGTGGGTGGAAAAAAATTCCGCGTCAAGACCATCGACCGCGCTGAGGCTGTTTTCACCGCTGCCGCTCAGGAGTGTCAATGACCGCTCAGCCGAAAGCTTATCCCCCTTCACGCCGCATCCCCTCTCGAACTACGAAGGCTCGAGAGGGGATGCGGCATTTCAGAATCAGATGTCCAAACATTCAGGATGCGCCTTGCGCAGGTCAGCAGCCAGCACATCGGGATGATACCAGCGGATGCTACCGTCGCGCGACAGCCAAGTGAGCTGCTTCTTGGCATAAACCCGCGTGTTCTTGCGGATGCGATCAAGAGCCACATCGAGTGGCCACTCGTCATCAAAGTGGCGGAACAGCTCCTTGTACCCCACCGTGTTGAGCGCGTTGAAATGGCGGAAGGGAAGCATGCGCCTCGCTTCTTCGATAAACCCCTGCTCCACCATCACCGTGGTACGACGATTGATGCGGTCGAACAGCTCTGCACGCTCGCGGGTCAGCCCGATCTTCACCATCTGGAAAGGACGCTTCTTACTGGATCCTGTGCGCAGACTGGTATAAGTCTGCCCGCTCTCACGGATGATCTCCACCGCATGGAGCACCCGTTTGGCATTCTGCCGGTCGACCACAGCAAAATAGTCTGGATCGGCCGCACGCAGCTCGTCTAAGAATGGGGCAAGGCCTTCGTGCTCATAGCGTTCGAGCACAGCCGTGCGCACACCCTCACTGATGGTGGGCAGCACATCGATGCCACGACAAAGGGCATCGACATAAAGCATGCTACCACCGCTCACCACGAGGTGGTCGTGCGTCTGAAACAGACGTTCACAAAGAGCCAACGCCTCCTCTTCATACAGAGCTGCACTATAATAAGCATCAAGGGCGAGTGTTCCCACGAAATAGTGCCGCACCCCACCCTGCTCTGCCACCGTAGGCGCGGCAGTACCAATGGGGAGGTCGCGAAACATCTGCCGAGAGTCGGCCGAAAGGACGGGACATTCCAATCGCTGTGCCAGCAGCACGGCGAGGGCGGTCTTCCCCACGGCGGTGGGGCCTTGGATCACATAGAGCGTCTTGCGCGGCATCGGGAGTTGCGTCATGATAGGTTAGGTTTCTACTGCTCCACGGTACAAAAAGGCGCGAACCGCGGTACAAGGCCATCGGTTCGGACAAGGTGTCTGAAAGCCACGTTATGATTGCTACAAACCACACTGCAACTTCTTGCCCCTTTATCGAGCGCGTGAGAAAATTCGGAGAAGCATGGGAGAGGAAGACAGAAGAAGGGAATAGGGATACGGGGCTTAAAAGCTCTGCACGGGGTAGTCCAACATCACGCCTTTTCATAAGAAAGCCATCCGGCGACCTCTTTTTCTGCGGTCGCCCGGATGGTTCAGAAGCTATCTTCGGAGATTTCAAAACCTTCGAGATCAATCTCATCGGCATTGTAACCCTCCTGCGAAAAATCATCGGAGAAGTCAGCATCGAGAGCCGTGGTAGAGAGCGTGAAATCGAGCTCGGCTATCTGCTGCGGAGCTTTCCCCACCGATTTCACCACCTCAGCCGCACCACTGCCCGGGCGTTCATCGCGCACGGAGAGAGAGAACGTACGATCGTTGAAGGGGTCGAACACATATTCCAAGTGCGAAACCCCGCCATCGTCTAAGAACTCGCTCAGCTCGGTGTCTGCCATGGCAAAGTTGTCGTGGTCGTTGGCCGATTCCCGAACGTCTTCACGCGTGATCTGTTCGCCACGTTCCCAATCCTCATTACACACGTAGAATGAGGTCATCTGGTCGTCGGGATAACCACAGGATTTGAGGAGGATATTGCTCAGTTCGAGGAAGGTGGCGTCTTCATCGATGAGGATGTCGCGACGGAAGTCTTCCACTTCGTCGCTGACGACACGGATAAGGTATTGCATAATGAGGGGTGGAGGATTACTTTCCGATAAATCCGCGCTTCGAGTTGGCCAAGAAGTCGAGGAGGTATTCGATCTCAGGACAAGGCATTACCGTCTCTCGAATTTCAGCAATGCGCTCGTTGAAGAGTTTGGAGTTCTGATAGAGGATGAGGTAGGCTGAATGGAGGGCATTAATCACATCGGTAGAGAAGTTGCGCCGTTTCAGACCGACCAGGTTCAGGCCGCAATAGGCCACGGGCTCACGAGCAGCGATACAGAAGGGAGGAACGTCCTGTCCCGTACGCGTACCACCGCTTATCATCACGTACGAACCGATGTGTGTAAACTGGTGGACAAGAACACTGGCACTGAGGATGGCAAAATCATCAATCTCTACCTCTCCTGCCAGTTTCGTGCTGTTGCCGATGATGCAGCCATTACCGATGATGCAGTCATGGCCTACATGCATGCCCTCCATCAACAGGTTGTTCGAACCGATCACGGTGCGCCCTTTGGCTGCTGTGCCACGGTTGATGGTTACATTCTCGCGAATGGTGTTGTTGTCGCCGATTTCGGCAGTGGTGTCTTCCCCCCGAAACTTAAGATCCTGGGGGATGGCACTGATCACCGCTCCAGGAAAGAGGAGATTGCCACGTCCCAGACGTGTCCCGGAAAGGAGGGTTACGCTGTTCATCAAGCGCGTGTTATCGCCGATCACGACATTGGCATCGATAAAACAGAAAGGTCCAATTTCGCAGTTTTCTCCAATCTGAGCGTTGGGATCGACATAGGCAAGCGGTGAAATCATAAAGCGGAAGCAGTGGAGGATGAACAATAGTGTTTGCGCACGAGACGCGCAAATTTGTTGTTAGCCGTGTGGCCAGGGCGGATGGCGATGATGTGTCCCTTTATGGGACGGCCGATGAGTGCCATATCGCCGATGATGTCGAGAAGCTTGTGACGTGCACACTCATTCTCCCACGTGATCGGCTTCTGTTGCAGGTAGCCCAGATGGGAGGCATCGCGGTGCTCCACACCGAGAGTATCGGCCAAGGCGTCCAAACGCTCCTGCGAGAGCTGACGCTCGTAAATGACAAGGGCATTGTTCAGGTCGCCACCCTTGATCAAGCCCATCTTCAATAGTGGTTCCACCTCACGCACGAAGACGAATGTACGAGCCGAGGCGAAATCGGAAGGAAAATCGCACAAATCATTGAGAATGGCACGCTGGGTCTTGACAAACTGGCTGTCGAGAAACTCGATGGTGGAATCAATGCGCAGACGGTCAGAGGGTTCGATCCGTAGACAGGAACCAGAAATCTCATCATAGTATTCCAACGGTTCGCGAATTTCGATATAACTGCGCGGAGCATCCTGCTCCTCTACGCCAACTTGGGCAATCTGCTCTACATATCGGATAGAGCTTCCATCGAGGATGGGGAACTCTGGGCCATCGACACTAATGAGACAGTTGTCGATTCCAGAAGCCACGAGTGCGGCCATCCCATGCTCGATGGTGGAGACCCGCAACTCGGCATTGCCCAGCACGGTGCCACGCGAAGTGTCAATCACAAATTCGGCCAATGCCTCAATTGTGGGTTCACCGGGGAGATCGACACGGCGGATGCGGAGGCCGTGGCCTGTGGGAGCAGGAGCAAAAGTTGCGGTAATATGCAGCCCCGTGTGCAGTCCTTTGCCAGACAGGCTAAAAGGGGCTTTGAGTGTATGTTGCATGCTGAATAAAGGTCGGGGTGGTGGAGAGGACACGCTCCACCAAAAACGGATTATTGCTTGCCGAGCTGAGCCTTCAAGGCTTCCAGCTCCTTGCGGAGGCTGCGCACTTCTTCGCGGAGTTCGGGAAGTTGCTTAAACACGGCACTGCTCCGCGCGAACTGGCGCACATCAATAGCCGGTGTGCCCATCACAGGACGGCCATCGGTACGCCCCGTGTGGATGCCGGCCTGTGCGCCGGCCTGAGTACGGGGGGGAAGATTGAGGTGGCCAGCCACGCCAACCTGTCCGCCAAACATGCCCCACTCACCAATCTTCGTGCTACCGGCCACACCCGCTTGCGCGGACATCACGGTATGGATACCCACGTCAACATTGTGGGCTATCTGCACAAGATTATCCAATTTGACCCCACGACGCACATAGGTGCTGCCCATCGTGGAGCGGTCTACACAACTGTTGGCACCAATCTCCACATCGTCCTCGATGGTGACGATGCCAATTTGAGGGATTTTTTCATAGCCATCGGCAGAAGGGGCAAAGCCGAAGCCATCAGCACCGATCACACTACCGCTGTGCAAAATCACGCGGTTGCCAATGCGGCACTCGTGGTAAACGGAAACATGGGGATAAAGAATGCACTCCTCACCGACAACAACACGCGCTTCAAGCACCACGTGCGGATAGATTTGCGTACCTGCCCCCACTTGGACATCGTCACCGACCACAGCAAAAGCTCCGACATAGACGTCTTCACCCAACTGAGCCGTCTCGCTGACGAAGGCTAAAGGATGGATGCCCGTGCGCCTTTCGGTCATCGACTCATAGAGCGAGAGGAGACGCGCAATCCCTTCATAGGCATTGTCCACCCGAATAAGGGTGGCCGACACAGGACGTTCCGGCTGGAAGTCCCGGTTCACGAGCACCACCGATGATGCAGTCTCGTAAAGAAAGTGCGCATATTTGGGATTGGCCAAAAAAGAGAGGGCACCCGCTGCGCCTTCTTCAATCTTGGCAAACGTCTTGACCGTAGCTTCAGGATTCCCCTCCACGACACCGCCAAGATATGTTGCTATCTGCTGGGCTTGAAATTCCATTTATCGTAATCTTATTGGGGCTGCAGAACGATACCGCAATAGGGTATCGGAGCGTGCTCTGGCAATAAACTCAGAAAAAGAAAAGGGCAACTCTCTTTCTCTCCGAATTTACGCAATCTTTTTATAGTGCAAATATACTATTTCTGAGGCAAACTCCGAAATTTCTGCCTAATTTCTTGACCATAGCCGTAGAAATGGCACAAAATTGCCGTGATATTCCCATGAAAAAGTCTATGAACCCACAACAATCCCCTCATCGAGCGTTGCAGCAGGATGAGGGGATTGTAGGGATCGAGCAAATTACTTCTTGTTCACCAGCTTGGCAAACTTAGCTTTTGCGCCGGCAAGTGCCTTCTGTGCCTTGGCAGCAGCTTTGGCATCCTTGGCTTCCTTCACGCCATCGTAAAGCTTCCAGAGGTTGAGCTTGGAAGTAGCGGCCACACTAGCATCGGTATAGGCTTTGGCAGCGGCCTCTACAGCAGCTTCATCGGTGGTGTTGTAGGCGTGCTTATAACCCTTCACCTTGTTCCAATCTCCACGGGTGAAGTCAGGGAAAGCAACGGATGCAGAATTGTTGTCCATCGAGAGCGTACCCAGTTCGGCAAGGCAGCACCACTCAGCAAGATCATACACGTCCATATCCAAAGGCAAGCCGTTTTGGAGACAGTACACGAGTCGGGCATCCATCATATAGTCCATACCGCCATGACCCATCTCACGGCCGATCTCGCCATATTTCTTGATGATGGGATGCTTGTATTTCTCCACCAACTTGGCAGCCTCAGCATTGGGCAAGAAACCGTGGGAAGTGAGGTTGTCCACCGTGGGAGCAACACCACTCTCTTGGAGCTGGCTCTTGTCAAGCGCAAACTTTTCCTCGGGATACTTCGTGGCATAACCTTTCGTGCCGGTAAGCTTGAAGAGGCGGTTGTAGGGCTGGGGATTCATCACGTTGTGCTGGATTTCTACCACCTTACCATTGGCGGTGCGCATGAGCGTGGTGGTCTGGTCACCATTGCGGAAGTTTTCACACTTCTCACCAGTAACCTTTTCCACAAGAGCCTTACCATGCACAGACTTGGTATCCATAGCGGTAAGTACAGTGAAGCGGTCACCGCGGTGGATATCGAGGCACTGAGCCACGGGGCCGAGACCGTGGGTGGCGTAGACGTCACCGCGGTTCTCTTGGTTGAACTTCAGACGCCAGCCCAACTTCTTCGACTTGGCATCGGAAGGGTTGTGCCAGTAGTAACCCCAGAATTCATCAAGATTGTGGATGTAAGCACCTTCTGCACGGAGCACTTCGCCGAACACACCGCTCTGCGCCATGTTCAACGCGTTGAGCTCGTAGTAGTCGTAGCAGCAGTTTTCGAGGATCATGCAGTGCTTGCGGGTCTTTTCAGCGAGATCCACGAGCTGCCAGCATTCATCGAGGTTCATGGCCGAAGGCACTTCGATAGCTGTATGCTTACCGTGCTCGAGTGCGTACTTAGCCACAGGGAAATGGTGATCCCAGTCAGTGGCTACATACACAAGGTCAATGTCGGCACGCTCACAAAGCTCCTTATAGCCGTTCTCACCAGAGTAGATGTCGGCAGGAGGAAGCCCCTTCTCGCGCAGGAACTTCTGGCAGCCTTCAGCACGTGCAGCTTCGTAGTCGCAGAGAGCCACAACCTGCACGCCGGGGATGTGAGCAAAACGTTTCACAGCACCAGGACCACGCATACCAAGTCCGACAAAAGCCACACGCACCGTCTTCAAACGGGGCGTTACCAGTCCGAGGACGGACTGCTGACCCGGAGCGCGGTCAGGAGTCTTCGTAACAATGGTACCTTTTTCCCAACGCCAGTTGCTGGGATCGGAATACTTTGACGTGGACTGTGCCACCGCTGATGCCGCCATGATCATCGAGGCAAACGTAGCGACAAAGAATGTTCTAAAGTTCATACTGTAATAAGGATATATAGGTTATAGATAATGGGCTGAGTAGTTATTTCTCCATGGCTACCGCCCCCGAACCGATCATCTGGCCATCGCAGAAGATGTAGGCGGCATAGGTGCCCGGAGTGAGGAAATCGTTGGTTGCAGTGATGACGAGACTCACGCGCTGCTCCTCGCCTGTGTATTCCACCACCTTGGAGGCCGAGGCTTCCAACGTCTTGTTTTCGTAAGCAAAACTGCCCGAAACTCCAACAGTGGCACCATTGGGACTGAGCAGACGGACATACACCGTCCGGTTGCCCGTAGTGGCAGTTACGTTGCGGTTGAGCAGGAAGTTCACCACAAAACGCGCCACATCCTTCACTTTCTTCGCTGGTTTGGAATTTTTCTTCGTAGGCACCACACTGATGGACGAGGCATTGAGCTGGGCGGCAATGGCCACCTTGCTCGACAATTGTGCACGTTCTTGATCCAGGTTGGAGATGCGCGTGTTGGCCGTGCTGAGCTGACTGCGTGCTTCATCGCGCTCTGTGGTCAGCCGTCCGTTCTCCCGAGTGAGCGAATCGACCTGAATGATGTACGTACGCAGCACCGCCCGCACCGATTCCAACTCACGTTTCAACCGCCGAATCTCGGCAGCATCGCTCTGCTTGACTTTCTTCAGTTCGGCAAGTAGGCTGCGCGTGCGTTGCTGTTCGGCATCGAGTTTGATCAGGAGGGAATCATCACGCACACTTTTCTTGAGCTCATCGTATTGAAGAGCGAACTGCGCATATTGGTTTTCCATCTCTCGCCGATCCATTTCGGCAAGCTGGCGCAGCTCTTCCAGTTCTTTTTCTTGTTGTTTCTGCTTCTCCGACTGGCAGCTCGCCAAGGCAAGGGACACAGTCACAAGGGGCAGGACAAAGAGCAGATGCGATTTCATGTTCAAGGGCAGAGGTTGTGCGGGAGAGGGTTCATTCAATCACCGTGATCCAGCCATGGCGATCAGGCTCAATGCCGTACTGGATTTTGCGGAGGGTGTCGTAAAGATGTTGAGAGATGGGGCCAGGCTTTCCGTCTTCAGAAAACGAATAGCTCAATCCCTTCTCGGGATCATCGATGCGACGGATGGGGCTGATCACAGCTGCCGTTCCGCAGGCACCAGCCTCCTCAAAGGTGGAAAGTTCCTCCTCGGGAATGGGACGCACCTCAACTTGGTAGCCCAGATCGAGGGCAATCTGTTGTAGGCTTTTATTGGTGATGGAGGGCAGGATCGAGGTGGATTTGGGTGTGATATACGTGCAATTCTTGATGCCGAAGAAATTGGCAGCACCGCATTCATCGATGTATTTCTTTTCCTTCGCATCGAGGTAGAACTCACAAGAGTAGCCGTTTTCGTGCGCCCAATGGTTGGCACGCAGGCTCGCAGCATAGTTGCCGCCAACCTTATAGATGCCTGTGCCAAGTGGAGCCGCGCGGTCGTGCTGACGCGTGATGACATAGTCCGTTGTGGCAAATCCACCCTTGAAATATGGGCCAACAGGGGTCACAAAGATGAGGAACAGATATTCATCGGCGGGATGAACACCCACTTGCGCTCCCGTACCGATAAGGAGAGGACGGATATACAGAGCGGCACCACTCTCATAAGGCGGCACAAAACGCTCGTTGAGGAGAACAACCCGGCGCACCATTTCGACAAAAAGCTCTGTGGGAACTTCGGGCATCATGATGCCACGGCAGGTGCTTTGCAGACGTGCCGCATTCTCATCGAGGCGGAATGCACGGATCTTGCCATCGGGGCATCGAAATGCCTTCTGACCTTCAAAGGCTTCTTGGCCATAGTGGAGGCAGGTGGCGGCCATGTGGAGATTGATGGTCTCCGAAGAAGATACTTCTATCTCTCCCCACTTACCGTTGCGGTAGGCACAACGCACGTTATAGTCCGTGGGGATATAACCAAACGAAAGGTTCGACCAGTCAATTTCTTTCATACTGTCAGCAGTCATTGGAAGGAAAGTTTGTTTGCAACAGACGTCCGCTCACCACAACAGTGCACAAAACTCGGCCTTGCTTGAGCACTCGTCAGGCTAATCGAGAACGTCCAGGAATCGCTTATGAAGCACTGTTCCGACCTTCTCCACATCGGAAACGGCCGTTACGCAGTAAGCTCTGCAAAGATAACGATAAATTACGGAATTACCCACAGCCTTTTCTTTTTTTTGAAGGCGAATGCCCAAAAAGAGGCGATGCTGTGGAGGTCATAGGCGAACGACCAATCCTTCGCGCGCCAGCAACGTATGGGGAAACTCCTCGATGGCTTCATTCAGGAGGATACTTTCATCTTCATAACGGGCCGAAAAATGGCCGATGATCAGGCGTCCCACCTCGGCCGCACGCGCTATCTTTCCCGCCTGACGTGCGGTGCTGTGTCCCGTGCTGCGCGCCCGTGGAGCAGCATCGTCGGCAAAGGTGGCTTCATGAAACAGGACGTCAACACCCTTCAGCTGCTCAACATTGGCAGGAAGATAGAGGGTGTCGGAACAATAAGCATAGCTGCGCCCGTGCTCTTCCCGAGGAATGACCAGCCGTTCGTGTGGCCAAACCCGCCCTTCGGCATCGATCCAGTCGCCACCCTCCTTGACGCTTTTGACAGCGTGGTAAGGGATGCCGAGAAAGTCCATCATGTCGCGCCGGATGTGGGGCAGGGGCGCAACTTCGCGGAAGAGATAGCCACAACAGGGGATGCGGTGTTTTAACGGGATCGTCTCCACCGAAAGGCTGCGGTCGGCATAGATCACACCACGCTCCTTGGGGTCAAGGGCGTGAAACACCACCTCATAGCCCAGATTGGGACAGAAGAAGTCGAGCCAAGGGCTGAGCAGACGTTCCAGCTCCGTGCCGGGACTATAGATATGAAGTTTGGCGGTGCGCCCTAAAAGACCGAAAGTGGAAATAAGGCCAGGGAGTCCGAAACAATGATCGCCGTGAAGGTGAGAGATGAAGATGTGGTTGAGCCGGGAAAAACTCAGATGCTGTCGTCCCATCTGCAGCTGTGTCCCTTCGGCACAGTCGATCATAAAGAGCTTGTCGCGCACATCGAGCACCTGTGATGTAGAGTTGTGGCGCGTGGTTGGCTTGGCACTACCACAACCGAGGATATGTAGTTCGAATTTTTCCATAAGGGAGAGATAAGGGAGCGGCAATGAATTACTCCGTCCGCCATTTCGGCCAAAGACTGCGCATCCGCTCTACAGCACGATCTTCCTGAACATTCGCACACGGATGCCAGAAGCGGTGATCACTCAGGGAATCTGGAAGATAGTTTTGCAGGGCAAAATTGCCGGGATGATCATGGGGATAGAGATAATTCTCGCCATAGTTGAGCGACTTCATCAAAGCCGTTGGAGCGTTGCGCAGGTGGAGCGGCACGGAGGCATCCCCCTCATGCTCCACAAAGTCCAGGGCATCATTGATGGCCATGTAGGCGCTGTTGGATTTTGGCGAGGTGGCCAGATAGATGGCAGCTTCTGCCAAGGGTATGCGCCCTTCGGGCCATCCGATCTTGCTCACGGCGTCAAAAGCTGCGTTGGCCAGAAGGAGGGCATTGGGATTGGCTAGACCGATGTCCTCGGCAGCACTGATCATCAAGCGGCGGGCTATGAATTTCGGATCCTCGCCGCCGGCTATCATCCGCGCCAGCCAATAGATTGCGGCATCGGGATCACTGCCGCGGATGCTCTTGATGAAAGCCGAAATGATATCGTAGTGCATCTCGCCCTGCTTGTCATAGGCCATCGGATTCTGCTGCAATCGCTCCACCACCGTGGCATTGTCAATCACCAGCTTTCCCTCCGGCGCTGCGTTGCAGAGGAGGTCGAGAATGTTGAGGAGCTTGCGGGCATCCCCTCCACTGTACCGCAGCAGGGCTTCCGTCTCACGCACCTCCACCTCGCGCTCCCGGAGCACGACATCGCGCTGTAACGCATGCTCCAAGAGGGTCAGGAGATCCTCCTTGTCCAACGATTGCAACACATACACCTGACAACGCGAAAGCAGCGGCCGGATGACCTCAAAGGAGGGGTTCTCCGTTGTGGCACCGATGAGAAGGATATCACCCGTCTCTACGGCCGCGAGGAGCGAATCCTGCTGGGATTTCGAAAAACGGTGGATCTCATCAATGAAAAGGATCGGTGTAGTCGTGCCAAAGAAGTCATTATTCTTGGCACGGGCAATGACTTCGCGCACCTCCTTCACACCGCTGCTCACCGCACTCAACGTATAAAACGGCGCATTGACATGGAGGGCCACAATCTTGGCCAGCGTGGTCTTCCCCACTCCAGGAGGCCCCCAGAGGATGAACGAGGAGACACGGCCACTCTCGATCATATTGCGCAATACCGCACCAGACCCGACCAGATGTTTCTGACCGATGTATTGATCCAGAGTGGTGGGGCGGAGACGTTCTGCAAGAGGTTTCATGAGGCGATGGACGAAAGAAGTATTTGAAAATACGGAAGGTTTTCCCAAAAAGGGAGCGACAACGGCTGTGGGCACACGGGCTCCCCTCTCTGCAAAGTTACGTCTTTTATGGCGAATTTCGATCTATAATCCCACAAACACGCTGCCAAGAAACGCAAATCTTCGATCGAAGCCTGCAATTTTTCGTACCTTTGCCAGAACAACACAATAACTATTGCAGCAACATCCTCCATGAACTACACCAAAATTTTTCGACAATTCCTCAGTCTGACCACGGTGGCACTCATCCTGACCGCCGTGGCACTACGGCGCGATGCCAAGGTGTGGGGACACGAGATTCATCCGCTCGCCCCCACCACTGCGGGCGACACCCTCACGACCTTACCCGATGGTACGCTCTTGGTAAACACCACACCACTCAGCAAAGAGGTCATTGGCTATGCTGGCCCAACGCCGCTCAACATCTCCGTACGCCACGACAGCATCATCGCCATCGAACCGCTCGAAAATGCCGAAACACCAGGGTTCTTTGCCGATGCCGTGCCCCTACTCGACCAATGGAAGGGCAAGACCCTCACCGAAGCTGAGACCTTGAAGGTCGATGCCGTTTCGGGAGCCACCTATTCCTCAGAGGCTTTGAAGAGCAACGTCCAACTCGGATTGCAGTACCTCCGCCAACATCAACCGAACACCTCGTGGCAATGGCCAGAACCGGATCCGGCCTTCTTCGCCGTGCTCTTCACCGTACTGTCCGCCGCCATCCTGCCCCTCCTCGTTCAAAACAAGACCTACCGGCTTGTGCAGCAAATCCTCAACGTTGTGGTACTGGGGTTCTGGACGGGTACCTTCCTCAACTTCACGGCTCTCCTAAACTATGTCACAAACGGGATACACCTCCCTCAGCTCATCATTCCCACCCTCTTGCTCATCACGGCCTTCGTCTACCCTTTCTTCGGGAAGAAGTCCTACTATTGCAGCAACGTCTGTCCCTTCGGGGCACTCCAAGACCTCGCGAGCCGCACACGGCACAAGAAGTGGAAGATCGCTCCGCAATGGCTCAAACGCCTCACCCTCTTCCGCGAAATCCTCTGGGCGGTGCTGATGTTGTGTCTCTGGGGAGGCGTGGGAGCGGCATGGATCGAATATGAAGTATTCACGGCCTTCATCTTCTCCTCCGCTTCATGGGCAGTCCTGGCCATCGGCCTGACCTTTACCCTACTCTCCATCTTCGTATCACGCCCCTACTGCCGCTTTGTCTGCCCCACGGGGACGCTCTTCAAAATTGCACAACACAGCTGATCCTTCCCATTATGAAATCCTCCCTCCTCATCGTTTTCCTCGCTTTGGCCCTTGCTGCTGCCAGTTTTCTCCTCGCCCGTCAAGGCTTAGGTAAAGCCACTCCTCCCACTGCAGCCGACAGTGCCTCCATCGTGATGCACAACATCCTCACCCGCACCTCCATCCGCTCCTATACATCCGACTCCGTTGAAGCCGAAAAGGTGGATCAAATCCTTCACGCGGGTATGGCGGCTCCTACGGCTGCCAACAAACAGCCTTGGCATTTCGTCACCGTCACCGACACTGCGGTACTCAAACGGCTGTCCGAAGCTCATCCCTATGCCAAGATGATCGGCCAAGCTCCCTTGGCCATCGTGGTTTGCGGCGATCTTTCCAAAGCGCTTGATGGTGAAGCGCGAGAAATGTGGATACAGGACGTTTCTGCCGCCAGCCAAAACATTCTCCTCGCCGCCCACAGCCTCAATCTCGGTGCAGTATGGACAGGCGTCTATCCCTCATCCGAGCGCGTAGCTGCCGTACGCACGGCCCTGCACCTCCCCGACCACATCGTCCCACTCAACGTCATCGTCATTGGCTATCCCGCCGAACATCCTCAAGCCAAGGACAAATGGAAAGAGGAAAACGTGAGCCACAACACCTTCGAGGGAGGCACCACGCCTGCTTCCAAAGACGAAGACGAACATCCTGCCTCAGCCTTCTGACAGCCTCCACCCTGCTCCAATTTTACCTTGCCCAAGTGGTGAAAACAACACCGCGGAGCCGTGCACACGGCTCCGCGGTGTTGTGAAAAAGAGTCCGCGGTGTCGCAGCCATGACACCACGGACTCTTTTTCAAACTTTATATGACTGAAAATCAAAGATCAAGAAGCACTATTTCTATCACTACAAACATATCTCGGAAAACAGTCATTGGTCAAAATGGCAGTTCGGGCGAAGGGTGGGAAGAACGCAAGCTACACACGACAAAAAGTCCGCACAGCGCAAATTCACTGTGCGGACTCTTTAATGGTCGGAAAGAGGCGACTCGAACGCCCGACCCCTACGTCCCGAACGTAGTGCGCTACCAACTGCGCTACTTTCCGAGGACAGGATGCTTTCCTGAACAGAAAAAGCACCACAAACCGAATGATCTATCCAGTTTTGTGGTGCAAAGGTACACATTTATCCTGAAACGGGAAAGAGTTTCCCCAGAGTTTTCTGCCTAAGATCCTACTTTTTGCGCTCCACACGCACAATGATCTTGGGGCGCGTGGGGTCGTTGGTAATAAGGAGGATGCGCCGACTGCCGCGGAATTGGTCGGTCAGAGCCGTCACGGAGACTTTCAGCTGTGCACGCTCGCCGGGGCGGAGCACCGACTTGGAGAGCGAGACACTGATGCCGGGGTTATAGACCTGAAGCGCGCTCACCACCAGATTGGAGTGCCCGGTATTGGTGAGGGTGAGCTGGCCTTTGAGTTTAGACTTCCGCCCAAAGCTGCCCAAGTCGATCAGGGTATCTATCTTCGCTTGTGGGGCGACAGCCCGCTCTTGTGGGGTGAGCGTGACATCGGGCACGAGGGTGGCGGAAAGCCCGATCTCATTGTCGCGCCCCACCTTGTCGCCCGAAAAACGCGCAAGGTAGATGCTCGTCTGTGTCAGCCCCATGGCATGGAGCTCGTGACTAGCGAGGCTGAGGTGGATCTTCCCGATCTTGCCCGGCCGCACCACTTCGGGCTCGGCATAGGCGGTGAGGTATTTGGGCAGATGCATAAGTTCGGGCATATAGTTCGCCGAACTTCCGTTGTAGACATAGATTTCGCGATGCTGAATTTCGCCTTCGTGCACCTCGTCAAACTCGATATTGTCGGTCGAGAGGCGCAGATTTCCGATAGAATAAGGGAACTCTCCGGCCTGCTTCACGCGGTCGGCCACCACCCGCCCCGACAGGCGGAGGTAGCGCGGTTCGGCATCGGCATCCGTGAGGACGCGGACCTGCTTGACGAAGGTGCCGAGGGTGGCGGCGTCGAACGTGGCGGTGATCGTGGCCGACTGACCGGGGGCGACAGCACTGCGCGACCATGCCGCTGCCGTACAGCCGCAGTCGGTGCGCACATCGGTAATGGTGAGGGGATGGCTCCCCATGTTGCGCACTTCGAAGCGCGCCTGGACGGGGACATGCCAATGGACATCACCCAAACGCACTTCGGGCTGGGGATATTCGGCACGTGGCTGTGCCACCACCGACAGTGCGGGGAGCGACAGGAGCAGAAGAAGGGAAGAACGGAAGAGGGACATAGTCTGAGAGAAGAAGGGATGAAAGGAGGTGCTTAAAGACCTTGGCGGAAGTTCAAAGAGGATGCGTCCGAACGCTCGGCAACAGTCGGATTCGACTGTCCCAAAGCTCCTCTCCGGCCAGATGCATCAATCATCATCGCGATCATGGGTTCGGAGGGTTTGATTTTCGGGCCAATTGACCAGATAAAGGTTGCCTGAGGTTCGAGTGAAGGCGGTATAGAGCCAACGGAGATAGCCCACGGGATCGGCATCATCGGGAATAAAACCTTGATCCACATAGACTTCGTGCCACTGTCCTCCCTGCGCCTTATGGCAGGTTATGGCATAGGCATACTTGAGTTGCAGAGCGTTATAGTAAGGATCACGGCGGATGGCCTTCATCCGGTCGCGCCTGTTGGGAATGTCGGCATAATCCTGATAGACTGATTCATAAAGCCGGTGCGCCTCCTCGGCAGTAAGGGAGGGGGATTCGGACTGGAGCGTAGAAAGGAGGACACGGCAGTCAAGTTCGAAGTCGTCGTAGTCGTCAAAGCGGAGGGTAGCATCAGCAAAAAGGAAACCGTGCATCTTGTGCAGATTGTGGTAACGCACCACCTCGGCCGTGTCGCCATTGGCCACGAAGGCCATGGGAAGGCTCTCCCCTTCGGGGAGTTCGGCCGCGACCTGCTCGATCCAGAAGTAATTGTTCTTCACCACCATCACCAAATCACCGCGAGTCAAGAGATCTTCGTGGTCAAAGATGCGGCTGCGGATGCCGTTGTTGTAAATGTTCGCCCGCTTGTTGCTCCGCGTCACGATGATGGTGCCCGCAGCATCCCACGTGCGATAGCTGGCTTCAAGCGCATCGATCAGCTCATCGCCCGGCACGATACGCACCTCACTATGGGGGTGAACCAGGATGAGAGGCATGCCTTGTTCGTTGACGGCATTGGCAGCTTCGAGGTCATCGGCATATGCTCCCTGAACTTCGGTACCATCGAACGCGCTGATCTGGATGCGCAGGTGGGTGGCATTGCGCAGCACGGCCGAAGCTGCTGCCTGACGCACCACCTCGGTAAGCTCCACCATCCGTACGTTCAGTCCATAGCCTTCCAGCACACGGGGTTGGAGGGCGGGACTCTCCTCCTCGCCCACGGGAGGAAGTTGCGCCGTATCGCCCACCAACATCATGCGGCAGTTAGTGCCCGAATAGACATAGTGCACGAGATCATCCATCAACATCCCAGTACCAAAGAGGGAGTTTCCGCCTTGATTGGCCACCATAGAAGCTTCGTCAACGATGAAGAGGGCATCGCGCGTGGCGTTCCATCCGCGGTTGAAGTGCGTGTCCTCGCCCGCAAACGTGTCCTGACGGTAGATGATCTTGTGGATGGTATAGGCCGGAAAACCCGCGTGGAGGGAAAAGACCTTAGCCGCACGTCCCGTAGGAGCAAGGAGCACGACGGGACGACCAAGCTTTTTCCATACCCGCACCACGGCGGCGATGAGTGAGGTCTTGCCCGTTCCTGCGTAACCGCGAAGGATGAAGGCCTGATCCGTGCGCGGATCTCCCAAGAAGGCTCCGATAGAGCGGGCAGCCTCCTGTTGCTTCGAGGTAAACGAGTGGGTAAATTCGGCAGCGATGTGCTGGGCAAAGAGCTCGGCAATCATTCCATAGAAACAATGGTCTCCTCCACATCGGGCTGAGCGTCCGTCAGGACACGGCGGAAGAAGGAGAAGTTGACAGAGCCGTAGGCACGATGCTCCAAGAAGTCGGGACGCGCCGAGAAGTCCACCTCACGACCATGCTCCAAGACGAAGAGGGTGCGGTCTGTGACAAGTCCGCTCTTCATCACACGCTCGGGGAGTTCTGGAAGTTCACGCAGCGCATAGGGTGGGTCGGCAAAGACGAGGTCGAAGGCGCGCGCTCCGCGTTCGATGTAACGCAGAGCATCTCCACAGACCGGACGTACCGCGGCGTCCCCCAGACTCTGAAACATCCGCGCAAGAAATCCGTAGTGCTGACGGTCGCGCTCCACACACACCACCTCGGGACATCCGCGTGAGAGGAGCTCGAGTGTGATGCTCCCCGTCCCGGCAAAGAGGTCGAGGGCGCGTGTCGTCTCGAAGTCGAGGTAAGCACGGAGCACGTTGAAGAGGTTTTCCTTGGCGAAATCGGTCGTAGGACGCGCCTTGAAGTTACGGGGCACTTCGAAGTGTTTGCCCTTATATTTTCCAGTGATGGCTCTCATAATGTGAGGATTTGGAAGGGGAGGTCGAAGGGAATGTCGGGAACATCGGCCAACGGGTGACGATTCAGCTCGGTGGAGAGGGAGCGTGCCGCTACCATCGGGGCATAGGCCCGGAGCTGTTCGGCACTTTCCGAACGCAGCGGTTCGTCGCCGAAGAGGGTGAACGAGGTGTGCTGCACGTCCAGCCCCAACCCGCGCGACAATCCGAAACAATAATAAGCCACATCGGTCGCCGCCTGCACATCGTAGGCATTGAGCACGAGGAGGTTCTGCTCTTCAAACACGGCCACCTCCATCTTCCGCCCACGGAGGTAGACGTAGATACGGTGGTGATGGCGCGGATTGTGGCGGTGGGCTATGCGGCGCAACAGAGCCGTGGAGGCAGAGACATAGTGCACCTCGGAAAACTCGTGCTCAATGCTCTGACACATCGATTCGGGTAGCGCAAAGAGCAAGACTGCTCCGAATCCTGGCAGACTGTCATAGAACACACGGCGCAACGCGGATCCACCCTCATCCCCTCCGACACAGAAATCATAATAGCGGCTACACATCTCTTCCTCAAAATCGGCAATCGGC
Organism: Alloprevotella sp.; assembly: GCA_041855985.1. Taxonomy (GTDB): domain Bacteria; phylum Bacteroidota; class Bacteroidia; order Bacteroidales; family Bacteroidaceae; genus Alloprevotella. The sequence continues at coordinate 28,301 of JBHAFF010000005.1, forward strand.
ACAGGCGTTACCGTACCACTCACCACCACACGCACCGCCTGTTCCCGTACGAAAGCGGGATGTGCGGCACGCAGCTGCGCCAACTGCCGGGCAAAAGGCAGCGAGGGGTGAAGGGGACGATGGAGAAAGGGGAACTCTTCGCCCAGCACCGAGGTGGAGGCCTCCGACACGATGGTGGCAGAGCGTTCGTAAGCCAGGAGGGAGAGGTGGGTGTCGTCAATGCGAAGATAGAGCATAGAAAATCAGTTTTCGGGCCACTTCGCGCGATGCAAAGCACGCCCCAGTGGCCAAGCCACAAGTACACCTAAGGAGTTGGCCAAGAAGTCGAGCCAATCGCCAGAGCGCACCGTGGTGCACCAAGTTTGGAGGAGCTCCATCACACCGCCTAAGGCGATGGGGAACACCACACACAATAACAACAAAGAGCACGGACGGCGCGCACACCACACACGGCTCTCGATCCAGAGCGCAAGGCTCATTGAGAGATACATCACGAGATGGGTGTATTTGTCCACAAACGAGACCTTGTCCAGACTCGTTGCTCCGATGGGCAGCAGGCTGAGCAGGGTGATGAAACCCATAAGGGCGATGCTCAAGCGATAGGTCAGCAGGCAGCGGACACAGGAAACCGGCATCACCAGAATTTGTTCAGATCGGGATTGTAGGCATAGCCCACTTCGGCCAACCGGTCTTCGAGTGCGGGACGGTCGAGGCCGAGGGTGGCACAAAGTTCATCGAGGGTGGGAAACTCGTCACGGAGTTTCATATTCACCGCGCTCATCAACATGAACGGGTCTTTGGGGAGGGAAGAAAACATGCTTGGGATTTGGAAATTGGAAGGGAGATGATAGGGGTAAGGAGGAGTGAAGAGGGAGTCCGCACATCACATGCACAAGCCGGAGCAACAATCAATCATTAGCGGATGGTGCACCGCAGTGGAAACCTGGACGTAACAGGGTGCAAAACACCTCACTGCACACTGAGGAAAATTCGCGAAGCGCATTCACCCGAAAAAGCCTTTGAGGTCACCCCAAGGGGAGACACTCAAAGGCATTTCAGAAGGGAGGAATGCTTAGGCTTGAGGGCGTTCGATATAAGCAATCACATCACCCTTCTGGACATGTGCGCCCTGCCTAGCATTGATTTCCACGAGTTTGCCACCCAAGGCAGCAGGAACTTCCTGAATTTTTCCGAAACCATTTTCGAGATAGCAGAAGAAGTCGCCTTCGGCATAAGCCTTACCGATGAAGGGTTCAATGGCTTTTACCGCCTCGGCGTCACCACCGATCTCGTAGAGCACGATACCGCTTTCGGGAGCCACGATGGCATCAGCCTTGGCATGCTTGAAGGCCAGAGCCTCTTCGGGATTTAAGCCAGCGGCCATCGCCTTGTCCTTGGCAGCCTGAAGGTCGGCCAAGAACTTGCGTTTTGCCTCACCGCTCTTGTAGTCGCGGTACTGGCGTTCGTGCATGGCAAACTCGTAGAGTTCTTCATCGTCGGGACCAAGATCCCAACCGTTCGCTTCCATCTCCTTACGCTTGGCATACAGTTCAGGGGCATACAGTTCGCGGGGATCACCCTCGTAAAACTCGAAGCCTTTCTCCTTGGCCAGAGCCACGATCTCGGGATCGATGGCACCGGGGAGCTTACCACTCTTGCCCAAGATCATACCCCACATATTGTCGTCCATCATTGAGTAACGGGGCTTTCCCATCGACTCCATAAGGAGGTTCATCTGTGCGATATTCTTGACGTATTGTGAGAAGGGTGTCACCAAGGGAGGATATCCTACACGCGGCCATACATAACCCACTTCATCGAACAGCTTCACCAAGAGCTGGTCTTCGCTCAGCTCACTCTCGCCACGGTTCACACGGTTCATATTGATCGCACTCATCACTCCTCGGAGGTCGGCCATCATCGATCCCATCATACCGCCAGGAAGACCGCAGCCGAGGAGCAGCGAGCTCATCAGATAGTTGCTCTTGTCCATGAAGTAGCCGAGGAAGTCATCGATAAACTCCTGCGTGAGGGCACGCGCTTCCATATAAGCATCCATATTGATCTCGGGAACATCGAAGCCATAGCTTTTCAGCATGGACTGTACGGAAAGGATGTCGGCGTGTCCTTTTCCCCAAGATAGAGGTTCCATGGCAGTGTCGATGACATCGCAACCGTTCTTGGCAACTTCCAAGATACTCGCCATGTTCAAACCTGGGCCGGCATGGGAATGGTATTCCACCACTACCTCGGGATGCTTGGCCTTGATCATGCCGCAAAGCTTACCCAACAGCGCAGGCTGTCCGATACCCGCCATGTCCTTTAAGCAGATTTCAGGAGCACCGGCCGCGATGAGCTGGTCGGCAATGTCGCTGTAATACTCGGCCGTGTGAATGGGAGAGTTGGTGATGCAGAGCGTGGCTTGGGGAGTCATGCCGGCTTCGAGTGCCCAGTGAATGGAAGGAATGATGTTGCGCACATCGTTCAGACCACAAAAGATGCGAGTAATGTCCACCCCCTGCGCATGTTTCACGCGGTATTGGAGTTGACGCAACTCGTCGGAACAGGGGAACATGCGCAGGGCGTTCAGACCGCGATCGAGCATGTGCGTCTTGATGCCCACTTCATTAAAGGGCTTGGTAAAAGCGCGCACGGCATCATTGGGGTTTTCGCCATACATCAGATTGACCTGTTCGAAAGCACCACCGTTGGTCTCGACACGGGCAAAACAGCCCATTTTAATGATCACGGGGGCAATACGCTCCAACTGATCCTTGCGAGGCTGAAACTTGCCGTAGGACTGGAACATATCACGATAGACGAGCGAGAATTGTATCTTTCTTTTTTCCATGGTAGGGAGGAGGAGTTTGCTGATTGCCGAATATTTGCACACATTGCAAAGCAATGGGCAACTTTGGTCGATGCAAAATTACGATTTAATCGGGAGCTGACCAAAAAGCCGTGGTTGTTTATGGCTTTTGAAGGAAGATAAGCTGGTGCGGCCGCTCTGCCCATCTTGTGTCAAATATGGTAATTACACATCATTGACAGCCGCTTTCGTCCCTTTCCGGGCCTACGAACTGCCGATGACAGTCCTCATTATTGCGCCTTCCACTGCCAGAGATTGCGGCGCAGAACAGCGATTTGTGGGAAATGCCGGCGCAGCGCAATCAACGAGAGGCTCTGCGGACGTTCGAAATAGCATCGCTCATAACGCAGCAGCACCTCTTGACGCGTCAGGGGCGTACCGGCATCGTGCAAGATGCGCGCCACGCGCAAGGCATCGCCTCGGAGGGCGGCAGTCACCAAGCGGACACCCCGGCCTCGATGCTCGCACCAAGGATGGTGGTGCAGCAAGGCAGAAGCCCACGCACGCTCTTCGCGCGGAAGTCCTAAAGTGAGGGCGGATACCGCACAATAAGCGGGGTGCCGATACAGACGTTGGAGCAGCAGATGCAGGAGGTTACGCGCCCGTTGCACCGCATAGCGCGGCACGATAAGGTCAGCGGGCCATTCCCCTTCGCGCCGGGTACGCCGCAAGACGGAAAGTCCCAAGACGGAAAGCCAACGTTCGGGCGACATCAACTGCAACCCGTGGAGCACTGCCAACGGCTGGAAGAGCAGATGACTGCGCATGCGGGTGCATTGCGCCAAGAAGTTGGTGCTCCACCTTACCCCACACACAGACTCACCCGCAAAGAGTGGACGCAAACAGCGGCGGGCAAGAAACCGATAGAGCTGACGGGGACTGTGCAACCCCTCAACCCGGACGATGGTCGACACGGGAAGACCTTCGAGAAAATAGCGGCACAGCAGTTCACCACGCTCATCCATGCGTGGCACGAGGATACGAAAGAGGGCAATGAAGGTGCGTTCCAGATCTGCCACCGAAAGATGCTCCTGCACCGTATCGGGCACACAAGGCTCCAAGGGTCCTGAAAAAAGTTGTCCGGCAGTAAGTTCGGTATCAGACGATATCTGTCGGGGAAGGCGCAGGAGAGCGGGACACTCCGCTTCCACACGATCCAGATCATCGGGAAGGATGAGGAGGGCGCGTTCCATGACCCACCGGGCAATCAACTGTCCAGGATGATGAAACACCTCAGCACGGAGTTCGTCAAGAGCCGCAAGAAAAGTGGGGCCCACGCCCATGCGCTCCGCCCACTCCTCACGCTGGACGTCCAAAAGCTGCCGTGCAGTGCGCACTCCATCTTCTGCCAAACGGCGTACCACCATACGATGATCAGAACCATGTGCCATCCACTCCAATTCGACCTGCTCCAACGCAGCCAAACACTGCGCCGAATCATGAACGGGAGCGGTTTCCTCAAAGGAAAGAAAATCAGGGAAGAGTGAACGGTACATGTCGCAAAAATAAGGATTTTCTTCCGATTAAAGGGCAAAAACAGCGAGCAGATTTGGCATTTTCCCCACATCTTTCTATCTTTGCCCCAACTTTCATCCCTCATATTCCTTAACATGCAAGAACTGGCACTAAAATATGGGTGCAATCCCAACCAGAAGCCTGCGCGTCTCTTCCTCGAAGGTGGAGAAAACCTTCCCATCGAGGTGCTCTCTGGGCGTCCTGGCTACATCAACTTCCTCGATGCACTCAACGGCTGGCAGCTGGTCAGCGAGCTGAAAGCAGCCACTGGCCTACCTGCAGCCACATCGTTCAAACACGTTTCACCCGCAGGAGCCGCGGTGGGTGCACCGATGAGCGAGACCCTCCGTCGCATCTATTTTTGCGATGACCTCGCCCTGCCCCTCTCCCCCATTGCCACAGCCTACGCCCGCGCCCGTGGAGCAGACCGCATGTCAAGCTATGGCGACTTCATCGCACTCTCCGACACCTGCGATGAGGCCACAGCACTCCTTATCAAACGCGAAGTGAGCGATGGCGTAATTGCCCCAGACTTTACGCCCGAAGCCCTCGAAATCCTCCGTGCCAAGCGTAAAGGAAGCTACTGCGTACTCAAGATAGATCCGAACTACCGCCCCGCTCCTATCGAACGGAAGCAGGTCTATGGCATCACCTTCGAACAGGGACGCAACGAGATCAACCTTGCAGATGCACAACTTTTCGACAACGTCCCCACCACCAACAAAGACTTTCCTGCCGAAGCGCGCCGCGACTTGATGATCGCGCTCATTACCCTCAAATACACACAGTCAAACTCTGTCTGCTACGTCAAAGACGGACAGGCCATCGGCATCGGTGCCGGACAGCAGAGTCGCATCCACTGCACGCGCTTGGCAGGACAGAAGGCCGACATCTGGTGGCTGCGCCAGCATCCCAAGGTCATGGAGTTGCCCTTCGTGCCAGGTATCCGCCGCGCGGACCGCGACAATACCATCGACATCTACATCTCCGAAGACGCCGATGATGTACTGGCCGATGGCCTATGGCAGCAGTTCTTCACCGAACAGCCGGCACCCCTCACCCGCGAAGAAAAGAAGATGTGGATTGCCCAAAACACGGGTGTCAGCCTTGGCTCAGATGCCTTCTTCCCTTTCGGTGACAACATCGAGCGTGCTCACCGCAGCGGTGTCCAATATGTGGCACAGGCCGGCGGATCCGTGCGCGACGACCACGTCATCGCCACCTGCGACAAATACGGCATCGCCATGACCTTCACGGGGATCCGTCTCTTTCACCACTAAACCAACCCGCCTTTATGACTGCCACGCGCAACGTCAGCGACGAAGAAATTACGATGGCCATGACCACGGGCATCACCTTCAAGGGAGCCAAACTCCGCAAGCCCGCCGAGTCAAAAGTAAAGACCAAAGCTAAGAAGAAGACCTACATCACTGGTCTCCATGGTTCTGGTGCGGCTAAAAAGAAGGCGGAAATCCGTCAACGCCGCGCCAATCGCCACAAAAACAAGCCCTAAAACAGGGCTTTACCCACAGAAAGCCCCACTCTTCCCATTGGAGGAGCGGGGCTTTTTTTGTATTGTAGTGCAAGATTACTTCTTTTGAGAAGCAGCCTTGTGTGCCTTCTGAAGCTCAACCTGCTGTTCATAGCGATAGCTGAGGGAGTCCTTAGAATCACCATCGACCAGCGAACGCTGACCTTCGCGGGAATCAAGCAGTGCCAGCTTCCACGCGCCTGTGATGTTCACGGGGATGAGATACATCTTCGTCGTGGCATCAGGGATGTTCTTCGAGGGATCACCCTTGGCAATCGTCACCGAAATTTGGGCTTCATTCTTATAGTATTCGTGAAACTTCAAATAGTCGATATGATATTCCTCGACGGGAAAGAGTTTTAAGGTCTTGGCACGCTCCTCCAATTCCTGGTTGTCCAACTCGTTGAACTCAAAATGGCCATTCTTCTCGGTAATCTTGACCAGCATGCCACAGGCACCATAGGTGTCCTTGGCTTTGAGGAGATCGAAGAATTTGTTAATCTCTGCCACCACCGCTACAGAGTCGGCATTGGTCATGCTCGCTTCAAACTGTGTCTGCGTGGGAGCTGCCTCATCTTTCTTGGAACAGGAAGAACAAGAGGCGACAGAGGCAACAAGAGCCGCTGTACAGAGGAAGAAAAATAGTTTTTTCATATTCTCAGGGAAATCATTGGGTTCTGATAAAGAAGAAGGGCAGGCAAGTCTAAACTCGCCTGCCCTTGATAGGAGATTACAGTGTGAGACTGTATTGTCAGATTACTTGCGACGTGCAGCGTTCTGAACGGTCTTCTTCACCTTAACATCCATGTAAGATACAACAGTACCCCACTTGTAAGTTACAGAGAGAGGAATGCGAACCGTGAAGTCAGCCACCGTAGTACCGTTGTTGTCGTAGGTGATCTTACCCAAGTTGTTGCCGTTGATCACACCCGTGGGCGAAGTGTAGTTCACACGAACCTTGTTGGTTACATCAGCGAGCTTCGTCACGCCGAGCGTACCACCGTTCATCGTGGTCGTGATGTTAGCAGCGTCAGCAGTGATAGCCGTGATGCCGTAGTAGTTGTAAGGATTCTTACCGTTAGCTTCAAGGGTAGAGAATGCGAAGTCACGCCAGTCTACGAAGTTGAGCTTAGCGTCAACAATCTGCTGACCAGCTACACCAGCATCCGTTACAGAGTTCTCACCACCCGTTACCGTGATAGGACGGAGGAAGCGAACATCGAACGTACCGTTAGCAACGGGAACAGAGTTCACAGGAGCGCAGACAGCAGCGTCAACACCGATCTTAGCGGTGAGCGTCTGCTTAGCACCGAGCTGCTTGTGGCTTGCGTAGTTGAGGAGATCCTTGGCAACATCGTTGTTCTGATAGGTGATCAGCTCACTGTGCGTACCAGAAAGAACAGCAACAGCCGTGCGAACAGAAGCGGGAGTTACGCTAGCCTTAGCACCTTCAATAGCGTTGAGGGTCTTGCCATCGGCAGAAACTTCGAGCGTGTAGAACTTACCGCTTACGCCGTAAACCTCTTCGAACTCGGGCTTCACGAACTTGAAGGTTACGTTGGGATTGAGAGCGGGATATGCGCTAAGACCAGCAAGTTTCACCTTGTTGCCTACGAAGGCATTGAGCATGTCGGTTTCGAAGGAGCAGTCGTTAGCAGCACCGCCCACCTTGTAGCCACCGAGAACTTCTACGTTACCGTGGATTTCGTAGTAGCCGGACTTAGCTTCGCCGTTCTGCTTAGCATACCAGTACTCTGCGATCTTATCGGCATCAGCAATGGAGGTTTCGGGCTTAAGGTTGATTGCACTGGGCTTCCAAGTGAACTTCACGTAAACGTAGTTCTTGGCACCAGACTTAGCCTTATAGCGAACGTAGATGCTCTTTTCAGTGGTCGTACCGTTCTTGAACGCAGCATAGCTTTCTTCGGTCTTCACCGTCCACTTCAGAACGTCAGTAGTCGTACCTACAACGGGATCAGCAACAGGAACAACCGTACCGAATTTAACTGCGACTTCCGCAGCCTCTTCGGTGTTCTCCTTGAACTGCTTGAACTCACTGCCAGAGAGATCGGGCTCGTAGCGAGCGGCGAAGTCTTCACGCGTGATATTCAGCTTTGTGAGGATGTTATCCTGGATGTCGTGCCACTTAAGCTGTACGATGAGGTCTTCTGCACCAGCGCAACTTACAGTGTAAGCATTGGTGTAAGGACCGTATTCAACGGTGGTAGAAGTGGTCTTCACCTGATCCTTCACGATCTTCAGCTTGATGTAACCAACAGCGGCTACCTTCTTATTTACAGTGTCGGTAAGGAGCACACGAACGAGGGGTTCGCGACCTACAGTAGCGAGGTTCTGTGCGCTACCATAAGGCTGCTGCTTTCCTTCTACAGAATTCTGAGCACGCACGGTGTAGCCATCTTCATTGAGGGCGAGGTGAACGGTCTCAGAGGTCTTATTGCTACCCTTGTGGTAACCTACGAGCTGGAAGCTGTACTTGAAGCCATCCTTCTCTACGATACCAGCGCTGGCCTTCTTGTCCCAACGAGTGCTGGCGGCTTCGCGAACGGTTTCTACATAATCGCGGAGGTCGATACCATCATTGTCGTTGTACACGATCTCAATGGGATTAGCAGAAGCGATAGCAGCAGCAGCTGTGCCATACCAATGCGTAGCATTTGCCGTAGCATCGGCAGCAACGGCACGCGTATCAGAGAGATTCAGGTCGGTGTATTCCGCGTAAGTAACTGCAGCGTAGTCAGAAGTAACGGTAGAGTCACCCTTCTCACCCTTCTGGGTGTATTGGAGCGCCATTACCGTAACCGCCTTATCAGTATCAATATTCTTGATCTTGTTGGCATCGCTCAGCTGAGCCTTCACCGTCACCTTACCGTCAGCAACCTTAGCGTTGTAGATGATGGGGTTGATGAGATCGGCAGCAGCGCGATAATCACGGTTGAGCACTACGAACTTGTAGTTGGCGGCATCCTCACTTACCTTAGCATAGGTAGGATTGATGTGGTAAGTAGCGGTCAGGCCAGGGGTAAGGTAGCTGAATGCCGCAGCTGCAACAGGAGCATCTGCAGAGAATTCACCTTCTGCATTTACGGCCTTCACCTTGTATTCCTTATACTTGAAGGTGGCAGCCTCCATAGCTTCGATACCGCGATAGTAGAAATCGGGAACGAATACAAGGCTCTTAAGGTCACCGAGCGCAGCGAGAACAACGAGTTCGTTGTTGATCTTTTCGATATCACCCTTCAGCGTTGCCACTTTCTGAGCGACTTCGTCCTTCGTTGCTGCATCTGCTACCTTGGCATAGACAGCATCGAGACCAGCAATCGTAGTGTTGATCGCAGCGATTTGCTGTTGGAGCTCAGCATTCGTGGGGTAGTTCTTCAGGATTTCTACAACTTCCTTCTTATAGTCTTCAAGAGCCTTCTTCTGTGCTTCAATAGCGGCATTAGCGGTCGTCTTGTAAGCATTCAGGTCGTTCTGAGCAGCAGTAGCTTTTCCGTCAGCAATAGCAGCGGCTTCAGCGGCCTTCTGAGCTGCGGTGAGGGCTTCGGCGGCCTTCGTCAGACCCTGTTCGGCCTTAGCAGCGGCGGCGGCAGCAGCTTCGGCAGCCTTAGCGGCAGCAGCGGCAGCGGCATCAGCAGACGTCTGAGCCTTAGCAGCAGCAGCGGCAGCAGCATCAGCAGCTACCTGAGCGTTGTTGGCAGCAGTCTGGGCAGCAGCAATCTTGGCATTGATTTCTACAAGGTCCTGAGCGTACTGCGTCTTGTCCACCTTCGTATCTGCAAGGCTCTGAAGCGTAGTATTGATCTTAGCGTCAGCATCCTGAAGAGCAGCAATAGCAGCATTCAGCTTAGCAACATCGGCAGCATGATCCTGCTGGAGCTTTGCAATCTGAGCAGCCATAGCAGCATCTGCAGAAGCAAGTTTAGCATCAGCGGCAGCAAGTTCTTCCTTAGCCGTCTTCAGCTGAGACTCGAGTGAAGAGATCTGCTGAGCAATCGCGGTCTTCGCCGTTTCAAGCGCTTGCTTGTCGGTCGCGAGTTCCTGATTGATCCTTACGAAATCTTCATCATAGTCCTTACAGGAAACGAATGAGCTTGCAGGTACTGCCGTAACAAGCAGACCGAGCATAGCTGCATTAATCAAGTTTCTTTTCATGATGAATGAATTAATTGTGGTATTGAATAATTGTGGGAGATGCACGGCGCAATCCTTTCGTGCCGGTATTGACCGGAAAAGACCTGTTGCGCATGCATTCGACAACTGAGAGATTGCACGATAAGCACAAGTATTCTGTATATTCCAAACCTTCGACTGTCTGGTCTGAGGTATATGATACAGAACCTCGGTGCAAAATTAAAAATAAAATGGCAGTTGCCAAATCATTTTGGGGGAAAAAGTGAGGAGTACACCGTTTTTTTTTCGAAATAGCCTGAAGAGCAGGTTTATCCTCGCCTTTCGTTTTCTCGTTCAGGGTTAGAGGAACTCCTCCTTCGCCCGTTGAAGGTAGTCGGAGGGTGCGAGGTCAGGATAGAAGGTACGAAAAAGCTGCTGTGTGGTAGTGGGATCATCGGCCACCGCACGAGCCAGCCAATACAGGAGTGGCTCAAGAGCTCGAAGTTGTCGTGCGGCGAGGGCACAGTAGGGAGCAGCTTCTCCTGCGGAAGTGGTGCGCTGTCCCCAAAGCTGCGCCCAAATTTCACGCGCACCTTCGTAGACGCCGCGCTCCACCAGAAGGCGCGCGATGCGTGCAGGCAGCTCTGGATAAGCGGCGTGATGCGTAAGCAGATGCTGCAACAGCCTCAAGCCATCCGGCGTATGCCGATATTCCAGACAGAGGCGCGCAGCCTCAAAGAGGACTTCGGGATAGGAAGTACCGAGCGATGTGCAGCCCAAGAGGGTTTCATAGACAGCTTTCAGATTTCCGTCAGCGGCATAGGTGGTAGAGATATCCGTCAGGATGCGCACCTTATCAGGGTGTTCATTCGGACAAACCCGATTGGAACGCAGCAGCACGGTGCGCGCATCGGCCATCCGCCCTTTGTGCATCAGGATCTCTCCTGCAGAAAGTGCCATGGTATAATCATTGGGGTAATATCGGCGATAGACCTCATAAACCTCCAAAACCTCATCATAGCATTTCAGCCCCAAAAGGGCTGCTGCACGAAACCGTAGTGCTTTCTCATGCTCAGGCTCAATAGCCAGTGCAAAGTTGGCCGCTTCTACACACTTCTCAAAGTCTTTCAGCTCGTTGGCCACATCGGCAACCATCACCCAAGCCTCAATATTGTAGGGATCATCGTCCAACAGTGTTTCCAGCCGGCGCAAAGCCTCTACACCATCGCCCATCTGGAACGAACACTCCGCGCGAAGCAACTGCGCTCGTGCATATTCCGGTGCAGAGGTCGGGATGCGTTCGATATACTTCAAGGCCATCGGCACACTGCCATAGTCGAGGGAGAGTTCTGCGATTTCGAGCAAGAGGTCAGTAATGCCCAAAGGTTCTTCACCCTCCTCGCGCGGCCATTCTGTGTCCAATTGGGTCTCACCCTTCAACGCTGCCTCATAGAGTGATGCGGCACGGTCGTAATCTAACTGGCTCAGTGCCAGTTCTGCCCAGAAAAACCGAACATCAAGACTGTCTTGATCGGGCAATGCACGCACTACTGCCTCGGCCTCATCCCACCGCCCTTCGTTTTTCAGCCGATAAGCGCGGCGCACCACGACCTCGGGATCCTTGGGATGCAACCGGAGAGCGAGGCGCATGCACTGCTCCGCCTCAAAATACTGTCCCACCTGCTCATAATGATCCAACAAGTCCAAGAAATCCTCGGCCTCCATCCAAAACGAGACGGGGGCATTGGCCAACTGCTGTTCGTAACGCTGGCACAAGGCAGAAAGTTCTTCGGGAGTTCGCTTCATAAGCAGAGGGAATTTAATCGCAGAGTTATTTCCCCTTATCCTCTTTGAGCGACACCGTGCTGTTGAAGACGAGGTGCTCGGGTGTGGAGTCGGGATCTACATTATAATAGCCAGTGCGCGTGAATTGGAGATAGTCAAGCGGTTGGCGCGTCAGAAGGAACTTTTCGACAAAGGCATTGCGGTTGATGCAGATGCTGTCGGGATTGAGGAAGGGACGCATGGCATCGATACCGCGGACACCGTGCTCCTCTTCATACTGCTTGATGGCATCGCGGGGATTTTCACAGGTCCACAGGCACTGGTAGTTGCGCACCTCGGCAGGAAGGCAGTGATCCACGCTCAGCCAATGGATGGTGCCCTTGACCTTTCGGTTGGCTCCTTCGGTGCCGGCCTTGGACGTGGGATCGTAGGTGCAGTAGACTTCTTCAATCTCCCCGGTCTGTTCATTCTTCTTACAGCCCGTACAGTCCACGATGTATGCTCCTTTGAGACGCGTCTCCTTGCCAGGTGTCATGCGGAAGAACTTCTTGTCGGCCTCTTCCTTGAAGTCCGCGCGCTCGATCCAGAGGTTGCGGCTGAATTCAATGGTGTGCGTACCCTCTTCGGGACGCTCGGGATTATTCTGCACTTCAAGTTCTTCCACCTGTCCCTCGGGATAGTTCGTAATGACCAGACGCACAGGATCGAGCACTGCCGATACGCGCGTAGCTCGCTCATTGAGGTCAGCGCGCACGGCACTCTCCAAGAGCTTCACATCGTTGAGGGCATCGAAGGTCGTGTAGCCGATCTTATCGATAAACTTGCGGATGCTCTCAGGACTATAGCCACGACGGCGGATGCCACAGATCGTGGGCATGCGCGGGTCATCCCAGCCCGAAACCACACCCTCTTTGGTCAAGATGAGGAGATTGCGTTTGGACATGAGCGTATAGTTCAAGTTCAGCTTGTTGAATTCGAACTGTCGGGGACGGTGATCGGCAAGGTCTTCACCACGAGTCTCCTTCATCCAGTCCACAAACAGGTCATAGAGTGGACGGTGAGGCACGAACTCGAGCGTGCAGATGGAGTGGGTGACTCCCTCTAAATAATCGCACTGTCCGTGCGTGAAGTCGTACATCGGATAAGCGTTCCACTTATTGCCCGTGCGGATATGTGGCATATTGAGGACGCGGTAGAGGATGGGGTCACGGAAGTGCATATTGTCACTCGCCATATCTATCTTGGCGCGCAGCACCATCCGTCCCGGTTCTACATGTCCACTGTTCATCTCTTCGAAGAGCCGCAAGGACTCTTCTACGGGACGGTTGCGGAAGGGACTCTCCGTTCCGGGACGCGTAGGGGTGCCTTTCTGGGCGGCGATCTGCTCAGACGTCTGCTCATCAACGTAAGCCCGCCCTTGCTTGATGAGTGCTACGGCAAAGTCCCAGAGATCTTGGAAATAGTCGGAGGCATAGAGCACTTTACTCCAGTGATAACCCAGCCACTCGATGTCGCGCTCGATGGCCTCTACATATTCATGATCCTCTTTTTGGGGATTGGTATCGTCCATGCGGAGATAGCAGACTCCACCAAATCTCTCCGCCACGCCAAAGTCCATGGCAATGGCTTTGGCATGACCGATGTGCAGATAGCCGTTGGGCTCAGGCGGGAAGCGCGTTTGGAGACGGCCACCGTTCTTGCCTGCGGCAAGGTCGTCCTTGACAATTTGCTCAATGAAGTTGAGCGTTTCTTTCTTTTCTATAGAAGTATCGGGAGTGGACATGGGAAAGGTGTTCAGTATCCCCCAATGCTGAGGGAAATTGGGAAGCGGTTTCGAAACAGATCAGTTGGCCATTTCGGAGAGGAACTTGATGCGGACGAGGCGGATCTCCTCTTCCGTATAATCGTTGCCCAGCTCATCGAGGGCAGCATCAATACTGTCGGTATCGGACTCTTTGAAGTAATCGTAAATATCAGCCATCACATCCTCGTCCATCACCTCGTTGATGAAATAATCAATATTGAGCCGGGTGCCACTATATACGATCGTGTCAATAATGTCCAGCAGCTCGGCAAACTCCATCCCTTTGACGCGCGCTATGTCATCAAGGGGGACTTTACGGTCAATGTATTGGATGATGTCAACTTTCACTTGTGATTTCTTCGCCACGGTACGGATGCGAATGTCTTCGGGGCGATCAATGTCGTTGTCTTCGCAATGCCGACGGATGAGGTCGCAGAAGCGTTGGCCATAACGCTTGGCCTTTCCGCTGCCCACACCAGGTACATTCTGCAATTCTTCAACGTTCTGAGGATAGACTGTGGCCATCGCTTCGAGCGAAGCATCCTGAAAAATGACATAGGGTGGAATATCCAGCTCCTTGGCCATCTTCTTACGAAGATCCTTGAGCATCTGATAGAGGGAGGGGTCAAGTGCTGTGGCTGCCCCAGCCTGCATAGATGCAGGTTCTTCTTCCTCATCGAAATCGTTGTCCTCTACAATTTTGAAGCTTACAGGCTTCTTGAAAAACTTCTTGCCCTCCGGAGTTACTTTAAGCAGCCCGAAGTCATCGAGATCCTTGCGGAGGTAATTGGCAATGATGCCTTGGCGGATTACCGCCATCCAGAGGTGTTCATCTCCATTATCTTCGGCCGATCCGAAGCATTCCAATTCATCGTGATGATGGGCGAGTACCTCGTCTGTTTCCTTGCCCATCAAGATATCCAAGATATAGTCATCGCGGAAATTCTCCTTGGTAGCCAAGATCGCCTCGATGACTTTGCATAAATGGTTTTTTCCTTCCACTTGTTCTTTTGGTTTTTTACAATTGTCGCAACTCCCGCAATTGTCGTGGGGATAGTTTTCCCCGAAATAATGGAGCAGGAGCTTGCGGCGGCAAACTGCGGACTCAGCATAGGCGGCCGTCTCTTTGAGGAGCTGACGCCCAATCTCTTGTTCGCTGAGCGGTTTGCCTTCCATAAACTTTTCGAGTTTCTGTAAGTCTTTGTACGCGTAGAAAGTCAAGCAATAGCCTTCTCCGCCATCGCGTCCGGCACGTCCCGTTTCCTGGTAATAACCTTCGAGACTCTTCGGGATGTCGCAGTGGATCACGAAGCGCACATCGGGCTTGTCGATGCCCATTCCGAAGGCAATGGTTGCCACAATGACATCGATATCCTCTTTAATAAACGCATCCTGCGTGTCGGAACGTGTCTGGGCATCCAGACCAGCATGGTAGGCAGCAGCCCGGATGTCATTGGTGTGCAGAATTTCCGTCAATTCCTCCACACGCTTGCGCGAAAGGCAGTAGATGATGCCACTTACACCAGGATGCTGCTTGACGAACTTAATGATCTCACGATCCGCATCCTGCCGCTTCGGCCGCACCTCATAGTAGAGATTCGGACGATTGAACGAACTGGTGAACTCCATCGCGTCCTGCATACCGAGATTCTTCTTGATGTCCGCACGCACCTTTGCCGTAGCGGTGGCTGTCAGTGCAATAATGGGAGCAACACCAATTTTGCTGATAACAGGGCGGATCTTTCGATATTCCGGACGGAAATCATGCCCCCATTCCGAGATGCAGTGGGCTTCATCCACGGCATAAAAGGACACCTTGATCGAGCGCAGGAACTCGATGTTCCCATCTTTGTTCAGCTGTTCGGGAGCCACGTACAGCAACTTGGTGCGTCCAGAAAGAATATCCGCTTTCACCACGTCCACAGCAGACTTGCTGAGCGAGGAATTGATAAAGTGCGCCACGCCATCGTCTTCACGCGTCTGACGCACAGCATCGACCTGATTTTTCATCAGGGCGATGAGGGGAGAGATAATGATTGCCACCCCATCCATAATCAGTGCCGGCAACTGGTAGCAGAGGGACTTACCTCCGCCCGTGGGCATGAGCACAAATATGTCCCGCCCCCCCAACAGAGCACGAATGATGGCTTCCTGGTTGTCCTTGAAAACGTCGAAGCCAAAATACTTCTTTAACGGTTCGTGGAGATTGATCTCGGTAGTCATATACGGATAAAGGATAAGGTGGATGACTTTCTTTCGCAAAGTTATAAACAACTTTGCGACCAACCAACTTTTTCGGCGATTTTTTGGCGTTCTCTCTCCCCCTTTGCTCCATTCTCCAATGGGCACTCTTGGGAGGAACAGAAAGCCCTCCTCTCCTCCCCCTGAGTACACGAACGGACGATACAACCTTGTGGCAGTACCACACGGCGGCATCGTCCGTTTTGTTTAAAGGCAGGGAGCGTGGATAGAAGCCGGGGCATTCAAGCCGTGGCAGACTTCTCAAACTGAGCCCGTGCATAGTCGAGCGTGATGGTCAACTCATGCTCTCCCTTAGAAGGGGCATCATACATGGCATCCATCATGATGGTCTCGACTATGGAGCGCAGGCCACGCGCACCAAGTTTGTAGACCACAGCTTGTTCCACGATGTAGTCCAGCACCTCAGGTGCAAAGGTCAGTGTCACCCCATCAAGCGCAAAAAGTTTGGTATACTGCTTAATGATGGAGTTCTTCGGCTCTGTGAGGATGCTGCGCAAGGCATCGCGATCGAGGGGTTTAAGATAGGTCAACACAGGAAGGCGACCTATAATCTCAGGGATCAGGCCGAACGACTTCAAGTCCTGTGGTTCGACATACTGCATCAAGTCAGAAGCATCGATCTTCTTCATGTTCTGCACCGAATTGTAGCCCACGGTATGGGTATTCAAACGCTGTGCAATCTTCTTTTCAATGCCGTCAAACGCTCCGCCACAGATGAAGAGGATGTTGTGCGTATCGACATGGATGTAGTCCTGATCGGGATGCTTGCGCCCGCCCTTGGGAGGAACATTCACAATGCTGCCTTCCAGGAGTTTGAGCATGCCTTGCTGCACACCCTCTCCACTCACATCGCGCGTAATAGAAGGATTGTCGCTCTTGCGGGCAATCTTGTCGATCTCATCAATAAAGACGATGCCTCGCTCCGCCTTGGCCACATCAAAATCGGCCACTTGGAGCAGACGGGAAAGAATGCTCTCCACGTCTTCACCCACATAGCCAGCTTCGGTGAATACCGTTGCGTCCACAATCGTGAAGGGCACTTTGAGGAGTTTGGCAATGGTGCGTGCCAGCAGGGTCTTACCCGTACCGGTCGACCCGACCATCACGATATTGCTCTTCTCAATTTCCACGCTGTCATCCTCGGCAGACCCGAGACTACGAATGCGCTTGTAGTGGTTATAGACCGCTACCGAAAGGTATTTCTTCGCAGCATCCTGCCCGATGATGTACTGGTCAAGATACTCTTTGATCTCACGTGGTGTGGGGAGGTCGCCAAAATCCTCCACGGGAGCAGCATGATCTTGGCTACGCCTTACATTGTCATCGACAATACGCTTGGCTTGTTCGGCACATTCGTCACAGATAAAGCCTTCTGCGCCCGTGATGAGCATCGTTACCTCGCTCGCCCTACGACCACAGAACGAGCAATGGTCTTCGTGTTGCGTTCGTTTTGTCATAAGCGGTTATCCCTTACGCGCAAGTACATTGTCAATCATCCCATACGCGCGTGCCTCTTCAGCTGTCATCCAATAGTCTCGATCGCTATCGGCCCACACTTTGTCAAAGTCGGTGTGGCTGTGGTCGGCGATGATGGTATAGAGTTCTTTCTTGAGCTTCAAAATCTCACGTGCAGTGATCTCAATGTCAGAAGCCTGCCCCTGTGCGCCTCCCAGCGGCTGGTGGATCATCACACGGCTGTGGGGCAGAGCCGAACGCTTGCCCTCCTTGCCCGAAACGAGTAAAACGGCAGCCATAGAGGCGGCCATGCCCGTGCAAATCGTGGCAACATCGCTCTGGATGAATTGCATCGTATCATAGATTCCCAGACCGGCATATACACTGCCACCAGGGCTGTTGACATAAATCGAGATGTCCTTGCCGGGATCGGTAGAGTCGAGATAGAGAAGCTGTGCCTGAAGCGTATTGGCAGTATAATCGTCGATCTGCGTGCCAAGGAAGATGATGCGATCCATCATCAGACGCGAGAAGACGTCCATCTGCGTTACGTTCAGCTGACGCTCTTCAAGAATGTAAGGGTTGAGGTATTGGTTCTGCATCGCCACCACATCGTCCAACACGAGGGAGTTGATCCCCATGTGGCGCGTAGCGAATTTATGAAAGTCCTGTGTCATGGTTCTTATCTATAAGAAGGAGAAACGGGGCGAACGGGACTGGAACTCCCATTCGCCCCGTTTCTTTCTATGGAAGCAGAGGGGCAAGAAGGCACGGAGAGCCGGTACTTCTTGTTCCATATTATGTGTGCCTCGGAAAAACTCCGAGCGGCGGTTGCTCTTTATGCGTTGAACAGCTTCTGGAAGTCCTCCACGCTGACCGACTTGCGGTTGAGCGTAACAACATCTTTGAGAGCAGCGGAAAGCTTTTCGTCAATGCTGCGTTCCACAAGACCATTCACTTGATCGCGATTCTTGAGCATCTCACCAGCGAACTGTTCGAGGTATTCTTCAGGCACATTGTTCATGCCATACTGCATGAACTGGAAGCGAGCTGCCTTAAGTGCCTGCTCCTTCACGTCTGCATCGTTCACCTTTACTTCGCGAGCAGCCACGAGTTGCTCTTTGATCAGATGCCACTTCAGTTCCTCAATGCTCTTGTCGAAGTTCTTCTCCACGTAATCCTCGCCCTTATCGGCATTCTGTTCCTTCATGAAGCGTTTGAGGAGTTCGAGAGGGAATTCGAGTTCACCCACCTTGCTTTCGGCATACTTACGCACATCGAGAAGGAAGCGGTAATCGCTGTCGGCCACGTGCTGGGTTGCCATCAGTTCCTTAATCTTGTTGCGGAACTCTTCCTCCGTCTTTACCGTGCCCTCTTCGAAATAGCGGTCAAAGAGTTCCTGATCCATCGATGCGGGAACAAAACGGCTGATCTCCTCCACCTGGAAGGTGAAGTTGCCCTTGTGGTTCTCGGCCTCTTCTTTACTTACCTTGATAAGGGCGGCGAACTCATTGTCACTGTGTGCCTCTGCCGGATTGAACGTGAGGACATCGCCTACCTTAGCTGCTGCAAAGATGGCTTTTTGTTCTTCGCTCTTGAAGTAGGCGGGCATCAGACTGGCCTTGTCCACCTGAATACCACCTTCGAGGAGGTTGCCCTCTGCATCCTGTTCGGCCAATGCGCCGCGCAGGATGTCGCGCTCTTCATAGCTCTCCACACTCTCGGGATGGCCGGCCTGCTGGGCAAAGTTCTTTACCTGATCGTTGAGTTGCTCATCGGTAATCTCGATGTCGTAGTAGTCTACGGTGTCGTCAGCCGTAAGTTCGATCTTAAACTCAGGAGCGAGGGCGAGGTCAAAGAGGAACTCGAAGTCATCCTGTTGCTCAAGATCCTGCATCTTCTGTTGCTCCGAGGCCATCGGTTCGCCGAGGATGTTCACGTTCTGCTCGCGGATATAGTTCATCAAAGCTTCACCAAGCGTCTCGTTGATCTTATCGGCCTTCACCTGCGCACCAAAACGCTTCTGAATAAGGGAGGCGGGTACTTTTCCGGGACGGAAACCAGGCATTTCTGCCTTGGCAGCGATATTTTTGAGTTCCTTCTTCACAGCGTCCTGGTAGTCGGCCTTTTCGAGTTTCACGGTAACAAGTGCCGTAACACCAGACTTTTCGAGGGTAATGTTCATGGGAGTAGAGTTCGTTATTTGGATATTTTATTGTATCATCAGGAGATCGCGTTGCTGTTCCGCCTTGCACAAAGAAAGTTTAGTCCGAGGAGGGATGAGCACCTGTTACATCCGTAGTCGAGCATTGGATGGAGCACACGATTTAGCGCGGCAAAGATAGTGCTTTTTTCGCGAAAAAGGTGTATCTTCGCACAAAAATCTATCACACATGACAAAAGAAGCTCTGAAAATTGTGTACATGGGTACGCCCGACTTCGCTGTTGAAAGTCTACGTGCCCTCGTGGAGGGCGGCTATCGCGTGGTGGGTGTCGTGACAATGCCCGATAAACCCGTTGGCCGACATCAGACGGAGCTCTCTCAAAGCCCCGTCAAGCAATATGCCACCGCGCAAGGCATCCCTGTCCTCCAACCAGAAAAGCTGAAAGACCCCGTCTTTCTCGAACAGCTCCGCATGCTCGATGCCGACCTCCAAGTCGTGGTGGCTTTCCGTATGTTGCCGGAGGTGGTGTGGGCCATGCCGCGTCTGGGTACCTTCAATCTCCATGCCGCACTACTTCCTCAATATCGTGGGGCAGCTCCCATCAATTGGGCGGTGATCAACGGCGATCGAGAAACCGGAGTGACCACATTCTTTTTGGATCACGACATCGACACGGGTGCTGTCATCCGCCGAGTCCCTATTACCATTGAAGAGACAGACAACGCCGGCGATGTACACGACAAACTGATGACCCTGGGTGCACGCTTGGTCATCGAGACTGTGGATGACATCATCGCCGACCGCGTGCAGCCTATTCCCCAGTCGGAGATGCAACTCGATGCTCCGCTGCGCCACGCCCCCAAGATTTTCAAAGACACCTGCCGCATTGACTGGACACGGGGCATCGAGCACACCTACAACTTCGTGCGCGGCCTCTCCCCCTACCCCGCAGCCTGGACAGAACTGGTCGATACCCAAGGCAGGCACACCACACTGAAAGTCTACGCCACCACGCGCGAAACCGCCACTCCCAACGTCCCGCCCGGAACCCTTGTGAGCGATGGAAAAACCTTCCTAAAAGTGGCTCTTTCCGATGGCTATCTCCACCTCACCACACTTCAACTCGCAGGTAAGAAGCGGATGCAAATTTCCGATTTCCTCCGAGGTTTCAAAACCGATGGCACACTCCACGTGCACTAACTCTACCCAGCTCCACCCATGCCCCTCACGACATTTCACCCGAACCCTAGTGTAAGGATCACCGGCGAGATCAGCCTCGAAACCGTGCGCGAAGAATTGCGCACCGAGCATCCGGAATACCGCAACCGCCGCACTCTCCCCGCCGAATGGGCTCCCCAGAGTGCCATCCAACTCACTTGGCCGCACGAACATACAGACTGGAACTATTGCCTAGACGAGGTCACCCAAACCTATGTCCGCATGGCCTACGAGATTGCCCTCCGCCAACCGCTCCTCATCGTGCATCCTGAATCCGATACACTTTGCGAATGGCTCAAAGGGCAACTCCCACAATCCGTTCATGCGAACATCCGTTTTTTCACCTGCCCAACCAACGACACTTGGGCGCGCGACCACGGTTTGCTGACGGTTGTAGGCACAGGAGGTGCGGAACTTCTGGACTTCCGCTTTAACGGCTGGGGCGGCAAGTTTGAAGCGACCCTTGACAACGCCATCAACCGCAAGCTCGCGGATGCGGGTCTAGTGCACGGCCGCTACATCGACTGCAACGACTTCGAACTCGAAGGTGGTGCCATTGAAAGTGACGGGCGCGGCACACTCCTCACCACAGAAGAATGCCTGCTCAATGCCAATCGACGCCGGGCGGGCGACCGCATCCCCGAAGTCAACCGCCAACAGGTGGAGTCCCTATTACAGGAACGCTTAGGTGTAGAGCGCATCCTATGGTTGAAACATGGTTATTTGGCGGGCGACGACACCGATTCGCACATCGACACCTTGGCACGTCTCTGTCCCAATGACACGATTGTCTACGTTCAGAGCAACGATCCAACAGACGAACATCACAAAGCCCTCTCAGCCATGGAAGCCGAATTGCACGCCTTCCGCACGATGGAGGGACGTCCCTACCAACTGTTCCCCCTCCCGATGCCCGATGCCATCTTCGATGAATCCGGCGAACGGTTGCCTGCCACCTATGCCAATTTCCTCATCATGAACCACGCCGTGCTCATGCCTACCTATGCACAGCCCGAACACGATGAAACAGCGCGACAAATATTGCAAAAAGCCTTTCCTCAGCATGATATCGTAGGTATCGATTGCCGGAGCCTCATTCGCCAGCATGGATCGCTCCACTGCACCACGATGCAATTTCCCCGCGGAGTGTTCCGCGCAGACCAGCCATAAAACCAAGTCCATTTCTTTCTCCTCATTTTTACAACAGTATGAATCTCACAGGCAGACGCAAGTCATCAAACGTAGAAGACCGCCGCTCCCAAGGTGGCGGTTTCCCCATTGGGGGAAAATCCTTGGGCATCGGTGATATGATCATCGTTGGGCTCATCACCTGGCTCATGGGTGGCAATCCAATGGATGTCGTGACCCAAAGTCTTTCGGGTAGCGACCCCACCACCATGAGCACAGGATCTTATCAGCCCACCCCCGAAGAAAACGAACTCGCCGAGTTCACCAGCCAGATCCTCGCCGGCACAGAAGACATCTGGACCGCCGAGTTTCAGAAGATCGGCAAGACTTACCGCGCACCTAAACTCGTGCTCTTCCACGGCAGTGTCCAGAGCGGCTGCGGCGGAGCTACGTCAGCCACCGGCCCGTTCTACTGCTCGGCCGACCAAACGGTCTACATTGATTTGGCCTTCTTCACCACAATGCGCCAACAGCTCGGTGCGGACGGCGATTTCGCCTATGCCTATGTCATTGCCCACGAGGTGGGACACCATGTACAGTACCTCCTCGGCACACTCGATGCAGCCCACCAAAAGATGGCACAAGTCTCGCAGGTAGAATCCAACCAGATCAGCGTGCGCCTCGAGCTTCAAGCCGATTACTATGCCGGACTTTGGGCGCATCACGACAATGCACGCTTCAGCTCCATCGAAGCTGGTGATATCGAAGAGGCTCTTAATGCCGCTTCGGTGATCGGCGATGACTACCTCCAAAAGAAAGCCCGTGGCCATGCCACTCCCGAAACCTTCAACCACGGCACTTCAGCACAACGTTACCGCTGGCTCAAAGCCGGTCTGGACAGCGGAAGCCTCGCCGGCGGTGACACCTTCACACAAGCTTATTCTCAGCTCTGATCCCATCTCTTACCTCCAAAGACCGCTTTGCTCCACTGACACGCCAGCAAAGCAAAGATGCCACAGCACCATTGGGTGACAACAGACCTTTCCTATCTGTTGAACACCCACAACCTCCTTCCAACGCTTTCCCATGAACATCGCACTGATCCAAATGTCCTGCACGGCCGACCTCGAGACGAACAAGGCCAAACTTGCAGCCCGTATCGCCGAGGCCGCTGAACGGCAAGCCGAACTCGTGGTGTTGCAAGAACTGCATAACTCCCCCTATTTCTGTCAGACCGAGAATACCGATCTCTTCAATTGGGCAGAACCCATCCCCGGGCCATCTACCGAGTTCTATGGTGCACTCGCCGCACGCCACCACA
Organism: Alloprevotella sp.; assembly: GCA_041855985.1. Lineage (GTDB taxonomy): Bacteria > Bacteroidota > Bacteroidia > Bacteroidales > Bacteroidaceae > Alloprevotella. The sequence goes on from JBHAFF010000005.1 coordinate 51,485, forward strand.
TCGTGCTCGTCACTTCACTCTTCGAGCGTCGTGCCGCGGGGCTTTACCACAACACGGCAGTGGTCTTCGAGAAGGACGGCAGCATCGCCGGGAAATACCGCAAGATGCACATTCCAGACGATCCCGCTTACTATGAGAAGTTCTACTTCACCCCAGGCGATATAGGCTTCCAACCCATTGATACCAGTGTGGGTCGACTCGGCGTTCAGGTGTGTTGGGATCAATGGTATCCCGAAGGTGCACGTCTGATGGCACTCCGCGGTGCAGAACTCCTGATCTACCCCACCGCCATCGGTTACGAGAGTAGTGACACACCCGAAGAACAGGAACGCCAGCGCGAAGCCTGGACTACCGTGCAGCGAGGCCATGCCGTGGCCAACGGGCTACCCGTCATTGCAGTAAACCGTACGGGGCATGAGAAAGATCCCAGCGGACAGACCAACGGCATCCAGTTCTGGGGCAGCTCATTCGTGGCCGGCCCTCAAGGCGAGTTCCTCTATCGTGCCGGCAAAGACGAAGAGGTAGTGGCTGTTGTTGATGTTGACCTTCGCCGCTCAGAAAATGTGCGCCGTTGGTGGCCCTTCCTCCGCGACCGCCGCATCGAAGAGTTCAGCCCTCTTGCCCAACGTTATCTTGATGACTAATCACTGATTGCTTTTCCCTGCCCACAATGAAACGTATCCTCCTCAGTGCGGCCACGGCCTTCGCAGCTCTGCATGTGGGTGCCGCCATTCCCCCCTCACCCTCCACCGCCACATGCGCCGCGCTCAACGACCACAGCGTAACGGTAGCCGTCTTCTCTCTCAATGACTTCCATGCCGCCCTCCTCACCGATCTTCGGCGAGGAGTGCCGGGGGCAGCCAATGTTGTCGAGACCCTCGACAGTCTGAAACGCTGCTATCCCCACCACATCACCGTCTCCGCCGGCGACAACTTCGGCGGAAGTTTTTTCTACACTGCCACACGCCACGAATCGCTCCTGCCCCAAGCTTTTGCCGACATGGGCATTACCCACAGTGCGGTAGGCAATCATGAATGGGACGATGGGCAGGAGTCCACGGCGGAACGGTGGCAAAACGGTCGTCTCACCCCACGAGGATGGACACTTCAATACGTCTCTGCCAACGTCCGACAAGCCGATGGTCGACAGCCCGACTACATCATTCCTGCCTTCACACAGCAGGTGATGCTCGATCCGCAACGCCCGGAAAAGACGGTAGGCATCCGCTTCATCGGTTTGACCACGAGCAACACACCCTTCCAAGCCAGTGCACGACGACTGAAAGGGCTGACGTTCGATGGACGCTATGACCAAGTGCTCGACTCTGTGGCGCGTCTGGACGAAGACGGTCCCGTGCATGCCCGCATACTCCTCACCCACATCGGCACTCAGATGCGCCAAGGCTTGCCTGTCTGGGACGACCGAGACTCCACCACCCTTCTCGGCCTCGGCCCACAACGCTTCGATGCCATCCTCACGGCCCACAGCCACAGCCATGTCATTGGACAAAGTCCCACCCTACGCCCCGTACCCTTGGTACAAGGATTGTGCTATGGCCACTACATCTCCATACTGAAATGCCGCATCGACACGGCATCCATGCAACTCCTCGACATCACCCCCGAGCTGGTACGCGTAGGATTTCACGAACGGCTCTCACCCCATGCTGCACGCCTACAAGCCCAGTTGGAGGAGCAGTACCACACAACCCTCTTCCGTGGCGAACCGCTCAGTCGGGTGCTTTCCCACACCAGTACCGGCATCGCTCACAATCGCAAGGACAACACGCGCCAATGCCGCATGGGCAGTCTCGTCTGTGAGAGCTATGCCCAAGCTTACCGCCAAGCTGCTGCAGCACAAGGCGTACCCACTCATCCCAATGAACCAGTAATCGGTGTGAGCCACTTCGGCAGTATCCGCGCGGGGTTTCCGGCAGGTGACGTAACGGTGCTTGATGTGGGCGAAGCACTCCCCTTTGCCAATCCGCTACGTGCCTACCACTATACCGGGCAGCAGCTACGCGCCCTCATGGAGCACGGCATCAACGTCTGCACCTTGGGGCGCATCCAGACCTCGGGCGTGCAGGTCGTACAGGACAAGCGCGGCCGAGTCACACAGCTTTCGCTGTCCCTCCCTTCGGGAAAAGTTGTCCCCATCCACGACAAGACGAAACTCATCCTCGTGGCCGACGACTATATGACCACAGGAGGTGATGGATACCTCCCTGACCAGTTTCCGAAATCGGCAGAAATCACCATTTCCATGGCCGCCTCAACCGATGCATTCATCAGTTATCTGAAAACCCTTCCCACGCTCTGACAGCTTCGTGCACACACACGCCCCACTCCGCCCCTTTTTGTTGGCACTGTTAACGGTCGCCCCCTCCTTTGCTTCGGCACAGGAAGAGGGCGATTCGGCGTTGGTGGAGCGTCGGCAATCCACATGTGCAGCCACTACTTTTGTACGCCGTACGGACACAACGGCAGTAGCACACCACCGCCACTATGGTTTTTCACCCATAGGCATCATGCCGCGACGGCAGAGCAACGCAGAGCAGTGGCGGAACATCCCCGCAGAATGCCGCATCGACTGGTGGCGACACCGTCGCCGATTCATCCCTGAACTCATCAGCGACCTCGGCCTCTTCTTTAATACCTACGACACCACGTATGTACAACGCAACCGCTATGACGGAATGGCCGTGGCCAATCATGTGCGCTTCCTCCAAACGGTCCGTCTCACCGCACATAATGCTGAGGGCGAACGCCAGACACTCACCTACGCCCCTGCCCACGTGGTGAAATTCGGCCCCACATTAGGCTGGTCGTGGCTCGTACTGGGCTATACCTTCGGCATTGCCCCTGATCGATATGGCGGAAAGACATCAGAGTTTAACATCGCTTCTTACAATTCCAAGCTGGGCTTCGACCTCAACTATACACGCAGCAGCGGAAATTTCAACCTCCGTTCAGCACAGGGTTTCCCCACATTGGAGCGCACACCCACCGATCTCATCCGCCTCGAAAAGATGAGGGCGCACACCCTCGCGCTGAATCTCTATTACGTGTTCAACTACCGCCACTTCTCTTATCCTGCCGCATTCTCTCTCAGCACGGTACAGCTGCGGAGTGCCGGAACCTGGCTCTTGGGCATACGCTACGACCGCCAACAGATCAACCTCGACCCAGAGGGCACAGAGCGTGCCCTTCGCCACTTCGATCCCGACCTTTCCCTCACCGATGGGCTGCGCGCATCATTGGTGCGCTACCGACAGTTTGGCCTCTCCTTTGGCTATGCTTATAATTGGGTGCCGCAGCGCAGATGGCTCATCTCGGCTACCGTATCGCCCTCGCTCGGCTATAAGCATCAGGAGGGTGAAAACTTCAGCACCAAAGCATTGTGGCAAAACCTCAAGACAGGGATCACGCAGCTCAATGTGGACCTCATCGCGCGCCTCGGCATTGTCTGGACCACAGGACGGTACTACGCCGGTGCTTCCGCAGTGAGCTATATCTACGACTACCACCAACCCGACTTCAAGCTCACCCACTCCATCCACTACTTCCGCTTCTATCTCGGCCTTTACTTCCACCGTCAAAAGAAGTACCGCCACGAACAACGCTAACGAGGCCACACTCCTTAAACGGAGTGTGGCCTCGCTCTTTTTTCAACGATAATAAGTCTTCTTGCCTGCCGCCAAGGTGTTAAGCATCAACATGCAGATGGTCATCGGCCCCACCCCTCCCGGCACAGGAGTGATCGCTCCTGCAATGGGGGCAACGTGCTCAAAATCCACATCACCCGAAAGGCGGAAGCCCGAAGGACGCGAGGCATCGGGCACACGGGTTGTGCCCACATCGATCACGGTGGCACCAGGCTTCACCATATCGGCCGTGATGTAGCCCGGACGCCCGATTGCGGCAATCAGGATGTCGGCCTTCCGACATTCCTCCGCCACATCGTGGGTATGGGAATGCACGCAGGTCACGGTAGCGTTTCCGTGCTCTTTCTGAAGCATCAGCTGTACCATCGGTTTACCCACGATGTTGCTGCGCCCCACCACCACGCACTTCTTACCATCTGTCTCGATGCCATAACGTTGCAACAGGGTCAGGATGCCCAACGGAGTGGCACTGATGAACGAGGGAAGTCCTACTGCGAGACGCCCCACATTAACGGGATGAAAGCCGTCCACATCTTTGCGGTAGTCGATGGCTTCGATCACCTTTTCCTTATCGATGTGTTTAGGGAGCGGAAGTTGCACGATGAAGCCGTCCACCTCATGATCACGGTTGAGACGGTCAATCTCAGCAAGCAGTTCGGCTTCGCTCACGCTGGCGTCAAAACGCACCAAGCTAGAAGCGAAGCCGCAGGCTTCGCAAGCCAACACCTTGTTCTTCACATAGGTTTCACTACCGCCATCATTGCCCACGAGGATAGCGGCCAAATGGGGTCGCTTGCCACCGTGCTCCACAATGTCGGCCACTTCTTGGGCTATCTCGGCTTTGATTTGTGCCGCCGTAGCCTTGCCGTCAATCAGGGTATATGCCATAATTTTGAGGGGGTCAAAGATTGAAGAAAAAATACTCACACATAGGTCGTAACATCCACATGGGGTGCAGGAGCGATGGTGATCTTGTGAGGATAATCAATGAGGGTTGCACCCCACCATCCGAAGGTGCTTTCAGTGAGGATGCCATGCTTGCAATGCGTCATGAGTTGCAGGTCGCGGAAGCTCTCCTGACCCTTGTTCCAGTCCACGAAGATGACCTCATCCCGGTTAAAGTCCAGCCCAAACACCTTGGGATTGGCCTTACACCATTCCACGCTGTCAGTATTGGTAAAGAACACGAAGAGCGGTCGCTCCACCCGGTGGCGGATATGGCGCACGGCACGTGCAAAGAAGCCGTCCTCATAACACCATCCGATCCAGCTAAGCATATCTCCGCGTCGGGCGTGGATGAACACTGTTTCTCGCCCCTCTAATTGGCGGGCGAGAGCGGCATTCCGCTCGTCTGTCCACGCAGGAAAGACGAAGGAACGGCGAATCTCGGCATCGATGCGGTGACGCTCGAAGCGCGGAGAGCGGAAGGCCAAACGGTTGCCGGTGAAGACGGAGCGGTCGGTGTGCAGATAGATGAGGTCAAGCTGAGGATCTGGGCGGCGGAAGTAGCCGGGCATCACATGCTGCAACTGCACCAAGGCTTTATAGTACCACTTCGACTTGCGCAACCGACTGCGTAAGGTCGGGCGTGGCGGTGTGGAAAAGTCGCCGCGCACGTTATCCAAGACCAATCCATGGCGCGCCAAGACGTCCGTAAAAGCCACGGGATAGTTCCAGCGATGCTTCCACCATTCCGTAGCCCGCACCTCCTCCACAATCTGAGCCCAAGTCGCTGCGTCAAAAAGGCTACTGATGTTCGGTGGGGTCAAACCGAAGATGCGCTCCAACTCATAGCCATACCATTGGCTCACCACCTTGCTGCATTCCGGACAATCATAGGCGAGAGTTTCGATATAGATAGTCTCTCCGGGATTGGCATATTGCAACGCAAGGAGTTCGCAGTAGGAGAGCATCTGGTTGCCCAATCCCGACTCTATATGCACAACTTTCATAAGGTCGAATCTCCCTCTCAGGACAAGCCCTTGGGCATACCGGGAATGTTCTTCGGCATCCGCGCCATCATCTGCCGCATGCCACCGCCCGACACCATCTTCATCATCTTGCGTGTCTGGTCAAACTGTTTGAGCAGGCGGTTCACATCCTGCACCGTCTTGCCCGACCCTTTGGCGATGCGCGTCTTGCGCGAGACATTGATGGCCTCGGGATGTTCGCGTTCGAAGGGAGTCATGGAGAGGATGATGGCTTCGACACCGAGGATTGCGCGGTCGTCCACCTCCACATCCTTCAAGGCCTTGCCCACACCTGGGATCATGGCAGCCAGATCCTTGATATTGCCCATCTTCTTGATCTGGCGGAGCTGGGCCAAGAAGTCATTGAAGTCAAACTGGTTCTTCTGGATCTTGCGTTGAAGCTTGCGAGCTTCCTCCTCGTCATACTGTTCCTGCGCGCGCTCCACAAGGGACACGATATCGCCCATGCCGAGGATACGGTCGGCCATACGCGAAGGGTGGAACACGTCGAGAGCATCCATTTTCTCACCCATACCAACGAACTTGATGGGTTTATCCACAACGGCACGGATGGAAAGGGCAGCACCGCCACGGGTATCACCGTCGAGCTTCGTCAGCACCACGCCATCAAAATCCAGGCGCGAGTTGAACTCCTTTGCTGTGTTCACCGCATCTTGACCCGTCATTGCATCGACCACGAAGAGGATCTCATCGGGTTGCGTGGCCTCCTTGATGGCGGCGATCTCGTTCATCAGCGTCTCATCCACAGCCAGGCGTCCGGCAGTGTCCACTATCACGGTGTCATAGCCTTTTGCTTTCGCTTCTTGAATGGCATCGAGGGCAATCTTCACAGGATCACGCTCTTCGAGATTCATAAAGATGGGGACCTCGATCTGTTCGGCCAGCACACGGAGCTGCTCGATGGCAGCGGGACGATAGGTGTCGCACGCAGCCAAAAGGGGACGGCGATGCTTCTTCGTTTTGAGGAAAAGGGCAAGTTTGCCCGAGAGGGTGGTCTTACCCGCACCGTTCAGACCTGCCATCAGGATGACAGAGGGGCGGTGTTCGAGCTTCATATCCACGGCCTCTCCACCCATCAGAGCCGCCAGTTCATCGTGCACAATCTTCACCATCAGCTGCGAAGGCTTCACTGCCGTGAGCACATTCTGACCGAGGGCTTTCTGCTTCACCGTGTCGGTGAACGACTTGGCCACTTTATAGTTTACATCGGCATCGAGCAGTGCGCGCCGCACATCTTTGAGGGTCTCTGCCACGTTGATTTCCGTGATCTTACCCTCACCTTTCAAGATTTTGAATGATCGTTCAAGTCTTTCGCTGAGGTTGTCAAACATATTCTGCCTGCAATACTGTTCTGAATGAATCCCCGAAGGACAGCCGCCCCTCAAGGTGAATAAATGATTTGTGGCAAAAGTACGAAAATTCCGCCACTACGGCAAGTGTTCATCCCGAAATCGGAACACCAGCACTGCATAACACGATGGAAGAAGTCGGTATGGGAAATGGAGCATTCCCCATACCATCAAATACATAAGAGGCTGCGTCAAAACCATATTCCGCAGTGCTGCCATGCTCAAAACCTACGGAATCCAGAAAATCCCCCTTATTGCACCGTGCGGGCGCAATAAGGGGGAAATTCGTCAGCGGCGGCGAGGGCGTTGTTCCGCACAGTCGTTCCCGCATCCTTCCGTGTATAGGGCGACAGCTCTTTAGCGCATCACCTTCTTGCCGTCCACGATGTGGAGGCCGCGGCCGGCGGTGGAGGTGGAGGTGGAGGTGCGCTTACCGTCGAGGGTATAGATCGTGGTGCCGGCGGTGTTGTGCCCGGCATCGAGTGCCACGCGCTCCACCGGGGTGAGCTTTCCGTCCGTAACCACGAGCTTCAACTCGCCGTGTTGCCGCTCATCGTCTGCATCGTCCAGCGGTAAGCACCGAGCGGCCGGTGGCCTTCGGCCAAAAGATGGAAGGTGCCGCCGGCCGGCACATGCTGCCCGGCAATATTCTCCTGCCGCTCATAGCAGCCCGTGAAGGTATGGCCGCCCACCGTCTTTGTGGTGGGGCTATCGGGGCACCGCACGCAGGTTCGCACCGGGGATATAGACATCGCCCGTACGGCTGCTGCGGATCAGGCCAATGCTGTGGGCAGGGAGCGTTTCGCCCGCTTTGAGTTTGCGGAAGCACACTTCATTGGCCGCAACACCTTCGAGGGCTTCGGGGTCTTCTTCCAGCACCGCCACTTCAACGCCCGCGGGCAAGCCGCCCACTTCGAGGTCGAAGGGCACATACAGTGCTTGCCAGTTCGTGTTCTTGAACGTGCGGAGGTATTGGAGCGCAAAGTTCGTATCCTCCTTGAAATTGTAGATATTATTGTCTGCAAGGACATCGTCCAAGGTGCGGGTCAAGGCGTAACGATTCCAAGCTGCATTGCCCCCAGCATTTCTGGAAACGGTGATAGCAATACTTTCGTCAAAGGCATTCGCACCTAATCCAAGCAGGACGAGGGAAGGAATCACCACGCCCGTCAAACCATAGCAATAAACCCCAATTCGGTTAAGCTCGGCTTTTTAGGGTTGTGTCCAAAAGTGCATTTCTGGACACAACCCGTCTCTGCTGTGAGCAACACGTTACTGTCGTCACAGATAAAATGCCCAAGGGCTTTATTTTCAACCATTTGAAAATCAAAAAAAGACACCGCGGTGTCATCGTCACGATACCGCGGTGTTGTTGCAACGCTTCCGCGGTGTCGTGCGCACGACACCGCGGAAACTTTTTCACAGCACGACGGACCGATTTTCGGGGTCTGCCGCAGGGGGATACACAGCAAAGGCACTACGATGCGCAACGTGGGAGGACAGGTGAAACGAACCTCCCGCGTTTCCGAAACGTCCGCCCGTGCCCCAATGGCCTGCACGAGTGAAGAGCGCTTCATCTTCGGACAGAACGTTGATGATGCCGGCCGGATCAGGTGCGTCTTCTCGGAGCGCAGTGCCACAATCACGCAGAGGGGCAAAGCTGGGATGGGGTGCGGATCAATGCTTCTGCCAGCCAGGTTTGTGACGCGAAGCGAGTTCGTCGGTCATCTGCTCGATGCGCAGCCCCTTGGACGTCAGGAGAACAATGAGGTGATAGAGCATATCCGAGCCTTCGTAGAGTAAACGGTCGTTCGTGCCATTCGTGGCCTCGATGACAAGTTCGAGAGCCTCTTCACCCACTTTCTGTGCCATGCGGTTCAAGCCATCGCGAAAGAGAGAAGTGGTATACGAACCTTCGGGCATTTCACGCTGACGCTGCTCGATAAAGTCCTGTAATTCGGAGAGAAACAGGAGTGAAGCTGTGGGTGCAGACTGATTCATCTCACCCCAGCAGGTGTCGGTTCCGGTGTGGCAAGTTGGCCCTTGGGGATGAACGCGCACGAGGAGGGCATCGTTGTCGCAGTCAAGTTGAATATCCTTTACGGTGAGGAAATTACCCGAAGTTTCGCCTTTCGTCCAGAGGCGTTGCTTGGAGCGTGAGAAGAAGGTGACGCGGCCTTCGCTCTGGGTCTTGGCCAGAGCCTCAGCATTCATATAGCCCAACATCAGCACTTGTCGAGTATCGGCATCCTGGATGATGGCAGGAATGAGTCGGTCAGGAAATTTGGAAAAATCAGGAGTCAGCATAGGAATGAGTATTGGGGAAGAGAATAGCAAATCTTGGGGTCATCGCACAGCAATGCCCTCAGTGCGGAGATAAGATTTCAGTTCGGGAATGGGAATTTCACCGAAGTGGAACACACTGGCAGCCAGAGCAGCATCGGCATGCCCGAGGGTAAAGGCATCGCGGAAGTGCTCTTTTGCACCCGCGCCTCCCGAAGCGATGATGGGAATGGTGAGTTGTGCGGCCAAACGAGCGAGCGCATCGTTGGCAAATCCCGTCTTTACCCCGTCATGATTCATCGAAGTAAAGAGGATTTCGCCTGCTCCGCGATCGTTGCACTCACGGGCCCAATCGAAGAGGTCGCGGTCGGTGGCCAGACGTCCGCCATTGAGATAACACGTCCATCGGCCTTCCGCTTCACGTGCATCAATAGCTACGGTGCACACCTGCGAACCAAAATGCTGCACGATCTCATCGATCAGTTCAGGACGCCTCAGGGCAGAACTGTTGATGCTCACCTTGTCTGCACCGGCAGAGAGGAGACGTTCAACATCGGCGAGAGAGGAAATGCCTCCGCCTACGGTAAAAGGGATATTGACTTCAGCGGCCACGCGCTCCACCATGTCGGTAAAGGTGCGCCGCCCTTCGTGAGAAGCCGTAATGTCGAGAAATACAAGTTCGTCGGCTCCTGCACGGCTATAGGCCTGACCCAACGCTACAGGGTCGCCGGCAGTGCGGAGATTGACAAAATTAGTGCCTTTGACGGTCTGTCCGTCCTTCACATCGAGGCAAGGAATGATGCGTTTGGCAAGCATGAGAAGGGAAATGAAGAGACTAAGAGATGGGGAGTTCGGTGCAGGGGGTGCTGTTGTCACGGCTCTCAGTGATGGTCAACAGGATATCAGCCGGATGAAGTACCAGTTTTCCATTGGGGACAATGATGCTTTCACCACGCTTCACAAGCATGACAAGCGTTCCCTCCGGAAAATTCAGCGTAGAGAGCTGCGCTCCTGCACTAAGGAGCTGTGGAGTAACCACGATTTCGCAGAGTTGGGTATCAAGATGTTCGGGCAGTTCAACACCAAACTCGTTGCCGCTCTTCGCTTCAGGCTCGTCCAAATTCAGGAACCGTGCCACACTCGCCAGCGTAGTACCTTGGAGGAGCAATGAGAGCAGCGTGATGAAAAAGACGATATTAAAGAGCAAACCCGCGTCCTTCACACCGTGGATGAGCGGATAAGTCGCAAAGATGATGGGAACGGCACCACGAAGACCTACCCATGAAAGATAATGCTTGGCACGAATGGGTAAATTCCTAAAAGGAAGTAAGGTGAGAAAGACACTCAAAGGACGCGCCACCAACATCATGAACACACCAATCGCCAAGGCAGCAAAACTCACCTCCCACAATTCAGAAGGATTGACCAGAAGCCCCAACGTGAGGAACAGTACAATCTGCACCAGCCAAGTCAGACCTTCCATAAAGTTGGTCATCTCGCGACGATAAGACAAACGCCGGTTTCCCACGACCAAGCCTGCAAGATAGACTGCCAGATAACCATTGCCATGGGTAAAATCTGTGAGCGTGAAAATCATGAAGCACGCACTGATCAGCAGCACCGGATACAGAGCGACATTCGGCAAGTTGATGCGATTGATCAGTTCCGTCATGAGCCTTCCCCCGGCATAGCCCCAAATACCACCGATCACAAATTGGCTTCCGATGTCCATGAGGAGTGAGCCCAAAGAGAAGTCACTCCCACTCAACACAACTTGCATAAATGCGATGGTAAGCATATAGGCCATCGGGTCGTTACTCCCACTTTCCAGCTCTAACATCGGGCGTAGCCGATGTTTGAGCCCCATATTCTGTGTGCGCAACAGGTTAAACACAGAAGCCGAGTCCGTTGATGACATCGTGGCGGCCAGCAGCATAGCCACCATCAACGAGAGCTGTAGATTAAAGAAAGGGAGGAAAGAGAGGGCAAAAATGAAGCCCCCCGTCACCAGTGTCGTCAGCACAACGCCCACGGTAGCGAGCAAGATGCCTGGCGCGAGCACGGGGCGGATATCATGATAGCGGGTGTCCATCCCCCCCGTAAAGAGAATGATGCTCAAGGACAACATGCCGATGAACTGCGCATCAACAGGACTGTCAAAACGAATGCCCAGCCCGTCATTACCCGCAAACATGCCCGTGAAGAGAAAAAGGAGCAAGGTGGGGATTCCTAAACGAAAGCCGGTTTTGCTAATGAGGATGCTTACGAAAATTAAGAGCGCGCCTAAAAAGAGAAGATTTTCGGAGGTCAAGTTCATAGGAGAGGATTAGAAGAATAATAGAATTGGCACTCATACCTTTATAAGGTATTTCCGAAAACAACTGTGCCCGGTTACAACAGCCGCGACAGCTCTTCGAGCGTAAACCGCCCCTCGTAGAGGGCCTTTCCAAAGACCACAGCAGGGATACCCGCCTCGTCAAGTGCCAGAAGATCCGAAAGACTGCTCACGCCACCTGATGCTATAAGGTGCAAGCCAGGCTGGGCATCGAGCACGGAACGGTAAAGGTCGATAGCAGGCCCTTGGAGCATCCCGTCACGGGAAATGTCGGTACAGAGCACGCGCCGCACGCCCTCTGACACATAACGGCCGATAAAGGGAAGCAACGCCTCACTGCTCTCCTCCGTCCACCCGCTGATGGCCACCCTACCCTCACGGACATCGGCTCCGAGGATGAGGGCGTCACCACCATAGGTACGCAGCCAGGCGAGGAAGCGTTCCGGGTCTTTCACCGCAATGCTGCCAATGGTGAACATCCGCGCCCCGGCATCGGCAGCACGGCGCAGGTCATCATCGTGCTTGATACCACCGCCGAAATCCACTTCTAAGCGGGTATGGGTGGCAATCCGTTCGAGGGTGCGGAGGTTGATTACACGACCCTCGCGTGCACCATCGAGATCGACAAGGTGCAACCGCGTAAAACCGTTGGCCTCAACAGCTTTGGCAATTTCGAGGGGATCTTGATCATAGGTCTTCTGCGTGGCGTAATCGCCCTTGGTGAGGCGCACACAACGGCCGTCAATAAGGTCAATGGCAGGAATGAGCGTGATCATAAGGAAAGCGTAGTTTCAGGAAGGGTGAGAAAATTCTGCAAGATACGTTCGCCGACATCGCCGCTCTTTTCAGGATGGAACTGGGTGGCAAAAAAATTATCCTTACGGAGCGCGGCACTAAACGGCAGCACATAGTCACACGTGGCGATGGTGTGGGGCGTAGGAGGCACGTAATAGCTGTGGATGAAATAGACATATTCGCGTTCCGAAAATCCGGAAAAAAGCGGCGAGCGCATGTCGTAAAGGGCATTCCATCCCATGTGCGGCACCTTGTCCTCGTGGCGCGTGGGACGGAACTTCACAACAGGAGCATCGAAAATGCCTAAACACTCGGCATTTCCCTCCTCGGAGTGGCGGCACATCAACTGCTGACCGACACAAATCCCTAAGACGGGTTGACGCAGGGAGCGGATCGTATTGTCCAACCCCCGTGCGCGGAGATAGGCCATCGCGCCGCTTGCTTCACCCTGACCGGGAAAAAGCACACGGTCGGCTGCTGCCAATTGCGCCGCATCGTCCGTAAGAACAGGATCTACTTCGAGGCGGTGCAGGGCATTGATCACGGAGCGGATGTTTCCGGCATTGTACTTTACAATAGCTACTTTCATAGACTTCCTTTACTGCTGGGGAGCACCAAATGCTGCACATCACGCGCCACGGCGGCACGGAGCGCGCGGGCAAAGGCCTTAAACGTCCCCTCGATTTTGTGGTGTTCGTTCGTGCCCTCGGCCGTGATGTGGAGGTTCATCAGTGCGGCATCTGAGAGACTTTTGAAGAAATGGAAGAACATCTCGGTGGGTACGTCGCCGATGCGTTCTCGATGGTAGGCGGCCGACCACACGAGCCAAGGACGTCCGCCGAAGTCAAGAGCACAGCGGCAGAGACAATCGTCCATAGGGAGACAGTAGCCATAGCGCACAATGCCGAGTTTATTGCCCAAGGCTCGACGCAGACACTCACCCAAGGCGAGACCGGTGTCCTCGATGGTGTGATGTTCGTCCACATGAAGATCACCCTGCACCTGCACCTCCAAACCGATACCGCCATGGTGCACGAGCTGTTCGAGCATATGGTCAAAGAATCCCAGACCCGTGGAGATCCGGCATACCTCCGGGCGATCGAGTAGGATGCGGACGCGTATATCGGTCTCACGCGTGCGACGCACCACCTCGGCCTCACGCTCTCCGGCCACCACCAGTTCGGCTATCTTGTCCCAATTTAACGTACCCTGTTCATCGATGCGCAGGCCGCGGCAACCAAGGTTCGTTGCCAGCTGCATGTCACTTTCGCGGTCGCCGATGACATAGCATTGAGAAAGATCGTAGTCGCCTGAGGTGTAGCGCGTGAGCATCGCCGTTCCGGGTTTGCGGGTTGGGGCATTGTCCTCGGGAAAATGGCGGTCGATGAGAATGTCATCAAACACGATGCCTTCACCCGCCAAGGTGTCGAGCATAAAGTTGTGCACGGGCCAGAACGTTTCTTCGGGAAAAGCGGGCGTGCCCAACCCATCCTGGTTGGAGACCATCACGAGTTCGTAGTCTGTGAGACGGCGAATGGTAGAAAGAGCACGGAACACACCCGAAACGAAGGCGAGCTTATCGAAACTATCGATCTGCTCATCCGCCGGTTCGCGAATGAGGGTGCCATCGCGGTCAATAAAGAGGGCTTTTTTCATGATTGAGGGAAGGAATGGAAGAAGGAGGGGTTAGGGCTTCACCACCAAGGCCACACTGTCGGCCTGCACGCGCTGCTGGAGCCATTGGCGCAGCCGGGCGCGGTCGGCAGCAGAGAGCGTTTTCTCAGGATGGAGGGTGATGAGAGAGAGGACATAGGGGGCTGTGGCCAGAGTGTCAGCACGATGTTCCTGAACGGGGGAGAGGACAATGCCCGCCACCGTAGGGAAGAGCGTGGGGAGTTCGCGCGCCACTTCGGCCGAAAGGCGGTCATAGCGGCGGAAGTATTCCACCTGCTGTTCCAAGCGTCCGATCCGGGCAATCTGAGCCTCCTGCTGTTGTCGCTGTCGGGCGTTACGGGCATCAAGGTCATTCCCCATCCGGAAAAGTATGCTGTCAGTCGAAGTGCCCTGAATAAGTCGGAGCGTATAGTTGCCTAGGTGGAAGTCGCGCAAGCGTGTCTCGGCTATACGACGTTGCTCTTCGTTCACCTCGCTGCCGAGTACGACCGCCTCGATGCAGCCTTTGCGTTCATTGATGGAATACGAGAGGATGTGGGCATTGGGGAAAGCCAAGACTTCGGTTACGTATCGGCGCACCCGACGCTCCTCAATGCTGTCGCGCACCACATCAACCGTGATGTAGAGGGCGGGAAGCAACGTAGCGATCAGCACAAGGGTGATGTAGCGGTTCACCAGCTTGTGGCGTTCGGGCGTCAGGTCGGCGACGCGAGTAAAACGCATCAACCGGACACCGAGATAGGTAGCAAAGCCGATGAAAACGGCATTGATAAAGTAGAGGTAGAGTGCACCTAAAAAGAAGCTCAGATTGCCCGTGGCCAGCCCGAAGCCTGCGGTACAGAGAGGCGGCATGAGTGCCGTGGCAATGGCCACGCCAGGAAGGACATTTCCTCCGCGGCTCTTCATCGAAAGAGCCACAATACCGGCAGCTCCACCAAAGAAGGCGATCCCCACATCATAGACGGTCGGTGAGGTGCGTGCCAACAGCTCAGACTGTGCCTCGGCAATCGGGGTAAGGAGGAAATAGACGGTAGCGGTAGCGATGCTGATCAGCGTGGCGGCAGCCAGATTGCGAAAGGAGCGTTTCAACAACTCGAAGTCGCTGATACCCACCGACAGCCCGAGGCCAAGGATAGGCCCCATAAGCGGGGAGATGAGCATCGCACCAATGATCACTGCCGTGGAATTGACATTCAGTCCTAATGAGGCAATGAAGATGGCAAACACCAAAACCCAAGCATTCGCTCCGCGGAAATCCACCCCAGACAGGATATTGTCGATGATGGCTTCTTCGCGGTCGCGCTGCGTGGAAAGGTCAAAGTAAGAGCGAAGGGCGGAGAGCGGAAAGGACATGGGAAGAAGTGTATCAGGAGAGTTTCAAGCAGTCGTTTCCGCAGCGATATCGCGCAAGGCACAGAGCAAAGCATCGTTCTCTTCGGGCGTTCCTATAGTGATGCGCAGACAGTCGGCGCAGAGAGTTACGCGGTGGCGGTTACGCACGATGATGTTATGGTCGGCCAGCGCGCGGTAGACGGCAGGAGCATCCGCCACACGGACAAGGAGGAAATTGGCATCCGAAGGAAAAACTGTCTGCACCAGAACGTTCCCTATAAGAGCGACACGCAGCCGTTCGCGCTCGCCGAGAATGGTCTGTACCTCCGCATCAATGCGCTCAGGATGTTCGAGCAACTGGAGTGCACGCCGCTGAGACAATATATTGACATTGTACGGATATTTCACCTTGTTGAAGAGCGCGATAATCGTTTCCGAGGCGAAGGCCATTCCCAACCGGATGCTGGCCGAAGCCCATGCTTTGGAAAAGGTCGAGAGCAGGATGAGCCGTGGATAGCGGTCGAGCCGTGTGCGCCATGTGGATCCGGGAGAGAAGTCAATATAGGCTTCGTCCAGCACAACAATTCCCGAGAAATCACGCAATACGGCGGACACTTCGGCCTCGGGCAAGAGATTGCCCGTAGGGTTGTTGGGCGAACAGAGGAACACAACCTTGGTCTGCGCATCCGTGGCCGCCAACACATCGGCGGCAGCAAAGGAATAGTCTGCACGGAGCGGCACCTTACGGCACTCCACATCATTGACGCCGGCACACACTTCGTACATGCCATAGGAAGGATCCAGCACCACCACATTGTCCACTGCGGGACGACAGAACACCCGGAACACGAGGTCGATGGCTTCGTCCGATCCGTTGCCTAGGAAGATCTGACCAGGACGCACCCCTTTCAACGGAGCGAGCTTTGACTTCACCGCGCGCTGCAGCGGATCAGGATAGCGGTTCAGGCCATCCTCGCCAAAGGGACTTTCGTTGGCATCAAGGAAGACAGTGTCGTCATTACCGCCATCAAACTCATCGCGGGCGCAGGAATAAGGAGCCAGAGCCTGGATATTAGGACGCACCAGCGGAGCGATGGCTTCTATTGCCCCATCCTCCTCGGACACAGCAAGCTCTTCCACCGACGCCATACGCAGGCGCATAGCTCGGGCATGGGCAGCGAGCTGTTCAGCATCGGCCATTTCAGCCACACAGGATCCAATCGTACGCACACCTTGCGGCGAGAGGGTCTGCCAGGTCGTCTTACGCTGAAAAGAATCGAGCGAAAGTCCGGAGTAGGCACGGGCATAGCCCGATGTGGGGAGGGTATGGTTCGTTCCCGAAGCATAGTCACCCGCACTCTCGCAAGACCAATGGCCGAGAAAGACGCTCCCCGCTGTTGTGATCTGTTGAGCAAGATCACGTGGCCGTTCCGTAGCGATAATGAGGTGTTCAGGGGCATAGAAATTAGTGAACGCCACCACAGCCTTCTCTTCCGGCAGGACGAGAATACGGCTATTGGCCAACGAGCGTTCCGCCACCTCGCGGCGCGGAAGTTCGACGACCTGACGCTCCACTTCAGCCACCACTGCCTGCGCCACCGCCTCGGTCATGGCCACCAGTACCACTTGTGAGTCGGAGCCGTGTTCAGCCTGACTGAGGAGATCGGCCGCCACGAAGGCGGGCACACAAGTGGCATCGGCAATGACTTCTACCTCACTCGGCCCGGCGGGCATATCGATGGCCACACCGTGGAGCGATGCCCATTGTTTGGCGGCCATCACATAGGCATTGCCCGGTCCGAAGATCTTATCGACACGAGGCACACTCTCCGTGCCCAAAGCCATCGCGGCGATGGCCTGTGCACCACCGAGGCGATACACGCGCTCTACGCCACAGAGCTGTGCAGCGGCAAGAATGGCGGGATGCACCTGCCCACTGCGGTCGGGAGGTGTGCAGAGTACAATCTCACGGCAGCCAGCCAGCACCGCAGGCACGGCCAGCATGAGCACCGTGGAGAAGAGGGGCGCACTCCCCCCCGGAATGTACAGCCCTACACGCTCAATGGGCACAGCGTGCTGCTCGCAGACAACCCCTTCTGCCGTTGGCACGATGAGGGGCGAAAAGCGTTGGGCGGCGTGGAAACGCTCGATGTTGGTCTTTGCCAGCCGAAGGGCATCAAGCAACGAGGCGTCCAATCCGTCCGCGGCATGCGCTAAAGTTTCGGCCGGGACACGTAGGTCGTCCAGCAACACATGGTCGAAACGTTCTTCATAACGCCGCAGAGCGGCATCGCCCTCTTGCTCTACGGATTCGAAGATGGGGCGAACGGTGTCAAACAGATCGACCACACTGAGGGCAGGGCGCGCTGCCAACGAGGGCCAGAGTTCACGAGGAGGGGAGAGATGGAGTTGCATAGTCTGAGGAGGATGGCGGGAAGGGGAGAAACGGGAAGAAGGGAAGAAGGGAAGGCGTGCGCGAAGGTCAGTCAATAAAGTTCGACACGGTCAGATTGCGTATGGTGCCTTGGAACTGTCCCGTACGTTTGAGCGGGAAGACAAGGGTGCGCTGATAGTACATTTTAGCAGCACTATAAGGGTCGGAACTTGCTCCCGCAGCACCGGCCTTTGAAGATACGCCGCCGATGGTGAGGGGATAGAGAGTCTGTCGGTACACGCCGTTAACCAGCAGGCGCGTCTCGCGGTGATTGCCTTGGAAGGTCAGCCGTACCGTCTTGCCCTTCGGCACGATATAGTCAAATTCGTTGAGGTAGCCCTCACGTTCAAAGGCGAGTTTCCCACCCTCGGGTGAGGCGAGATAAACCTTGGCATTGGGTGAAAGGAAGAGGACTTCGCCCGCTTTTACCTCACGGGCCTCCACATCGAACGACACGGTATAGTCATAGCCAATCTCTGTGCCAATCCAGTCAAGTTCAGTGTTGGGGAGGAGCGTGGGTTGAGGGTGTGTCTGCGTGCTGCGCCCTGTCTTGCCGAGTGTGCGCGCCAGTTCATCGACACCAGGAGCTTCGCTCAGATAGCGGCTGCGGCGTTCGAACTCGGCATAGGGGACGGAGGTTTTCGATGCTGTCCAGCACTTAGTGGCGATGGTCTGCATGGCGGGCATCACGCGATGGTGAATGTCCTTCACCGTGATACCGTTGCCCACGTGGTCGTTCCACACGGCAAACATACCACCAAGCAGGGCGGGATCGGCTTCCTCAAGCTTCGTACCGCCCACTTGGGCAGGCGTCCACTTGTCGTAGAGCCACTGACAGTTGAGATAGTCATAGTAATAACCCGCGGCCGGCACAATATAGACATAGCCATCGGGGATGCTCACCAGCCGGTAGCCCAACTCTTTCATCTTGATAGGGTCAGCATAGCCATTGTACCAGATCTGGAGTGTAACGTCCTTCGACTTGACGGGCGTCTCACCCTGTGCGTGGGTAAGCGCACCCCAAGCCATGGCACGCTTACCGTGGCTTTCAACGTGACGAATGAGGTGGTCGGTGAGCGAACGGAACTTCTCGACAATGGCCTTGTCCTTATTGCTGTATTCGTCCGTTCCGATATGGACGGTTCGACCTCGAAACACGGGACTCTTACCTCCGCAATATTCGGTGAACAGGCTGTCGAGAAAGGGGACAACAGCCGGATTGTTCAGATCGAGATGATCCATACCATATTCCTGCGATCCGAGGGAAGGACGATAGTGGGCAAAGGCCAACGAGTGGGCAGGGACGTCAATCTCGGGGATGATGTCCACATATTGCTGCTCAGCTTTCACCTGAAAATCAACAAACTCACGCTTCGTGTAACTTCCGTCCTTGGCCGTGAGGCCAGGAAAAAAGGTGCTTTCGAGACGGAATGCGGCCTGCGTGCGGCTCCAGTCATTGCCGAAATACTGCTTGAAGCCGTTGTCGTTAAGGTGCACTTGGAGCGTGTTCATCTTGTAATAGGCCATCACCTTCACCAGTTTATGGAGATAGTCCATCGGGATGTACTTGCGTCCACAGTCAATCATGAAACCACGCAAAGGATAGGTCGGCACATCGGTGGTTACACCGCAGGGGAGCGAATGCGAGGCGTTTTGCTCGCTAAGCTGCAAGAGGGTGCGCGTGCCCCAGAATGCTCCTTGGGGCTGCACAGCGGTGAGACGGGTCGTGGCGCCTACTTCTAGACGGTAGCCTTCTGCACCCAATGGCGCAGCAACATCTTCACGTTGGAGGGCCAGCACAAAGTCGCCTGCACGCTCACGCCCCCCCACAATGGTGAGCGTGCGACCGAACATCGTGGCATAGTCGGCGGCAAACTGCTCGGCGATGGGGCGAAGAGCTTTGCTCTGCACAACGATACGTCCCGAAGGGATGAAGTGCCCTTCCGCTCCCTCCCAAGAGGTGAGTTCGGGAATGACGAAGGGCTTGGGATTAACTTCTGCCCACATCGACAAACTTGATGCGGCAAGAAGAAGGGCGAGGAGGGAGGTCTTGTTCATGGAGCCAAGGAGGATGGAGGCTGTGTGTGTGGAATTTAAAGTACCATATTTTCAATAGGGAGCACGAGGATGCCTTGTGCCCCTGCCGCTTTGAGCTTTGTGATCACCGCCCACAGCTGATTGTCATCGATCACAGTGTGGATGGAGCACCATGTTGCATCGGCCAAGGGCAGGACTGTGGGACTCTTTACGCCGGGGAGTACGGCAAGGATTTCGTCTACCGCGGCCTTGGGAGCATTCATCAGCACGTACTTCTTGTCCTGTGCCAGTCTCACGGCTTCGAGGCGGAAAAGGAGTTGTTCGAGGATGGCACGTTTCTCATCCGAAAGCTGAGGGTCGGCTATCAGCACGGCTTCACTTTCCAACGCCACCTCCACCTCACGAAGGTTGTTGCTCACCAGCGTTGAACCACTCGACACAATATCGAAAATGGCATCGGCAAGCCCGATGCCTGTCGAGATTTCCACACTGCCCGAGATGACGTGCACATCGGCTTGCACTCCGCGCTCAGCGAGGAACTTCCGCAACACGTTAGGATAGCTCGTAGCGATGCGCTTGCCATTCAACCACTCGATGCCTGAATAATCGGCCGACTTGGGTACAGCGACAGACAGGCGACAACCGCCGAAGCCGAGCCGTTGCACAATGGGCGCACGATCGCCACGTTCCAAGAGTTCGTTAAGCCCCACCACTCCGAGATCGGCCACGCCATCGGCCACCGTTTCGGGAATGTCATCGTCGCGGAGGAAGAGGACTTCGAGGGGAAAATTCTTGGCGGCGATGAGGAGCGTGCGCTTAGAGGTAGAAATCTTGATACCGGCTTCGGCCAACAAGGCCATGGTGTCGTCGTGCAAGCGACCCTTACTTTGGATGGCAATTCTGAGCATAGATGAGAAACAAATGAGAAAGAGGGGTTAAATTGCGGAGAAAACAGAAAAGTTCATCTCTGACAAGGCGGAGATGAACTTCTGATATGAGCTGATGAGGATCACTACAAGAAGGATATGCGTACAGACACATCACGGTTCACCGCCTAAGAGGCCGAGGCAAAATGGTGATGATGGGTGTAATGAAATTGCATAGTCCAGCAAGAATGATGGGTTTCCATCGACAAAGGAACATCTTTTTCACGAAACTGCCAAACCATTGCAAGGAAAAATGTATTTTTGTCGGCGATTTGTCAGTTTTCTTCTTCAAAACAGTTTTATGCACCCCACATCACTCTACTCTTTACTCGCCGTGGGCTGTGGCAGCTTCGTGGGCGGCTGTTTGCGCTATGGCCTCACCCTCCTGCTTCCTGCCCCGCGCGGGGCTTGGCCTGTGGCCACGCTCATGGCCAATGTCCTCGGCTGTCTGCTCCTCGGCGGCTTCACGGCGTGGCTTGCCCACCACACCGGGCGCGAACTTCTCCGCCTTTTCCTCACCGTTGGCCTTTGCGGCGGTTTCACCACCTTCTCCACCCTGACGCGCGAGGGCGTTGCACTCTGGCAAGAAGGATTGTCCCTCTCCGCCATAATCTATGTCGGCGCCACACTCGTGCTGGGCTTCGCAGCCCTCTTCCTCGGCTTCTGGTGGGGTGGAAAGGGATGAGATCTCCTTCTTCAAGACAGGACACGTACGCAAGAGCCGGTGGAGATCCCCAGCAACTCGTGTTGAAAAACGCTCCCGGCCACAAGAGTTTAACACGAATTGCCGGGATTTTTCCATAAATGCCCACGAATGCGATGACAACACAGAGAAATTACGTACGAATTTGGCATACACATTGCGCAAAATCACAGCATTTGTGCAGAAACCCGTGAGAAAACTGCACACACTTATTGTTCTTGCGCAAAAGATGCCGTACTTTTGCCGAAGAAAGTAACAATCTAACGGAACTATATGAAAAGACTTCTGTGCTCGGCTGCCCTCTTGGCTTCCATACTTACGGCCACGGCAGGTGGCTACCTCACCAACTCGAACCAAAGTGCGGCCTTCCTCCGTAATCCCGCTCAGGATGCGGCCATCAACCTCAACGGTGTCTATTCCAACCCTGCGGGCCTGAGTTTCCTCGACCGCGGATTTCATCTGGGGATCAACTGGCAGGCTGTAACCCAGACGCGTGAGGTAAACTCCACGTTTGCACCGTTTGCCTACGGTGCTGCGAACAACGGTCGTGACCGCAAGTACTTCGAAGGCACAGCTTCAGCCCCATTCCTGCCCTCCATCCACGCAGCTTGGGTGAAGGATCACTGGAACTTCCATTTCGGTTTCGGGGTAGTTGGCGGTGGAGGCAAGGCTGAATTTGCCCAAGGCATGGGATCGTTCGAGAGCCAAGTCGCTCTGCTCGGCATGTTGGGCAAGAACCAGAACCTCGGTTTCGACAAGTACAGCGTCGAGTCCTACATGCGCGGCAAACAGTATTACTTCGGTTTCACCCTCGGCACGGGCTATAAGATCACCGACAATCTCTCCGCCTCCTTCGGCCTCCGCGGTATCTATGCCACAGCCAACTATTACGGTTATCTGAAGAACATCCAGATCAACAGTGGCTCTAACGGAGCGATGACCAGCGCGCCGGCCTATTTTTCCGGCATGAGCCAGTCTCTGCTCGAACGCGCAGGACAGGCTGAAGCCGCTGCTGCGCAGTATGCAGCCAAAGCCGAACAGGCCGCTGCTGCGGGTCTGGCGGATGCCGCCGCGCAAGCACGCGCTGCCGCTGCACAATATGCCGCCGGTGCCGCACAAGCCAAGGCAGGTGCACAGACCATGGGCGTGCTCGGCGTAGCCACACAGGATGTGCTGCTCAACACTGACCAGAACGACTTCGGCATCGCCCCTATCATCGGCATGCACTACCACCACGATGTGTTTGACGTGGCCGTGAAGTATGAATTTTCCACGCGCCTCGAGTTCACCAACAAGGCGGCCAACAGTGCCAGTGCCGACAACCTGGCAGCTCTCGCGTCCTATAAAGATGGCGTAAAAACGCGCGGTGACATCCCCGCCATGCTCACCGTAGGCGGACAATACCGCCCCATCCAGGGGCTCCGTCTCAATCTGGGCTACCACCTTTACTTCGACAAGGATGCGAAGAGCGGATCCGATGCAACGGGATGGCGCAACGAACTCCTCAGCGGCAACACCCAGGAGTTCCTCTTCGGTGCAGAATACGACATCAACGAAAAATTTGAGATCAGTGCCGGCGCACAGCGCACCCTCTATCCCAACACGGACGCTTACATGAACGACCTGTCCTTCACCATCAATTCGACAAGTATCGGCTTCGGTGTGGGCTATCGCCTCAACGACCGTGTGAAGTTCAACGTGGGCTATTTCCAATCCTTCTATGATGATTATCAGAAGACGACTGATAATTACAACAACACGGCCAACATCATCATCAAGGCACAAGGAGTGGACAAGGCAGATGCCCTCGTGAAGTCGGGTGCCCTGCGCGGCACCGATGACTTCACGCGCACCAACCACGTGCTCGGCATCGGAGCGGAGTTTAAGTTCTAAGCACACCCCTCCCACGATCTGTAATCGTTTTCCTCATTCCATATCGTTTTGCCCTCCTTTCGTTGTGACAACGAGGGGAGGGCTTTTCTTGTGGTGCGCGCATGCAATATGGCCGAGGAACATCCCTCAAAACTCCTTCTGTGGTTGGTCGATTTTACCTCCGCGGTGTGGTAAAAATTCCTCCGCGGTGTCGTTGCAACGACTCCGCGAAGTCATGCACACGACTCCGCCGTATCTTTTCTCCGACACCACGAAGTCTTTTCAAAAAAGCACAACACACTGAAAAACAACCACTTGAAACTCACCCTCTTTCATCTCAGAGGGATTTCAGGCGTCCGGGATATTGGTCTTTTTTTCCGATTGGCAAGCGAGCTTTGTGCTCACGAAGGAGAGCGCCTCACCCCGATCAACGGCGAAACTCTCCCACAGAGATTACGCCCCCAACGAAAAGTTCCCTCCCCCGAAAGCGTTCTTTCGGTGGAGGGAAGCTTTTTTGTTCAACTTGAAGCAGGCGGTCATGTGAAGTCAGGGGGCGGACGGTTGTCTCACGACAGCAACGGACGTCACGCTGCTTCGACGCAAACCCACAACAGTTTTGAACGATTCACATTCTAAACTATCCTTTCTTTAATTCTTTACGCAATGTCGTTGGAATGAAATGGAGAAGACAGATATCAGCACCCCACGGTTGTCCACACGGCTCCGCTCACTGAAAAGAGCGGAATATGGAGTGGAAAAAGGAGACTGACGAACCGTGCTTCTCGTATCGTTATTGCAAAGTTATTCCTTTCCGAGGAACTGTGCAAGATTTTCCTCCACTTTTTTCCACCGAAGTGTGCATTTTTTGTCGTTATACAAGAGAAAAAGGCACGGATCCGCGTATATATCACTATTTCTCGGATATTATCAGTATATTTGCATTTCTCCCACCTCCAACCACTCCTCAAAAATGCGCACCAAGCCTGACAAATCTCCTTCTGAAACACAGCCTGAAATCGAAACGCATCCCCTCCGGCCATTTCTCCCTCCCGAAGCCCACAGCCTATTTTTAGGGAGTTTTCCGCCCCCGCAGGCCAGATGGTCCATGAATTTCTTCTACCCTAATTTCCAAAACGACTTCTGGCGGATCATGGGACACCTCTATTTCGGCGACCGCCGACACTTTGAGGTGATGGGCGCGCGACGATTTGACGAGGCGCGTGTGGTGGAGTTTGCCCGAGCGCACGGGTTGGCCTTTTTTGACACAGCAAGACGCGTGCGCCGGCTACGGGGTAATGCCTCCGATGCATCACTCGAAGTGGTCGAACCCACCGACATCGCAGCTCTTCTCGCCCCGATGCCTCAGTGCCGACGCATCGTAACCACGGGCGGAAAGGCGGGCGAGGTGCTCTGCGCCACGCTCCACGTGGCACGCCTCCCCGAGATGGGCGACAGCGTGTGGTGCCCCGCCACCACCCACGGACTGGGTCGCGACATCGAATTCTGGCGTATGCCTTCCTCTTCACGCGCCTATCCCCTCCCCTTAGAGCGCAAAGCCGAATTTTATCACCGCCTTTTGAGAGAGGATGCACCACGACCATAAAAATGCGCCGCCCATCCAAATGACAGGTGGCGCATTGTGCTGCTGCAGCAACAGTGAACAGAAGGTCTGTTGAAACAACGGAATTATTTCCGCTTCAGGTCATAGGACAAATCCTTGCCCTCAGCTTCTTCAAAGTCACTATTGACCATGCGAAGAGTACTGTCGTTCACTTCCTTGAAATAGAGGGTATCGTTCGCACCGAGGGGGAGCTTGATGCCCTTGCCCACGATAAGTTCGCCCACGCCTTGATAATGCCGGGTCTGGTCTTTGCCGTTCTCA
The DNA here is from genome assembly GCA_041855985.1 of Alloprevotella sp. Lineage (GTDB taxonomy): Bacteria > Bacteroidota > Bacteroidia > Bacteroidales > Bacteroidaceae > Alloprevotella. The sequence continues at coordinate 76,763 of JBHAFF010000005.1, forward strand.
GCTTCGAGGTAGGTCTGCGTAAGGGCGAAGTTAAGGACGCTATCGCCAGAAAGAGCGATAGTGTAACGGATGCCTGGGCCATCGGCAGCGGGCACTGTACCTTCATAGTGCAGCGTGTCGGCGACGGTTTGCGTGCTGTCAGCAGCAGCATTGGCAGCATCGGTGGAAGCAGGCTTCTGCTGACACGCCACGGTGGCCGCCAAAAGGGCGACAAGGGGGAGGAGTTTCTTCATAATTTCTCGTGTGGGTTTTGATTATCGCCCGCAAAAATACAGAGAAAGTGGTTTGCTCCCTGCATCTCTACTGATAAATAGCGTTAATGCCACGATCTGTGCCGCGGATTTGGCTACAGAAGGTCGTAACTTTGCAACAGGATTGTCCAGTGCATGCCCATGCAGCCGGTCAAGGCCTATAGGGTCATCTTCATGCAGCCATGGCCGGAAAACGCCGGTTAAATACACACAATCACAGTTTCTTGAACCACCGATGGCATTTCCTCTCCTCAATCTTCCCGAAGCTCCCTTGCGTCTGCGGCGCAGGGCAGACGGCCGTCTGGTGGTGTTCTGCCCCCTGAGGCGACGGTGGGTAGTACTCACCGCCGAGGAGTGGGTGCGCCAGCACTTCGTTCACTTCCTGACAGCTTACCGCAATTTTCCCACCGGTCTGCTGGCCAACGAGATCGGGATTGAAGTAGGTGGTGTGTCGCGCCGTTGCGACACGGTGCTCTTTGCACGCGAAGAGGCACGACCGCGCCTCATCGTGGAGTACAAAGCTCCACACATCGCCATTAACGAAGCCGTATTCACGCAGATTCAAGGCTACAACTCTGTACTGCACGCCGACTGGATGGTGGTGAGCAACGGACTGCGCCATTTCTGCTGCCGTATGGACTATGATGCCCGTCGCGTCACCTTCTTCCCCAAAATCCCCCATTATTCCGAGCTATGACTCCGATGCCTCTCATTGCCCTGCGCCAAGCAGTTGCGCGCCATCCCGAACGACAACTGGCCTCCCCCACAGATTTTACACTCTTTCCAGGAGAACAAGTGGCTGTAGTAGGGCGCAACGGCAGCGGAAAGACCCTCTTCACCAACCTGCTTTCGGGACAGCTTCCTCTACGGTCGGGAACGTTGCACTATTGCTTCACCAGTGAATGTCCCGAATCGGCTTATGGCAACATCGTGCATCTGACCTTCGAAGACGTGCTGGGCACAGTAGAGAAACCTTATTATTTCCAGCAGCGGTTCAACGCCCAGGATCGCGAGGAGTCGCCACGGCTGCGCACCGTCCTCCTCCGCGCATTGGAGAGTGGTGGCGAGGGGCTCACGAGCGATGAAGCGCGATGTGCCGTGGCCCGGTTCGCTGAGCGGGGCCTGGATGAGGCGAAAGCGATCGAACACCTCTTGGCCGACAACACTTCTCTCCTCGACACCTTCGATCTCCGTCCGCTGCTCGACAAGCGGATCGTCGAACTTTCAAGTGGAGAGATGCGCCGCTACCAGTTGGCCAAAAGCCTGCTGCGCCACCCGCGCCTGTTGATTGTAGACAGTCCTTTCATCGGATTGGATACTGAGATGCGCAGGCAGCTCGACACTTTCTTCCAACGGCTCGTTGCGGAAGGGGAAGTGCAACTGCTGATGGTGCTCTCCGACGGCTCGACTATCCCTGACTATCTCACACATGTAGTGGAGGTGGCACAACGGAAAGTGGGGCCGAAACTCCCGCGCGCGGAGTGGCAGGAGATACAGGAAGAGCGCGCGCGGAGGTCGACACCTACCGCCGCTCTTCCCCCGGCTCTGACCTCCGCCATCGTGCAGCTGCCACCAGGTGCGCGTCCCAACCTTTCCACCCCACAAGGCGGAGGTGCAGCCACCACAGCTCCGGACGAGGTGGTGGCGGTACAGGGACTAAGTCTGCGGCTCGAAGGAGGGCGGACGCTTTATGGCGGACTGGACTGGACGGTGCGCCAAGGCGAAAGCTGGGCACTGCAAGGGCGCAACGGCAGCGGCAAGAGCACGCTCCTCTCCCTCCTCTGTGCCGACCATCCGGCAGCCTATGCCTGCCACATACGCCTCTTCGGACGGCGGCGTGGCACAGGAGAAAGCATTTGGGAGGTGAAGCAACACATCGGTTTCGTATCGCCCGAACTGCACCGCGCCTACCGCCGAAACTGCCCTGCCCTCGACATTGTAGCGTCCGGACTGCACGACAGTGTGGGATTGTACCGCCGTCCACGACCCGAACAGCACGCTGTGTGCCGTTTCTGGATGGAGGTAATGGGCATCGAAAATTTGTCAGAACGACCCTTCCTCTCACTGTCGAGCGGCGAGCAGCGGCTGGTGCTCTTGGCACGCGCCTTTGTCAAAAATCCGGCTCTCCTCATCCTCGATGAACCGTTCCATGGCCTTGACCCCGAGACGCGACGGCGGGTGCAGGAAGTGATCGCGGTGTTCTGCCACCGCCCCGACAAGACACTGATCCTTGTGAGCCACTATGCCGAGCATCTCCCCCACTTCATCGACCACCGGCTACAATTATAAGGAACCCCAACAGTATAGATGGATGCGGATCATGACGGACCGTTTGCAACATATGACCCAAAATGGACAACGGTGCTCCCCTCAACCAGAACAACCAAGCACGGCACTTACAATATCTCCCCACAAAAGTTGAAATTGAGGCATCAGCCCATAGATCACCCCCAGAAGGATCGGAGCGACTCCAATCCCTCTGGGGGTTACATTCACCTGAAAAGAAAGAGCGATGCCCCCACAAGAAGGGGGAGTGCACTCGGCTAACGCCCTCTGAGGGGATAGCACGTGCAGTTTGTCAAGTGCCGGGCATGGGCTCCGCTCTGCTTGGACGCACCCACGGCATCGCAGCCCTTGGCATCATGCAGTGCGGTGCTTTTGTCCAGCTGGCGTGCATCGATCACGCGCTCATGGAGGAGAGAGTCCACTGGGCTGTCGAAGAAAATACTATCGATATAGATGTCTGAATACTTTGGTTGGTGCACAGAGCACGATATCAAGCTCGAAGCTGCAAAAAGTGCACAAACTGCTATAAAACTATAGCGAGGAATGGCAGATGCAATCGATTTCATGGTCAAAGGAATAAAGCGTTCATGTTATTTGTTGTCGAGGGCAAATATAGGGAGAAACTCCGAATTCTCCAAACATTCCGCCCAGAAAATCGTCATGAAATATGTTTTTTTACTCATTACGGCAGCATCCGTGCACAAATCCGCCAGAAATCAACATTCCACAACACACAAACCCCTGCAAATTCAAAGCAGGATTGTCAAAATCACCACCCAATGCGACAATGAGCCTATGAGCACAAACAAATGCCACACGGCATGATAGCCTCGCCGGTCGTCGTGTGCAAAGAAATAAGTGCCCGCTGTGTAGGCCAATCCCTCCAAGAGGAGTGCCACAAGTCCAGCCGTAGACAGCCCTTCCCACACGGAGCGCGCAATCAGGACACCGCTCCATCCCATCGCGAGGTAGAGCCCCAGCGAAAGACGTGGAAAACGGTCGATAGCGGTGAGCTTATAAACCGCGCCACCCAGCACGAAGAGCCACAAAGCCGTCAGCACCGCCCATCCGCGCCATCCGCCCACTACGCTTAGGCAAATGGGGGTGTAACTCCCGGCAATCATCGCATAGATGCTGATGTGGTCGAACTTCCGCCACCATAGCTTCGCCACACCGGGGAGTGACCAATGGTAACACGTGGAGCAAAAATAGAGGAAGCACATGGCCAGGACGAAGATCATCATGCCCCAGCCCAGGCTCGATGAGTGGAGAAATGCGGGACGCAGGGCGGCAAAACCGCCAAGGGCAAGCAGCAGTCCACAAAAGTGGGTAAGGGTGTTGTACCGCTCTTCAAACGTGCGCTGCGCCAACTGTGCAGACAGAAGAGCAAATAAAGGAAACGGAGACATGGAAATGGAGCAATGATTGGATGATGCAAAGGTACACTTTTCGCGGTGGAATTGGGAGCTTTTCGGAAGGAGTTTTCAGGAGTTGAAGCAAAAAAGCTTCATCCCCCTTGGTCAGACGCAAAATTAGTCGCAACTTTGCGATTATTGTTGCTGCATGCACAATATCTCTATTCCACTCATAAATTTATCATGTCGCAAAGAATCGGAGTTTTTCTCTCTTCCTACACAGATGTTCCAGAGGCTTTTCGCACAGCCACCGAGGCTACAGGCGCATGGATCGGAAGGACGGGGCGTACCCTCGTCTATGGCGGTTCGGGCTATGGGATGATGGAGGTGCTAGCTCGGAGCACAAAGCAGTCTGGTGGCCGTGTGTTCGGCGTAGTGCCTCAGATCGTCATTGACCGCAATGCAGTGAGCCAATGGCTTGATGTGGAATTCCGCACTGCCGACCTTCATGACCGGAAGTCTACCCTGCTGCGCGAGAGTGATGTCCTCGTAGCCCTTCCGGGCGGCATCGGCACCCTCGATGAGGTATTCACCACTCTTTCGGTCAACAGTATCGGCATCGCATCGAAACCCGTTGTCCTTTTCAATGTAGACGGTTGCTGGAACGCGCTGCTGGACACCCTTCGCCAGCTCACCGGATTGCGCCTCATCGATGACCGCCTGCACGGTTATCTCCACGTAGTGGACAGCATCGAACAACTGGATGCGCTTTGCGCCACTCTACCCTCCACACATTCCTAAACTCCTTTACTGCTCTCACCATGAAACCCTCATCCAAAGCCCCCACTCCTCGTCATCACAACCGGCCTCTCATCATCTTCGTGTTGCTCGCCACCCTCGTGGTCATCGGTGGCTATTGGTATCAACAGAAACACGCTGTGCCCATTTCCGAAATCAACTCCTACCCTGCCACCGACTCACTTCGAGCAAAACATCTGGCCGAGGGCGAAGCTTTCCTAAAAGCCAAAGCCCAGGAGGCAGGTGTCCACAGCCTGGGTGCAGGGTTACTCTACAAAGAACTGACTGCGGGCAGTGGCACCGCGCCCACAAGTGAGAGCACGGTACGCGTGCACTACGAAGGTCGTCTGGTGAACGGGACGGTATTCGACAGCAGCTATCAGCGCGGCCAACCGGCCGAGTTCCCCGTGAACGGCGTTGTGGCCGGCTGGCAAATTGCCCTCAAAGCCATGAAGCCTGGGGCGGTATGGGAACTCTACATCCCCCACTACCTCGCCTACGGCGAAAGCGGCAGCGGATCGAACATCCCGCCTTGCTCGGCCCTCATCTTCAAAATCGAGCTACTGGGAGTTCAACCTTAGTTGTTGGCAATCAGGCGTCAAAAGCCTTCTAAACCCTACGGCCTATAAGCCAAAAGCCTCCTCCCTAACACCTCACAAACCTCTCTTCAGACTGCCTACGGACTAACGTCAAAAAACGAGCGTTGCTCCTGTCCAAATTATCAAATCGCACTTTTTTCGCCAGAAAATCCGAATTTTGTTTGGTGTTTTCGCGAGAAACCATTACTTTCGCAGCCATCCAATCACACTAAACTCTCCACTCCCATGACTACTCTCGTGAATGTATGCTTCTGGTGGCGCAACTCAAGATATCTTTTATCGTGAGTCGCTTGCCTGTGTCCATTCACCAGACCGAATAAGATCAATCGGGGCTTGTCGTATCTCGCGGCAAGCCCCGTTTTTGTACCCTCTTCGGAACGTTTCCAACAGGCCAACGGGCCATTCCCAAGCGAGGCAAGAGCCTTGCGTCATGCCACGCGGCCAAAAACGTCTGTCATACACGGACATTTACCCCACACATTCTACAACACCATGTCTCAGTTCAACATCGATGCCCACGGCTTTTACGGCGAATTTGGCGGAGCTTACATCCCCGAAATCTTGTACCACACCATCGAAGACCTTAAAGCACGCTATCTCAACATCCTCGAGAGCGAAGCGTTCCAACAGGAATACCACGCCCTGCTCCGCGACTATGTGGGTCGCCCCAGTCCACTCTACCACGCCCGGAGACTGAGCGAGAAATACGGGTGCAAGATCTATCTGAAACGCGAGGATTTGAACCACACCGGCGCCCACAAGATCAACAATGCCATCGGCCAAATTCTCCTCGCCAAGAATCTGGGTAAGCAGCGCATCATCGCCGAGACAGGAGCCGGACAACATGGTGTGGCCACAGCCACCGCCTGCGCCTTGATGGACATGCCCTGCATTGTCTACATGGGTGCCACAGATGTGGAACGCCAACACGTCAATGTCGAGCGCATGAAGATGCTGGGAGCAGAAGTGCGCTCCGTACACAGCGGTAACCAAACACTAAAAGATGCGGTGAATGAAGCCATCCGCGACTGGTGTTCCCACCCTTCCGATACTTTCTACATCCTCGGATCGGCCGTTGGCCCCCACCCTTATCCCGACATGGTGGCACGGTTACAGAGCGTGATCAGCAAAGAGATCCGCTGGCAGCTCCAAGAGAAGGAAGGACGCGACTACCCCGACTTTCTCATGGCCTGTCTAGGAGGTGGCTCGAACGCCTCGGGCACGGTGTACCACTACCTCGATGACCTCCGCGTAAAGTTTGTGCTCGGCGAAGCGGGTGGCCATGGCGTGCAGAGCGGTGAGACCGCTGCCACCCTCCATACGGGAAGTCTGGGCATCCTCCATGGCAGTCGAACCATCGTGATGCAGGACGATGACGGACAGGTGGTCGAACCTTATAGTATATCTGCCGGCTTAGATTATCCCGGTATCGGGCCGCTCTTTGCCCATCTGGCCAGTACGGCGCGGGCCACCGTCCTCTCTGTGAACGACGACGAGGCACTCCGCTCCGCTTTCGAGCTGACCCGCCTGGAAGGCATCATTCCCGCCCTCGAAAGCAGTCACGCTCTGGCACTCCTCCCCCGCTGCCGCTTCAAGCCCACCGATGTGGTAGTGCTCACTGTCAGTGGCCGTGGTGACAAAGACCTCGCCACCTATCTCGCACACAAAGACGAAATCCTCAGAACAACCCCATCACACCCCTCCAACACCATCCCCCAGCCATGACCCGACATTATACCACTTATACCAAAAAAATTCTGGGTGATCTCGACACTCCCGTGAGTGCCTACCTCAAGCTCCGGGACCTCTTTTCACGCAGTGCCCTAATGGAAAGTTCCGACTACCACGGCGGCGACGATGCCCGTTCGTTCATCGCAGTCGATCCCATCGGCCAAGTGGCAGTGAGTCACGGCATTGCCCGCACAACCCTCCCGGAAGGTGCCACCACCCACTGCCCCATCGACAACCATTATCGCGTGGAGCATGCCCTCGAAGACTTCGTGGCACATTTCAAAGTAGAGGGTGAGGGTGCAGAATATTGTGGGCTCTATGGCTACACCACCTTCAACGCAGTACGCTACTTCGAGCACATCGACATCAAAGACAATACAGCAGAGCGCAATGATGCCCCGGATGTGCTCTACGTCCTCTTCCGCTACATCCTCGTCTTCGACCACTTCCGCAACACGCTCACGCTAATCCAACTCGTGGGTGAGGGAGAAACGGCCTCGCTCGACCGCATCGAGCAGGCCCTCCGTGCCCCACGCGCCGACACCTATCCCTTCCGTCCCATTGGCGACATCACCTCATCGCTCACCGACGAGGAACATAAGGCCAACATCCGCCGTGGCATTGCCCACTGCCTGCGGGGAGATGTCTTCCAGATTGTCCTCTCGCGGCGATTCGTCCAGCGGTTTGAAGGCGATGACTTCAAGCTTTATCGCGTGCTCCGCTCCGTCAACCCCAGTCCCTACCTCTTCTATTTCGACTTCGGAGGTTACCGCATCTTTGGTTCCTCCCCGGAGACCCATTGTCGCATCGACGCAGCAGGGAAGGGGCTACGTGCCACTATCGACCCGATTGCCGGAACAACACTCCGCACGGGACGGGCAGAGGAAGATGCGCGCAATGCGGAGTTTCTGCGCAATGACCCCAAGGAAAATGCCGAACATGTGATGCTCGTGGATCTGGCACGCAACGACCTCTCGCGCAACTGTACCGATGTGCATGTGGATCTCTACAAGGATCTGCAATACTATTCGCACGTCATCCACCTCGTTTCGCGAGTCAGCGGAGACCTCGGCCCCGAAGCCTCCCCCCTCCGCACCTTTGTCGATACCTTCCCTGCCGGAACCCTCTCCGGTGCTCCTAAGGTGCGCGCCATGCAGCTCATCTCCGAAATCGAGCCCCACAACCGAGGAGCATACGGGGGTTGCATAGGTTTTATTGGCCTCAACGGCACTTTAAACCAGGCCATCACGATCCGCACCTTCGTAAGCCGAAATGGCGAACTCTGGTTTCAGGCAGGCGGTGGCATCGTGGCAAAGAGCGATGAAGACTACGAGCTGCGAGAGGTAAACAACAAGCTCGGAGCTTTGCGCCGTGCCATCGAACTGGCAGCAGAATAATCGCACATCCGAATCATCGTCCCGCCAGAAAAAATCTCTCCCATGAACATCATCATTATCGACAACTACGACTCTTTCACCTACAATCTGGTACACCTACTCACAAGTCTCGGAGCCAACGTCCAGGTGATGCGCAACGATGCGTTCAACCTCAACGATCTCGAAACATTCGACAAGATCGTCCTTTCCCCCGGCCCCGGTATCCCTTCAGAAGCCGGTCTACTCCTCGATGTGATCCGCACTTATGCGGGTCGCAAACCCATCCTCGGCGTTTGTCTCGGCCATCAGGCCATTGGCGAAGTGTTCGGAGCACGGCTCACCAATCTTGCCACCGTTCACCACGGGGTGGCATCTCTCTGCACCATTACCACCGACGACTATCTTTTCCAAGGCATCACCGCTCCCTTCACCGTGGGACGTTACCACTCATGGGTCGTATCGCCCGAGCATTTCCCAACCGAACTCGAAGTGACGGCCACCAGTCCCGAGGGCGAGATCATGGCCTTACGTCACCGTTCCCTCGACATCCGCGGCCTGCAATTTCACCCCGAAAGCGTCCTCACCCCCGAAGGTGCAACCCTCCTCCGAAACTGGCTGAACCATTGAAAGCCCTTCTTCAATCCACATTCTGCTCTCCTCCTCGCCACTCCTTTCCCCTCCCATGAAAACACTATTACAAGATGTCATTGAGGGTCGTACCCTCGGCCGCAACGAGATGCGTGATCTTATGATCAGCATCACCCACGAGCAATTTTCCGATATCCACTTAGCAGCTTTTTTCACCGCAATCCGTCTTCGTGGCGAAACGGTAGACGAAATCCTCGGCCTGCGCGACGGTCTTCTCATCACAGGAACTCCCATCGATCTCTCAGATTTTGATCCCATAGACCTCGTTGGTACGGGCGGCGATGGCAAGAACACATTCAACATCTCCACCTGCGCCTGCTTCGTTGTGGCGGGAGCGGGCTTTAAGGTAGCCAAGCACGGCAACTTCGCCGCCACTTCCGTGTCAGGTGCCAGCCATGTCATTCAGGCCCACGGCGTGGCTTTCACCGCCGATCCCGGCCGCCTGCGCCGCAGCATCGAAGAGAGCGGCATAGCCTATCTCCATGCACCGCTCTTTGCCCATGGTATGAAGTTCGTTGCGCCGATGCGCCGCGCACTGCAAGTGCCCACGGCATTCAACCTCCTCGGCCCACTCGTCAATCCTGCGCAACCACGCCGTCAGCTCCTCGGTACGGCCACCCTGAGCCAGCTCCGCCTCTACCACAACATCTTTGAACGGTTGTCGATGGACTTCGGCATTGTCTCCTCGACCGATGGCTACGATGAGATCAGCCTCACCGCGGACTTCAAATTCGTTACCCATCGCGATGAGCGCGTGCTCCGCCCATCAGATTTGGGTATGGAGCGCATAGAACCAGATGCGCTCTATGGGGGTCGGACGGTGGAAGAGGCACGCACCCTCTTCGACAGCGTACTGGACGGAACCTCCACCCCCGAACGCCGCGCCGTGGTGCTGGCCAACGCTGCCGCCGCCCTCTCGGTGTGTCTCCCCGATGCCACGCTCGATGAGTGCCTAGCTCGTGCGGTCGAGAGTCTCGACAGCGGACGTGCACTCCAATCCCTGCGCCGATTCATCGAAGTCAATTCCTAAACAGCCCTTTCCTCCATCCCATGTCCGACATCCTCCACGATATCATCCTCAAAAAGCGCGAAGATTTAGCCGACCGCGAAACACGCCTGCCGCTCACACGCCTCATCGACACTTACCAACGTCTCCACGCAGAAAGCGATCTCCCCACTGTGGTCTCGATGCGCCACGCCCTCGAAACCTCACCCACCGGAATCATTGCCGAATTTAAACGCCGGTCGCCCTCGAAAGGCTGGATCAACGCCGAAGCCGAAGCACACCACGTACCTGTGGGCTATGCTCAGGCAGGGGCGGCCGCCCTATCCATACTCACCGATGAGCCCTTCTTTGGAGGCCGCCTAGCCTTCCTCCGTACCGCCTACGGAACCGTGCAGGGGCATAACCTCCACACGCCCATCCTGCGCAAAGACTTCATCATCGCCGACCGACAGCTCTACGAAGCACGGCTATTCGGAGCATCGGCAGTGCTCCTCATCGCCGCCTGTCTGCCGGAAGAGGAATACCACCGTCTGCTCACACTTGCACACCAACTCGATTTGGAAGTCCTGCTCGAAATCCATTCCGAAGACGAGCTTTGCTATACCCGCTCCGAAGCCGATATGATCGGAGTAAACAACCGTTCGCTCGGATCCTTCCACACGAATGTTGATACCGCCTTCCGCCTCGCTCCCCTCCTCCCTCAAAATCGCACACTGGTGGCGGAGAGCGGGCTGCACAGCACAGAGGTGGTGGCCCATCTCCGCGATGTGGGCTATCGAGGTTTCTTGATCGGCGAGACCTTTATGCGCAGCAGCAATCCTCCTGCGGCATTGGCCGAGTTTCTCCAACAGCTACAAGCGCAGACGGTATCTTAATCCTTCGCACCATGTTTCGTAAAGTCTGTGGGATGCGCCTTCCCGACAATGTCCGCGCCGTTGCCGACCTCCGCCCCGATGCCCTCGGCTTCATCTTCCATCCCCCTTCACCCCGTTTCATCGGCACAACGGACGAGGTCAGAGCTTCCGGCCTACTCGATGCACTCCCTCCACACCCCATCCGCCGCATCGGGGTATTCGTCAATGCTCCTATCGCCGAAATGGTGGCCTACACAACGGCTTTCGGGCTCACCGATCTCCAACTCCACGGCCAAGAGCCGCCCGACCTGCTCAGACAGCTCCGTGATGCCCTTCCACCCGGATTGCGCCTCATCAAGACATTCTCCTGCCGCACGACCGATGATCTCGCCTTGCTCGCACCCTACCACAGTGTAGCCGACCTCTTCCTCTTCGACACGCCTTCTCCCTCTTTTGGAGGAACGGGCCGGACCTTTGACTGGTCGCTCCTCAATGCCTACACAGGCCCAACACCCTTCCTGCTAAGCGGGGGCATCGGATCCGAATCGATCCCTGCACTCCGCCTTTTTCAACACGACTATTGCATCGGCCTCGACCTAAATTCACGTTTCGAGACCGCGCCCGGCGTTAAGTCAGTCGAAGAGCTACGCACCTTTTTTCAAGCCCTCCGCAATCTCAACTTCTCTTCTCAAGCATGAACCGCATCAATGCCCTCTTCCAGCGCAAACCTTCCGGACTGCTCAGCCTCTACTTCTGTGCCGGACATCCCCATCTCGATGATACCCTACCCACCCTACGCCTGCTCGAATCCGGAGGCATCGACATGGTGGAGATCGGCATCCCCTTCTCTGATCCCATGGCCGATGGACCCGTCATCCAAGATGCAGCCAACAAGGCTTTGGCCAACGGGATGACCCTGCGCCTGCTCTTCAAACAGCTACACAATGTTCGTCCCACGGTCAGCATCCCTCTCTTACTGATGGGCTACCTCAATCCCATCCTGCACTTCGGGCTCCCCGAGTTTTTCGCACAGTGCGCAATCTGCGGCATCGATGGCGTGATCATCCCCGATCTTCCCTTTGCGGACTATCTCTCCACTGTCAAGCCTTTAGCCGACCAATATGACATACGTGTGGTGATGCTCATCACGCCCGAAACCTCGGAAGAGCGCATCCGCTTCATTGACAAACACACCAACGGCTTTATTTATATGGTGTCGAGTGCCTCGACCACAGGGGCTCAACATTCCTTTGACGAGGAAAAACAGGCCTATTTTGCGCGTATCAACGCGATGGATCTGCAACATCCGCGCATGATCGGCTTTGGCATCTCTAACCACCAGACGCTCACTGCTGCCCAAAACAATGCTGCAGGCGCCATCATCGGCAGCAAGTTTGTGAGCCTCCTCGACCGGCACGGTGCTGCAGCTCCTGCACTCGATGCCCTGCTCAATGCCCTCAAATCCTGATTAACCCCCGGTGTCGGACGCAATGCATCCGACACCGGGGGTTAACCCTAATCGTTCCCTTCGGAGACATTCTCTCATCAGGGCAAAATCCGGATCACTCTGCCACAAAGCCTTCACGCAAGCCGGTGAGCGACTTCGTCATTTCGAGCAAAGGACGGTGCCATTTCCATTCAGGCCGAAGCACCGTCCATCCGCGTCAGACTGCCACGGGCATCGACCCATCCCGGCTTGCCGTCAGCCAGAATGACATCGGCACGGCCACGGACAAAAGGAGCGATGTCCAGACATTCGAAAGGCAGCACCACCTTGCCACGAGCATTGATCAGTCCGTGCCGTCCATCACGCACGGCATGGTAGAGGTTTTTGGCGAACGGTTCGAGGAGTTCATAGTCCGCTTCCAAGAGAGTCTCGCCATCCAGCGTGATCAATCCTTTGCGCGCATCCGCTCCTTCACCGCGTGTAGCAATATAGAGATGGGGCGTTTTGAGGAGTTCGAGGTGGAGGAAGGGAGTGTTGCGACATTCCGCTCCCGACTCCGTGATACGGAGGAACGAATAAGAGAATTGCAGAGTCTGGGGATCGCGCCGCATCACGGGCACCGTTTCGTTCATGCGTCGCGGCATGCGGTCAAAAATCGGCGGCAGCAGCAGTTCACCATTGCTGCGGCAGAGTCCGCGCCGCTCATCTTCTCCCACGAGGAGGAAGAATTCGGTGCGTTCCCACCGTTCAATAGAACGGTATTGAATGGGAAGGATGAGGTGCGACAAGGAGGAGTTGGCCATACCGAAACGGCGTTCCGTCCGCTCTCCTCGGCTCACTACGGCCAGTCCCATGCGCTTGTACAGTCGTGCAATGCGGTCGGCACCGACCAGTCGAGGATCGGGGTCAGCATCGGCAGGCAGCAGAGACCCGACCGGCTCGGACTGTGGGGGAGCCACCTTCTGCGGAGCAGGCTGAGGTATGGGCTGAACCACCTCAACCCGAGGCGCAGGCGGCGCGACATATTGTGGTATCGGCTGAGGGAGTTCAAGAGGCGATTCGTCTGCATCATCCTCCCGATTTTCCACAAAGAGATTGTCGGGCAGCGGCATCTCCACAACGGGAAGCGGAAGTTCTTGCTCCTCCTCCCATCCGCGCTGAGGTGCTACGGCCGCAGTGGACACGGGCTGAACAGGCGGGTAGGGTGCATTCGGCATCGTTGCGCCAGGCTGAGCACCGTAGGGTGGAGCTGACGCCACATAGGGCGAAGCAGGTGGCGCACCATAGGGATTCGGCTGCGCCAAATAAGGCTCTTGGGCAGCAGCATAAGGGGTAGGAGACGAAGGGTAAGCCGGAGGAGCGCCATAAGGTGCATGCTCAACATAAGGGTGCGCACCATAGGCAGGAGCAGAGGGCTGGGGCGGCGCGGCTTGCGGCGCGGAAGGCATCGATACGCCTGCCGAAGGCATCATGGCGAGTTGTGCGCGGGCAGCTGTAAGTTCTACTTTCAGTGCCTCGTAATCCACCTGAAGCTGGTCGAGCTGACGTTTAAGTTTCTGACTTTCCTGCCGCAAGTCCTCCTTCTCCAACTTCGAGGAGTAGAGTTCGGCCCGCACGGTGAGCAAGTCGCGTTCCAGTTCTTCGGCGGTCAGCGGCACAACCTCCGGTTCTGATTTGGGTGTGGATTTTTTTTTGAAGAAATCAAAGAATGACATGTTGCTTGCGAAGGAGAATTGTTTTGAGGCAGCAATCGCCCGTGCAAAGACAAGGCGACGAAGCCGTGAGAATGATACCGTGTCCTGCAACCATGTGCTCACAGCACAAGACACGAGGTTGCTTTTTGCAAAAATACCAATTCCGTGCGTAACCTCCAAAATAATCGCGCTTTTTCCCCATCGAAACTGCAAATTAGAGCGGATAAACGCAACCTCATCTCATCAGTTGATGGAAGGTTCCCATGGGACAGGATGTATGGCCACATTTTTTTTCGTAACTTCGCCTGTCCTTTCTTTCCCCCGGGCAGGTGCTCAGAATTGATGGCATTGGCACTGCTCTCTGTATTCCCCCGTTTGCTGACATATGGAAAGAAGCGGCACGGGGGTACACCACCGATCATCGGCTGCCACACAGCGGAAGAGAGAGGCAAAGACCGCCCCACATGCCTATACTATATACGTCTGCATATGAAATACCTGATTGCCTCTGACCTCCACGGCTCCATCGCAGCCCTCGATACCCTCCTCACCCACTACGACCACGAGGGCTGCGAGATGCTCCTCCTTCTCGGTGACCTCCTCAACTACGGGCCACGCAACGGTCTGCCTTCGGGATTGAATCCCACGGCCGTGGCCGACCGCCTCAACACACTCGCCCGCTCCATCATCGCAGTGCGGGGCAATTGCGACAGCGAAGTCGACCAGATGCTCCTCCACTTCCCTATCCTGACCGACTACGCTTGGGTAGTGGACGAAGGACGCCGCATCTTTCTCACCCACGGACATGTCTATAGTGAAGAGCGACAGCCGCAAGGAGGTTTCGACCTCCTCTGCCAAGGACACACCCATCTCCCACACATCACCCCCCGGCCCGATGGTTCGGTGTGCCTGAACACGGGCAGCCCGACCTTCCCCAAGGGGGGAAATCCGCCCACCTTCGCCCTCCTCGACGGCCCGCACCTCAGCATCCGCACCCTCGATGGACAAACCTTTGCCGAACACCAACTGACAGCTCCCCGACTCTATGTATAAGATCATCACTCTCGATCTCGATGGAACGCTCACCAATGCGCAGAAAGAGATCACGCCCCGCACCCTCCAAGCCCTCCTTCGTGCCCAAGAAGAAGGCATCATCGTCGTCTTGGCCTCAGGGCGTCCCACTTATGGCATCGCCCCTCTCGCCGATCAGCTCCATCTCGACCACTTCGGCGGTTTCGTACTTTCGTACAATGGAGGGAAAATCATCGATTGGCGCACACGCAGTGTGGTCTACGAACAGGTGCTCCACCCTTCCCTGCCCCCACGCCTCCACACCTATGCAGAACGCGAAGGATTACCCATCCTCACCTATACCGAGAAGGAAATCCTCACCGCTCATGAAGGAGAAGATGAATATATGGCCGAAGAAGCGCGCATTAACAAGATGCCCGTGCGGCGTGTTCCCGACTTTCTCAAAGCAGTGCGCGAACTTGGAGGTAGTCCGACGAAGTGCCTGATGACGGGGCATCCCGACCGTCTCATCCCCCTCGTCGAGGAGATGCAGGCCGACCTGGGGGAAGAAATGGAAATCTTCCGTTCCGCACCCTTCTTCATCGAACTCATGCCGAAAGGCATCGACAAGGCACAATCGCTCCAGCGCCTACTGGATCACCTCGGTCTGCAGCGCGAACAGCTCGTAGCTTGCGGCGATGGCTTCAACGATCTGACGATGATCCGCTTCGCCGGCTTAGGCGTGGCAATGGCCAATGCCGAAGAGGCAGTGAAAGCCGAAGCTGACTATATCACCGCCTCCAACGAAGAGGACGGTGTGGCCGATGTAGTGGAACGTTTTCTGCAAGCCAAGTGAGGATAGCCAAAGGGAGGAACGAGCTTTGGGATATGCCGTGGCGAGAAAACGTCTGTTGAAAACGAACGTTTTCTGCAAGCCAAGCGAAGATAGCCAAAGGAGGAACGAGCTTTGGGATATGCCGTGGCGAGAAAACGTCTGTTGAAAACGAACGTTTTCTGCAAGCCAAACGGGCATAGCCAAAGGGAGGAACGAGCTTTGGGATATGCCGTGGCGAGAAAACGTCTGTTGAAAACGAACGTTTTCTGCAAGCCAAACGGGCATAGCCAAAGGGAGGAACGAACTTTGGGATATGCCGTGGCGAGAAAACGTCTGTTGAAAACGAACGTTTTCTGCAAGCCAAGCGAAGATAGCCAAAGGGAGGAACGAGCTTTGGGATATGCCGTGGTGCCCCATGCCCACCGCAATTTGAGTCTCGCCCCTCTATTCACGAACCTAAGACGATGAGCCACCGCTTCGACCACGCTTGGGAGGGGATCTGACAGCAGGAGGCAAATGACTGATGGAGATACAGTAACCCCCAGTGGAGTTTTGCTTTCGCTCACACCACTGGGGGCTATCAGTGTCCGTCCTCACCGGAGACGGCTATTTCCCTATCGTTCTCCTCCATCGGCCGCTTCTAAATCGTCCGACAAGCTGGATCCACCAGACAAAATCCAACCTCAATGGCCATGGATCTGCCGATAGCGTTCCACCCACGGGGCGGAGGGGCTATGGCTGGCCTTGCGGTAGATCTCTTCAAATGCACACTTCCATTCCGTGTCGAGGGAAAAGGGAGTGAAGCTTCCACAAGTAGAATTCAGATTGTGAAGTGTGGTCTTTTCATCGGGGTCGCCAAAGGCGGGATGAGCCAGCGTGGCATCGCGAAACGCTCCCTTCCACTCCTCACGCTCCGCTTCTGCAACGGCTTCATCACTCCACAGACAATAATATAAGGAGAGGAAGTTGCCCAAGAAATAGGCTTGGCGATCGAGCCACTTCCCTTCACTCATCTGCGCCTCGTGCACCACGGCGATGAAATCGGGTTCGGCAGACTTGCGCTGTAAGTAGCTAAGAGCCTGATGCTGAAAGCGCGTCAGGCGATTTTCCACAAAGCCCGAAACGCCACTGCGCAGCACACGCCTGCACTGTTCGAATTCGAAACGAAACACCTCCTGCGCGCTGACAGAAGACAATGCCCCGAGGAGGAAGAGGAGGGATAAGTATAGTCTTTTCATCATCAAGATTCGTTGAATTGTGCTATTTCCGCACGCGGTCGGCATTGGCCCGGGCAAAGTCTGCCCAAGAGGCCGCGCCCTTACGCGGTCGGGCAAGGGCCTGTGCCGTCACCGTGGGGAGCGCACCGCGCACCCCATGCGCAGTAGTGTGCACATGGTGGCAGTAGGCGGCTCCCAGAGCATCGGTAGCATCGAGATAGGGCAGCATTTGGTCGTCCGAGATGTTGAGTATCCGCTGCAACAGGCTCGCCACTTGCTCTTTCGATGCCGCTCCGCGCCCCGTGATGGCCTGCTTGATCTGCATCGGTGCGTACTCACAGATAGGGATCTGACGTGCAATGGCAGCGGCAATCACCACGCCTTGAGCGCGTCCAAGTTTGAGCATCGACTGTACATTCTTACCGAAGAAGGGAGCTTCGATGGCCAGCTCATCGGGATGGAAGGCATCGATAATGCCCATCACCCGTTCATAGATGCGTCCAAGTTTGAGGTAGACATCGCCTACCTTACGCATATCGATCACCCCCATGGCGAGCATCTGCACGCTGCGCCCCTCGACTGAAAGGAGGCCATAACCAAGGACATTCGTGCCCGGATCAATACCGAGGATGATGCGCTCTGAGCGTAGAGTTTTGACGGATTTCATAGAGCAAAAATACGGATTGCAGAAGAAAGCTTGAAAATTATTCTGTGAAAGATTACTACTCCCAACAGAAATGATTACTTTTGTGGTGACTTACTGTACACAGGAGCAAGTTTGCGCCCTGCCGTTTCGCACCGCATCCCCTTTCAGCACCGTCAGTATGCCACTCTTTCTCCATCTCAACTACCTTTCATCCCATGATCCAGAAAATTCTTCTGACCGGCTGCGCCGCCTTCCTGCTGGGCACGCTCAGCGTATCGGCACAGGCGGTGCTCAGCTTCAGCAAGACGAGCCACAACTTCGGCCGCTTTTCTGAAGACAAGCCCCAGACCGCAGAATTCACCTTCACCAACACCGGTGACAAACCCCTCGTCATCCAGCAGGCGGCAGCATCGTGCGGCTGCACCGTCCCCACATTCACCCAGACGCCCATCGCCCCCGGCAAGACGGGACACATCAAGGTGGTGTTCAACGGTAAGGGAAAATTCCCCGGCCAGTTTAAGAAGAGCATCACCATCCGCTCCAACGCTTCCAATTCTCTCGTGCGCATCTACGTTGAGGGCGACCTTCAAGAAGCGCGCACCGCGAAGAAGTAACGTCCCCTTCCCCCTCAATACTCTGCCCTCTGCGGTCGACGTCCCTGAGTCCACCTCCTCCACATCGCTCCCATGAATCCCCATTACCATCTTGTCATTATGGCTGGCGGCATCGGCAGCCGCTTCTGGCCAATGAGCAGCGAAGCCTGTCCGAAGCAGTTCATCGACATCCTTGGCTGTGGCCATACCATGTTGCAGCTCACCGCCCAACGTTTCCGGTCGCTCATCCCCGCAGAAAACATCTGGGTCGTCACCGCAGACCGGTATGCAAGCCTCGTCCGCGAGCAGCTGCCCGATGTGCCCGAAGCCAACATCCTCCGCGAACCTTGCATGCGTGGCACAGCTTCGTGCGTCTGCTATGTGTCGTGGAAGATCAAGAAGCGCGACCCGCGCGCCTGCATCGTCGTCTCCCCGGCCGACCACGATGTGAAGGATGTGGACAATTTCCACCAGAGCATCACCGATTCAATGGAGTTTGCCGCTGAGACCGATGCCATCGTCACGCTCGGCATCCGACCTACACATCCCGCCACGGGCTATGGCTACATCAAGGCCGACCTTTCCTACTCCTCTTCCCGAAAACGCACCATCTACGCCGTTGACCAGTTTCGCGAAAAGCCCGATCTCGACACTGCCCGCCAATATGTGACACGCCCAGAATACTTCTGGAATTCAGGCATCTTCGTATGGAGCGTTTCGACCATCGTCAATGCTTTCCGCGTCTATGCCCCCGCCACTTCGGCCATCTTTGAGGGCATGCTCCCCTATTACGACACTCCCGAAGAGCAGGATCGCGTCAATGCCGTATTTCCCTCATGCGAGAACATCTCAGTGGACTATGCCATTATGGAAAAGGCCGATGAGATCTATGTCCGTCCTTCAGACTTTGCGTGGAGCGACCTCGGGACGTGGAGTTCGCTCCGAGCCCACCTCCCCCATGACGCCTACGACAATGCCGTGGTGGGGGGTGACGTACGGCTCTTTGACACTACGGGCTGCATGATCCACACCTCGGGAAGGCGCAAAGTGGTGATCCAAGGTTTGGAAGACTGCATCGTTGTCGAAAAGGACGATGCCCTACTCATCTGCCGCCTGAGTGAGGAACAGCGCATCAAACTCTTCCACGACTGACCCCAAAACCTGCCTGTTGGACGTGATTTCCTTCAACGTCCGCTGCCCGAGTACCGCCCATCCGGTACTCGGGCAGTGCTTCCTATGACCACTTCTTCCAGAATGAACGATTTTGCCTCCACCCTTGCCGTATGGTACGCCCGATATGGACGCGAACTCCCCTGGCGCGACATCACCGACCCCTACCGCATCTGGATCTCGGAGATCATCCTCCAACAGACACGCGTGGCGCAAGGCTATGACTATTACCTCCGCTTTGTCCGCCGCTTTCCCACGGTCGAAACCCTAGCCGCTGCCACCTCCGATGAAGTGATGCAGCAATGGGAAGGTCTTGGTTACTACTCCCGTGCCCGCAACCTCCACGCCGCCGCGCAACAGATCGTGGCGCAGGGAGCATTTCCCCGTGACTACGCTGGCATCCGCGCACTGAAAGGGGTGGGCGACTACACCGCCGCCGCCATCGCCTCCTTCGCTTTCGGACAGCCCACAGCAGTGGTCGACGGCAACGTCTACCGCGTGCTGAGCCGCCGCTTCGGTATTGATCTCCCCATCGACACAACGGAGGGGAAAAAAGCCTTCGCAGCTCTTGCCACCGAGCTCCTAGACACACACCATCCCGCCCGTCACAATCAGGCCATCATGGACTTCGGGGCAGTGCAATGTACCCCCAAGCGACCGCAATGCCTCCTCTGCCCTTTCCGCGATGAATGCGAAGCCTTGGCCTCAGGGCGCGTGGATCAACTCCCCATCAAGAGCAAGCGGACAGAGGTCACCGAGCGGCACTTGGTCTATCTCCTCATCTACGACACCGACCACCGCCTCCTCGTGCACCGCCGCCCCGCAGGCGACATCTGGGCAGGACTATACGAACCTCTGCTGTTGGAATTTCCCCACACCCCTTCGGCAACCGATGTGCTACACCACCCCACCCTCGCACCTCTCCTCGCCGCAGGTGGCACCCTCACCCCCGTGGTCGAAGGGATGGAACACCGCCTCACGCACCGCCTGCTCCGCGCCGATGCTTACCGGCTCACCGATGCCCCCTCTCCAATCTTGGCACAACATCCCCTCCTTGCCTCCTTCACACCGGTCGATGAAGCCACACGTGCACAACTCGCCTTCCCGCGACTGGTGCATCGAATATTGGAAGTGAACAACTAAAGGGCAGCAGACAGAAGATAAAAGTCAAGGATTTCGAAACGACCGAACCCGTCCAACGAGCCTGTTCGATATTTCCGGAAAAAAGGCTCCATGGAAGTGTGGCCACGACATCACGGTGTCGTGGCCACACTTCCATGGAGCCTTTTCAACAACACCGCGGAGTCGTGACCACGACTTCGCGGTGTCTTTTCGCAGGATCCCAAAAAACTGGAAATCAGATAATTACGATTTATATTTTTCTTCTCGCAGATGTATTCTGTTCATCAAAGAGTAGTCAAAAGTTCGGTATGGCGGTCGCTTCTCCCCGCCTGTTCCATGGAATCATTGCCCTACGACCACAGCCCGGCAGCACCATTTCGGGAAAACTTTATGGGCAATTCGTGTCGTGGAAATCTGAAAGAGAGACGGCAGAGAATGACCGAGCACAAAAAAAGCTACAGCCGACTTCACGCCTGAAACCGTACTGTAGCAACAAACAACATAAACTTTTTCGTTTTGACACCGCGAAAATAAGACAAAAATCCGAGATCTCCAAATCCTATCGCCAGGAAACCTTCGACTTTAACTTACGGTAGCACATCGAGAAGGATTCAACATTCCGTTAGGATCTCCTCCATACGTTTGCGGCGACGTCCCGTGTCAGTAAAATCGGCACCGGGATACCCCACGGGCACCATGGCCACAGGGGTCAGCGTCTCCCCCAGACCGAGAGCTTCGCGGCAAAGCGGGATGTCGAAATTACATACCCAGCAAGTTCCCAGACCTTGCTCAGCAGCGGCCAGACAGAGATGCTCGGTGGCAATGGCCAGGTCGATATCGCCATGCGGATGACTGTCGCCGGGACGCACCCACTGCAACACTTCGTCCTTGCAGAGCACAAAGACGGCAGGGGCTGTGGCGAACCAATCGCGCGGATAGGCCACATGGAGTTTGGCCAGCAGCTCAGGGCTTTTCACCAGAAACACATGCCAAGGCTGACAGTTCACCGCCGAAGGAGCCATGCGCACGCACTCACAGACATAGGCTAAAGCTTCGTCACTGGGAAGCTGGGGAAGAAAACTGCGCACCGAAGCACGCAATTGACAGAGGTGCAGGAAATCGTTCATGGCAAAGAGCTTAAAATGTGAAACAGTCGGAAGATTTATGCTCATCCCACGGTAGTACAAAAAGCCACCACAGGAGAAAGCACAGTGATCAACCCTAGGGGATAATCATGCGCATATAGAGCTGACCGAAGGCGAAGATCGTGCCATCCGCAACAAACCCCACACGCCCATAGAGCCTTAATGCGGGCGGATTGTCGGGATCGACGAGGAGAGTGGCCATGAGGCCGCGGTCGGCAGCTTCAGTCAGGGCGGTGCGCAGGAGCATCTCGGCTACCCCACGCCCACGATGACTGGGGGCTACGGCCAAAGAATCGATATAGTATTCGCCGGCAGTGGTCTCATCGGCCATCGTTTCGGGATCGGTGCCACGAAAGGCCGAGAGTCGCGGGAAGGTGTTGCTGCGCAGTCTGCGGTAGTCCGCCCCAGGATAGCGGATCAAGAGGCCGATGGGTTGGCCGTCCCACTCAGCAATCTGTGCATAGCGGTGGCTGTACAGCACATCATCGCGCCGACACAGTTCCGTAAGTTCGCGCCACGCCGTCTCCTGTTCGGCCGAAAGCGGCAACTCATACATGCCCCAATGAAGGGCTTCCAGCACATGGCGGGCTATGAACGATGCATCTTCAGGCATGGCCTGGCGGATGCGAAGGTGCAAGGTGGGATCAAAGTGAGACATACACAACATAGTAGTGTCCTTCGGACAAGGGCGAATTTACAACAATCCTCTCAATGTGCCAAACTTCTAAGGAGTTTTGCTAAGCCACTCCCCTGGAAAAATCGGATTTGTCTCACAAATTACCTTAAAACACCATATTATCGTTTGCGACAAAAGCAAAACTCATTACCTTTGCATCGCAATAGATTCAAAACGGGTTGCGCCGAACGGTTGCGCCCTTTTTCATAAACCCTAATTCCCCATCCAGACATGGCAACCCTCTACGACTTCTCTCTGACCAACAAGAAGGGCGAAAACATCTCCCTCTCCGACTACAAAGGCAAACTCATCCTCATCGTCAATACCGCCACCGAATGCGGTTTCACCCCCCAATACGAAGACCTCGCCAACCTCTACGACCGTTTTCACGCACAAGGTTTGGAGATCATCGACATCCCCTGCAACCAGTTCGGCGGCCAAGCTCCCGGCACGGAGGATGAGATTCAGGCCTTCTGCACCGCACGCTTCGGTGTGAAATACGATGTATTCAAGAAGGCCGAGGTGAACGGTGCCGGTGAACTTCCCCTCTACACGTGGCTGAAAAGCGAGAAGGGCTTCGAAGGTTTCGATGCGGCCCATAAGCTCACACCCATCCTCGAGCAGATGTTTGACAAGGCCGATCCCGAATGGCGCACGAAGAGCGACATCAAATGGAACTTCACCAAGTTCCTTGTCAACCGCGAAGGTCAAGTCGCAGCCCGCTTTGAACCTACACACGACAGCGAAGACCTCGCCCGCCAGATCGAAGCTGCGCTTTAATCCCAATCGCCCCATGGCCTACGACCAACTCAAACTCGACAATCAACTCTGCTTCCGGCTCTACGCCGCCAGCCGTCTCATCATCCAGGCCTACCGCCCCCACCTTGACCGTCTGGGCATCACCTACCCTCAATACCTCGTCCTGATGGTACTGTGGGAAAAAGACGGCCTTCCGGTGAACGACATTGCCAAACGCCTTGCCCTTGAAACGAACACTGCCACACCGCTCATGCAGCGCATGGAGCGCATGGGACTGGTGTCGCGGCGCAAAGGCAAGGTGGACACGCGACAGACCATCGTCAGCCTCACCGAAAAAGGACGTTCTTTGCAAAAAGATGCCGCCTCCGTGCCCTCCTGCATGCTCGATATGCTCTGTCAAAATGGAGTGAACCGCGAATCTGTGTTCCAGCTCTCTCCACTCCTCGACGACATCATCGACCATCTCCATAAACAGGGGTAATGCCACCCTACTCCACCAATCTCTCCCACCTCCGCCTGGTAGCCCATACTACCAGGCGGAGGTGTTTTGCGGAAAGGCCCAATAGGACAGGTCAAACCCGTCGGACTGATCTGACCAATCCGACATGGCTGGCAAAACCTTCCACACGGCCGGGGCAACATCTCGCCCCGGCAGGTTCGGACACATGAAAAGCCACAAAGCGCATAGGGAAGTGACTGCGGTGGCAACAGCACCCCCCACCGACGACACCCCAATGCGCGCCCATCCACATTCCGCCTCATCCAAACCACACATTTTCGCAACTCGACTTTGAAAAATCAGGCAAAACACTTGCTCATTTCAAAACAAAATCGCAATTTTGGCCTGCAAGAAAAACATCCACCGCACAGAAGTGCACCGCACACCGGCAAGCGTTTCTGTAAGTCCAACGGACAGGGCAGGCCAAAACCCAACATGAGATTTGGAGACGGTCAGAACCATCCTCCTATTGACGCCCATCTGTAAAAACACATCCCAGCCGCCATGCGCTACATCGACTTTCCCGATACCACCATCCGCCGACTCTCCTTCTATCTCGCCACCGAAGAGTTCCTTGCTCGCCACACCGCAATCGAGGAGTGCTTTTTCATGTGGCAAGTGCGGCCTACTGTCATCTTCGGGCGCAACCAACTCATCGAAAATGAGGTCAATCTGCCTTACTGCCAAGCCCACGGCATCGAGACCTACCGCCGGAAGAGTGGGGGCGGCTGCGTGTATGCCGATCAGAACAACATCATGTTCAGCTACATCAACTCGGGACAGAGCGTTACGCTGACTTTTGACCGCTATATTAATATGGTGGTCGCGCTGCTGCAAAAACTCGGACTTCCTGCTTACACCTCGGGGCGCAACGACATCCTCATCGAGGGGAAAAAAGTGAGCGGAAATGCCTTCTACCACTTACCGGGACGCAACATTGTGCACGGCACAATGCTCTTCGACACGAACTGGCAAAACATGGTGGGGAGCATCACACCGAGCGAGAAGAAACTGGTGTCTAAGGGCGTGGAGAGTGTGCGCCAACACGTTACGGTGCTCAAAGACTACCTCACGATCGACATCGAGACCTTCAAACGCTTCGTCCGCGAAGAGCTTTGCGGTGATCTGCCTCCCTTCACGCTCACAACAGACGACCTGGAACAGATCAGCACGATGGAGCGTGAATACCTCGACCCCACCTACACGCTCGGGCACAATCCGCGCTATACCCTCCGCCGACACCGGCGCATCGAAGGCTGTGGGGAGTTTGCCGTCGCCCTTGAACTGAAGAACAACATCATCAAGGGGCTTGATCTGAAAGGTGACTTTTTCCTCACGGGCGACCTCTCCGCACTCCTCAACCGTCTGTACCACCGCCCCCTCACCGCTGATGCCCTCTGCCAAGCTCTCGATGGCATCGACGTGGGACAATATATCGTAGGATTGGATCGCGCGGCCTTTGTGGATCTGCTCCTCGACCGATGTACCAGCCCAACGCCCCACATTGTCTAACCTTCAATATCCCCCGATATGAAACGCACGTGCCTCTACGACCGCCATGCCACTCTTGGCGCACAGATCAGCCCCTTCGGAGGCTTCGACATGCCCATCCAGTACTCCGATATCATCAGTGAGCACAACGCCGTACGCCACGCTTGTGGACTCTTCGATGTCTCCCACATGGGCGAAGTGCGCATCACTGGCCCCGATGCTGAGCGATGCGTGCAACATCTCTTCACCAACGATGTAGCAGATGCGCCAAAAGGGAAAATCTTCTACGGGATGATGCTCTATCCCGAAGGTGGAGTGGTGGACGATCTCTTGGTCTATGTCTACGACCGCACACACTACCTCCTCGTGATCAACGCCGCCAACATCGACAAGGATCTGGCGTGGATTCGCACGCAGAGTGCCGAGTTTGAGGTAGAAGTGGAGGACTGCTGCAACGCCTATGGTCAACTTGCCGTACAAGGGCCGCAAGCAGAGCGACTCCTCGCGGAACAGCTCCACATCGACTGCGCCGATCTGGCATTCTATACGTTCAAGGAAGTGGAGCACCACGGCGAAACGCTCCTCGTCAGTCGCACAGGCTACACAGGTGAGGACGGTTTCGAACTCTACGCCTCCCCCAACCTCACCGTACGGCTTTGGGACGAACTGATGGCCACCGGCGCGATTACCCCTTGCGGACTGGGTTGCCGCGACACCCTCCGTTTCGAAGTTGGACTGCCCCTCTACGGCAACGAGCTCTCCCACACCATCACCCCATTAGAAGCAGGCCTGGGGATGTTTGTTAAAATGGACAAGCCCTCCTTCATCGGCCGTGAAGCCCTCGCCGCACAAAAGGCGAACGGTCTGACACGCAAACTCGTGGGCATCGAGCTCTCCGGCCGCGCCATCCCACGCCACGGCTATGAAGTGGAGCATGAAGGCCGAATAGTGGGCACTGTCACCACAGGCTATGCCTCCATCTCGACTGGCAAGAGTGTCTGCATGGCACTGGTCGACCGTCAGGTGGCTGATCTCGGCACACCACTCCACATACGCATCCACAAACGTCTCCAAGAAGGAACCGTGGTCAAGAAGCGTTTTTACGAAAAGAACTACAAGAAATAATCCCTGCCCCTTAATCTTCAATCCTTATGTCTACCATTCTTCCCGACCTCCGCTATTCTGAATCCCATGAGTTCGTCCGCGTGGACGGCAACACGGCCTATATCGGCATCACCGACTTCGCTCAGGGCCAACTGGGCAACGTGGTATATGTGGAACTCCCCGAAGAGGGCGACACCCTCACCGCCGGCGAAACTTTCGGCGCTGTGGAGAGTGTGAAAGCTGCCAGCGACCTCATCGCGCCGCTCAGCGGAACAGTCATCGCCATCAACGAGGCACTGAACGATGCCCCCGAACTGGTGAACAAAGACGCCTTCGAGCAATGGTTCGTACAGATCGAACTATCCGATCCTGACCAGCTCGAACAGCTGCTCACCCCTGAGGCTTACGCCGAACTTACCGCCCAGTAGTTACACCGAACCGTGGAGGGCACGCCCCAACGCCTCGCCGTGGGGCGTGCCCTCCACGGTCCTCACAACATGCATTGCCATGGCTTTCAAATATCTTCCCCACACCGAAGCCGAGATCGCTGAGATGCTTCGCATCATAGGTGCCGACAGCCTCGATGCCCTCTATGCCGAAGTGCCTGATGTCCTTAAACTCCGCAAGGACTACGACCTGCCACCTGCAAAATCAGAGCTCGAAGTGCGTCGAATATTCGACCAGCTCGGCGCAAAGAATCGCCGCCTCACCTGCTTCGCCGGTGCAGGAGCTTATGACCACTATACACCGGCCGTCATTCCCGCCCTGCTGAGCCGTAGCGAGTTCCTCACGTCCTACACCCCCTATCAGGCCGAAGTGTCCCAAGGAACGCTGCAGTACATCTTCGAATACCAGTCCCTCTTGGCCGATCTTACGGGAATGGACTATGCCAACTCCTCAATGTATGATGGCACAACAGCCACGACAGAGGCGATGTTCATGGCACTGGCCGCCGGGAAACGCAAAACCCGCATCCTCATTGCTGATACCCTGCATCCCCAAGTGATACGGGTAATGCGCACCTATGCCGGTTTCCACGGCATCACCGTAGAGCAGATTGCCGCCCGCAACGGCACGACTTCGCCCGATGATCTCCGTGCAAAAATCACCGATGACGTGGCGGCAGTGTTTGTCCAAGCAGTCAATTATTTCGGCCTCGTCGAGGACTTTTCAGGCTTTGCCGAAATTTGCCATGCCCACAAGGCACTGTTCGTCATCAACTGCCGCCCTTCCGAACTTGCCATAGTGAAAAGCCCCGGTGAGTGGGGCGCAGACATCGCGGTGGGTGATGCTCAATCGCTGGGACTTCCACTGTCGTACGGCGGCCCTTACATCGGCTTCCTCTGCTGCCGCAAAGCCTTGGTGCGCAAAATGCCCGGGCGCATCGTAGGTGCCACCACCGACAGTGAAGGGTATCGCGCCTTCGTCCTGACGATGCAGGCACGCGAACAGCACATCCGACGGGAGAAGGCCACATCAAACATCTGCACCAACCAAGGACTGATGGCACTGTTCGTTACGGTCTATCTTGCCCTGATGGGGAAACGTGGGTTACGCGAGGTGAACGAGCTGTCCTGCGCCGCTGCCCATCACCTCCACGATGCAATGATTGCCACGGGCGACTTCCAACCCGTGTTTGACGCACCGTTCCTCAACGAATTCTGCGTCCGCAGCACGCTCAACATCCCGGCTCTACGCCACTACATGGCTCAACGGGGCATCCTCTGTGGGGTGCGTCCCGAAACTCCGGGGATGGGGGACTGCCTCCTCATCGCCGTTACCGAAAAGCGTAGCCCTGAAGAGATCCAACAATTCTTAGAAACCCTCCAAGCCTTCCGCCATGAACAATAAATATTACGGTGCGCTCATCTTCGAGCATTCGCAACCCGGCCGTGTGGGCTACTCCTTACCCGAGAATCCCTATCCCGAACACTCGCTCAACCAATGCCTCCCCAAACATCTATGCCGCGCGGAAGAAGCCACCCTCCTCCCGGAGGTGGACGAATTGACGGTGGTGCGCCACTACACCAACATGAGCAACAATAACTTCGGCGTGGACACGGGATTTTACCCCCTGGGAAGTTGCACGATGAAGTACAACCCCAAGCTCAACGACGAGTTGGCGGCTCATCCCGCCTTCCAGGGGTTGCACCCCACACAAGAGGCAGAAGATGCGCAAGGTGCGCTCGCACTCTACGATGCAGTGCAACGCTCGCTCTCAGAGATCGCAGGCATGCATCGCTTCACCCTCAACCCTTATGCTGGCGCACATGGAGAAATGACGGGACTGATGATCATCCGTACGTACCACCTGCGCCGGGGCGATGCCCACCGCACTAAGATCATTGTGCCCGACTCTTCGCATGGCACTAACCCTGCCTCAGCTGCCGTCTGCGGCCTTCAGATCGTCCAGGTGAAGAGTGCACCCGACGGTACAGTAGACGTCGAGGCTCTACGCCCCCTCCTTGACGAGGGTCTGGCGGGAATGATGATGACCAACCCCAACACCCTCGGCATCTTCGAGACTCAGATCCCCGAGATCGCACGGCTCGTCCACGAAGCGGGTGGCCTGATGTATTACGACGGAGCCAACCTAAACCCGATGCTCGGCGTCTGCCGACCCGGAGATATGGGCTTTGACGTGATGCATATCAACCTCCACAAGACCTTCTCCACTCCTCACGGTGGGGGAGGGCCGGGATCGGGCCCTGTGGGCGTGCGCCAAGATCTGGCGGATCTTCTTCCCAATCCCCAAGTGGTGCGCCACGAGGACGGAACGTTCGGGCTGCGCCATAGCGAACGCTCCATCGGCTACATCTCTGGATTTCTCGGCAACTACGCCGTGCTGCTCCGCGCCTATGCCTACCTCCTCACGATGGGCGGCGATGCGCTCAGCCAAGTAGGGCCTCTCTCCGTGCTCAATGCCAACTACATCCGCGAACAGCTCAAAGACGATTTCGAACTTCCCATCGAGGGCTTATGCAAGCATGAGTTCGTCTACGATGGCCTCCGCGACAAGAGCTCCGATGTCTCCACACTCGACGTGGCTAAACGCCTCCTCGATTACGGTTACCACGCGCCGACCATCTACTTCCCCCTCCTCTTCCACCAATCACTGATGATCGAACCCACGGAGACGGAAAGTAAAGCCACGCTTGACGCCTTCATCAAAGTGATGCACACCATCGCCGAAGAAGCACGCACACAGCCCGATATCGTCAAGACAGCACCGCACCGCACCCCCGTGCGTCGCCTCGATGATGTGAAAGCAGTGCGCGAACCACGTCTTACCTTTAAAGATCTCCCCACGTCATGACGCCATCTCCCGACCTCATCATCATAGGTGCCGGTCCTGGAGGCTATGAGACCGCACTCCACGCTGCGCGTGAAGGACTCCACGTTGTGCTCATCGAAGCACAGCAACTTGGCGGCACATGCCTCAACGTGGGCTGCATCCCCACCAAGTGTCTGTGCAAAAACGCCCAAGTGCTACACGACCTCCGCGAAGGAGAACGTTGGGGACTGACCAACCTCTCCTATGGGTTCGACCTCCGCCGTGCCATTGCGCGCAAGGACGAGGTGGTGGAAGGATTGCGCTCCGGCGTGGCCACTCTACTTCGACATCCTAACCTCCGCCTCATCTTCGGCCGCGCAGAGTTCATCGATGACCACACGGTGCGCGTCCCTTCGGCACATGACTGCGATGGGGCGGAATTAGTCGATTTTTCGGTTTCCGCTCCCCACATCATCATCGCCACAGGCTCGGTAGCGAAGTCCCTCGACATCCCGGGCGCACACCTCCCGAGGGTGCTGACTTCTACGGAAATGCTGCACCTCAACACCGTTCCGCGCCGCCTCTGCATCATCGGAGGTGGAGTGATCGGGATGGAATTCGCCTCCATCTTTGCGGCCTTCGGGAGCGAAGTTACCGTGTTGGAATTTTGCAAAGAAATGCTCCCCAACTTTGAACCCGACCTCGTCAAACGGATGCGGCCGGCCTTCAAACGCTCGGGCATCACGCTGGTCAACCAAGCTGCTGTCACGGCCATCGAACCCACAACGGACGATACGTCAGACACTCTCTCAGTGGTCTATGACCAACGTGGCCACACCGAACGCATCGAAGCAGACATCGTACTTATGGCCGTGGGACGTCAGCCCAACGTAGAGGGACTTGGACTGGAACACACGGGCATAGCCTACGATGCACGCGGTATACAGACCGACGATGATCTCCGCACTTCGGTCAAAGGAATCTATGCCATCGGCGATGTCAACGGACAATGCCAACTGGCCCACGCGGCCACATTCCAAGGCAAACGCGTGCTCCAACAGATCCTTCACCGAAATGCCACTCTGCGCCTCGACCTCATCCCCGCAGCCATCTTCACAACCCCAGAGGCAGCCTCCGTTGGCCCTACCGAGGCTGCCTGCCGCGCTCAGGGACTCGACATCCAAGTGCGCAAAGCCTTCTTCCGCACCAACGGAAAAGCACTCGCCATGGGCGAAGCAGAAGGTATGGTAAAAATCATCGCCGACAGCCACGGGCAACTCCTGGCAGGCCACCTCTTCGGACCACATGCTGCCGACCTTATCCAAGAGCTCGTACCGATGATTGCCCGAGGCTGCACACTCAGCGACCTCGCCTTCACCATCCACGCCCACCCCACCCTCGGTGAGGTTCTCTTAGCTGCCGCAGAAGAGTAAGATCGCTATCTGTCTGAACCTATCAGTCCGCCTTTCGATGCACTCGAAAGGCGGACTTTTTGTATATCAGCACGGAGGAAGAGCAAGTTACCACGATGGAGGGAAACCGTCTACAGGCTGAAGGAAAAACCTTACTATATACGCCCCACTTCCTTCCTTCAAACGCCCTTTGAAGCCTCTTTACACACCCTACGAAAACCCCACCGCAGTGTTTTGTACAGACACTGCGGTGGGGTAGCCAGCATATCCTAAAAATGAGCATCATCACGAACAAGGGCGACAAATTATGGCCAACATCAGGCTTTGACAGCAAGCGGTTATCGGGCGAAAACAGTCAACGAACGGACGAGAAGTCCGCGGAGTGACTGAATCCGAGCACCTGCACACCATGATCATTTGGCTGATGGGGCAAAAGCCTCAAAGGTTC
This sequence comes from Alloprevotella sp., assembly GCA_041855985.1. Classification (GTDB taxonomy): domain Bacteria; phylum Bacteroidota; class Bacteroidia; order Bacteroidales; family Bacteroidaceae; genus Alloprevotella. The sequence goes on from JBHAFF010000005.1 coordinate 108,210, forward strand.
CATCGTCATAAAATACGCGAATCTCTTTGATCCTTCGCATCGGTTTGTCAATAGGTTTCGTATTTTTCAGCTGGGCGAGCATGGCTAACTGCAATTCAGGCGAGAGCACCGATCCGACAGGCGGGGGAGATGCTGTTCGCCCCGCTGAGGAAACCGAAGAAAAAAGGGAAGCAGTCGCTTCATCGTCCGAAGAAGTACCCTTAGCTCCGATCTCCGAGGAAGAAGGGATTTGTAACTCAGGGGATGAACCGTGTTTTTGACCAATAATTGACCCATCCGTTTTCGACCCTTCGGATGTTGCCGACTGCAACATTTCACCCTCACCAAACAATAGCCAGTTGATGTTGATTTCCGGAAAAGCACGGTGGATGGCCTGCACGTGGTTGTTGGTCGGATTGGTCCGCCCGGTGAAGATACTCGATATGGTGGCGGCCGAAAGTCCCAACCGCATCGAGAAGGATTGCTGAGAGAGGTTGTGGCTTTCCATAATGGCTTGGATGCGATCTTTCATGAGGGACAAATTATAAGCGAGGATAGGACATGGAAATGAGGAAGAAGGAAAAGGTGGGGGAGCGGATCGGAGGCTTCGAGAATAAATGCCGGGAAGAGCCGGAATGTAACATCGAAAAATGGATGCCCACACTGGGACATTTGCAGACGGTAGAGATATATAATAGAAGCTATCCCACCAGAATGAAGAAGTCGCCATCGCGGCACATGAACAGTCTCCGATGCGTTGTGCGGACGTTTCATCCGAAAGTTCACCTGCTCTCTTCAAAGGGAGGAAAAGGAGAAGTCTATGGCGACATGGCAGGAGCAGCAGACGGCAAAAATCGGAAAACTTTGCGAGCTGGTACCCAAAAGCTTGCGGACATTAACCAGCCTCATGCTGTTCGATGAAACGTACACTACACGCGCTCTTCGACTGTCCGATAGCTCTTCAATATCGAACCGATCCAAACAGACCCGAAAATCAGGAAGTTCAACACCCCCTCGAAAATCCTCTACAAAGTTAGGGAGAAAAAATGGAAACTACAACATTTGAAGTTCATAAATCAACATCACAATTAAACTACATCTCCAAATCAACATTTCGCATCCCAAAAACAAATTCTCTACATCAAGGTTTAGGTTTCCACATTTCCAAATCCCCTCACTGATTTAGCACTATAAATCACTTTAAGTGCTTCGACGAAAACACTGAGCAAAACCCTATAAAATAGAGCGTTTTGCGTAACATATCACCGAAAAACACCTATTTTCCCATTATCCTTCATCACGTCCTTCAATATGCTCCTAAACCACTTCCTAAAACACTGATACAAACCATTTTATCAACTCAAAAATAAATTCGATATCTATCAATATAGCATTCTTTATTTCGATACGTAATCACAAATGTAAAACATCTACATTTGCACATCCATCCTTGTTTGTAGAGAAAACCTTCGGAGAAATAGATTGTAATTCGGAAATCCATACTAATTACATTTCGATATTCAGAAAACCAAATCATCAACTCGCGTTAAAGCCAAACGAAACAAACACCATGATCGCGCAATTTCTCGATTTTCGCACAACACAGACGAGAATAGGGAACGCTGAAATCTGAGCGATTCTCAGGCCATCAAAAACAAGATAACAAACTCATTATCAAAACAAAAAGTCGAAAATCGGGCAATCTCTCGAAGGGGCTAAAAAATAGAATTGAGAGAGAAATCGCACCATTTCATCCACAAAACAGCCTTTTCACGCACTATTTCGAGGTGATAACACCGTATCCAGCAGGCATTCCGAGCGAAATTTACATTTTCAGCACCATCCGGCGGCAAAATGGAGTGCACCGAATACAGACAGCTCTGCCCGGCTCCTCCTACCCTCCCCCTCTCAGGGCAAGCTTTCCTCCATGGCATAGCCTCAAAAGCCCGGAGGCTATGAACAGGAAAAAACGGTATCGCAAAAAACAGCGTCCGCAGAATTTACCCACCCTACCGCATACCTATCCCTCCCTCGATAGGACAGGAAGAAATTCGACTTCCACATTTCACCCCGATCCTCGGCATCTGATACAGCGTGACGCACAACAACAGTTTACCCCCAAAATGCCCAAATTCTCATCAGCACATGCTGACAGCCGCTCCTCACCGAACAGCCCCAATGAGATCATAAAACTCCACTCCCCCACCCTTCCAAAACCTTTCCAATCTTCCCTGTGCCACTGTCCACATCCTCTAGAAGAGGTTCAAGCTCTCCTCATTCTATCTCCCATAATTTTGTACGTTTCATCGATCTTTTCGGCACACAAAAATCCCGGCCTCGGAGAAGAGGCCGGGATTCGTGTCAGAAGTTTCTTCATCCCTCAGCAGAGTGTTGCCTTGCAGAGGCAGAACTGATTTCAAGCACTAAGAGGGTATCTGCCATCTACAGGAAAGTCTCAGTGAAGGATGAAGAAGAGGAGTTCTTTGAACAGATCTCCGGCTGGAATCGAAGGGTTGTCCACGCCCTTGCTTCGTGCATCCGTACGGCGAATTTGACCAATGATGTCCATCACCTTCCGACCTGAATACATCCGCATAGCAGGTAGGATATTTTTCTCCACCTGCCACTCCGAAATCCCCAACCATGCGGCGATCCCCTGCTTCGACTTGTCGGGGGCATAATAGGCCAGCATCAGGTTAGAAAAGTAGCGGAAGAGGGGAGGCAATGTCCCTTGGATGGGATTTTGCTTCGGATTTTTTTCAAAGTAATTCGCGATTCGGTTTGCCTTTACCACATCCTTTTTCCCCAACGCGTCTGTCAGTTCAAAGATGTTGTACTCTTTCGAGATCCCGATATGGTCACTCACGAGGTCTGTTGTGACAAGGTTTTGCGCTTCACTCGTAGCGAGGATAAGCTTGTCCAGCTCTCCGGCCATACGGTTAAGGTCCGCCCCAACGAAATCGGCCATCATCTCTGCCGCGGCAGGCTCTATGGTGCGCCGTTTGCGCCGAAGATAATTACTGATCCACGAAGGCAGCTGATAGTCGCGGAGCCTCGTGCTTTCCATTAGCACAGCTTGTTTTTCGAGCACCTTGACAATACTCTTCCGACGGTCGAGGCTGCCATTCTTATGGCAAAAGATAACGACCGTCGAAGTCTGAGGCTGCTTGAGATAGTGATCGAGGCGTTCCAGATCTTTCAAGGCTTGCGCTTCTTTGACCCAGACCACGAGGCGTTGCGCCCCCATCGGAAATCCCATCGCAGCGTGACACACGCTTTGCATGTCCGTCTCCGCACCGAAGAAGGTAATGAGGTTGAAGTCGCGCTCCTCAGGAGACAACAGATGATCTACGAGAAAATTGCTTACGTGATCGATATAATAACTCTCATCACCCATCAGATAATAGACAGGAGCAATCTTCCCGGCACGGACATCGCGTACGATGCTCTCCGGAGTGTGTGCAGCAACAGTTTTTTTGGCCATAGGTTACGCTGCTTTACCAATCGAATTTGAGGTGGCGCACCGTCTTACGATTCCCCTGCAAGAGACGCAGGGCTTCGATGCCCAAATGGACGTGTGTAGCCGCAAACTGCTGTGTGACGTGGTTGTCCGATTTTTCGGTTTTCACCCCTTCGGGCGTCATCGGGTTATCGCTAACCAGAAGGAGTGCCCCCGTAGGAATGTGATTGTAGAACCCGCAAGAGAAGAGCGTTGCCGTCTCCATGTCCACCGCCATGGCACGTGTGGTGCGAAGATAGGCCTTAAATTGTTCATCGTGCTCCCAGACACGGCGGTTGGTCGTGTAGACTGTACCCGTCCAGTAGTCGAGGGAGGCATCACGGAGTGCTGTAGAGATGGCACGCTGGAGCATGAAAGCGGGGAGTGCCGGCACCTCGGGGGGAAAATAGTCGTTCGAGGTTCCCTCTCCGCGGATGCCCGCCAAAGGGAGGATATAGTCGCCCAGTTGCGTTTTGTTGGAGATGCCGCCCGTCTTTCCGAGGAAGAGTACGGCACGGGGCTGCACACTCGACAGCAGATCCATGATCAATGCTGCATTGGGAGAGCCCATTCCGAAGTTGATCATCGTGATCCCCTCTGCTGTGGCCGCACGCATGTTGGCGTTGAAGCCCACAGCCTCGACATGCATCTGCTCGCAGAAGATGTCCACATAGTTGTTGAAGTTGGTCAGAAGGATGAGGTCGCCGAAAGCGTCAAGCGGAAGGCGAGTATAGCGTTGCAGCCAGTTGCCGCAGATTTCTTCTTTACTTTTCATAAGCGCAAAGACAGTGGATGAAACATTTGGGGTTTTAGGATCAGCATGCACCTGCACATGGAGTCGTAACGACCAAACAGTGGCCTCTCCTGCGGCAATAGCTGTTCAGCAAAGGTAGCAAAAAAAACCGACTTCTTTCGAAGGATGGCTGGGAAATCGGACTATTGGATTGGCCGGAACTTGGTGGCATCAGTCACACCACCAGATCCATGGACAGGTATACTTGGCACAACATTTATCAAGGCATGGACGAACGGTGCCCCATGCCCATTTCCTGACATCACTTCACGGTCAGAAAAGAGCCTCACCCCAATACACTTGCTTGTGCATTGGGGTGAGGCTCTTTTCTGATCGCGAAATTTGGGGCGACACGGTGTTGGCATCGGAATTCACTCTTCGGCCAGCTCTCGGCCTTCCACACCGAGAGCAGCCATGAGGGAATAGCCAAGGATTTCGGTCTGGAAGCCACGGCCGGCGAGGGGCTGCATAGCGAATAGGGTGATGGACTTCGGCGGGAGGGGTTCACCCTCTTCAGGTTGGGGTGGCGTGTGGCAGAGGTGCTTGACACGGCTGAGCAACGACCGGCTCTCTTCTGTCTGTCCTTCAAAGTCCGCCACCAGCATGATGCTCTCCACCTCGCGGTCGAGGAGGAGTGCTTCAAACGACTGCACAAAGAGATCCTCACCACTCACCAACGGCTCGATGGCGAGGGCTTGAAGGGAGAACTCTCCGAGGTTATCACGAAAAGCTTTGCCGGAAAGATCATCGGCAAAACGAGCGGGTGTGAAATATCGCCACTCTGTCTGCGCCTTGTCGTGGAGGAAATAGGCACGGAGGTCATTGTCGCCCGGACGGATACCGCCATCAAGAGCGAGACAGTCGAGCCATCGGGGCAAATCGGCGGGGGGAATGCGCCGGCCAAGCATACGCTCGAAATTGACCGTGAGGTCAAACACCACACGTTCGGCATAAGCCGTATCGATAAGGAAAATGTGTTGGGACATGAGAATTTTGAAGTTCGTGTTCGACAGACGTATGCTCGCCGCGACAGCATTCAATGCCCAGACCTCGTAGTCGGATCCGCACATCTGGCAAGGCAAGCATATTGAAACTATTTTCCATACTCCACTTTGCCAACTTTGTCATCGGCATAGATCGCCTCACGGAATTGTTCGGGAGTGATGTGTACGCGGTCGCGCGTGAGTTCAGGCACATTATAGCTCTTCATGCGCAGCAGGTTAAACTCGGGATCTTCCTGTGGCAAGAGGAAAGCTTTGTAACTATGCCCATCCTTGTCGAAATAGGCGATGTAGGGGCGCGTAAAACTCCCATCGTCACGACGCGAAGAAAAGATCATCCATCGACCATTACTCGACCAAGTGTGGTAAGAGTCCACATCCGGGCTGTTGGTGGCGGAGAGAGGACGCACTTCGCCCGATTGAAGATCCTTGACATAGAGATCGCTGCTCTTATGCCAAATGTGAAATTGCCCGTAATCGGCCAGTGTAAAGAGAACATACCGCCCGTCTGGACTGACACGAGGCACGGTGCAGCTCTTACCCTGCCCTGCACAGTCGAGCTCCACGCGCGGTGCACCGAAGGTACGGGTACGCTCGTCAAAATCCATCGACATCAGGTTGTAGCGCACTTCCTGATAACTGGCCAGCACGATATCGGAGCGTTTATCCTTATTGGCCTTCACAGAGTCGGGGAGTTCGTTGAAGTGGGGCAACGGGGCAGCGCAATAAAAGAGACGTTTCCCATCGGGCGACCAGGCGGGGAAGGTCTCCATCGTGTCGTCTGTACGCAACACGTTAGAGAGCCTGTTGCGCTCCACATCATAGAAAAGGATATCCGATCCATAGTCGAGCACCTCTACTTTCTGAAGGTCGGCCATGTGGAAGGCTTGTCCTGTGAGGTTGGAGGAGAACACCACCCAAGGTTTCTGCGGATGCCACGTTGGATAGACGCTATTGGCCAATACGCTGTCACACTTCATGTCCATGCGGCGCACCTTTCCTCCCTCGACGAAGAGGGTGCCTCCGTGACCGGCACGCACATGGAAGAGCATGCGCTGTGTGCCGTAGTTCTGATAGTTGTGGCAATTGACGCAGTGGTTGTCCTCTGCCTGAAACTCGTTGTTGTTCTCATAGATAGGCCATTCCTCAAAGTTGGTGAGGTTGCGTTGGTAAAGCCCGAGCTGGCGGTAGAGTTCATAAGAAGGCTCGATGAGGCGGTAGGAGAGAAAAGAATCGATCGGCTCCTGTGCCACGCGGAGCGTGTAAGACGGATGCTTCACCCAAGCTCCATCACGCTCCGCATAGAGGGTCACGGTGAGCACACCGCCACAGTTATCAGCCAAGAGCCGCCGCCATTCGGTAGAATCGAAACGGAGTTTTCCATCCTCCTCGGCAGCAGCGAGGAGGGCTTTGCCCTTTTGCCCCACAATCTGGCCGATGAAGGTAGAACCTGCGCTCTTGATTTGCACGTTGAGCGGAGCAATATTGGGCGGAATGGTGATGTCCCGATAATCGGGATAGAGCACGGCGTGCTCTTGCACGGGCGTGCTCTCCGCGGGCACCGCCACGTCAGGACGACAGGCAGCGAGACTGAGAACGACAGTTCCCAAAGCCAGGCCGCGCAGCAGAGAAAGAATGGTAAATTGCATATCTGAGGTTTCTAAGCGTAAAGCGTGATCAGTTCACGCCGTGTCCTTGTTCTTGTTGTTGCGTTGCACCCATGTTGCCACAATAATAGTAGTACATATAGGTGCCGAGCCAGTTTTCGCGGAGAGCTTCGGCCATCTCCCGCTTAGCGGCCAGACGATCGGCCTCGGCCATCTTGCCCTGGGCCTCGATATAGGGTGCTGCCTCGGCCACGAAGGCGCGGAGTTCGCCGATCACCATATCGTTGACTTCGGGAAACTCTCGGAGCAGTCCTTCACGCTTCATCGATGCCACGGCGATGGCCTGCAACGCCACGTGGGGAAGGGTCATCTTTCGGCGCAACACATTGACGCGCATCAGAAAGTTGTCGAGGTCTTTGGAGTAGAGACACGTTGCCACTGAGGTCACAAGGGTTGCGTCCGTGCCCTGCAAAAGGCCGAAGTTATAGCCCAGAAAGGCTGGTTGGCGGTAGTTTTGCTCGAAACGTTGTTCCATAGGATAGAGCGACCGGATGTGTGCCAGAGTGGCATCTTGCCCGATCAGTGTGGTGTCGGCCAACATCGGACGGTAGCGTTCCACGAAATCCTGTGTGCCCGGCATCTTCTTGATGAGGGAGAAATATCGTTCGCCCAATGCCCGTTCTTGATTGAGCACGGCGCAGAGTGCCATCCGCTTGTAGTTATGGAGGCGCGGCCCGAGCACCACAACATTCTCCATCGAGGCGCGGTAGGCCGCATTCACCAATCCGGCATGCAGATTGCAGTCGGCCACGTAGTTCACGCCCTCATCCGTTCCGCCGAGGTAGTCGAGTTTGAGCTCGGGGAAGTCGTAGGGGATGGCAAACATTCCCTCGATGAGCTGATTCGTCTCCGTCAGAGCCAAAGCATGAAGGGCGGCAATGGTGCGCGTGGGGTGCTGAGCCTTGCGCGCCGTCTCGATCATCCCATCCCAATCTTCACGAGCCATAAGGTTCTGCATGCGGCAGGCCAGGCGCACATTCTCGCCAGTCGTCAACGCGGCAAAGGTCAGTGCACCGTAGACTACGAGGGCCGCCATTCCGCCCCACGGCCACCGGCGCAACTTAGATGGAGCTTCCGCAACACGGTCTGCGTTGGCTGTACGCCGCACCAAAGCCGCGACCAATGCCACCGCCGCGGAGAGGAGCAGCACGCCGGCCGAGAGGAGGACGAAGCCCGAGGGCTCATTCCGGAGGAAGAGGTTGAATCCGCGCGCCACCATCCAGCCCAAGGCCATCAGAGCCGGGAGGAAGCCCAATCCACGCCAAGCGATCTGACGAGGCAATGCACGGTCAAAAAGCCAAGCCGAGGCCGTCAGCAGCAGGGCAAGGATCGTACCGCCCAACCACTGCCACTGGAAGGGAAGCAGCCCCAGACGTCCGAGCCAGAAGAGTGTGCCCCAATCGCGACGCAACACGTAGGTCATCGTTTCGCGCTCAAAACTGAAATAATTTTCATCGGCCACATGGCGGAACACATCGCCGTAAGTCCAGATGGTGAACACGGCCAGAAGGATAAAGCCCACGCCGTAGACCCACCGTACACCACGCCGCCGGGGTGCAGCCGCCCCCGATTTTTGTTGACCAGAAGCCCCGTCGGGGTGCTGGGTTTTCGGACGCGAAGAAGATGTAAACATAGCGCAAAGATTAGTTTCTTGCAAAATTACGCGAAAACCGCGAAACGTCCAACCCGAACTGCCATAAACCGTGTCCCGAGACAGCAAACCACCCATCCCGCACCACCAACGTGGAAAAAAGAAGGGAAACATTTGGTAGAATGGGGTTGAAATGCTAAATTTGCAGCGCAAAAGTGCAGCAGCCTCTTCGGATGCAAGATGTGACAACATTTTGTCCTGTCTGCCCGGCCTCGTAGCTTAGCTGAATAGAGCGTCAGATTCCGGTTCTGAAGGTCCTGGGTTTGAATCCCAGCGAGGTCACTTAGCAAGGCTCTTTGCTTGCAGAAAGATAAAAATCTTTCCGTAAGATTTGGCCAACTCAAAAAAACTGCGTACTTTTGCACTCGCAAATCGACAATAACTTCACGGTGCCATAGCTCAGTTGGTAGAGCAAAGGACTGAAAATCCTTGTGTCCCCGGTTCGATTCCTGGTGGCACCACTTCCTTACAGTTGGTTATTGTTAATTTGCACCACGGTGCCATAGCTCAGTTGGTAGAGCAAAGGACTGAAAATCCTTGTGTCCCCGGTTCGATTCCTGGTGGTACCACTTGATAGACTCTCGTAAGGGAGAGTGAA
>JBHAFF010000006.1:0-23582 GCA_041855985.1 Alloprevotella sp.
ATGCCTTGTTACGATTTTCGCTTGTTTTCTAATTGCAACACTAAGATAAGTGAAAAATCTGACACGGCAAAATCCTGGGCAACTTTTTGTTGCTCAGGAACTTATAAATTAATTTAAATCAAAGTGTTGCGGAATTAAGGTTGAGGATGTGATCGACCTTGTCCTGGACGTCAATCCTGAGGCCACGATGGTCATCAAAAGTACGATCCCCGTGGGCTATTGCCGGAGTCTTTATGTTAAGTACGCGCGCCTTTTCCAAGAGCGCGGATGGGAGGGCGAGCGCAAACTACGCCTGCTCTTTTCACCCGAGTTCCTGCGTGAGTCGAAAGCCCTGTACGACAATCTGTATCCCTCACGCATTATCGTGGGCTATCCTAAGTTGCTTAACGATGCCAGCGAAGAGAATGCCGCCATTCAGGCCATTGCCGCCCACGACCTTAGGGCTGCTGCCGAACAGTTTGCTGCCCTTCTGTGTGAAGGTGCGGTGAAAGAGGATGTTGAGGTGTTGTTTATGGGGATGAAGGAAGCCGAAGCGGTGAAACTCTTTGCCAATACCTACCTCGCTCTCCGAGTAAGTTACTTCAACGAGCTGGACACCTATGCCGAGATGAAAGGGCTGGATCCCCAAGCCATCATCCAAGGTGTTGGCCTCGATCCGCGCATCGGCACGTATTATAACAACCCTTCGTTCGGCTATGGAGGCTACTGTCTCCCCAAAGATACCAAGCAGCTTTTGGCCAACTATCAGGATGTGCCGCAAAACATGATGACGGCCATTGTCGAGAGCAACCGCACGCGCAAGGACTTCATTGCCGACCAAGTGCTGCGTAAGGCAGGCTATTATGGGTATAGCAATGCCAATAGTTATAGTTCTGATCGTGAGCGAGATATTGTGATCGGTGTTTACCGCCTCACGATGAAGAGTAACAGTGATAATTTTCGTCAGAGTTCCATCCAGGGAGTGATGAAGCGCATCAAGGCCAAAGGGGCACGCGTCATCATCTTCGAGCCGACTTTGGACAACGGCTCCTTCTTCTTTGGAAGTGAAGTGGTCAATGACTTAGCCGATTTTAAGTCGCGCTCTGCCGCCATTATTGCCAACCGCTATGACACTTGTCTCGATGATGTGCAGGCAAAGGTTTATACGCGTGATATATTCAAGAGGGACTGATGCTTTCTTCTCTTGAGTTTTTCTTTATGTCCCACAACGCTTTTGAAAGGCAATAAGTATCTTCTCTCTCCATTTCTTAATTTCTTATTGATGAATTTCTTTTCCCGTCTTCTCCATCGCTATTTCAATTCACGGGCGATTCCCTATTGGGGATTGTTGGTGATGGACTGCTGCATGTTTCTGATCAGCTTCCTGCTGGTACATAGCTTGGTGATTGGAATCAACGCGGCATATATGCAGTTAGGCACTCTCATCGGCTCGGCAGTCTGCTATCTGATTCCCTATCTGGTGGGTTTTCGTCTGTTTCATACTTATTCGAGTTATTTCCGTTTTTCGGCCTTCGTCGATCTCTACCGCGTGTTTTTGGCCAATGTTTTGGGGCTCGTACTGGGTGTGGTGATTTTCTACGCCATAGGGAAACAGCCATGGCTGCTCGACATCCGCGCCTATGAACTGGTGTTCATAGCTATCTTTTCTGTGATGCAGATGGTGATGCTCCGCGTGTTGGTGAAAGGCCTGTACGACTACAGTTCTGTCAATCGTCGTGCTCGCGTAACCTTCATCTATGGTACGCGTGATGGTGGTGTAAGCTTAGCCAAGCACATCCAAGCCAATAGCAACAAATACCGCCTTCGCGGCTTCATCACCGATGAGGAAGAAATGTCTGGACGCTATCTCCTTGGCCAGAAGATACACTACAAGAGCCAGGACATCGTGGAGCGTATGCGTGAGCGCGGCGTGCGCACCCTTTTCGTCTCGCCGTTGAAGAGCCGTTCCTTTGTGAACGACAACGAGTTTGTCGATGCCCTCATTGATGCCGGAATCCGGATCATGATGCTGCCTCCCAGTGTGGAATGGGATGGTAAGAGTGAGCTTATGCCTACCTTGATGAAAGAGGTGGACGTTGAAGAACTGCTTCCACGTGAAAAGATAGAAGTCGATATGGCCGAGATCTCCCGTTTGCTCGCCAGCAAGGTCGTGCTCATCACAGGTGCGGCAGGCAGCATCGGTCGTGAGATGGTGCGGCAGGTGGCGCAGTTTGCTCCCCAGAAGCTCATCCTCATAGACCAGGCTGAGACTCCAATGCACGATGTACGCTTGGAGATGGAGCGCGAATGGACATCGGTGGACTGCGAGATTATCGTGACCAGCATCACCAATGCCGAGCGCATGGACGACATCTTCCGTAAGCACCGTCCGCATTATGTGTTCCATGCGGCGGCCTACAAGCACGTCCCCATGATGGAGGACAACCCCTGCGAGGCTGTGCAAAACAACTGCTATGGCACGCGCGTGCTTGCCGACCTAGCGGTTCAGTATGGCGTGCGGAAGTTTGTGATGGTTTCTACGGACAAGGCGGTCAATCCCACCAATGTGATGGGCTGTTCCAAACGTATCTGCGAGATTTATGTCCAGAGCCTTAACCGCGCCATTCAAGAACGTAAAGTGGAAGGTGTGACGCAGTTTGTCACCACACGTTTTGGAAATGTGCTTGGATCCAACGGATCGGTTATTCCCCTTTTCCGCGAGCAGTTGAAAAGAGGTGGGCCTCTCACTGTAACGCATCCCGACATCATCCGCTTTTTCATGCTCATCCCCGAAGCTTGTAAGCTTGTGCTCGAAGCTGGCACCATGGGCAATGGCGGCGAGATTTTCGTCTTTGATATGGGCGAACCCGTGCGCATCGCCGAGATTGCCCAGCGTATGATCAAATTGAGCGGCGCAGAAGGCGTTGAGATCAAGTATACCGGGTTGCGTGATGGTGAGAAACTCTATGAGGAAGTGCTCAACGATGAGGAAGAAACGAAGCCCACCTTCCACCCCAAGATCAAGATAGCCAGTGTTCGTGAGTACGACTACGCAGACGTGAAACGCAATGAGGATGAGCTCCATGCTCTCAGTCTGCGCTTTGATGACATGGCTGTGGTGAAAAAGATGAAGGAGATTGTGCCCGAATACAAGAGCCGCCACAGTAAGTATGAGTGCTTAGATGCCGAGGTTTGATGGACGAAGCCGTCTCCCCCGTGGTCGCTTCTTGTGCACCTCTGACGGCCGCAACTATTTTGTCCCCTTCGCACTCATCACGAGCCTCTTCTTCCTCTGGGGCTTTGCTCACAGCATGCTTGATGTGCTCAATAAACACTTTCAGGACACGCTCCGGCTTTCGATGACCCAGGCCGCGATGGTGCAGAATGCCGTCTACGGCGGTTATTTCCTGATGGCCATTCCCGCCGGTCGCGTTATTGCGCGCTTCGGCTATCGTAGCGGTGTCCTTCTCGGACTGATGCTCTTCGCCCTCGGTGCGCTCCTCGTGGTGCCCGGTAGCCTGCTGGACGATCCTCAATGGAGCTTCTTCGCTTTTGTCGGATCACTCTTCGTGCTTGGTTGCGGACTGACCTGCTTGGAAACCTCCGCCAATCCCTACACAACCATCTTGGGTGACCCCACGCAGGCCGAACGGCGCATCAACCTCGCGCAGTCGCTCAATGGGTTAGGGTGGATCCTCGGACCTCTTGTCGGGTTATATCTGTTTCGTGCAGGAGCGCAGAGTGACGATGTGGCTTTGCCCTATGCACTGATCGGAGGAGTAGTCTTGGTGGTCGCATTGTTATTCTCACGTGCCTCGCTGCCCGAGGTCGAGGAAGCAAGTGTGGGGTCAGGAGTTGCTCAGGCCGGAGTAATGCCTCTCCGTCGGCAGCGGGGTTTTGTGCTTGGCATTATCGCCTTGTTTCTCTATGTCGCTGCGCAGACGGGTATTAACAGTTTCTTTATCAACTACACCACCGCTCCTGCTGTGGGCTTGTCGCACCAGATGGCCACCCTCTTCCTCTCTTTTGGCGGAATGGGGCTCTTCCTCCTTGGACGTCTCTTGGGTAGCTGGCTGATGGGCTATGTTTCCGCCGTCCGTCTTTTGGCCGCCTGTGCGCTGGTTGCTACGCTCTCGATGCTTGTGCTCCTCAGTACTGATGGATGTGCAGGGCTCCTGGCACTCCTCCTTTGTTATGCCTGCGAGAGCATCATGTTTCCCACCATCTTCGCCCTCGCCCTCCGTGGTCTGGGCGAGCAGACCAAACGTGCCGGCAGCTACCTTATCATGAGCATCGTGGGCGGAGCCATCTCTCCTACGCTGATGGCCTTGGCCGCTGAACGTTTTAGTCTCTCCACAGCCTTTGTCATCCCTCTCGTCTGTTATGCCTTCATTGCTTATTATGCACTGACTTATCGGGTAATAGGAAACCAAAGAGTGGGGTAGTGCGCACCCCTCGTAGTTGACTCCTTTTTTTGCAACGCCCCTCCGCTTCCTGACGCCTTGCTCAGAGTGCGGAGGGGATTTTTGGTGATACGGTTCAACCTTGGCGAGGGCAGCAAAAAGATTTCACGGAATCTTTTCATGACACCACGCAGTCTTTAGCTTGACTTGGGCATGCCTTTTGCCATAGTCATCAGTCGTGAATGCGTTATACATGCAGACAGTATCAAGACACTATTTATGGAAACCTTCAAAGATGTAATTGCGAGTGAGCAACTCGTATTGGTGGACTTCTTTGCCACCTGGTGCCAACCCTGTACGATGATGCACCCTGTTCTGGAACAAGTGAAGGCCGCTGTGGGCGATCGCCTTCGCATTATTAAGGTAGACATCGATCGCCATCCCGATACGGCAGCGCAGTTTCAGGTGCGCTCCGTTCCGACTTTGATGCTCTTCCGATGCGGCGAGGTGCTCTGGCGTGAGAGTGGCGTGCTTTCCCGAGCCGAACTGATGTCCACTCTTCAGCCATTCCTGCGCTGAGATGGCCATTGTGCGTGAACAGCTCCAAGGGGCGTTTCGCAAGGGCGATGCTTTGGCCATCTACCGTGCAGCAAAGGCGGAAGGTGGACTTCTGAAGTTTGCCTGGCAGTTCTTGGATGATGGTGATCTTCAAGTGCAACGGAAAGTTCTGTGGAGTTTGTGTAAGGCTGACCGGGAGGAGATTTCCGCTCTGAAAGCCGTGCAAGACAAACTCATAGACCTGGCCATGTTGACTTCTGATGCCTCTGTGCGCCGGATGTCGCTGAGCTTGGTCGAGCGGATGCGAATAGAGGCCGATGAATTGCGGACAGATTTTTTGGACTTCTGTCTGGATCGGATGGTTCGTTTGGACGAGCACAGCAGCATCCAGGCACTTTGTATGAAGCTTGCCTTCCGCATGTGTCGCTTCTATCCCGAACTGGCCGGTGAGTTTCGGTGCATTGTAGAGAACATGGATATAGGGTATTATTCGCCGGCCGTGCACAGTGTGTGGCGGAAGGTGTTGCGCGCCAACTGGCAATAACTATCCCCCACTCAAAGGAATGACGCTGGACTCTATGGTATTTGAGCGAAAGATCGGCACAACGTCCCACTTGGTGGAACGCAGTGCCGATGTTTATCGTGCCATCGCTTGGTTATTCCTGCCTTTCTGCTATGTGATGCTCCGAGCCGTTTGTTCAAGTATACCATGGCTTTGAGGAGCTGTTGAGTCAACTTCCTGCCCCACGGCACCCGTGACACCAATGGTGATGGCTTGCATGTGTAGATGGATGGAAGATCAAGTATCCAAGGTCTGGGGTAGTCTTTGCTCGTGTGACAATTACATCTCCTTCCAATGGTGAAAACGATCATGTGATCTTGTTCCGTAAAGATTTGGAAGGTGGCCAAGATACGGCTTTGTAAAAGTAATTAAAAACGTGAGGCGCAATGTGCGTCTGACCGTCTTTTCCAATGTGTGGACGAGAAAAAGTCGTACCTTTGCACTCCTTATGAATACTCCCTCTTCTCCTTCTGTTTCAGCAGCGGAAGCAACGCTCCAACGGCGTTTTTCCTACCGCGACATCTGGTTCATCGCCTATCCTATGCTCCTCAGTTCGCTGGTTGAACAGCTCATCGGAATGACCGACACGGCTTTCCTCGGGCGCGTGGGCGAGGTGGAACTGGGTGCATCGGCACTGGGTGGTATTTTTTTCATCTCGGTGTTTGTGCTTATTCTCGGCTTTTGTTCGGGCGCGCAGATCTTGATGGGACGGCGCAACGGTGAGCGAAACTATGCGGATATTGGCACGGTGTTTTACCATACGCTTGGGTTTCTGACCATCCTGTCGCTCGTCCTGTTGCTGCTCACTCAGGCTTTCGCTCCTGCACTCCTGCGAATGATCATCTCTTCTCCCGAGATCAGCCAGGCAGCGTGGACGTATCTCGACTGGCGCATCTGGGGCATCTTTTTCAGTATGGTGGCCTGCGTGTTCCGTGCATTCTTTGTGGCCACGACGCAGACGAGTATGTTGAAGTACAACTCCCTCGTCATGGTGGGCAGCAATGTTGTGTTGGACTACCTCCTCATCTTTGGACACTGGGGGCTGCCTGCGTTGGGCATTGCTGGTGCGGCCATCGCCTCTACGTTGGCGAGTGGCTTATCGATGCTCTTCTTTCTCGGTTATACGTTCTTTCGAGTGGACTATCGACGTTATGCCCTCCACCGTTTGCCGAAGTTTAAACTCCGACTCTTGGGCAAAATGCTCAACGTGAGCATGTGGATGATGTTGCAAAGCTTTCTTTCACTCTCCACATGGTTTCTCTTTTTCATCGCTATCGAACATCTTGGGCAGCGTGAACTGGCGGTAACAAATGTGCTGAGGGCGATTTCGGGCTTTACGTTCATGAGCCTCATTGCCTTCTCTTCGACAGCCTCCACTCTGACGGCCAATCTCCTTGGTGCGGGCAATGCTGTTGCCGTCCGTCCGATGTTGGGGCGCACCATTCGCCTGGCGGTGTTATTGCTTGCACCCACGTGGTTGTTGATTGCCCTCTTCCCTGAAGCCGTGCTCCGTGTTTTTACCAACGATGTCACACTGGTGGCCGAAGGCGTCGCTCCGCTCCTCGTGCTCGGGGTGAGTTATGTGTTTCAGATCCCGGGACAGATCTATTTCATGACCGTTTCGGGGAGCGGGAACACCCGTACCGCACTGTTCATCGAAATCCTCGCCATCATTCTCTATATGGCCTATGTGGGCTACGTCATCTTTGATCTCCGTTGCAGTCTGTCCGTGGCTTGGGCTGCGGAATCGCTCTATGGCTTCTGCATTCTGGTGGGTTCGTATTTTTATATGCACCGTGGGCATTGGGATCGGAAGCAGATCTGATTGCTATATGTCCTAAAATATTATGCACCGCGACATAATCCAGCAAGGATGATGTCGCGGTGCATGCATGTGGGAATGAGAGCAGGGGTCAGAAGCGTGCGGCCACCTGCACATCTACCACATTGTAGTGCTTGTCTTTTCCAGTGGCGAGGGAGCGATCGTAGGTGTGGGTGAGATTGAGTTGGAGCAGGAGATTTTGTGCCATCCAATAGTTGCCCGTCAGCCCCCAGTTGGTCTTCAGACTGTTCCATGTTCGGGCATCATCGCGATAGCAGTCCCAGCGGCCGTAGATCTTAAGGCCTTTTACGCCTTGCACGGGAACGCCCAGTGTGGTGTACCATCCATCGCTGCGGTCAGGGCCTCCGGCAAGCGTTGTTCCCACGCTGTGGACATATTCAGCACGTACTGTCCAGTCGGCCTCATACTTCACGCCCAGTCCATAGCGGTGGCGGTTGATGTTCTGCCCCGTGGTCTCACTGGTGAAGCGGCCGTTCCAGCCGAAAGCTCCGATGTTGAGGGTCTTGATGGGTGAGAGCCAAACGCCGGCAATGAGATCTTTATGCTTGTTGATGTCTTTGTGGTTCACACCTTGACCATTGTACAGACCCACTTGATAGTGAACGAAGGGATGGCGGTCGGCAGCAATGGGGAGGAAGTCGCCCTGCACCTGTACGCCCACATCGCGTCCCGATGAGGGATGCTCGCCGATGCGGTCGTTGATGCTTTGGAGCTTGGAGGCAATCTGTGAGAAACTACCGAGCCCGATGTCCAAAGGCGACATGGGATTTTCGAAGCCGAAGCAGCGTTTGAACTGGCCGAGTTTTACTTTCAGATAGGGGAGTTCCTGCCACTCCACGAAGGCATCGACCACGCGCGGCCCACGGTCGATGCCGGGCGCATCGTTCACCTCCATCTGAAAGCGATAATAGACGTTGCGCCAAGCGTAGCCGTTGGCGTAGAGGCGCATGAGGCGGATATCGAAACCACCGTTACTCTTTGTTCCCTCTTGGTCAGAGTAGTTATACTTGCCGATGATGTAGCCGCCAAACTTGAAGGTGGATGTGAACTCGTGGGCAAAGCGTTGCCAGCCTTCGCCTGTTGTTGCTGCGGGAGTTGCATTCAACGGTGTTCGGTCGGGACGGAGGTGTTCGGTCGGACGATGGGGGAGCTCGACGTGGGTGGAGAGGGTGGGCAGAAGGTTCACCTCAGGCTCGAGGCCATCAGGCGTGATTTCTGGGGCTTCCGCAGCCGATGTCGAAAGGGTCAGGGCGAGGGAAGTGCAAAGCAAAGAGAATCGTTGCGTCATGGTGTGTTGAATTAGAGTGTTGCCCCACGTCGCGGGGCGAAGATGCACTGTCTTCCCTGCAAAATTAAGAAAAAAATGAGGGATGTCGAGGATGTAGGGTGATTTATTCCACGAAAATCATAATGGAGTTGACAAAATATCGGTGGAAAAGGATGGTAGACTCATTTTTTGTTGCTATTTTTGCTGTGGCGATTTGTCAAAACACCTCGTTTGTCCTCTGAATTCTTTCCGAGGGGTTGGGAGTACTATGCTCCGACTCCTCAAATCAAGCATATCACCATTATGACAGAAAATATCGATAAGCCCTATGTGATTGGGCTGGACATGGGCGGAACAAACTCCGTCTTCGGAATTGTAGACCAACGTGGCACAATTATTGCGCAGACGGCCATCAAGACGCAAGGTTATCCCGACATCAACGACTATGTGGCGGCGGCGGTAGAGGCACTCCAACCTGCTCTCGATGTGGTGGGGGGTATTGAGAAGATCCGTGGCATGGGCATCGGTGCTCCTAACGGCAACTTCTACAACGGTACCATCGAGCATGCGGCCAATCTTCTTTGGAAGGGTATTGTGCCCATTGCTGAACTTTTTGAACAGGCACTCGGTGTGCCCTGCCGTGTGACTAACGATGCCAATGCTGCCGCTATGGGCGAAATGACCTACGGTGTGGCTCGCGGCATGAAGAACTTCATTATGATCACCCTCGGCACTGGCGTCGGATCGGGTATCGTGGTGGATGGGAAGATCGTCTATGGTTCGGACGGTTTCGCCGGTGAACTGGGACACGTTGTGATTGACCACAGTGAAAATGGACGTCCTTGCGGTTGTGGCCGAAAAGGTTGCCTCGAAACATACTGCTCTGCTACTGGTGTGGCGCGTACGGCACGTGAAATTTTAGCCAAGAGCACCGAACCCTCTCCCCTCCGTGAACTCGATCCCGCAACGATCACTTCGTTCGATGTGTTCCAAGCTGCTGAAAAGGGCGATAAGATCGCCAAGGAGATTTTCGAATACACGGGCTATCTCCTCGGCCGTTCGTGCGCCGATTTTGCCACCTTCAATACCCCCGAGGCATTCGTCTTCTTCGGAGGGCTGGTCAAGGCGGGCGACTATATCATGGAGCCGATCCGCCGTGCATATGATGAGCACGTGCTGTCCGTGTTCCGCGGTCAGGCCAAGCTCCTTGTCTCCACTCTGAAAGGTGCAGAGGCAGCTGTGCTCGGAGCTTCTGCCCTCGGCTGGGAGTGATCTCTCCTTTGCCATTCATCTGCGGTGTGAACCCGCATGCCGTCAAAAAATGCCCATGACAATCTTGAAGTTGTCGTGGGCATTTTTTGACGGCATGTAGCATTGCTACTTCAAGACTTGAGGAAGTCTTGCTCAATGTCCGAACCCCTCGAAGAAATCAAGCAACCCCAATTCGGTTTAAGCTCTGCTTTTTAGCGGCAACTCAATAGCGCACACTCCCTCTTTTGACCTGCTTCTTAGGCCGAATACAAACTGTTTCACGAAGTGTATCTTTAGAACAAAGTCAGCTGCTTGGTGCTGCTGCCCGTTTCTTCCCACTCAAACTCCACATTGATGGCAGGTTTCGTGCCGTAAAAGGCGTAAGCTGCCATTCCCGAGAGGAGGTTTACAATGAAGTTGGAGAGGCTTCTGTGGCGCGTATGAACGATTTGTGCCACGTTTTTCAGCATATCGTTGATGGTCTCAATAATGTTTCTCTTGCGGAGCATGATTTTGTCGTGGAAGTCCCATCAACCGGTGCTTCATATTGGAGCGGATGCCTGTAACGATGTGCACTCCTCAGTCGAAGAGTGAGGCAAAGAGGAGAGCAGATAGACCTTGAAACCATAGTACTATCCCCGTCGTATCCTTACCCTTATGGGCCTAACTTTTGAAGACGCGGTTGGTTATCATCCCGGCATCGCTCATCCTCCCTTTCCGATTGCGCGTTTTGGGCTGTTTCCAGAGCGGTTTGAGCAAGAAATGGCCTTTTTACCAATGTTCCAGCTCATATTCTTTGTAGAAATCATCCGCAGCACAATAAATTTCCGGAGTTTCCTTGAATGTAGTAAGTTCCATGAGGATTATTCTTTAGTTCTTTGTCTGGTTATCAACTACAAATACACGAAGAATAATCCTCTTTTGTGGCTTTGGGAGAGAATATCTTAGAGAGAAAAAGAGAAAGCTTATCCCGAATGGGGGTTGTCTGTTTGAGGGTGATCGTTAGCAAGCCGGTTGTCGGGCAAGGCACTTTGTGCACGATTCCTTCAGGCTCATCCTGCGAGATTCATATCCTGTGCGATCCTCAGACCGAAGAGCCGTGACAGCCTTGCGAACTGTCTTTGACCGTGGGATAACGTTCCGAAAGAAGATGCATGTCCCATCGATGAAATCCGCTTTCCTATAAATCTCCATGACGTAGTTGGAGATGTCTTCAAAAGTTCTTACCTTTGCGGTGACGATTATCCCGCTGGTGTGCTCTTATTCAGGGCAGAAAGGAGGCGATAACCCTCGTGGGGGAGTGGTGCATTTATGGCGCATTGTGCGTGCCGGCCATGATTGCAGTGTGCAATGCTCTATTCAATGATTTTTTCTGGTGTGTAAAAGTTCTGATTCGCCTCAGCCCATTACGACCGTCCTGCTCTCCCCGTTATCTGGAGCATTGCTCCGCCCCTGTTTAACTTCCTCCTCAGATTGTATGAAACTCTACTTCCTCGGCACGGGTACTTCCTCGGGCGTTCCTCAGATGGGGTGCAGTTGTGTCGTATGCCGGTCGGCCGATCCACGGGATCGTCGAACCCGTTGTTCCGCTCTCGTGGAGACGGACGACCA
This sequence comes from Alloprevotella sp., assembly GCA_041855985.1. GTDB lineage: Bacteria > Bacteroidota > Bacteroidia > Bacteroidales > Bacteroidaceae > Alloprevotella. The sequence continues at coordinate 11,475 of JBHAFF010000006.1, forward strand.
CCACCTCCTTATCTTTGATTGCGGTCCCGACTTCCGTGCACAGATGCTCCGCTTCTTGACCGATCACCCGCAGATGCCAGGAGGGACACTGCCTTATGTCCGGCGACACCAAGCAGAGATGACGGCCGAACAGGCACGAGCGGCCGGATTACACGAACCTCCGCGCTATGACTATGCTTTACCGCTCATTGATGCCGTGCTCGTGACGCACGAACACTTCGACCATGTGGCGGGATTGGACGACCTGCGCCCTTTCTCCGTGTTGCAGCCTGTGACGATCTGTGCCGAACCGCGTGTGGCGGATCCGATTGTGCGCAACATGTTCTATTGTTTCCGCGAAGAGCGTTATCCCGGTTCGCCGCATCTGGTGCTCCACCAGCTCGACACGCTCAGTGACTTCCGCGTGGGGACGACCACCATCACGCCTGTCCGTTTGCTCCACGGACGGCTGCCTATCTTGGGCTACCGCATCGGATCTCTGGCCTATCTCACCGACATGACTGAACTTCCAGAAGATGAAGAGGCAAAGCTCGTTGGGGTAGAGGTCCTCGTGGTCAATGCCTTGCGCCATGAGGCACATCCCACGCACCAGAGCATTGCGGAGGCAGTGGCCTTTGCACACCGCATCGGGGCGCGTCGCACTTTTTTCACCCACATGAGCCACGGTGCCGGGCTACATGCCGCTTCGGAGAAGTTCCTGCCCGAGGGCATGTGTTTTGCTCACGATGGGCTTTCCATTGAAATCTAAAGTTCAAATACCTCTTTCATTTTCCTCATGCTGATCAATCTTTTGATTATTGCGGTGGCCATGGTTGTGGTCATCTACGGTGCGGACCGCCTGACGGTGGGTTCCGTGGCCGTGGCCGAACGATTGGGCATTCCCCAACTTGTGATTGGGCTGACTATTGTGGCGATGGGCACTTCGATGCCCGAGTTTACGGTCAGCCTCCTTTCCGCGCTGAAGGGCACTCCAGACCTTGCGGTGGGCAACGTGGTCGGGTCGAACATCTTCAACGCCCTCGGCATCGTGGGTGTGGCGGCGATGATCGCGCCGATGCCCATATTGTCCATCACTGTGCGCAAGGATCTACCGTTTGCCCTGATGGCTTCATGCCTGTTGGCTCTGTTCTGCCTGGTGGACGGTCAGCTCGCACTTTGGGAGGCCGGTGTGCTCTTCGCCCTCTTTGTTGCTTTCCTGGCCATAACGGTGCGGAGTGCATTGAAGGAAAAGGCGCAGGCCGCCGAAGTTGTGGATACGGAGACGCTTCCCTTAAAGCCGATGGCTTGGTGGAAAGCCCTGCTCTGGATCCTCCTTGGGCTAGCTCTGCTCATCGTGGGAAGCGACCAGTTTGTGTCGGCAGCCTCGGCTGTGGCGCACGAACTCGGCGTGAGCGATGCCGTGATCGGTCTGACCATCGTAGCCATTGGCACGTCTCTCCCTGAGTTGGCCACGAGTGTGGTGGCCGCACGCAAGGGCAACAGTGGCATTGCCATCGGCAATGTGATCGGCTCAAATGTGTTCAACATTCTCTTCATCCTTGGACTTACCGGTGTGATCGCACCGATGACCATTGCCGGCATCACGCAGGTGGACTTCTTGATGCTTGTCGGATCGATGGTGGGACTATGGCTCTTCTCCTTTACGGGTCTGAAGATCGCGCGTTGGGAGGGTGTGGCTCTTACCGCAGTTTTCATAGGCTATGTGTCTTGGCTCGTGGCCAATGCTTGAGCCGTTCTGCAAGGAATAAAAGCCGTGGGGCAAGTCCAAAGTCGGACTTGCCCCACGTTGTGTTCAGAGATGCGGGTTTATTTCGTCACAAGAGCAAGCGTGTCGCTGGCGATGAGCAGTTCCTCATCGGTGGGCACCACGAGTACTTTTACGCGGCTATCGGCAGCAGAGATGATTTCTTCCTCGCCGAAGTTGGCCTTGTTCTTGTCGTAGTCCATCTTGAGACCGAGGAACTCAAGATCTGCACAGGCGTTCCAACGGATGTCCCACTGGTGCTCGCCCACACCGGCGGTGAAGACCACGGCGTCTACGCCACCCATGGCGGCGGCATAGGAGCCGATGTACTTCTTGATGCGGTAGGCATACATTTCGAGGGCGAGCTTGGCGCGCTCATTACCTTCGTTGGCGGCTTTTTCCACGTCGCGCATGTCGCTGCCCACCCCCGAGATGCCGAGCACCCCCGACTGCTTGTTGAGAATGTGACGTGCTTCGGCAGGTGTGAGGTGGTCGATCTCCATCATGCTGAGCACAACGGAGGCATCGAGATCACCCGAACGCGTGCCCATCATCAGTCCTTCGAGCGGTGTGAGACCCATGGAGGTGTCCACGCATTTTCCGTTGACCACGGCCGAAACGGAGGCTCCGTTGCCCACGTGGCAGACGATGATTTTCGTTCCTTCGGCCTGGACACCGAGCACTTCACATGCGCGCTTTGAGACGAAACGGTGGCTCGTGCCGTGGGCACCCCAGCGACGAATGTTGTGGTGTTCGAAGTATTTGTAGGGCACGGCGTAGGTATAAGCCTTGCGCGGCATGGTTTGGTGGAAAGCGGTGTCGAACACGAATACGCTCGGTTTTCCGGGGAGCATTTCCTTCACGGCCTCATAGCCTTTCAGGTGGCCGGGATTGTGTTCAGGAGCGAGATCCATGTAGGTGATCCACTCTTCCATCATTTGCTCGTCAACGAGGCAGCTTTCGGTGAAGCGTCCACCCGCCACAATGCGATGGCCGATGGCGGCGATTTCGTCCAAGGACCGGATGGCGCCGTATTCGGGATGGGTCAGTGTGTCGAACACCATCTTCATGCCCTCGGTGTGTGTGGGGCAATCGAAGGGGAGCTTTTGAGTTTCGCCATTGAGGGTGGCTTTGAGGAAGGAGTCGTCCTGGCCGATGCGTTCGATGCCGCCTGCCGCCAGTACGTTCTGGTCGTCCATCTCATAAAGCTTGTACTTAATAGAGCTGGAACCGCAGTTGATTACGAGGATTTTCATATTGGGGTTGTGTTGAGTTGTAGGAGAAATGGGATGGCATGGGCGTTGTATAATGTAGAATTACAACGCTTTGATGGTGTGGTATACTTTCTCCGCAAAGGATGCGTAGTCATTGAGCAGGACGTTCGTGCCGAACTCCTGTTGGAAGGTGGGGGAAAGCGTCAGTTCGACGGCCTGCTGCCGGTAGAAATCTATATACTCCTGATGGCACGTCAGTGCATCGTTGTCAGGGATGTGCAACACGTAGATGAGCGTCTTGTTGGGAGTGTGGAAAAATACATCCACGTTATCGTGCGAAAGTGCTGCATATTTGGTCACATTGCCCGCCGTGAAAGTCTCCCATCGTGTGATTGTTTTCGTTCTGTTGTAGTAGGGCAGGCGATCGAGGAGGATGAAGATTTGGAAATAAGGGATGCAGTGTGAACGAATGTTGGCCGTTTCGCCGAGCATGCCCTCGAAATAGTTGTTGGAGTTTTGCGCGTAGTTTTGCATAATGAACTTGACGGCAATTCCGGCCACCGGCTCACTGTTTCGGTAGATGGCGATGTCCACTGCTTTTTTTAGATAGCGGCCTTGCACTTTTCCCTCACGCCCGTTACCGAAGCCTTGTGCTTTGACGGTGTAGGTATCGCCTAGCCGTGCCTGGAAATCGGCGGCAATCGCACCGTGGAGCGGCTTGAGCTTGGCCGTGCTCCGCGATGTCCCTGCTTTGAGAAATTCATGAAATGAAGCGGAGATAGCCTTCAGGAACGTTGGATTGTCCATCATTTTGCTGCGAAAGGTGATAGTTGAGATAAACTTCGAGATCTTTGCTGTTAAATGTGTAATAACCGCCGCTCTTGTACTTCTTCAACAGGGCGATGTAATCGATGAAACTATCGGAGACGAGTAGGGAGTGAAGGTGCTCATAAGGTACGTTGCCCAAGATATAGAGGCCGCTGTAAAGGCCAGCCCCAGCAGGGACGCGGTGGAGCTTTACGCTTGCCTTGTCTTTGATAACGGTGTTGATGGCCACCTTGTCGACGGCCACGTCTTTTAGAGCCTGTGTTCGGCCATAGAGGTACCACGTGGGAACGTCTGCTTCCTGCGCACCTTTTAGAAGCTCCTTCTTATGGGCGTTGAGATAGTGCGCGCAGGCGGAACTGGCAAACAGCTCTTCGCGCGTATAGGGCTTACCTTGCGCGTTGTAAGGAAAGAAGGCTTTGCCCCAGCGTCCAGTCGAAGCTTTGAGCACAGGAATGACATATTCTTCAAAGGGAAAGGCTGGGGCAATGAACACTTTGTCGGCCAGTGTGGCAAAACCGTTTTTTACTGTCACCCAACGTTGGTAGTTGTTCCGAACGATGTGGGTGTAGGCGCGTATGGATTTTGGCGTTCCGAGGTATAATGTACCCTCGATCAAGGCTTCACGCCATGTGAGACGCGCCACCCATTGGCGTTCGCGTAGCTGATCATTGTAACGATAATAGTCGAATTCAGGTAATTGGTGACCCGGTTCGAGGAGGGTGATCATGGTGTAGGTCGTGGCCTTGAACGCTTGGAAGTGAGCAAGATCAACTACCATACTGAGGCATTGTGTCTGTGCGAGGTGTTGGCGCATAGCTGTCCCTGCAAGACTGTTGATCCAAGAGCTGGGGGTGATGTAGCAGAGACGACCTTCGGGCGAGAGCATGCGCAGGCCGATCTCGAAGAACACGAGATAAAGGTCGGTCATTCCTCCCGAGGCGAAGGCGTAGGTCTTGACTGATGCGTAGGTTTCGTCCAAGTTGTGCACTCGGACATAGGGCGGATTGCCTACTACAAAATCCATCCGTCTGTCGTAGTCTGGGGTGGTGAGGGCATCGGCCAAACGGATGTCCCAAGTGACCGCTGGGAGTTGCCACTCCAACTCGATCGTGCGGAGATTTTCCAAACAGCAGGAATGGGCTTTTGGATCGAGTTCTATGCCATGGACATAGGTCGCGAGTTCTTCGGCCAAGCGGTGACGGTCGGTCTGCGTGCGCAGAAATTCTGTGCAGTAGCGGCGGACGATGGTACAGATAAACGCTCCATCGCCACAGCTGTTGTCGATGATGTGGCGACAGAGTATGCCGCCAGAGCTGTAGCCTGCGTAGTCGAGGATATTTTCGACGAGGAAGTCGGGGGTGAACACCTGTCCACTGTGCTTGACTTTATGGGTAGAGGGCATATCCGGATGGGGAACATAATGAATGGGGCTTCTGGAAAAAGCCCCATTCATCAGGTGTGGTTATTGCACGTTGTCCTGTGTTTCTTTGGCAGCGATGGCCTGCACGGCGGTGATGGCAATCATTTTGTAGATGTCATCAACAGAGCAGCCGCGTGAAAGGTCGTTGACGGGACGTGCAATGCCTTGGAGGATGGGGCCAATGGCCTCTGCACCACCGAGACGTTCAACGAGTTTGTAACCGATATTGCCGACTTCGAGGCGCGGCACCACGAGAACGTTGGCTTGGCCGGCCACGGGGCTAGTGGGAGCTTTGAGCTTGCCCACAGTGGGGACGAGGGCGGCATCGGCCTGAAGCTCGCCGTCGATCATGAGATCGGGGCGCATCTCTTGAGCCAGGTTGAGGGCTTCGACCACCTTGTCCACATCTTCGTGTTTGGCAGAGCCGTAGGTGGAGAACGAGAGCATGGCCACGCGGGGCTCAACGCCCGCAACGGCGCGTGCCGTTTCGGCTGAGCAAACCGCGATTTGGGCGAGCTGTCCAGCCTCGGGCACAGGTGTTACAGCCACATCCCCCATCACGATCACGCCGTCCGAACCATATTCCTTGGCCTTGGTAATGAGGATCATTGCACCGCTCACGCAGGTGATGCCAGGTTGGGTCTTGATGATCTGGAGTGCGGGGCGGAGCACATCGCCCGTGGTGTTGCGTGCACCAGCCAACTGCCCATCGGCATCACCGTTCTTGATGATTAAGCAACCGAGATAGAGGGGATTTTCTACAATGCCGCGTGCACTCTCGATCGTGACACCTTTCTTCGAGCGAAGGGCGGTGAGGAGCTGGGCATACTCTTCCTTCTTCTCGTGCTTAAGCGGGTTGATGATGGTGGCCTTGCTGATGTGCTGGAGACCATGCTGGGCAGCGAGGGCTTGGATTTCCGAAGGTTCGCCGATCAGAACGAGGTCGGCCACATCTTCGGCGAGAATGCGGTCGGCAGCTTGGAGCGTGCGTTCCTCCGTTCCTTCGGGGAGCACGATGCGTTGCTTGTTGGATTTTGCTTTTGCAACGAGTTGTTCAATAAGTGCCATTATGCTTTCGTTTTCAACATTCGCTCTTGGACACACAACGGGGAGCTTCCTTCACACGGATCGGCGTGTCCAAAAGAGTTTTTAGGGGTAATCGTAGTGTGGGGAAAGGGTGTGTTTTCTCCTAACTCTGCAAAGGTACAAAAAATCTCTGAGCTAATAGCCGTCTTCCTTGGGGGAAACGGAAGAAAAACTCCGCGACGCCGTGGGGACGGCATCGCGGAGATCTTTTGCTCGGGGCTTGTTTGGGCTGTCGAGGCTGAAGAGCCCACCATAAGGAGCATCTGTATCCTGGGCAATAGTTCAGGGCAACCTCCCTTATTCTCCCCCTTTCGCTTGACGATAGTGGTGGAGGGAGATTTTGAGTAGCTCGTTCTTGCGGGTTACCCACCAGGCGGTGAGGAGGTAGATGGCGGTTTGGAGCCAGAGGGCAAGATATTCGGGGCGGACATCGGGAAGGTGTGCCCCCATTGTGTTGAGGCGTACGAAACCATTGACGCCAAAGGTTGAGGGGATGAAACAGGAGAGGGTCTTCCAATACCAAGGGAAGGCACTTCCCGGCCAGCTTACGCCGGTAAGGAAGAGCATCGGGACAGAGGAGAAGACGACTAAGAGAATGATGCTCTCGCGGTTACGCGGAAGGCTACCGATGGTGATGGCAAAGAAGATGGCAGAGAGGAGGAACGGTGTGGCGAAGAGGAGGATCTCCACGGGATTCCCGATCTGGGGCAGACCGAAGATTCTGGGAACGACGAAGAGGCAGTAGAACGTAACAGGAATTTCGAGCAGGAAGAAGGCGGCTGCACGTCCGAAAAGGGCACGCCAAGCTCTTCGTGAGGCATGGTGTGGCTGTGGGGCTCTGGGGTCGAGTTTTTGGTCTTTGGTCGTGGTGCGGTGAAGGATGCGGTCGGCCATGCGGCGCGCCACGCTCTCGGCGCGGTATGCTATGTCGGAAGCTTTGATCAGGTGACGGGCATCGAGTGTGAACTCCTCGGTCTCGGGGAAGTGGTGGGAGCGTTCTAAGCGTTCGCGCCGTGTTCCGGCTTCCATGCCCACACCGAGGAGAAGGGTCTGCTGGATGATGAGCACAAGAACTGCGGGGATGAGGAAGGTGGCAAATCCGCTTTGAGGGTTGAAAAGAGCCACCTGTTCGTAGCGCAGTGGTGCTGCGGTGATCTCGTCTTGCCGCGCTGTGGTATTCCCGGCGCGCTCCACCTTGAGATCGGCATTCATGTCGAGGGAGACGTCGGTCGCCGAAGTCAAGATGGCTTTGTAGTAGAGCATACCGCTCATGTCCACGAAGACGCTGACGTGGGCTTGTTCCAAGCGTGCTAGGCAGTCGTTGAAGTCGGAGGGTAGATGTACCACCCCGTAGACCTCGCGTTGCGCTACGCTGCGTTTGCCTTCATCGAGCGAGAGGGCGTGTTGGGCGATGCGGACATCGGGTGTGGCATCGAGACGGCGCAGGAAGTCGCGGCTCCGTGCCGTTCCGCTCTCATCGACCACGGCGATGGGTACTTCGCGCACCGTTTCGCCTGAGTAGATGAAGGCGTAGAGCAGGGAGTAGATCAGGGGGACGATGATGAGGAAGATCACCAGTCCGCCATCGTGGAGAATATCGCGGAGGGTGTTGCGAAAAGCTTTGTTCATGGCAAGATCAGGGTTCGTAGGCCACGCGGGTCATCAGGTGACCAAAGCGATAGACGCAGAGGAAGGGAATCAATGCGAAGGCGCAGAGGGCGGCCAGATAAGGCCAAGCATTGAGTAGGGGCAGGCCATTGAGTGCGCAGTTGACGTAGAGCAGGAAATAATGGCGCAGCGGAAAGAGTGCCGCCAAGCCTTGAAGTGCCGGGTGCATGGCCATCACGGGAAACGACATGCCGCAGATACTGAACGAGATGACTCCCCACAGTGAGGCAAAGCTCAATCCAAGGCGCGGTGTGGTGAGGCTGTGGATCATCAGCACACCCATACCTTGCGATGCCAGTACCATCAGGGCCATCAACCCCAACATGGTGGGGAGACCACAGTGGCAGGGGAAGCGCAGCACACCATATAGATAGAGCCCCATCGTCAGAGCCACGAGGAGAAAGAGTGCACAGTGTGCTGCGAGCTTCCCGAAGAGGGCTTTCCCTGCCGAACCTTCCGCCAAGCGCATCAGGCCGCGGCCTGATCCTTCCTTGATCTCTTGGCCGATGGAAAAGACAGTGACGAAGAAGATCATCAGAGAGAGCATGCCCGGGCCGAGGATATTGGAGAGATAGACGTTGTAGTTGAGTGCCGGGTTGCCGATGGGATGGGATTCGACCACGATGGGTTGGAGCACTGCCATCGCCTGTCGAGAGGTTGCACCTCGTGCCAACAGCACTGTCCGCCCTGCTGCTCCACTCGCCAGTTCGCTCATGGTGCGCATGTCTTTGTAGAGGAGTGAGCCTGCCATGAGGAAGGTCGGATTGGTATAGAACGAGACGATGGGTGCTTCTTGGCGCAGGAGCTGGCGTGTAGTGCCTTGAGGAATGTAATAAAAGGCGTAGATTTCACCCCGCTGCATGGCTTTTCTGGCCGTGGTGAGGTCGGGATAGCGTGCTGTGATGCGGGTGTTTTGGAATGCATCGAGATTGCGCAGAATGTTGCGCGTGGTGGACGTGTCATCGCCATCTACCGCACCGATGGGAAGTTCGCTAGGAAGTCCCGTCTCCATCAGGGTAGTGAAGAAGAGGATGCAGAACAGCGGCACCGCAATGATGGCAAACAGATAGATGGGGCGCGTGAGGATGCGCCGCCACTCGCGGAGAACGATACGGAGCATGATGGGATTGAGCCTTAGACGTAAGGCTTTAACGATAGGTGTTTACTGGTCGTGAAATATTGGGCATGAGCATAGAGGTCAGCCATCAGAAGAAAGTACGCTCATCGGCATTAGCATGGCTTGATATTCTGAGATCTAAGTGTCTTGAAGCCAGACGCCTAATGCCTTGTTCATTCTTCCACCAACACCGACATGCCGGGACGAAGTCCTTCAATGGGTTGGACTGGGCGTGCCTTTACTTGGAAAGTCTTCATGTCGTACTGTCCCGTGGTCTTGGTCGCTTTCCAAGCCGCGTAGGTGCCCAAGTCTTTGAGGTGTGTGATACGGAGCTTCACCCCTTTCTTGTTGAGGGCAGGGATAGTGGCGGTGATTGTGCCGTTCATTTTGAACTGTGCGAGATGATCTTCGCGTACGTTGAAGGACACCCAGAGATCGTCCATCAAAGCCACATTCATCACAGGTGCGCCCGTTCCAACGAGTTCGCCGATCGAGGGGAAGATCTCGCTCACCTCACCATCGAGACGTGCGGTGAGCACCGTCTCCTTCATATAGCTTTTCACTTCGCGCAGTGCGCCGGAGGCGCGATCCACTACGGCAGCAGCAGCCTCCTTATCTTCTTGTTGTGCACCGTTTTTGGCCAGGTCATACTGCGCCTTTGCTGCGCGTTCGGTGGCGATAGCGGCATCGCGTTGTGCCACCATCTCGTCGAGTTTTTGTGCGGTGGTTACTCCTTCGTCAAAGAGTCGTTTGACGCGGGCATAGCTTTTCTCCATGACTTCGCGTCCGGCGATGGCCTTTTGCCACAGCTCATACGCACCTTGGATCTGTTCTTCGCGAGCACCTTTCTGCGCTTTGCGGCTTTGTGCAGCAGCTGCGGCCTCGGCCGACTTGGCCTGACTGAGTTTGGCTTCAACATCGGGAGCTTCGAGAATGGCGAGGACATCGCCCGCCTTCACCTGCTGCCCTTCTTCGACAAGAAGCCGTGCCACACGACCGGGGACTTTGCTCGATACTCGGTATTCTGTGACCTCGACCTGCCCTTGCAGAGTGTCGTGTTGGTCACGGAATGCATAGAATCCGCAGACGGCGGAGAGTGCCACTACGGCCACGATGAGTAGTAGGGCAGGGATATAGTTGGGAGCTTGACGTTTCATGTTCAGCGTATTGGAGAGAATGGATGGAGGGAATGTTTAGTGATGCGACTGTCCGATGGCCTTTCGGTAGATGGCGCGGGTGAGGCGTGTGTCGATCTGGGCATCGATCTTGTCGTTGTGGGCGGCGAGCCAAGCGGTCTGGGCAGCGAGGAGATCACTGGTGGGAATCATCCCTTCGTCGAAGCCAACGCGCGCCATGCGCAAGTTTTCCTCGGCCTTGGTCAGGTTCTTCTCCGAAAGTCCGAGTTTCTTGTCCGCTTCACGCACGGCAAACGCACTCTGCCGCACTTGCAGCTCGATCTTCTCGTGGGTTTCTTCCTGTCTCAGGCGCGTCATCCGCGCCTCGGCGCGCGCCGCGTTGATCTTGTGTCGGCCTTCGCCCCAAGTCCAGAGGGGCATTTTGAAGAGCAGAGCCACGTTCCACGCTCCGGAAAATTTCTTTTCGAAGCCATTGGACAGCGAAGGATAGTGAGAGATCACGCCCGCTGTGAGGGCCACTGTGGGGAGGAAGGCTGCGCGTTCTATCTTGATCTTTTCGTCATAAATTTGAGTGGCCAGCCGGAGTTGACGGAGCTCGGGGCGCGCCTCGAAGTCCGGTAGTTGCTGCACATCGACGCTCTCTCCTCCGGAGGACAAGTTGGTGAGGGCTTCATCAGCAAGGGTGATTTGTTCTGAGGGGGAGGTGCTCATCGGTAATCCGCAGAGCTGTGCCAGGAGCATTCGAGAGAGCGTCAGCCCGTCTTCAACTTGGGTGAGTGTCATCTCGGACTTGTTCAGTTCAACACTCACGGAAAGTTCGTTGGCTCGCGTGGCTACACCTTCGATGCGCATCTTTTCCACATCCTGATGCAGATGTTGGAGCATGTCGCGGTAGGCTGTGGCGAGACGTTGCTTGTTGGCCAAACTCACCACCTGCCAATAGGCACGATCCACATCGAGGAGGAGGGTCTGCTCTTCGGCGCGGAGCCGTTCGCCGGCAAGGGAAGTGCTGTAACGGGTGATGCGGTCATAGGCACGGATCTTCCCCCCCATATAGAGAGGTTGGGTGAGGAGGAGTGTGCCTACCGCCACATTGCGCGTGTCGGTGTCGAAGGCCTCCACGAGCTTCCGGCCGGCGGCATCTATCCGTTGGGCAAGGGCAGGTGTACCGCCCATTGCGCTCTGCACTAAGGGGGCGAGCTCGGGGTGGAGTGCCAGCAAGCCTTGCGCCATCTGTGCGAGGGTGGGGGAGAGTTCACTTGCCAATCCGGTGCCCAGTCCTGAGAGTGCAGTCTTCTGCTCGTCATTGAGTAGCGAAACCTGTTCGCTCATATGGGTCAATCCTACGGTGGCGGAGAGTTTGGGCAGGTAGTTGGTGCGTGCAGCCCGCTGCTCTTCCTTGGCTTTCTGCACCGCCACGCGTTGCAGTTCGAGCGATTTGTTGTGGCGAAGTGCCAGTCGCCGGCAGTCATCGAGGGAGAGGGGGGCAGAGGATACTTCGGTGGAGTAGGACACCGCTTGCACAGCCGTTTCGGTACTGTCGGCTCTTGTCTGTGCCGCAGCGGAGCAGCCTCCGCCCAGCGAGGCGAGCAGGAGCACCGGAAGTAAAGAAGAAAGACGTGAAATCAGCATATCAGTCGTGTATTCAGGGAAATCGGATGTGTCAACCCCGAAGCCTCGTGGGGGAACATCGCTGCAAAGTTACCCACTTATGATAATCTTACCCTTAATTCCGCAACACTTTGATTTAAATTAATTTATAAGTTCCTGAGCAACAAAAAGTTGCCCAGGATTTTGCCGTGTCAGATTTTTCACTTATCTTAGTGTTGCAATTAGAAAACAAGCGAAAATCGTAACAAGGCATGGCAAAGGTACAAATAAAATCTGAGAAACTC
>JBHAFF010000007.1:0-86005 GCA_041855985.1 Alloprevotella sp.
ATTTTGCTCGACAGGCTTCATGGCTAGATATTTTCCTCTTCATATTACACTCTGAGATGTTTTAATACAAAGTTCCACACATAGAGCCGTTAAAGCATAATTTTATAATACCATTATATAGCAATAAAATACTGCTAGTGTATATATTGATCTCTTTTGCTTGGGGCGTAAGGACTCAGTGCACGGTGCAAGACCCTTTATAAATAAGGTCTTGCACCGTGCACTGAGTCTGTAGCCGATCTGGATATAATGTATTTTAGATCAAAGAGTTTTGTTGTCGTTCATTTTTGTGCTAACTTTGTACCAGCAATAAGAAGTGGCATCGATATGCTTTGAGATGCTTGCTGTATCTGAATGTACGCTCAATGTACTCTGAATAGGCTACAAATGGGCTACAGAAGATTTAAGGGTTGAGGAAAGGTATTGAGCCTTAGTGTTTTATAAAGAGTGGTTCATAATCTGGTGGCACCACCCAAAGTTTCCGCTGCAATGCCTACGCATTGCAGCGTTTTTTTGTACTCAACCTCAACACATCGGATGGGGCGGATGATTCGGACCGGTCCGCGCCTCCCCTTAATCTTCCAATCTCTAATATGTCCTCCTTCCTGTCCCGCACCAAAGTGTGGCTCTCTGCCCTCTCGTTCCGCACCGGCGTTGTGGTGCTCACGCTCTGCATCCCCTGCTATATTCTCTCCTTCGCCCAGTTCGGGCTCCCCGACCACCTTGCCTCGGCCGAGATGAAGGGGATGCTGTGGTTCATCCTCTTCGGTCTGGCCAAGACCTTCCAGTATGCCGGTCTGACCATCCTCGGTGTCGAGGGCTGGCGTCGCCTGAAAGCCCGTCTGCCTCTTCGATTTCGCAAAGGGGAATAGCGGATCCGTGCAACAGGCTGCACATCGGTGACACAAAGCTGGCTGTCCACCTATTCCCGGAGGAGTGAACTGCAGTTGCCCCATCCCATCGATGGTTGAATTTTCCTTGACCTTGTTGTGCAAAAGACTCCGCGGAGGCGTTGCGCTAACACCGCGGTACCGTACAAACGATTCCGCGGTGTTAGCGCAACGCCTCCGCGGAATCTTTCCAACGGGCTAAAACCAACCTGTAAATCAAAGGGTTACAACAAATAGTCTCAACCCACACCCATCGCTCGTTCCACGAAACGTTGGTCAATTTTTCGGACAAGGGCATTAAGTGCTTCATGGAGGAGACCAAGCATATCCGAAAGTGGCGTCAGTCCACAACCTCTGAACACATCAGTCGGCGCTGTGCAGAGCCGCATCCAACGCAGCGAGGAGTGCATCCACAGCGGTGTCGGCGGTGGCCCAACTCGTGCAAATGCGCACCGCGCTGCGGGTGGCGTCGATCCGCTGCCAAGAGCTCAGCAGGAAGTTGTGAGAGAGACGCTCGATCACAGCGTCAGGGAGGATGGGAAACTGCTGGTTCGTGGGGCTTTCCACCAAGAAGTCGACGCCCCACTTTCGTAGTGTGTCACGAATGCGGAGTGCCTGTTGCACCGCCCGCTCCGCGATATCAAAATACAGATTACCGCTGAACAGCGTGTCAAACTGCACACCGAGCAAACGCCCCTTGGCCAACATCCCACCTCTCTGCTTGATGAGGTAACGAAAATCCCGACGCAACGCTTTGCTGGTGATCACCACTGCTTCGCCAAAAAGCGCACCCACCTTCGTGCCACCGATATAGAACACATCCGCCCACTGCGCCAACTCAGGAAGCGTAATGTCGCAGTCGGGGGCGGCCAGCCCGTAGCCCAAACGCGCGCCATCGATGAAGAGGGGGAGGCCACGCTTCCGGCACACCGTACTCAGAGCTTCGAGTTCGTCACGCGAATAGAGCGTACCGATCTCCGTGGGGAAGGAAATATAGACCATCCCGGGCTGCACCATGTGCTCGAATGCCTCATCTGCGTTGTGCTGCGCCACGCACTCTGCCACCTGAGCCGCGGTGATCTTGCCTTCATGGGCAGGGAGAGCGATGACCTTGTGGCCTGTACTCTCAATGGCTCCCGTCTCATGGACATTGATGTGTCCCGTATCGGGAGCGACGACACCCTGATGGGGTCGGAGGGCAGCAGAGATGACCGTGGTATTCGTCTGCGTGCCGCCCACGAGAAACTGCACCTCGGCATCGGGACATTGGCACAGGCGGCGGATGGTCCGGCGGGCACGATCGCAAAACTCGTCTTCACCATAGCCCACGGTTTGCAGGAAATTGGTTTCGACAAGGCGTTGGAGGATTCGGGGATGTGCCCCTTCGTTGTAATCGTTCTGGAATTGGAGCATTAGGTTCAGACTGATACGTAGAAAAACTCCACCCACCTGCCGATACAGATACTAGTGTAGGGGGAGGGGGTGGAAGAGGAGACAAAGATCATGGCAAAGTACGAGAGAAATACCTACTTGGCCATCGATGCAGCGCATTCTGAATATGGTAAAGGTCAGAGCGCGATGATCAGCGCAATGATGGAGGTGAGCACCGAAATGCCCGAGATATAGAGGCCCGGCTGGCTCCACGCGTTGCCCTGCCCCGTAGCAGCACGCTGGCGAAATTTGGTAGGCGCAACATAGATCACATCGCCGGGTTCGAGGAAGTAAGCAGGCGAAGCATAGAGTTCGGTGGCGAGCGTCAGATCCATCGTGTGGGTCTGCACCACCCCATCATGCTCACGAAGAAGGGTTACGCGCTTGCGGTCGGCATCGATGGTGAGGTCTCCACAACGCGCCAAGGCTTCGAGGACCGTCAGCCGGTCGCGCAGGAGATCCACCCGCCCGGGGGTCTTCACCTCACCGAGCACAGAAACATATTGATTGAGGACTTCGATCGAAACATTCGCATCGCGCAGCAGTCCACGCTCAGCAATGAGGGTCTGGATCTTCGTGGCCGCCGTCTCGCGCGAACAACCTTTGAGCCCCACAACTCCTAGCCCCGGAAGAATCACATTAGACTCAGCATCGAGGATATAAGGTGCGAGCACCTGCGGACGGATGGTGATATGTTCGCCTCTCGGCGCGATCTGCACCTTGTTCAATCCCGCTGCCAGTTCCGGCGTTAGAGCACTCGACACGACGATGTTCAGCCTGTCACCCGGACGAAGCAGTACGGGTTGCGATTGGGCAGCTCGGATGGCAAACTCACGAAGCACGGCATCATCTTGAAAATATGCCACATCTTGGGGCGCGCGGCAACCTGTCAGGATCAGGGCAAGGAGGAGGGAACAGAGTAAAGAGAGGGATTTTTGCATAGGGAGGCAGGATCGTTCACAATGAATCTGAGGGCATGCACATATCAAATGCACGCCATCGTGCAGCCAAAATTAGAAAAAACTTCGCACGTGCCCAATGAAATCGCCGGCTTTTTTGTCCGGGAGGATAAAAAACGGAGGCTTTTTCGCCCGCGGAACACGTTTTCTGCCCGCACACACGCTCAATCCGGATCGGCCACGTAGACCAAGAATTTGCCCCGCGCGTGAATGGCGATGTCGGGGCGCAAGGCGGTGTTGAGCGTTCCCTGCCAGAGACGGTTGAAATCGTAAAGGGGATATTGCAACCCCTGAGCAGAGAAGTAAGACGCCCCGAAGTTGAAGATCGACACCTCACACCCCGGCTGCACGGTGAGGCGGAGAGCATCACGGCAAGGATAGAACGTGCCAAAATCACTCACTAAGGTGAGGGAGGGTGTCCCGTCAGGGAGCGGCGCGAGTTCGTCTGCATAATCCATCAGCAAAGCCAGATTGGCCAGTGCATGATCCTCCCGTCGTCCTGTGGCTCCAAGAAGGGTGAAGTTGCGGTGGCCGAGGGCACGACAGTAACGGAAAGTCTTGGTCAAATCGTTCGTCTCCTGTTCAGGGACGATGACAAGACGGTCGGCAAAACGTGTCCGCAATGCTTCGGTAAGGGAATCGCCATCGCCCACAATGACATCGGGCACAAATCCCGCCGCCACGCAGTCCGCGGCCGCCCCATCACAGCAGGCAATGAAGTCGGCACGGCGCAGGTGGTTAAGAACACGCTCGGTCTGCGGAAACTGTCCCGCAGCAAGGATCACGGTATTCATAACTGTTGCGGTTGCGCCGTGCGCTGGCGATGGAGCAGCCGCCGCCAGTTGAAGAAGCCCATCACCGCCACCAGCCCATAGAGGGCATAGAGAGCAGCCCACTGCCATGATCCCATCGAGAGTCCAAGGTAGACGAAAACGGTATTGACCACCACCCACGACAGCCACTGTTCGAGGTATTTTTTCGACAAGAGCCACATACTTACAAAACTCAGAGCCGTGGCGAAAGCATCGGCCGCAGGAGTGAGGGGGAGGGTAACAGGAGCTGCGGGAAATACACTGTGGACGAGGGGTTCGAGGTTGAGGAGGAAGGCATAGAGCACGCCGAAGAGGGCAGCGGTGGCCAAGGCCAGACGGGGATAGAGCCGCGCGGGGATGGTGCGAATCAGGAACGTCCCGCTTCCATCGGTGTCATTTTTGGGAAGGAGGATGGCTTGCAGAGCTACCGTGAGATAGTAGGTGTAGAGCAGAGCAGAGGCATAGTTGCCTTTGACGAAGAACAGGTAGATAAAGGGCAGGGCATTGACGGCAGAGACATACCAGAATTTCGGACTGGCGATGTACTGGTAGTAGATGTAGACCAGCCCTATGAGGGTGCCGATCAGCTCCACCCATTCGTTGAAGGTGAGGGTTTGCAGGAAAGAATCCATGGGATTTTGGTGAAGGTGTTTTGGAAAGAGGTAAGCGTGTCCACGAACGTTGGAGCCGGTGCACATGCCGTGTGGGCGAAGGCCTTCGAGGAACAGGACAAGGCAGTGGCATAACCCTATCCGCCAGCACCTCACAGGCTCGCACAGATACGCAGAACGTGCAGGTGGCCAGTGCGGTGAAGCACACACTATACCGCGGTGCCTTCACCATCACTGCACACTATTAGGGGCAACGTTCCGTAACAAGATTTATTGCCTGCGGATCCAGCATTTCGCACAGCACGCAGGTTGTTACGGGACATTGCCCCATCATTCAGAAAAGATCGGGATTTACAGCACAGGAAATCCGACCGCGTCAGAACTTCACCGAGAGTTGGACAAGGAAGTTCGTGCCGGCCATCGGATAGAAGCGGGGATCGCTCGTCAGCTTGCCCGAGGTCTTGTCCATCGCCGTCATAGAATAGCCGTTGGTCTCATACTTTTCGTTGAAGAGATTGTAGACAGTGGCGGTCAAGCCGACTTCGCGCACGAAGGAGGGTCGAAAAGTATAGCCTAGCGTGAGGTGCGACACACAGTAGGCATCCAGGGCGTTGTCGCGCATCTCCATATTGTCAAGATACTGCCGCCCTACATATTGTGTGGTAAGAGCCGCCTGCCATCCGCGGTGGGTAAAGACGAGGCGATTGGCCGCCGTGACGGAAGGCGAGAAGGCCAAGGTGGTCGTGCCCATCGGCAGACGATGCTCGGCCCCATCTTCATCGTAGAGATAGGCCACATAGTCCTTCACCTTGTTTTCGCTCAGGGCCACATTGGCTTCCCAGCGGAAGAGGGCCGCGGGACGCCAGACAGCTTCAAGCTCCACACCTCGACGAAAACTCCGGTCCACATTTTCCAACACCGCCTCGCCGATCTCATTGTAGCGACCATTAGGCACGAACTGGTCGGAATAATCCATCCAGTAACCGCCCACTCCCACTTCCCACTGGGGATGGGTGAAGCGGTAGCCCAACTCCCAGTCCCAAAGTCCCTCGGTGCGGGGCTCGTGGTCACCAAAGGCTTCGGTGTAGCTGTTGTTGGCCGGCTCGCGCTGACCGCGACTCAGCGATCCAAAGACGCGATGAGCCCGGGCGGCATGCCACACGAAGCCTACCTTAGGATTGAAGAAATGGAAAGTCTTGTCCACCGCCAGTAAGGGAGCTTTGTCAGATGTTCCATCGATGTCGTAGGCGATGAGGCGGTATTGCGCATCGGCATAGACGGAAAATGCCGATGTGCAGGCATAGTTGGCGCGGAGAAAGAAGTTCTCGTCCGTCTTCACGCCGGTGTAGTCATAATATCGGTGTGCTGCTGCCGGCTGGACGGGAGCGTCCTTCACCCAATTGACGTGGCCGAAATGATCGCCAATGTAGTGGTTGAGGGCCATACCGCCCACCACGTCCCAACGGTGGCGCGTATAATGGAGAGACCAGTTGCCGCCGAAGAAGTGGTTGCGCATGTGCTTCTCGCGTACGAGATCGGCACGTTTTTGCTCCACGCCCCCAAGACTGAAGACGGGAATGTTGTAATCTTTGAGTTTGCGCTCAGCTTTGTATTCCTCATAATAGCCCGTGCCATAAGTATAGTGCAGGGCGGCGGAAAGCTTGAGTTGAGGTGTGATCGGGTGGGTCAACAGAGCCTGTACGTGCTGCTGAAAGTAATTGTCCGTCTGATCGTCGTAGTAGACCCCCGGACGGATCTCACCGTTAGGATTGTAGGTACGGTCGGTGGTGAGCTGCGCACGGCTGATACCGTCCCAAGCATGGTAGGTGCGCTCCTTTCCGCCGAAGGCGAGGAGTTTAAGCATCGTGGCGTTGCGGAAATAAGTCCCCTGTACGAGATAAGAGTTAAGTCTTGTCCAAGCGCGGTCGCGGTAGCCATCACTCTGGATGTGGGAGAGTCGTCCATCAATGACCCATCCGTTATTCATCAAGCCCGTCCCGGCTTTGAGCGTTCCCTTAAGCGTGCCGAACGATCCCGCCGAAGCGTTGAGTTCACCATAGGGGCGGAGAGCGGCACGCTCCGTCACCATGTTCAGACTAGCCCCAAACGCTCCCGCACCGTGGGTAGAGGTTCCCACCCCACGTTGCAGCTGGAGATCTTGGAGCGAGGAGGCGAAGTCCCCCATGTTCACCCAGAATACCGTCTGGCTCTCAGGATCGTTGAGAGGGATTCCGTTGACGGTGACATTGGTACGTGACGCATCGGTACCGCGCACGCGGAGAGCGGTATAGCCGATCCCCGTGCCGGCATCAGAGGTGGCCACCACCCCAGGAAGGGTAGAGAGGAGGAAGGGGATGTCCTGACCAAAGTTCACGGCTTCGATGGCTTGGCGGTTCAGATTGGAATAAGCCACAGGAGTTTTTGCCGTGGCACGGTTCGTCACGATCTGCGCCTCGCCCAAGGCATTGACGTGGGTGGTGTCCGACACTTGTGCCGCCAGTGCAGACGGCACGACAGCGGCTGCCGCACAGCAGCCGAGCAGAAGGGAAGATTTCATGGGAGAAAAACTAATTAATGACTACGCCGGTATTATCCGGTTCAGCTGTTTGGGGTATGTTCTCAGCCTGCACATGCATGGCACCCCCTTAATGAGTACGGCAAAGATAAGCATTATCTTCCGCTTTTCTGAGGCATTGGACAGAAAAACACGCCCATCAGATGGCTGCTCACGATTTTTTCTCCCCACGAGCTCGACCGTGTGCCGTTTTTTGATAACTTTGCAAGACAAAATCACGTCTTCGACAGTATAGACAGAATTGGCCCCATGACTCCCTCACCTTCCCCTCACCGCTCCTTCCAGCTCGGAGGGTTTGTCCTCATCCTCTTGCTCCTGCTGCTCATCGGCCTGCGGATCTGGTGGGTCAATCGCCCTGTGGACACCGATGCTGCCGCAGAGGAGACAGTCCCTGATTCCACAGCCGTGGCAGAGGTTCAAGCCTTCGAACGGCAACGCTTGTCCGACTCGTTGCTACACGCGAAACAATGGGAGGATCAGCGCAAAGCCTGGGCGGCCGAACGCGCCGAGCGCGCAGCGCGGCGGGCACAGCGCGCAGCAGACTATCAGGCGCAAAAGGCGGAGTGGGCGGCCGAACGCGCAGCACGCGAAACGGCACGTGCAGAACGGCAGGCCCGCTATGACAGCCTCCGCGCCCTAAGTCCCCCGAAGCTAAAAGCAGGGGAATTCATCGACGCCAACGCGGCAGACACCACCGACTTCCGCCGCATCCCCGGCATCGGCACCGGCTATGCCCGCGCCATCATCGGCTACCGCGAACGTCTCGGCGGCTTCGTCCATCCTCGACAGCTCACTGAGGTGAACGGTCTCCCGGCAGACATCGAACGTTGGGTACGGATTGCGCCCAAGGCCGTAGTGCACCGCATCGCCCTCAACCGTGCCTCCTTTTCCGAACTGGTGCGCCATCCTTACCTTAACTACGAGCAGGTAAAGATTATCGTCAATCTCCGACAAAAAACGGGACCGCTGCACAGTTGGGACGAACTGCGCAACAGTCCCGAGTTCTCGGACGAGGATTTCCAACGCCTCGCCCCTTATTTCTCATTCGATGCCAGATAGTGGGCACGCCCGAAGGCTTCGCTCACATAGTTCTCATAGCTCGCGCAAACTTCGAGGGCAAACTCCTGACCGCGCGCCACGATGGCTTCCCACTGCCGGGCGGAGAGGCACTCGAAATCAGCGCGGTGAAGTCCTTGCACCATCACCTCGTAGGCAAAACCGGCATTGAAGTTATCGCCTGCACCGATGGTGCTCACCGTCTCTATCTGCGGCACATCGAAACGGTGACGGCCACCTTGGCCGTCAAACACCACAACCTCACGTCCGGCATCGGTGCAGATGAATTGGCGACAATGAGGGGCAATGTGACGCTCATAGACAGTATCAGCATCGGACAGCTGATAGAGGTAGCCAAAATCTTCCATCGATCCGCGCACCACAGTGGACATCCTCATGTTTGCCTCTATCGAAGGGAGAAGTTCGGAGACGCGGTGGCGGTAGTTGCGGCGGAAGTTCAGGTCGTAATAGACCACCGCCCCCGCCTCTGCAGCAGCACGCACAAAGCGCAGCACATGGGGACGGATCTGGGGATTGATGGCAAAGTAAGAACCGAAAAGAACCACATCCTCCGCCGTCATTGGGGGGAGAGGTTCGGCGATATGCGCGTTCTCGTGGTCACGGTAATACTCATACTGCGCATCATTGTCATCATTGAGAAATGCAAGAGAGAGATGGGTTTTGGTATTAGGGTGCGTAACCACATAGTCAGTACACACGCCATTATGTGCCATATAGCGGCGGATCAGGGCAGCAACCAGATCATCCCCGGTCTCAGTGACGAGGGTGGGATGCAGTCCGCAACGGCCAAGTGTGATGAAACTGTTGAACGTCGATCCTCCGGGCACGGCACTCTGGGGCTGATCGTTCTTAAAGATGATATCGTAGACGGCTTCGCCGATACCGTAGATGCGGCGAGAAGAGAGATCCGAGGACATAAGCATTGGAGTTGTTAGGGATTTTTTCCTTCACTCCCATGGGGGTGCGGAGCAAAAGTATGGGCAAAGATAACAAAACTGGATAATGTAAGCAAGCATCGTGGAGAAATTCCGAAAAGGGAGCCGGGAAAATGTCTCTGCACGCAGAGATTATATGGAAAACTCTGGGAAATCTGTAGAAAAATTATAGAACACCCCATTCAAGGTTTCCACACAGATATCTTTCCGGCACAAGGACTTTTGCCATGAAGAACAGGGAGAATGAAGGTGCGTCACAGGGCAGCATCCCTTTCTGTGAAACAACATGTGCATGACCTCTCGCTGCCTTTTCCTCATATCCGCAAAAACCACACAAAATGCATGCCAGACTTGGCAAGTTCCGCAGAAAACGATAACTTTGCATCATATAAATAAGAGCGTAATGCCACGCATACCTCACCTTACCTCCACCTCCTCTTTATCCTCTAATATGAAAAAGCTATACGCCTCTCTGCTCGGCGTGGCCATCGCCACAAGTCCGAGCTGGAGCAGCCATGCACAAACGGTGCAAAGCAGCAACGGTTCGTCCGTCCCCCTCGCACCCCTCACACTCAACAAGAAAGCGGCCAAGCTCATTGCCCCCAAGGGCTTCTCACTCCGCACCGACTTTGTCAAGGGAGGGACAGAATATTTCGTCCTGGCCTTCGATACCATTCTCTCGCCCGAACTCGAACCCTTGGTGTCCGCACAAGCGCAGATCCGTTCCTATATCCCCGAGAACATGTACCTCTGTTCCGCCCCCTCGGCCGAACCTGCGGTACAAGCCATCAGCTCAGCCCTAAAGGGCAAAATCGGCCTCCTGGGTGCCGGTGCACTTCCTGTGGAGTTCAAGCTCGACCGCATGCTGCTCATGGCGGTGCGTGGTACTGCCCCACTCACTCAGAAACAGTCTGAAAGGGGCATGATCGCTTCACTTTACGACCCAGCCGACCGCACAGCATTGGAACGCACCCTTAACAAGTGGGGGGTGGCCTACGAACGTACGCTCTACAACGAAGTACACATTCTCCATGCCGATGCCGAAACGGCCTGCCGCATCGCCGCATTGCCCTATGTCAGTGCCGTGGGTCTCTATGAGGAAGCACAACCTCTGGCTTTCGAGATAAACTGGATCACCCAGCCCAACCGCATCCAGATGGTCAACTATGACCACCTCAAAAATCCGGAAGCCCCCATCGGACGCGGCATCACCTTTGCCAACTGGGAAACCTACGGTGCAGAGAGCCAATATCCGCTCAACACCTATGGCCGCAATGTGTCCGGCCTGACCGACCAGACCTACAACGCCCACGGCACCAACTGCGGTCTCATCGCCACAGGGGCAGACAACATTATTGAGGGTGCGACGCAAGGCATGGCACCAGGCACGCAAAACATCGCGATGAACGACCAGCTCGCACCCTGGGGGATACACCACACCGGCGTGAAAACGGCCTTGGAGAAGGGCTACAAGCCGCTCGTCTCCAATCATTCCGTGGGATGGCTGGATATGACACTTGATGCCTACAACGATGCTGCACGCCTGGTGGACGAAAACATCATGACGAGCAATGCCTATATGTGCTGCTACCCCACTGGAAATCACGCCTACGGAAAAGCAAAATACGACAACTTCACCGAATACGACTACGGACGCATCACGGGCAACATCAAGACCAACAAGAACGGGCTGGCCGTCCATTCCACCATCTATCCCGGTGTGGACGTGACCTGGGCGAACTTCGGCCCAACATGGGATGGACGAATGAAGCCCGAGATCTGCGCCCAAGGTTCAGGGGGTACGTCCTATGCCTCGCCCGGTGTGGCGGGACTTTCGGCCGTGCTCTTCGAGCAATTTGCACAGTCCTTCCCCCAGTCCACACCACGCGCCGACGTGGTAAAAGCCGTAATAATCAACACGGCACTGGATGTGCGCACCTATGCCAACCAAGGCAAGGAGGAAGGCTATGGCATCGACTTCCGCACGGGCTTCGGTGAGGTCAACCCTCCCGCCGCTGTGCAGACCCTGCGCGATCGCCGCGTGAGCTTCGACCGCAAACTGGCCAAGACCGGCGAGGTGGATGAGATGAAGATCAACGTGCCCGCAGGACAAACCGAACTGCGCGTTACGCTCTATTGGAATGACACCCCTGCTTCGGTCAATGCCAGCCGCGCCTTGGTCAACGACCTCGACCTCGAAGTAGTGAGCCCAAGCGGAAAGGTATACCTCCCTTGGACGCTCGATCCCTCACCTGCCAACGTGTCGAAACCTGCGGTGCGCGCGGTCAATTCGCGCGACAACGTGGAGCGCGTGCTCCTCACCGCGGCCACCAAGGACGAACCTTTGGAAGCCGGAGAATACACCATCCGCGTAAAGGGCAAGCGCATCGCCTCCTTTTCGGGTGTGAACTTCGTCACGACATGGGAACACAAGGCACGCGGCATCGTCTGGACCTCCATCCCCGAAGGCTACCGTGTTGAACCCGGTGAGGAAATCATCCTCTCGTGGGACATGACCCTCCCCGAAGATGAAGAGCGACAGGCACCGAACTTCGTTCAGGGTAAGATGACTCCCACCGTCTACTATCAATATCAAGAGGGCGGAGCATGGATTCGTGCGACTGCGGCTTATGGCACACGCTACTGGCAAAACGATGGTAATGGCGGACAGACCGACCAGAGTGGCACCGTGTTCGGCAAGAACTTCCTCAAATGGATCGTACCTCAAGGTGCACCGCTCACCCCACAGCTCCGCTTCCGCGTCGTTGCGGGCGATATGGACGTCATCTCAGCCGCCGCGCAGGTGGGCGAACACATCACTACCCGTCCAAGCATCCTAAGCTTTTCCCCCGAAAAAGTACGCCTCTCGTGGGACACCGCCGAACGGGTGACGCAGGGCAAATACATCATCTACGCCCTCTACGACAAATATATGGAGCCGGTGGCGGAATTTCCCATCGACACAACGGAGGGCGATGTTCCCGCCCCCGAAGGCAAGACTTGGACACAGGACAACCTCTTTGCCGTGGCTGTGATGGACGAATCCCGGAAAACCCTCGGAAAACGCTCACTGCCCGCAGGACTCAACCCCTTCAACGAAGAATCGGTAAACGGCGAGGATCTGTGGCAATCACAGTATGAAGTATGCACTACCGACCAGGTGACGCTCAAGACCAACCAGATCGAAGGCACCGTGCAGTGGTATCGCGACAACACGGCCCTGGACGATGAGCAGGCACAAGCCCGCAAACGCACCATCGGTTCGGATGCCTTGGGAAAATATCACTACACCATCGCCAATGCGGAACAAAAGGTGGTATTCACTTCTCCCACAGTAAATCTTGTGGGACGAAACGTTGCGCTTAACGACACAGCACAGTGGGGCAACTACGCATGGAAAGGCTATGTGTTCAACAAGGCAGGACGCACTTCTGACTATCCATTGCTCACCAACGACATGCCGCTCTTCGGAAAGTTTGACCTCCGTCAATTCTCCTTCAATTCCCACACCGAACTCTTTACTTGGGACAGCCAGCGCGCTTCCAACATCGCTGACTATGTGGGTTGTACCACCTCATCCGACCAGTCGGAGACAACTATCGTGATGAAACGCCGCGGATTTGCCCCGGGACGCTATCGCCTGCAATTTGAACGCTCAGCCAAGCTTGCCTCCTGCATAGTGCGTGACGGGCAGGGGAAGCTCCTCGTGGAGCGACGTGCTGCCAACAACTCACAGACCACAGCCATCGGCACCTACGATCTCGATGAAAATTCCACCATCGAGCTGCAATGGAACGGCGAGCACTGCATCTTCACCGCGGCGCTCGTGGGCGGCAACACCGACAAGCCTGGCGCCTCGACCGGCGCACCCTCCTTCTGGTTCGATCCCTCAATGGTTTCGGCAGATACTGACGGCAAGGTAGTAGCCTTCTACGACTCACACCCCTCCGCCGAACGCTATGCCGCCATCGGAACACCTGCCACACTTAACACAACAGGCTCCAACTTCAACCCCACCCTCACGTTTGAAGGCAAAGGCGGTTACCGCGGCGGCGTGAGCAAGTTCTACGACGGCAACACCACCACCGACTTCGTGGTGGTCAGTTCAGGCACGAACCTTGGCAAAGAGCGCATCGTAAGTTATGGCTACGGTCTGTATGACACCGACAAGTGGGACGGTGTGAAAGGTGCCGGCAATGCCTATTCCATCCTCATCGATGGAAACCGACGCATCAGCACACAACGCGCTGGAGTGGAGATCAAGCAGACACGGTTTTCCGGAAATCCCACACGCCTCGTCACAACACATTATTCCCCGAAAGTGGCCGATATCGCCATCAATGGCAGCAAGGCCGCAGGGTCGGGCACGGCAACGGCCGACAACTTCACCCTCCGGTCGCTCTCGCTCGGCATGTCGTTCAACGAGGCCGAGCCGCATTTCTTCAACGGAAACATCGCCGAGGTGATCCACTATGATCAAGCCCTCACTACGGACAACGAGAAAAAGGTGCGCTCCTACCTGGCCCTCAAACACGGCATCACCCTCGATCACGACTACAAAATGGGCTCCAACGTAGTCTATCCTGCCGCCTCTTCCCAATACAAATACCAGATCGCGGGTATCGGCAGCCACAAGATCTCACGCTTCGCCCAGAAACAGTCGCGCGGACAGATGAGCAACGGCACCGCTGCCCAACTCATCCTCAGCCGCGGCGATGTGGCGAGGTCAAATGCGGAGAATCCTGCCACCTTTGCCGCCGATCAGTCGTTCTACGTCCTCGGAGCCTCGTCCAATGCCCATCCCGCCGCCCGAAACGGCGAGGTAAGCACGGTGCACTACCAGCTCCGTACCACCCTCCCCACAACGGCACAGACGGCCGATGACATCAGTCTCTCACTGCCCTACAACCTCTACAACCGCGAGGGAAAAGCTCCGTATCTTGAAGTGGCTACGACCGAACTGACAGATGCTACCCCCGATGAGACCAACCACCGCATCGTACCCTTCAAACGCACCACAGCAGCCGATGGCACGCAACTCATCACCGCGACCTTCGCCCCCTCCGTGGGCGACAGCTACTTCCGCCTCTTTTGGAAAGACGGTGTGATTTCGGGCATCACCGACAACCTCACTGATGCCACTACCGATGGCCCCGTAGTTTATGATCCCGCCACACACCGCTTTACCGTGCAGATCCATGGAGCCACCGCTCTCGACCTCCTCGATCTCCAAGGCCGAACGATCCTCAACGCCCTCCCCGTGGTGGACGGAATGGTCACTGTCCCCACAGCCCTCACCCCCACAACTTACGTGGTGCGCATCCACCGCACTGCCGCACCCACTCTGAACATCAAGTGGAGTCTCGGGGAATAAACGCTCGCTTTTGACCGTCACTTGCCCTCCGCGCCTGTTTCGTGCCATACGCAACAAGTGCGGAGAGCATCCCACACCAAGGTGCGGTATGCAGACCGTACCCCAATCACACCGGAACGCCCCGAAATCTCCATGGAGATTTCGGGGCGTTCCAGTCAGCAGGAACAATGTCCTCAGCCGAGGAGGAGCTCGTAGCAGTCGCGAAGCATCTTCTTGATCTTCCGGTCTACTTCAGGCTCAAATTCGAGATCGGCAATCTCGCCGTCCAATTGGTTCAGCTTATTCAGACACTCCTTGCGCTCATCGTGGGTGAGACGATCTTTTGCACGCGTCATAACTTCTGCGTGAAGTTCTTGCAGCTCTTCGATCTTCGACTGGCTTGGGGAACAAGAGGCGAAGGGGATTGTGGCCAAGGCCATCATCAGCATCCCCATCATGGATAGGATAACTTTCTTCATCAGTACGTTAAGTCTTTGCGCCCCCCAGAAAAATACCGGAAGGGGGGGTTCGGATGATGCAACACCTGCACACACTCCGTAGCAACATGTGAATAATTTGGTTTAGGACGCTGCAAAGATAGGGGGTTTTTCAGAAGGCTGCAAGGACATGTCCCGTAAAACTTCCAACGGAAATAACTTTTCGCGGAAAATGTCATATGCATTTCGCAGAACTACATGTCCTATCTTCACCATCAAGAATTAGTACATTTTACGTCCACATTCGCAGAAATAACGGCACAAGTGGAAAAATCCGTCCAATTCTTGCCAGAACGGTGGGGAATGTGTAACTTTGCAGAGAAGACGATGTGATCGCCATCAGGCGAAACCCGTCCACACAGCTTATGAACATCAAAGAAGTCGTTGAGGCCCTTGAAAAGTTTGCTCCGCTGCCCCTGCAAGAAAGCTACGATAATTCTGGCTTGCAGGTTGGAATAACAGGGAGCAAGTGTTCAGGGGCATTATTGTGCCTTGACGTTACCGAGGCCGTCATCGAGGAGGCCGCGCAATTAGGATTTAACCTCATCGTGGCACACCATCCCCTCCTCTTCCGTGGAGTGAAGCGTATTGCCGATGTCACCCAAGTGGAACGTTGCCTCCGCTTGGCCATCCGACACGACATCGCCCTCTATGCAGCCCACACTAACTTGGACAATGCGCCGGATGGGGTGAGCCATGAGATGGCTCACCGTCTGGGGCTTACAGCCATAGATATCCTCGACCCTTTCACCGACGGACGTTCTGGCGGCAGTGGGGTTGTGGGCACGCTGCCCGAGCCGATGGAGCGCATGGATTTCCTCCACCACGTCAAGGCGACCTTCGGCATTGATGCCCTAGCCTTCACCCCCGGAGGCAGCACGCACGTAGCACGTGTAGGGCTTTGTGGAGGTTCGGGCGATTTTCTCATTCCCCACGCCATTGCAAAGGGCTGTGATGCCTACCTTACAGGCGAAATCGGCTACCACACCTTCTTCGGCCATGAGGCCGAAATCACCCTCGCGGCTCTTGGGCACTATCCCAGCGAACGCTACACGATCGATCTTATGCACCGCATCCTTCACAAGGCGCATCCTGAACTGCGCTTAGCCTGCACGCGCATCAACACCAACCCGATACAATATCTATAACATACCACACTATGGCCAGCAAGAAAGAGAATCCCGCCGATATGGCGGTAGAACAGAAACTCAAGAAGCTCTACCAACTGCAAACCAAACTCTCAGAGATCGACAAGATCAAGACCCTCCGCGGTGAACTTCCTCTTGAAGTACAGGATCTCGAAGACGAAATCGAAGGGCTAACCCACCGCTTAGGCAAGTATGAGGAAGAGATCGAGCGGCTCAACGCCGACATCGAGAAAAAGCGCGCCGACATCGAAGAGGCACAAGGCCTGATGAACCGCTACCAAAGCCAGCTCGATGATGTGAAGAACAATCGCGAATACGATAACCTCACAAAAGAAATCGAATTCCAAGGCTTGGAAATCGAACTCCTCAAGAAAAAGATCGGTGAAGCCGAACGCACCATTGCCGCCAAAACATCCGATTTGGCCAAAGGTCGCGAAACGCTCGATGAACGCCGCCAAGATCTTGACCTCAAAAAGTCAGAACTCGACGAAATCATCTCGGAAACAAAAACAGAGGAGGAAAAGCTCCGCGAACAGGCCAAGGTGATCGAGGCAAATATCGAACCTCGTCTGCTCACTGCCTTCAAGCGCATCCGTAAGAGCTCTCGCAACGGATTGGGTATCGTCTATGTGCAACGCGATGCCTGCGGCGGCTGTTTCAACAAGATTCCCCCCCAGCGCCAGCTCGACATCCGCATGCGCAAGAAAGTCATCGTCTGCGAATACTGTGGCCGAATCATGATTGATCCCGAACTCGCCGGCATCAAAATCGAACGCCCTGCCGAAGAGAAGCCCAAACGTCGCGCCACACGTAAAAAGAAGGAAGAATAAATACCCCTCATAACTATCCGAGGGGCAAACCGCACGATAATGCAGTTTGCCCCTCGGATTTTTTCTCAGGATCAAATCCCATCAAGCCATACCAACCTCTGACACAAAAAAGAACCAGCCGAGACCTAAGTCTCAACTGGTTTCAATTTCTCTCAGTTGCCTAAAAAGGCTAGTTCTTTCGAACTGTAGGCGATTAAGCCTTTACGCTGTCGGTAGCAGCAGAATCAGTAGCTGCGCTGTCGGTAGCAGCAGAGTCAGTAGCTGCGCTGTCGGTAGCAGCAGAGTCAGCAGCGATGCTGTCGGTAGCGACAGGAGCCTCAGCCTTGTTACCACAGGAAGCGAAAGAGATAGCTGCGAAAGCTACGAGCATGAAAACGAGTTTCTTCATTTTGATGAGGAGTTAAAAGTAAAACAATAATGCTGTATTAAAACGATGCAAAGGTACGGACTTTTTCGACCACCGCAAGTAATCACCCCAACAAAATCATAGTACCCCCATATATTTAACTCTTAAAAACACAACAATCAAAGAAATGACAGCCAAAACAATCATTCAATGAACATAACTCGGCGAAACAAAGGTTTTTTCGGACGAAGGAAGGACGATAAGAACAGGAGAGAGAGGCTGAAAAGAAGAAATGGGGTTGTTTTTTAAGAGTGGGATTTGGTCATCCCCCTCGTCTGTCGTAACTTTGCAGACACTTATGCAACAGAACTCCTCTATTATATATGGCAAGAAGGCCGCGTTCGTGACGCTCGGCTGCAAACTCAATTATGCCGAGACGGCCACCCTGCGCGACCGCCTCGCCGCTCTGGGCTGTACCGATGTGGAAGCAGGCGAACAGGCCGACCTCTGCATTATCAATACGTGCAGCGTAACGGGTGAGGCTGATGCTAAATGCCGCCATGCCATCCACCGGCTCCACCGCGAGCACCCCGATGCCTTCATCACCGTGATGGGTTGCTACGCCCAACTCTCGGGCGAACACATCGCCAAAATGGAGGGTGTGGATCTCGTGGTGGGACAGGAGTCCAAAGGACGCATCATCTCCCTGCTCGAAGAACACCTCCAAGCGAAGGAGCTCGGTACACGCGCCGACAGCGAGCTGCACGGAGGTGTGGCCTACACCACTCCACTACGGGATATCCGCACTTTTGTCCCCTCCTGCTCTCGCGGAGAGCGCACACGCTACTTCCTCAAAGTGCAGGACGGCTGCAACTATGGCTGCACCTACTGCACCATACCCGCTGCGCGCGGAGGATCGCGCAATGCCCACATTGCCGATATTGTAACGCAGGCCGAAACGGCGGCGGCAGACGGTGGACGGGAGATCGTGCTCACGGGGGTGAATATCGGCGACTTCGGACGCTCCACGGGCGAAACTTTTTTCCAGCTGCTCCAAGCTCTCGACCGCGTAGAAAACATCGACCGTTACCGCATCTCGAGCATCGAGCCCAATCTGCTCACCGATGAGATTATCGAATGGTGCGCCCAGAGCCGCGCCTTCATGCCCCATTTTCACATCCCCTTGCAGAGCGGAAGCGACGACGTACTCGCCCTGATGCGCCGCCGCTACAATACCGCCCTGTTCCGCCACAAGATGGAGCGCATCAAGACCGTGATGCCCGATGCTTTCATCGGCGTGGATGTCATTGTTGGCACACGGGGCGAACGTGATGAGTTTTTCGAAGAAGCTTATCGCTTTATCGAATCTCTGCCCATCTCCCAACTTCATGTCTTCTCCTACTCCGAGCGCCCGGGCACAGCTGCACTCAACATCCCCTATGCCGTGGCACCACACACCAAAAAGGAGCGTAGCCAAAGACTCCTCGCACTCTCTGAAGAGAAGCGGAAAGCTCACTACCGCCAATTTATCGGCACCGTGCGTCCTGTGCTCTGGGAGCATGCCCGCGATGGTCGCCCTCTTCTGGGCTGGACAGACAATTACATCCGCGTAGAATCAGCCGCAGGCACGGCCATCCGCCCCGACAGCCTATGTCAAGTCCGCCTCGGCGAGTTCAATGCAGAGGAAGACGCGTTGATAGTAAAGGACATAATCGTAGAATAGGTTATCAGCATTAGACAGTAAGTAGAAAGAATAAAAGACACCGATCGCTGCACGACAGATTGCCCCACACTCCTTCCGATTGGTGCCTCAATCCCTCTGATCTTCTTCCTACTCAACCAATAGCTTATTCTGCCCCCAAAAAATCTTATGATTGCAATCGTCATCCTCAACTGGAACGGGGCAGAGATGCTCCGCCGTTTTCTCCCCTCTGTCGTGAATCACTCCGCACCCGAGGGTGAAGTCATCGTGGCGGACAACGGTTCGACCGATGAATCATTGGATCTCGTTCGCCGCGAATTTCCTACGGTGCGCCTCCTTCCGCTCAAACACAATCATGGTTTTGCCGGAGGCTACAACATAGCTCTCCAACGACTCGAGGCCGAACATCCTGGCCGCTACGACCTCTACCTCCTGCTCAACAGTGATGTACGCGTAACTCCACGCTGGCTTACCCCCATCCGCGAATACTTCGACCATCACCCTGAGGTGGCAGCGGCACAGCCCAAGCTCCGCTCCGAATGGGACGCCGGACTGCTGGAGTATGCTGGTGCCTGCGGCGGCTATCTTGACCGCGATGGCTATCCTTTCTGCCGCGGCCGCATCTTCAACGTAGCAGAGCGCGACATGGCGCAGTATGACACCGTTGCCTCCATCTTCTGGGCCACGGGGGCAGCTCTCGCTGTCCGTGCCACCGACTGGGCAGCCGTGGGAGGCTTTGACGAGCGGTTCTTCGCCCACAACGAGGAAATCGACTTCTGTTGGCGGCTTCGGGCGCGAGGGCGCAGCATCGTGTGCATCCCCGCGAGTGTGGTCTACCACGTAGGCGGCGGAACGCTCCCAAAAGACAATCCGCGGAAAACCTACCTCAACTTCCGCAACAACCTCACGATGCTCTACAAGAATCTTCCTGACGGCGAATTGCACCGTGTGATGCGTCACCGTTTCTGGCTCGACCATCTCGCCGCCTTGCAATTCCTCCTCAAAGGTGACTGGGCCAATGCCCGAGCAGTGTGGCGTGGCCGAAACGACTTCTACGCCTGGCGCAATGAATTCCGGCAAGACCGTGCCGAAAATCTGGCTCAAACCCGGATCGACCCCATCCCCGAGCGCTTCGACTTCAGTCTCATCTGGGCATTTTTTGTTCAGAAGAAACGGACATTTACGGAGTTATCAAAACGTTAGATATTAGAAGGTCAAACCCTGACACAGTGTCTATGCACTAAGATCTAAGACCAACGCGCTTATGCCCAACACTTATTGGGCCGATCGTTGCTCAATTACATTGTGTTTCTCTCTAATGTCTTAAGGTGTAAAGTTAAGAACATGCCCGCCCTCTACCTCATCCCCGTAACCCTTGGCGACACACCGCACGACCGCGTACTGCCGGTCTATAACCGCGAAGTCATCCTCGGCATCCGCCACTTCATCGTCGAGGATATCCGCACCGCACGCCGCTTTCTCAAAGCTGTGGAACGCTCCATCGACATAGATGCCCTCACCTTCTCCGAAATGGGAAAGCATGCCGATGCTGCCCGGTTCAGTTCCTTTCTCGACCCGCTTCGCCGCGGCGAGAGCGTGGGGGTAATCAGCGAGGCTGGCTGTCCCGCCGTGGCAGATCCGGGAGCAGACATCGTGGCCATCGCCCAGCGCGAGGGATTGCGCGTTGTTCCACTGGTCGGTCCATCGAGCATCCTGCTGGCCGTGATGGCCTCGGGCTTCAACGGACAAAGTTTCGCGTTCCACGGCTACCTCCCTATCGATACTGCACAACGCAGCAAACGTCTCCGGGCACTCGAAGCACGGGCACGCGAGGAGCATCAGACACAGCTCTTCATCGAAACGCCTTACCGCAACGCCCGTCTCTTTGCCGACATCCTTGCTGCCTGCTCACCCAAGACCCGCCTCTGCGTGGCGGCTGGTCTAACCACAGAAGCGGAGTTCATCTGCACCCAGACACTCAAAGACTGGCGGCGAACCGGCCTTCCCGACATAGGAAAGATCCCTGCCATCTTCCTCATTTTCTGACCTCTACTGATTACGAAAAACGCCCAAACACCCTTGTAAACTCTTACCACAAGGCGTTTGGGCTTTTTTCTCCGCCCGATATACCCCCTTTTCCATTTGACCCCAATTTGGTTTAAGCTCTGCTCCCAATCCCCTTTTCAATAGTGCACACCATCCCTTTCGACCTGCTTTTAGGCCGAATACAAATTGTTTCACGCAAATAAGTTTTAGAACAAAGTGAGCTGCTTGACACTACCCATTTCCTCCCTCCCAAACCCTACATTGATGCCAGGCTTTTTGTCATAAAAGGAATAGGCCGCCATTCCTCCGCCAGAAGGTTGACAATGAAGTTTGAGATAATTTCTGTGTCTAGCGTGAACAATCTGTGCCACATTTTTGAACATGTCGTTGACAGTTTCAATGATGCTTTTCTTGCGGAGCATGATCCTGTCGTGGATCTCCATCAATCCGTTCTTCATATTGCTGCGGATGCCTGTGACGATATGGACTCCTCTGTTGAAGAGGGAAGCAAAAAGGGATTGTGAGATGTATCTGTTCAATTCAAACTCATATTCTTTGCAGAAATCATCCGCAACATCTCTCTTGGGGCTTTTATTGAAACTATTTTAAGGAAAACAACAGACATCGCTTATCCCGAATTGGGGTTATTACAGTTCAAAGCGCGCGATTTATCGGAAGCCACTATGTCGCTGCGCTACTCTGTACCGCTCTTTAACCATCGCTTTGCAGACTTCCCACGGCATTTTCTTAAAATAAGCTCCGAAAGCTTTGGTCTTTCTACCAAATCTCCGTACCTTTGCTCGGCCTTATTGTGCCCTTTCGCTTGGGGCAAGCAGACTTACCAAACGCCGTCCTTATGCACCGACTGCTAATTCCCTTCCTTCTCGTCCTCCTCTCCCTTGCACGACCCGCAGCAGCGCAGAGTGCTGCCTCTCCCAATCCTTGGAGCGAATTTGAGGACGATGCCATCACCGTCTCCCTCCTCACCGCAGCCCCAGGACACGATGTATATCGCCTCTACGGGCACACGGCCGTGCGCATCCGCGAAGGGCAGCACACGGACATAACGGCAAATTACGGTGTTTTCTCATTCCAGACGCCCAACTTTGTGATGAAATTCGTGCTCGGCCTCACCGACTATTCGGTGGCACAGGAGAGCACAGCCCTCTTTCTCTCGGAGTATATGAGTGATGATATGCCCATCACCGAACAAGTGCTCGATCTCACGCCCTCCGAAGCCAAGGCTGTTCAGCAGGCTCTGAATGAGGTGTTCACCACCCACGGCGAGCATCGCCGCATCTACCCCGTCGAAGCCCTCGGAGGTGGCACAGACACATTGGTGCTCCGCACCACCGACTGGACCTACCGCTACAACTTCCTCTACGACAACTGCACCACGCGTGCCGTCCAAGCCATCGTCCGCGCCATCGAGGCGGGCGGAAGCCGGGTGATCTATCCGAAACAGACGAAGCTATCAGGCACGCTTTCGCAGCGCGAGATGATCCACGAGTTCACACGCCAAAGTCCATGGTACGAGTTCGGCCAAGATCTCCTCCTCGGCCCCGAAGTAGACGAACGGCACGCCCTGCGTGACATGCCCCGTATCAATTTCCTGCCTACCTATGCCGAGGCCTATTTCGAAGAGGCCGAGATCGTTGCCCCCGATGGCACACGCCGTCCGCTGGTGCGCCGTTCCGCCCCCCTCTTCCCCCTGACGCCCCGCGCCAAACAGCCGGCATTTCCCCTCTCCCCGACCATGGTCTTCTGGCTGTTGACCGCTGCCGCTGCCGCGCTCTCAGTCGGTGCATGGCGCAACCGTGAGAAAGCTCCGACCGTACGCCGCGCATGGCGCATCTGGACGCTCTCGTTCGACACCCTACTCTTGCTCGGCATGGGGTCTGCTGGCACACTCATCGCCCTGATGGTAGGATGGAGCGCACATCCCGCGGTGGATCGCAACTGGCTGCTCACCATCTTCCATCCCCTCCTCCTCGTCTATCTGCCTTACCATCTCTGGACGGCACGCACATGCCGCCGCGACTTCATCGCTCCCGTCATTGGAGTGGGCGCGATAAGTTATTTCGCAGTGAAACTCCTCGGCTGGCAGGTTTTCCCCAACGGTGCCGACGCTTTGGCACTGACTTTGCTCCTCCGCAGCATCTTCATCTACTTTTCCTCCGTCTTTGAGGCAAAACGCCGACAACAGCCCCTCTCTGAGTAAGTACGACCCACAACATGCACCGTCACCACCATCTCCTCCTCTCCCTCATCACTGTGATGACAATCTTGACCTCTGCCGAGGCCAAGGGGATGTGCGTGGACATGCCGGCAGGTGAACAGGACAATGCTGTGGGCAATCGCCCCATCGGTCTGCAAGGAGGTCTCCCCCGCCTAGTGGTGAACCTCATGATTGATGGCCTGCGGAGCGACTATCTCAGCTTTTTCTCTCCGCTTTATGGAAACGATGGGCTGAACCTCCTCTTCCGTCAGGGCACAGTCTACTCCCAAGCTCAATATCCCTCACTCATCGCCGACCGCGCTACAGCCGCCGCCACCCTCTCCACGGGAACTACACCTTCCGACCACGGCATCATCGCTCGCCGGTGGCTCAACCGCGAGACCCTCCGCCCGCTCTATGCCGTGGAGGATCGTTCGGTGCGCGGCCTCAACACTGTGGAACAGTATTCGCCACGCTGGCTCGAAGTCTCCACTCTGGGCGATGAGCTGAAAGCAGCGAGTGGCAGTGCAGCCCAGGTGGTGAGCATCGCACCCGATGCCGATGTCGCCATCCTCCTCGCCGGCCATGCCGCCGACCAAGTAGTGTGGCTGGACGACAACACGGGCAACTGGTCGTCGTCCGACTACTACGGACGGCAACTCCCCAAATGGGCAGACCAGCGCAACACGCAGCAGAACCTCGATCTCCGCCTACGTTCCACCACATGGACGCCAATCCACGAAAGTGTTGTGGCCTCCCCGCTACTCCTCTCTGTCCAAAAGGAAAAGACCCTTCGCCACACCTGGCGCGATGCCCGGCGGTTTGCTGACTTCAAGACCTCGGCACTCATCAATGATGAAGTGGCCGCTGCTACCGTAGCAGCCCTCAACGGGAGCCAACTGGGGGCAGATGCCGTGCCCGACCTGCTCAACATCACCCTCTACGCCGGCACTTACCGCAACGAAGCGGCTACACGCCGCACGCTTGAACTCCAAGACACCTATACTCGCCTAGACCGCGCTGTGGCCACGATCATCGAAGCCGTGCACCGACAGGTGGGCGTGGGCAACGCACTCTTTGCCCTCACTTCATCCGGCTGCTTCATCGAGGCAGAAGAAGAACGTGCCCGCCTTCGCCTCCCTAATGGCACTGTCGACATGCGCCGTACCACAAGCCTGCTGGGCATGTATCTCGTGGCCACCTACGGCCAAGGCAACTACATCGAAGCCACCTTTGGGAGCAACATCTATCTGAACCACGCGCTCATCACCGAGCGTCAGCTCAACCTCACCGAGGTACGCCGAAAGGCACAGGCATTCCTCCTCGAGTTATCTGGAATTAAGGCGGTGTTCACCACCGACCCGCTCCTCCAAGGAGCCTGGACGCCCGAAAGCGGACGTCGCGCCAGCAGTCTGTCTCCCTACCGTTCGGGGGATCTTATCCTCCAACTCCGCCCAGGCTGGCATCTCGTCCATGCCGATGACGGCACCACTTCCACCCCACGCGAAGCCTTCACCGCATTCCCCATCATCCTCTATGGCACTGGCGTGCGTCCTTCCTTCACCGAAACGCCCGTCACGACCGATGTCATCGCCCCCACCCTCTCCAAGGCGATGCGCATCCGTGCACCCAATGCTTGTCGCACAGCTCCGCTCCTCTGAGCGTTGCACCATCCATATTCCACAACCCATACTCCAACGACAAGTATTTTCGGGAGGTGATACAAAGACCTCAATCGAAAAACCTCCCCTTCCAAGACAATCATAATCCATGGATATCAACAAATTCCTCGCCAAACTCTTCGGTAGCAAAGCCACCCGCGACATGAAAGAAATTCAGCCGTGGGTCGACAAGATCAAAGCCGTATCACCCCAAATCCAAAATCTTGACAACGATGCTCTCCGCGCCAAGACGCTCGAGCTCAAACAGCGCATCCAAGGTTCGGCCGATGATCTCAACGCCCAGATTGAAGCTCTGAAAGCAAAGATCGAAGAGACAGCTCTGGAAGACCGCGGTAGCCTCTTCAACCAGATCGACAAGCTCGAAAAAGAAGTACTCGAACGGATGGACGTGGCTCTTGAAGAAGCACTTCCCGAAGCCTTTGCCATCGTCAAGGAAACGGCACGCCGCTTCGCCGAAAACGACACCCTCGAAGTCATCGCTACCGACTACGACCGCGAACTCGCCATCACGAAAGATTTCGTCCGCATCAGCGAGGACGGCATCCACGCCATCTATCAGAACCACTGGATCGCCGGTGGCAATGATCTCAAATGGGAGATGGTGCACTATGACGTGCAGCTCTTCGGCGGCGTAGTGCTCACGCAGGGCAAGATCGCCGAGATGGCCACCGGTGAAGGTAAGACCCTCGTTGCCACCTGTCCCGTATTCCTCCGCGCCCTCTCGGGACGTGGCGTCCACGTCGTGACAGTCAATGACTATCTGGCCAAGCGAGACTCCGAATGGATGGGACCACTCTACCAGTTCCACGGACTCTCAGTAGACTGCATCGACAAGCATCAACCCAACAGCGAGGCGCGCCGCCGCGCCTACAATGCCGACATCACGTTCGGTACGAACAATGAGTTCGGCTTCGACTATCTTCGTGACAATATGGCCATGAAGCCTGCCGACCTCGTGCAGCGCAAGCACTACTATGCCATCGTCGATGAGGTAGATTCCGTCCTGATCGACGATGCCCGTACACCACTCATCATCTCTGGCCCCGTAGAGCGTGGTGACGATCAGATGTACGAGCAATACCAGCCCCTCGTGGAACGTCTCGTGGCCGTGCAGCGCAAGTATGCCACCGACCTGCTGACCGAAGCCAAACGCCTCATCAAGAGCGACGACAAGAAGCAAGTAGAGGAAGGCTTCCTCTCGCTCTACCGTTCCTACAAGGCTCTTCCCAAGAACAATCCGCTGATCAAATACCTCTCTGAGCCGGGTATCAAAGCCGGTATGCTCAAGACGGAGGAGATCTATATGGAGAACAACAATCGCCGCATGCCCGAAGCGGTCGAACCCCTCTACTTTGTGGTCGATGAGAAGCAGCGTTCGTGCGACCTCACCGATAAAGGTACGGCTTGGTTAGCCGAAGCCGTGCAGAACGATGAGCTTTTCGTGCTTCCCGATATTGCCGGCCAACTCTCCGCCCTCGAAGCCCAGAATCTCCCGGATGAGGAGCGCGTGGCCCGCAAAGACGAACTCCTGGCCGAATATGCCATCAAGGCCGACCGCGTCCATACCTTGCAGCAGCTCCTCAAAGCCTACTCAATGTTCAACCTCAATGATGACTACGTCATCCAGGACGGACAAGTGAAGATCGTCGATGAGTCCACAGGACGCATTATGGAGGGACGCCGTTGGAGTGATGGCCTGCACCAAGCTGTAGAAGCCAAGGAGCATGTCAAGGTTGAGGCTGCCACGCAAACCTTCGCCACGATCACACTGCAAAACTACTTCCGCATGTACCACAAGCTGGCGGGTATGACCGGTACGGCCATCACCGAAGCGGGCGAGTTCTGGAACATTTACAAACTCGATGTGGTGGAAATCCCTACCAACCGCCCTATCCAGCGCAACGACATGAACGACCGCGTTTACAAAACGCAGCGTGAAAAATACAACGCCGTCATCGAAGAGGTGGAAAAGATGCGCAACTCCGGCCGTCCCACCCTCGTGGGCACCAGCTCGGTCGAGATCTCCGAACTCCTCAGCCGCCTCCTGTCCCTCCGAAAAATTCCACACCAAGTGCTCAACGCCAAGCTCCACCAGAAAGAGGCCGACATCGTGGCTCTTGCCGGGCAGAGCACACCAGGCATCATCGTTGAGACGGATGAGCACGGCAACAAGACGGAGCGCGAAGGATTTCTCGGTGCCGTCACTATCGCTACCAACATGGCGGGTCGCGGTACGGACATCAAGCTCTCCGAAAAAGTGCGCGCCGCCGGCGGTCTGGCCATCATCGGCACGGAGCGTCACGACAGCCGCCGTGTGGATCGCCAGCTCCGCGGCCGTGCCGGCCGACAGGGTGATGTGGGCAGCTCCGTATTCTTCGTCTCCCTCGAAGACAAGCTCATGCGCCTCTTCGCTTCCGAACGCATCGCCTCCATGATGGATAAACTCGGATTCAAGGACGGAGAGATGATTGAAAGCTCGATGATCAACAAGAGTATCGAGCGTGCGCAAAAGAAGGTAGAAGAAAATAACTTCGGCACACGTAAGCACCTGCTCGAGTATGACGATGTGATGAACAAGCAGCGCACCGTGATCTACGAGAAACGCCGACACGCACTTATGGGTGAGCGCATTGGCATGGACATCTCCAATATGATCTGGGACCGCGTCATCGACATCATCGACAAGTGCGACTATCCGGGATGCGTGGATCGGTTCATCGAAATCTTCGCCATGCAGGTACCGTTCACCGAAGAGGAGTACAACACCACCAAGCGCGACGACCTTTATGAACAAGCCTTCGAGGCAGCAATGGCCGCCTTCAACCGGAAGATGGAGACCCTCCGCGCAGTGGCTGTGCCTGTCATCAAACAGGTGTATGAAACCCAAGCCGACCAGTTCGACAACATCCTCATCCCCATCACCGATGGCCGCCTGGTCTACAACATCCGTGTAAACCTCAAAGAGGCATATGAGACAGAGAGCAAGAACGTAGTCAAGGAGTTTGAAAAAGCCATCCTCCTCCACAACATCGATGACTCATGGAAGGAAAACCTCCGTCTGCTCGACGAACTCAAACACTCCGTCCGCAACGTGTCGTATGAACAGAAGGATCCGCTCGTGGTCTTCAAGATCGAGAGCGTGAAACTCTTCGATGACATGGTGAACGATATCAATGACAATTCCGTCTCGACCTTGATGCGCGCCCGCATCCCTGTGGCCGGTCCGGACGAAGTCCCCGAAGCAGGCGATGAACTCCCCGAAACCAGCCGCAACTACACCGAGACGAAAGTAGACATTGATGAAGCTCCCGAAGGCTTTGATCCTACCGACTCTGCCATGGCGGCAGCTGCTGCCCGCGACACTCGCGGACAGGCTCAACAACAGCCCATCGTGAAGGAAAATCTCCCCGGCCGCAACGAGCCTTGCCCCTGCGGATCAGGCAAAAAGTTCAAGAACTGCCACGGTCGCGGCATTGTCTAACGCACCGGCCCTCTATCCAACCACGCATCGCGCGCCTGCATCCCGATCAGGATGCAGGCGCGCTGTCTTTGACAAGTGACACGCCCGTCTTCCTGAGGTCGTCCCCCCACTCAAAACGGATGGAATTTGCCGAAAAAGGCTCCCTCGTTCAACGACTTGCAACGTTCCATTAACTCGAAGGATCTACCCAACCCGAGATGCAATCGCCACACACAGCCTTTAAAGTCGTAACCGCCTTTATGGGAGCCCTCGACACGGGGCACTGCCCACTCTTGGTGACACCCGAAAACAAAGAAGGACATTATTCCTTCAAAGTAGTCTCGGACGAAAAAAAATCCAGCAAGCGTATGACTACTGCATTGACCTGTTTCACAACGTCAACTACATCGGCACGTAATGACCAACATGGACTTTTTTCCGGCATGCCGTGTCGCCCCCCAAGTCATCGATACACTAATTGGATTTTCCGGCCCAGCAGACGACCAACCATTGCCATAGCTATAACAAAGTGGGGCAACAAATGGAAGGATACTGACTTCAAGCGATGAGTGCGTAGAATATCCTCCCACCCGGAGATGGAATTCTTGCAATAGCTCTACGAGAAGAAGTAGCGTTCGTCCGAATCCGCACTGAAAAATCTTTAGGCGTTACCTTCGGTTCGCTGCTCCAAGAAGCACAGGTTTCCATCCCGGAAATCCACTTTTTCAGAAACCCCACCACTTTTCTCCGAATTTTGCTACGTCATCTAAACAGAAGGTTGTATATTTGCCTACGTAAAGACAAATACTCCCTAACACTACCGACCATGAAAAAGATAAATTTCGGCGCAGGCCCTTCCATCCTTCCCCAAGAAGTCATCAAAGCCACCGCAGACGCATGTTTGGATTTTGACGGCATGGGGCTGTCGCTGATGGAAATCAGCCACCGCACCAAAAACTTCCAGGCCGTCATTGACGAAGCTACCGCACTGGTCAAGGAACTCCTCAACGTGCCCGAAGGCTACAGCGTGCTCTTTGTGGGCGGCGGTGCCAGCACCCAATTCTGCTACGTGCCCTACAATCTGCTCGAAAAGAAAGCTGCCTATCTCAACACCGGCGTATGGGCGAAGAAGGCACAGAAGGAAGCCAAGCTCTTTGGTGAGGTAATCGAAGTAGCCTCTTCGGCAGACGCCAACTACACCTACATCCCTAAGGGGTACGACATCCCCGCTGATGCCGACTACTTCCACATCACAACCAACAACACCATCTACGGCACCGAGCTGCACGAAGACATAGACAGCCCCGTACCCGTAGTGGCCGATATGTCGAGCGACATCTTCTCGCGCGTCATCGATGTGAAGAAGTACGGACTCATCTACGGTGGTGCACAGAAGAACCTCTCGATGGCGGGCGTCACCTTCGTCATTGTTCGCGACGACCTCCTCGGACATGTAAGTCGCCCCCTCCCCACCATGATCGACTACCGCACACATGTGGACAAGGGAAGCATGTTCAACACCCCCCCCGTCGTGCCCATCTTCACCTGCCTCCAAACCCTTCGCTGGATCAAAGCACAGGGCGGTGTGCCGGCAATGGAGAAATTGGCCAAAGAGCGCGCCGAACTCCTCTATAAAGAGATCGACCGCAATCCCTTCTTCCAAGGCACCGTTACGGATAAGGCCGACCGCAGCTATATGAACATCTGCTTTGTGATGGCCGAAGACAAGAAAGAGCTGGAAGCCGAGTTCTTGGCCTTCGCCACCGCCCGCGGCATGCACGGCATCAAAGGCCACCGCAGCGTAGGCGGATTCCGTGCATCGACCTACAACGCCATGCCCATCGAGGGCGTGCAGGCTCTGGTCGAAACCATGCAGGAGTTCGAGCGCCAGCACGCATAGAACCTTGCAGTCTTACCACTCTTCACCCACCGGTCGGCCGGCCGGTGGGTCATGTTTTTCCTCCTAAGACCTCTGGACATGAACATTCTGGTCGCCACTGAAAAACCGTTTGCCAAAGTGGCCGTCGACGGTATCCGACACATCATCGAGGAGGCGGGACACACCCTCTCGCTCCTCGAAAACTATAAAGAGAAGTCCGAACTCCTCACCGCCATTTCCGAAGCCGATGCCATCATCTTCCGCAGCGACCTCATCGATGCCGAAGTGCTGGCTGCCGCACCGCGCCTGAAGATTGCCGTACGCGCCGGAGCAGGCTATGACAACATCGACCTCGAAGCTGCAACAGCACGAGGGATAGTAGTGATGAACACCCCCGGACAGAACTCCAACGCAGTGGCCGAGCTCGTATTCGGCATGCTCCTCTACCACCTCCGCAAGCATTTTGACGGACGCTCAGGCAGTGAACTCCAAGGCCGCTCTATCGGCATCCTGGCCTATGGCAATGTGGGCAAATGTGTGGCACGCATTGCCAAAGGTTTCGGGATGAAGGTCTCGGCCTACGACTTCTTCAATCGCGTGGAACGCATCGAAGAGGACGGCGTCTATGCCCACCACAACCGCTACGACCTCGTGCAGCAGTGCGACATCGTCAGCCTCCACATGCCTGCCACGCCGGAGACCGTGGAGAGTGTGAACCGAGAAATGCTCGAACTCCTCAAACCCGGAGCCATCCTCATCAACACCGCGCGCAAAGAGATCATCAACGAGCCCGAACTCCTCGCCCTCTTCCAAGAGCGCACCGACCTGAGCTATCTCTCCGACATCCGCCCCAAGATGCACGATGCCTTCGTCGAAGTGCTCGGCGACCGCTACTTCTCCCCACCCAAAAAGATGGGAGCACAGACTTCCGAGGCCAACATCAATGCCGGCCTCGCCGCAGCCCGGCAAATCTGCGGATTTTTTGCCACAGGCTGCACCACTTTCCAAGTGAACAAATAAAAGCCCATCCCTCTTCATCTCCTTCATCTATTCTCACCATGCCCCGCATCAAACCCTTCTGCGGCCTACGCCCCCCCAAGGAGTGGGTTGCCCGAATCGCCTCTCGCCCCTATGATGTGCTCAACTCCGAGGAAGCTCGCCTCGAAGCGGGCGACAACGAGCAATCGCTCTACCACATCATTAAACCCGAGATCAACTTCCCACCCGGCATTTCTGACCACGATGAACGGCTCTATGCCTCAGCACGCGAAGAGTTCCACAAATTCATCGAGCGCGGATGGTTCGTTCAGGACAAGCGCGAGCTATACTACCTTTATGCTCAGACGATGAATGACCATACGCAGTATGGCATCATTGTGTGCGCTCATGTGGACGACTACAACAACGGCCTCATCAAGAAGCATGAACTCACACGTCGCGACAAAGAGGATGATCGCATGCGCCATGTCGAGGCCACACAGGCCCACATCGGCCCGGCTTTCTTGGCCTATCGCCACAATCCCACTCTGCTGGCTCTTATCGAACGTATCGCACAAGGTGTCCCCGAATATGACTTCACCGCTCGGGAAGACGGATTCAGACACACCCTCTGGCTCATCGATCAACCCGACGACATTGCCACCATCACACGCGAGTTTGCCGGAATGGATGCCCTCTACATTGCCGACGGCCACCACCGAAGTGCTGCCGCCGCTCGCGTAGGCCAAGAGCGCGCCAAGGCCAATCCGCATCATACGGGCGATGAAGAATACAATTTCTATATGGCCGTGTGCTTTCCGGCCGAACAGCTCACCATCCTCGACTACAACCGCGTTGTCACCGACCTCAACGGACATACACCCGAGAGCTTCCTCGAAGCCCTGAAGGAGCATTTCGACGTCGTGCCAAAGGGCACTGACACTTTCCGCCCCACACGCCCACACCAGTTCTCACTCTATCTCCCTGGACAGTGGTACTGCCTCGAAGCCCACGCCGACAGCTTCGATGCTACCGACCCCATCGGCGATCTCGATGTGGACATCTCCTCGCGCCTCATCCTCCAAGACCTCCTCGGTATCAGTGACCTCCGCTCTTCACAACGCATCGACTTCGTAGGTGGTCTGCGTGGTCTCGATGAGCT
Organism: Alloprevotella sp.; assembly: GCA_041855985.1. Lineage (GTDB taxonomy): Bacteria > Bacteroidota > Bacteroidia > Bacteroidales > Bacteroidaceae > Alloprevotella. The sequence goes on from JBHAFF010000007.1 coordinate 32,592, forward strand.
CCGTCGCCGGGTGGACAGCGGGGAGATGGCAGCGGCACTCGCCCTCTATCCCGTCTCGATGGAACAAGTGATGCGTATAGCCGACACAGGCAATATCATGCCGCCCAAGGCCACTTGGTTCGAACCCAAACTTCGTTCCGGTGTAGTGGTTCACCTCCTCGACTGAGGGGGCTTCACACCCGAACGGCCAAGTACTCAAAAAACTCCGCGGTGTCGTACGCACGACACCGCGGACTCTTTCAAACGACACCGCGGAGTCATTGTCCTGACTCCGCGGTGTTTTTTTACGCGTCTTCGAATCATTGAAATCCAGACAACTACGACTAATGCTTACTCTCCCCATGCCCTTTTCAACGGGTCAAGACATCAGATAGCATGTGGGGAAAAAGAGCGAACACGACCTCTTGGATCCACCACCTCACTTGGACCTGGTGAGCCATAAGAAAAGGAGACTCTCCTCCGCATTCATCCTTCAAAAGCGGATTACACAACAGAAAAACCTACAACTCGCCCTTGCCCTTGTCCATATCCGCTGCCTCAACAAGCTGTACCGCACCCTCCTCCGCAACATCACGCAAGGGCAGGTGGAGGATCTGTGCCTCGGTGCGATAACGCCGGCGGCGATAGTCGCTCAGCGAAGCGCAGAGCAAGACGCAGCGCGGCCGGTAGTAACGGAGGATGTTCTCAAGGGGGCGCGTGCTGCCCGCCGTCAAAAGCAGGACCTCCACCGCCAAAGGTTGTCGAGGAGCGGAAGAAGACAGCTGGCGGTCGACCACCGCCATGCGCCAACGCCCGCAGACCACAACACCTGGCACAAGAGCAAAATGTCGCGCCACCGAGGGAGCCGATTGCGTCAAGACCCGAGCTCCGGCTTCGGTGCGGAGGTTTCCGAGCGGACAGAAGGTAACAGCAAGATGATCGCGCCGCCAAGCATTGCGCGCCACGGCCGCAAGACTACATTTCGCTCTGAGGGGATCGCCGGCCAAGAGGAGGCTCTGCCCGTTGGGAGCGATGAGGTGGAGAGCAGGCGTTGAGGGACTGTGGTACACCCAGAGCGTGGGCGCGGAGGGCGGACGGTGCACCGGAATGGAGAGGACCATCCCAATGCCGAGGAGGAACAGTGCACTCCACACAGCCATCTTGCGACGATGCGACCATCTTGGCTGCGTCCACATCCATGTGGCCGCGCCAAACAGAACGACATAGGCCAGCACTACGGTCCAAAGTGACACCCAGCAGTCCACACCCGATGCCGGCATCCGTGCCAACAGCGACAAGCCGTGTTCCGTTCCGCGTAGGACGATCGACAGACAAGGAGCAATGACCACACGCAAGAAAGGGAACAAAAGAAAAACTACCGCCCCTCCTAAGATAAGATAGGCCGCGGGAATGACCCACAGGCTCGACACCAATCCGGCAGGTGCGAGGAGATGGAAATGCCAAACCACCAAGGGTGCGGTGGCCAACTGGGCAGCGAAGGAGACGGTAAAGAGTTCCCAGACACTGCGCCCCAAGGCGCGGAGCCCCTTCGTCAAGGGAGGCCAGCGACTATCGGAGGGCACGATACGTTCAGAGGCAGGAACTTTGAGACACTGTGGCTGGATCATGAGCGGACGCAGGATGACAATCCCTGCCACCGCCATACAGGAGAGTTGGAACCCAACATCAAAAAGCCATTCTGGACGCGCAACGAGCATCAGGAGTGCAGCCAGCAGAAGATGATGCACCCCCTCGGCACGTTGTGCCACAAAGGCAAATCCTTGGGCAAACGTAAACATCAGGGCGGCACGTACGAGCGAAACGGGCATACCCGCCAGAAACGTGAACATCCAGATGAACGTCCAGCCCGAAAGCACCCCTGCGAGTTCGGCCCAACGCCCCCATCGCCGCGCGGAACGCAGCACTGTCCACTGGAACAAGGCGTAGAGGATAGCCAGATGTAGCCCAGAGAGAGCAAGAACATGGCTCGCACCGGTCATACTGTACAGCTGGCGTGTCTCGCTGTCGAGGAAGGAACGGTCGCCCAAAGTCATGGCGGCAAGGACGGCAAGGTCATGACCTTCGAAAAAGTCGGCATATCGATCCACCCACTCTGTCCTCAAGAGGAGGGCACGCTCGGTCAGCGTGAGCGGTACACGGCGCGGACTGCGGCACCAGTCGCGGGTAAATGCCTGCCCTGCACCCGAAACGCCCTGAGTGCGAAGGTAAGCGGCGTAGTCGATCTCGCCAGGATTCTGTGGAGCACGGGGTGGCGCGATGCGCGTATGAACAAGCAGACCATCGCCTACGCGAAGGAGAGGGTTGCGTCCGGCAAGAAACAGTTCTGCCTTGCACCCCACCTTGGTGACTGCTCCATCAACTATCCGGACACGGACACGCTGCCCCTGCGGTGTAAGACGCGGTGGTGCACAGACCACAGCGCGCCAAGTCTGCGCTCCATCAGGCCAACGGACCTCCCCGGAACGCCGCTGTCCCAGCATCAAAGCCATACCGAGAAAGAAGAGGGCAAGTATGGCCCACAGGATCGGCCAGAGCGCAGAAACTCTTTTCCGCAAAGCGTGCCACTGCGCTCCACGGAAGAGCCGGACACCCAGCACCAACCAGCAAGCAGCAGACAAACCCCAGCAGATGCCGTCGGGACACGTCACACCATAAGGCACAAACAGGCGGTCATACGACCACTCCCCCACTCCGATGCCTGCCGCCAGCGGCAGCAGCACACGGAGCAGGGGAGTGCGTAGAGGAGACATCGCAAGGAGAGATGAGAGGATTTACTGATCGGGATTCTCCACAAAACCCTGATGCCGTCCAGGAAGGGCGGACATCACGGCGGCATAGCTCGTCTCCATCGTGGTGGACACATTGTCCGCACCCTTCGAGGTTGGGACAATGGGAGCGTGGATGACCATGCGGAGCGGATGCCAAGTGACGAAACCAAAGCCTTTCATGCGCGGAAGGAGGTCGAAACAGCCATCGAGCGTGATGGGTACAACAGGGAGCTGAAGCTGGTCGGCCAGCTGGAACGCTCCACGACGGAATGCGCCCATATGGCCGGTAAAGGAGCGCGCCCCCTCAGGAAAAACCATCAGCGACCGCCCGTCCTGTAGCTGCTCGCGCGCTTGGCGCATCGTTTCGAGAATAGCACGGCGGCTCGACTTGTCCACAAAGATGAAACCAGCCTTCTCACATGCCAATCCCACCAAGGGGATGCGACGAAGCGACTTCTTCATCATCCACTTAAACTCCCGACCCAAAAAGCCCGAAAGGAAGAAGATATCGAACGAGCCTTGATGATTGGCCACAAAAACATAGCTCTGTCCCGGCACCAGATGCTCACGCCCCTCAACGGTTACCGGAAGAAAAAGGGCACGGATCAGGGTGTAGCCCCACCAACGGCTTGGAGTGAAGGCAAACCATCGAGAGAGACCGACCATACATCCGACAGCAGTGGAGAAGGCGGTAAGAAAAGTCGTGATGAAGAAGAAGGGCATCACCACACACAACTGATAGAGGCGGTAGAAGAAGCAAAGCATTGGTTGGAAAAACTTAGGATTGCGGAACGAACTTTCTCAAGGCCTCGGGTGTGGTACCACGGCGATGGGCATAATCGGCCAACTGCTCATCGCTCACTGCGCCGATGGCAAAATAACGTGCGGCAGGATGGGCAAAGAGGAGGCCGCTCACGGAAGCATGGGGACGCATCATGCCGTTTTCGGTGAGCGTGATACCGAGTTCACGCATGGGGAAGAGATCATAGAGGACAAAATTGAAACTCTGATCGGGAATGGAGGGATAGCCCACGGCAGGACGGATGCCCTGATATTCCTCGGCAAAGAGTTGTTGCACCGTGCATTGTTCGTCGGGGGCATATCCCCAAAGGTGGGTACGGATCTCCTGATGGAGCTTTTCAGCCGCGGCCTCTGCGAGGCGGTCGAGGAGGGTTTGTACCAGCATCCGTTCATAAGGATCATCGGTGTCGGGGAGTTCGTCAACAGTGGTGGCAAATGCCCCTAATCGATCCGCGGTGTGGGTAGGATCGTCATAGCCCTCCGGGGCGATAAAGTCGGCAAGACAGAGGTTGGGGCGCTTAGGATCGGTGTGCTGCTGACGCATGAAGGGAAGGTGCTGTGCTGTGCCGTCCGGACGATGCACCACGATGTCATCAGCCTCGGCATGGGCAGAAAAGAGTGCAAAGAGGCCATGGGCACACACGCCCTGAACTTCCAGTTCGACCAACCGGCGGCGAGCATCGAGGTAGAGGCGGACAGCTTCGCGCGCCTCTCCCTGTTCGGCTTCTGTGGCGAAGCTGCGGATCCAGTGCTCACGACAGGCGGGACAGTCATGCTGCTCCAAAGCTGCTGCCACTCCGCCATACCGCCCTCCCTTGATGCCCCAGGCAAAGAGGAAGAACGTCCAATTGATATACGGCGCCAATTGGTGAATTGAATAATGTCGGAAGATGGGGGGAAACATCGGGGGCATATTTGCTGTAAAGATAAAGGGCTGCCGGACGGGACAGAGGAGGTGGGGCGTTCTGACGGAGCAACCCACCTTCTGCGCCGTTTCACCCGCGCCGCTCCTCACGCGGCATATAGGTGATCATACGACCGCAATAATTCTCATTGGTGATGTGGCCGCGGTTGTAAAGGAGCGTGCCATTGACATAAGTGCGACAGACACTCCAGTGGAAAGTACGCCCTTCCAGCGGACTCCAATTGCACTTCGAAAGGATTTTGTTCGGGGTGAGGGTCCAAGGAGCCTTCGGACGCACGAGAACGAGGTCGGCCATATAGCCGGAACGAAGGAAACCGCGATTTTCGATGCCGAAGAGACGCGCAGGGTTGTGGCACATCAGCTCGACAAGACGTTCGATCGGGAGGACGCCTTCATCCACAAGTTCGAGCATTGTAACGAGGGAGAACTGTACAAAAGGCATGCCACTCGCGGCACGTGCTGCTCCACCGCGCTTATCGGCCAAGGTGTGGGGGGCATGATCCGTGCCCACACAGCGGATGCGCCCATCGGTGAGGGCAGCGCGTAGAGCAGCACGGTCGGCAGCCGTCTTGATGGCAGGGTTGCACTTGATGCGCGTGCCCAGACGGTGATAGTCGGCATCGGTGAAGATGAGATGGGGCAGACAAGCTTCGGCGGTGATGCGCGGATCGGCGGGATCGAAGAGGTCGAGTTCGCGCGCGGTGGTGATGTGTGCCACGTGAAGCCGTGCGCCCGTGCGCCGTGCCAGTTCGATGGCATGAAGGGTGCTGCGATAGCAAGCCTCCTCGCTGCGCACCAAGGGATGGAAAGACACATCAGGATCTTCCCCCTGCTCAGCTTTGACACGCTGCATGTTGCTGCGAATGATGGCATTGTCCTCACAGTGCACCATAATGGGCAGGCAGCTTTGTTCAAAAATCGTGGCAAGCGCGGCTTCATCCTCCACCTCCAATGCGCCCGTGCTGCTGCCCATGTAGAGTTTGATGCCTGCCACGAGCTTCGGATTCACCCCTTTCAGCTGCTCCGCATTCTCCTTGGTGGCACCGAGGAAGAAACCATAGTTCACATGACAGCGGCGTTCAGCGATCTGCAACTTCTCGATGAGGCGCGCCTTATTCACCGTGGGTGGGAGGGAGTTGGGCATGTCGAGCACCGTGGTGACACCACCGGCTGCAGCGGCCAAGCTCTCACTGTCGAAATCAGCCTTGTGCGTTAGTCCCGGATCGCGGAAGTGGACATGATCGTCAATCACACCGGGGAGGAGATAACAACCCTCGGCATCGACCACCTCATCCGCGGGGAGGAGGGGTTCTGCGTCGCGACCTTCGAGGATCTCGTCGATACGGTCATTGTCAATGACGAGACTGCCCATGAACTGGCGACCCTCGTTGACAAGGAGGGCATTTTTGATTTGGACTCTGCTGTGCATCGTAGTGCTTTTTCGTAAAAGTTCAGAAAGCGGTTCAGGCGCGACGTGGGCGGATTTGTCCTGTGAGGGCGGCCCAGCGGAGGCGTATCACACCGAAGAGTGCCTCGCCGAAGATACCACCACTCATCTTGCTCGTGCCAAGTTGGCGGTTGACAAAGATCACGGGCACTTCCTTGATCTTGAAGCCGAGGCAATAGGCCGTGAATTTGAGTTCGATCTGGAAAGCATAGCCTTTGAAGCGTATGGTATCGAGATCGATGGTTTCCAGCACGCGGCGGCGGTAGCACTTGAAGCCCGCGGTGGTATCGCACACGGGGATGCCCGTCACAAGGCGCACGTATTTCGAGGCGAAATAGCTCATCAGGACGCGGCCCATCGGCCAATTCACCACATTGACGCCCGTGACATAACGACTGCCAACAGCCATGTCGTAACCCTCTTGGGCACAGGCGTTGTAGAGGCGCGGAAGATCATTCGGGTCGTGGCTGAAATCGGCATCCATCTCGAAAATGTATTCATAGCCATGAGCAAGTGCCCACTTAAACCCCGCTATGTAGGCCGTTCCGAGTCCGAGCTTTCCACTCCGTTCGATGAGATGGAGACGTCCCGACAGCTCGCCCGCCATCAGCCGCTTTACGATGTCGGCGGTGCCATCAGGACTACCGTCGTCAATGACCAGGACGGAAAAGTCGTGCTCCGGACGGCTCGTTACGGCGCGGACAATGGCTTCAATGTTTTCTTTCTCGTTGTAAGTGGGTATGATGACGATGCTGTCGTACTGACTCATAAAATGTAATCATTAAAAAACAGGGAACGGCGCAACACGCACCATGCGGCATCCGCTCCCAACTGCTGCAAAATTACCACTTGCGCCTCGAAGCACAAAACGAAACTCGCTTTTTTTGCCCCACGACAGGACACAACGTTGAAACGCCAAAAGGAGCGGACACAGTATTCAGTGCAGAAACAACACGCAATTGTCGAAACAATCCGAGAAACACATCCCACTTGTTGCATAAAACTCAGATTTCACAGCACAAAAGAGACATTTTTTGACTGCTACACCTTGCAGATTTGAAGGTTACTCGTAACTTTGCGGCGGAATTTGATAACACTTTACCCACGACTTCTTGTATCGTGGGCAAAATCCTTCCTTAATCTACCTCAAACTTTACCTAATCATGAACACAAAGGGCTATTTTTTTGCGCCGTTCGTGCCGATGCGTTATCGGCACTTCGCCCACTGCGCACTCCCCCTCTCCCTCAGTCTTTTGGCACTCCAAGGATGGGCCGACACTGCTCCGCTCACCGCCCCGACCGTCTTAGTGCAGCAACAGCAGCAAGTGTCGGGCGTGGTAAAAGGCAGCGACGGCGAAGTGCTGGTGGGTGTGGCCGTGCGCATCAAGGGCACGGGACGCGGCACGAGCACCGATGGCAACGGACGTTTCTCCCTCAACGTACCCCAAGGCGCCACACTGCAATTCTCCTACATCGGCTATGAGAAGCAGGAGATGAAAGTCGATGGAGGCACGCTTAGCGTAGTGATGCAACCCGCTGACAGTTCACTGGAAGAAGCCGTGGTCATCGGCTATGGCAGTGTGCGCAAAGCCGACTTGGCGGGTGCCGTTTCGGTGATGGATCAAAAGACCTTCCGCGATCAGCCGATCACCAACGTGAGCGATGCACTCCAAGGCCGCGTGAGCGGTGTCCAGGTCATCAGCAGTGGAATTCCCGGTGGCAACGTGAAAATTCGCGTGCGTGGCACGGGCTCCATCCACAACAGCAACGACCCGCTCTATGTCGTTGATGGCATTGTCCGCGAGAGCGGCCTCGACGGCATCAACCCCGAAGACATCCAGAGCATGCAAGTGCTCAAAGACGCCTCCTCGACAGCCATCTACGGCAGCCGCGGCGCGAACGGCGTGGTGCTCATCCAGACCAAGAGCGGACGCTCCGGACAGACTCAGGTCATGTTTGACGCCTCGATCGGATTCTCCGAAGGCACACGGCTGCCCGAAGTGATGGGAACGCAAGAGTATGCCCGGCTCTACACGCAATACAAGCTCAACGGAAATCCCACCGCCGAGATCGCACCCTATGTCAATGGCACCAAGGCCGGCATCGACTGGATGAACCGCATGATGCAGACGGGTGTGGTGCAAAATTACAAGCTCTCCCTTTCCAAAGGCAATCAGGACACACAGTTCTACCTCTCGTCCAACTATATGCGGCGCGAAGGCGTCATGGTGGGCACGCAGTTCGAGCGCTACAACATCAAGCTCAATGTCAAGTCGAAGCTCTACTCTTGGCTCGACGTCACTGCCGATGTGCAAGGCCATCACAACGAAGGCCAAGGCCAAGGTTTCGGCATGTCGCAGACCAATCCTCTATGGCTCGGCCTTAACTATTCTCCCTCGATGGAGATGTATCTGGCCGATGGCGTAACCTTCGCCCGCGACCCCTACAACACCACCAGCGGCGACAACCCCTATGCCCTCCTCACGGCAGTGCAAAACGACCGTCTCAGCAATGGGGTGAACGGACACATCGACCTCCTCTTCCACCTGGCCAAAGGCCTCACCTTCACCACCACCAACGGTATCGACTATCGCGATGCCAAGCAATACGGGTTCCGCCCCAAACGGATGAACAACGGCCAGAACAGCATGAGCAACAGCGATGCTTACCACCTCATGCTGCAAACGACCAACAACCTGACCTACAACAAGAAGTGGGGCGATCATGCCCTCACCGCCACTGCCGTCTACGAAGCCACGAAGACCGAAGACCGGAGCATGGGCATCTCGGGGTCGAACCTTCGGGCCGAGAGTGTGGGTTACTGGGATGTGAACAATGCGGCCGTGCGCAACAGCACCAACGGCTATTCTGCCGCCACCCTGATGTCGGGCGTCGGCCGTGTGATGTACAATTATGCCGACCGCTACATGCTCACCGGAACATTCCGCGCCGATGGATCGAGCCGGTTTACGAAAGACAAGTGGGGCTATTTCCCCTCCATTGCCGCAGCTTGGACCATGAGCAACGAGCAGTTCATGGCAGGACTGCGTGACGAAATCAGCAACCTCAAGCTCCGTGTCAGCTATGGTGTCATCGGCAATCAGAACATCACACCCTACTCCACCCTCGGACTGATGTCGTCCACGAGCTTCGACTTCGGCACGTCCAGCAGCTTCACGGGCTATCTGGCCAACTCTGTGGCCACTCCCGACCTGACGTGGGAGAAGACGCGCCAATTCGACCTCGGACTCGACCTCGGACTGTTCCACAACCGCGTGCAGATCGGCGTGGACATCTTCTCCAAGAAGACCGTCGATGCCCTCCTCCGCCGCAAACATCCGGACTATCTCGGTGGCGCGAGCTACTGGATCAATGCCGGTGAGGTGAAAAACTCAGGTATCGACCTCTCCCTCACCGCCCACATCTTCCAGACCAAGGAGTTCACGTGGACCAGCACACTCAATGGGTCGTACAACAAGAACGAGGTGGTGAAACTCACCGCCGAAGAGCCCATCCTCTATGGCCGATCGCCCTCGGCAGGAACGGTGGATCCCGTCTCGATTGTCAAGGAAGGCGAAGCCATTGGCACCTTCTACGGCTATGTCTGGGAAGGCCTCGACCCCGCAACCGGGCTAGACAAATACCGCGACGGCAACAAGAACGGCAAGATCGATGCAGGCGACCGCGAAGTCATCGGCTGCGCCAACCCCGACTTCACCCTCGGATGGAACAACACCCTGCGCTACAAGCAATGGGAGTTCAACGCCTTCTTCAACGCCGCCTTCGGTGCACAACGCCTCAACCTCGTCCGCTTTGCCATGAACTCCATGGTTGGTGCCTCAATGTTCGTGACCGATGCTGACTATCTCGCCAACATGGGCGTGACGATGCCGCGTCTCGATGCCGTGGGCAACAACAACTTGGGCAACTCCACCAAGTGGCTGGAGAATGCCGACTACTTCCGCGCAGAAAACATCAGCATCGCCTACAACCTGACCAAGGCTCAAACCCGCTTTGCCGACATACGGCTCTCGCTGAGCGTCCAGAACCTCTTTACCATCACAGGCTATAAAGGTTCTGACCCCGCAGGCTTCTCCTTCGGCAATGCCGACTATGAAAACGGTGTCGACATGGGCACCTTCCCCGCATTCCGCACCTTCACCTTTGGCGCACGCTTCACCTTCTAACCTGACTCAGCCATGAACACCAAAATAACCCTCGCCGCACTCCTCGCGGCTTCCCTTTTCAGCTTCACGGCCTGCTCCGACTTCCTCGACGAAGAGCCTAAGGGAAAACTCACTCCAAGCTCATATTTCTCCACACAGGACGAGCTGGACATGAGCGTCAATGCACTCCTCACACAGGTTACCGCCTCACAGCAGTACACAAACATGCAGTATCCCCAATGGCAGGGCGATGACATTACCGCCAACCCGGGATCCAACAAGCAAGCCTGTGCCCAGCTCGATGCCTTCAACGCCTCGGCCGACAACAAAGGCGTGCGCGAGGCATGGAGTGCCCACTACGCCATCATCAACGCGGCCAACACCATCATCGACAACGCCGCACGCACGCCAACCTCCGAGACAGAGCGCAACATCGCCCTGGGACAGGCCTACTACTGGCGTGCCTACGCCTACTTCTACCTCGTGCGCCTCTACGGCCCGCTCCCCATCAACCTCCACAACGAAGGCGATGGCGGCACCACGCCCCTATCCTCGGTCGAAGACGTCTACAAGCTCATCGTGGACGACCTCACCAAAGCGGAAGGCTACAACCTCCCCGCCTCCTACGCCGGACAGCCCGAGCCACGCAACCTCTTCGGACGCGACACCTACGTGTCCGCACAGGTGGTGAAGTCCACACTCGCAGCCGTCTACATGGCCATGGCGGGCTATCCCCTCAACAAGGGTGCAGAACTGTATGGCAAGGCAGCCGACAAGGCAAAAGAGGTCATCGACGGAGCTGACAACGGCACCTTCGACCTGCGGATGGATGCTGACTGGAAAAATGTCTACTCCATGGGCAACAACTACAACGCCGAGACCGTGCTCGGTGTGAACTTCTCGCCCATCGTCTCTTGGTGGCTCGACTCCCAACTCTCCTCCACCTGCCTCTTCGAAAGCCTCGGAGGTTGGGGCGACGCTTGGGGTGAAATCGACTTCTGGGTGCGCATGCCCGAAGGCCCGCGCAAAGACATGACCTACGATCCTCAGATCTTAAAGGAAGGCAACCTCTATGACTGGTGGGCCACGACCGACGGCAAGCCCATCACGGCCGACAAGAAGAATGCCGTCATCGCAGAATACCATCCCATGTTCTCCATCTTCACCGTCAATGCCGACGACAATGGCAAGGCCATTGCCGCACCCTATGACTATCGTCTGAAGAAGTGGAAAGGCATGTGCAACGACCATCGCCACCGCATCATCCGCTATCCCGAAGTTCTCCTCTGGTATGCCGAGAGTGCCGCCCGTGCAGGCCGCGACCTGAGCAAGGCCAAGCAGTGTCTCAAGCAGGTGCGCGCCCGCGCCGTCAAGGCCGAGGAGGCGGGACGCGTCAATGGCGTGGACATCGATGCCATGACGGCCGAACAGCTCGCTCAAGCCTGCTATGAAGAGCACGGCTGGGAAGTGGCCGGCTACTACGTGGCACTCGTCACCCGCCGCGCCGACCAGCTCCGCATGAACGACCTGCGCAACACCTTCGCCCGCCGTGTGGCCAACGCCCCCGTCACCGTTGCCCCTGGATTCACCGCCACCGAAGCAGTGCCCGTCAAGGGCACGTGGAGCGAAGACCTGAACTACATCCCCTATCCCCTTGCCGAGGCTGAAAAGAACCCGAACCTCAAACGCTGATCCGCTCCCTCTCCCATGAACGAGGCCGCACCACAGTCTTCCCGACTGACGGTGCGGCTTCTTTTTTGTGCTGAAGCGCAACGCAACGCAAGCCGATGGCGTTTCATTACAATCCCGTTGTACTATGGTTATAAAGCCGCTGTAATACGATTACAACCCCATTGTAATACGATTACAACCCCATTGTAATACGATTACAACGCCGTTGTAATGCCAAGATCCGGGCAGATCATCTGTCTACACCCGCGGAAGGAACGGCCAACATGGAGGAGCAATTGAGCAAACCGAGGCGGGACATCCCGCCTTCCCCCCGGTGCATGCAGGAATCATAGAGAAGCATACATAAAAAAGTGGTGTTTTACAGCTTCAATACCTAAAAGTAGTGATTTTCTCACCCATTAAAATCACAGAAACAGGCGATTGTACAGATTTCGAAAGTACGCTAATTTTGCAGCCGAAATGCGGACGCCACATTCCGGCATCGGACATGGCTCTTGCGCGTTTTAAGAAACACGCAACCATTACGCGACCCCGGTACACAGGGTCGGATCCGATGTGTCCACATGGAAGGCATCCGCTTGTTCGCTTCTCTTTTCACTATGTTTCATTCCCCTATGTTCATCACCCGTTCCCGCTCCCTTGTGGCCATCATGGCACTAATCATCACTATGCCTTTCACCGCGTGCGACAAGGACGATCCCACCCCTCAACCTCAGCCTCAGGCTGCCATCAAGACACTCAGCGAAATCAATGCTTCGGACTACAGCAACTGGACGTACGTCAATCTCGAAACCGGTGCCACGGAGACCCATCGCGACTTCACGGCTTGGTACTACATCGACAACGAAACGAAGCAGCGCGTGGAAATCCCGGCTCAAGGTTCGCCCGCGGATGTCAAGATCGAGTGGCACATTGCCTTCCGCCGCGAGCTCGTGAAGACCAATAACGGTGCTGCGGCCGAGGTGACGGGCAAGAAGCTTGATGCCGTCACCAAAACCGATGTGGTGGGATTGGCTTACACCGGCGATGCCGTGGAAACGAAAAATCCGCTCATGATCGACTTTAAGAGCATGATGACGGGCCGATCCACGTACAGCACTGCCGACAGCCGCAACCCTGTGCTCCTCACTTGGATGGAGAAGAAGGGACGCCCCATGGTCGATCTCACCTATACGCCCACGGGCAAGGTGTTCGCACTCCGCACGAAGGACAATACGTATTATGCCGTGCAGCTGACAGACTTCCTCAATGCCAAAGGCACAAAGGGCTACATCACACTCAGTTCGCGCGCCCTCTAAGCCCCCTCCTTCCTTCATTGTTATCGGAACGCAGACCGCCGGCCTCGATGAGGCTAAGGGCGGTCTGCTTTTGAGCATCCCCCTTCTTTCTCTCTGCCATGCCTCCCTTACTCTCCCTCCTCTTTCCTCTGACGGTCAGCATCGATACCGCTGCCCACTCACTTCCCGCACCGTCCGCCCACCCTTCCTCCACGCCGTCCACGAACACCGAACGTTATGTGGTGAAGGGCACCGTGGTCGATGAAACGGGGCAGCCCTTGGCCGATGCGAGCATTCGGGTGGAAGGCACCACACAATCCACCGGAACCGACCGCCACGGGCGTTTCCGCCTGCTCCTCTCAGAGCACGGAGCACGCACGCTCCATGTGAGTTATGTGGGTTATGCCCCACTGCGCATGCCCTTTACGGTAAGCTCCACCACCGCACCCCTTAACCTCCGCCTCACCCCTTCGGCAGGCTCTATTGGCGAAGCCATCGTCACGGGATCGCGCACCGAGCGTCCACTCAAAGACGCGCCCGTCATCACACGCATCATTTCCCGCGCAGAGATCGACCGCATCCGCCCGCTCGACATGCAGAGTCTGCTCCAATACACCCTGCCGGGCATCCAATTCCGCTATAACTCGATGAGCCAAACCTCCACTATGACTTTTCAGGGGATGAACAGCAAGATGCTCACCTTCCTCGTAGATGGTGAACGGCTCAGTGGCGAGAGCAGCGACCACAACATTGACTACAACCGCCTCAACCCCGATGACATCGAGCGCATCGAGGTGGTGCGTGGTGCAGCCTCCACCCTTTACGACAGCAATGCGCAGGGCGGTGTGATCAACATCATTACACGCCGCCCCACACGCCCCCTCTCTCTCCAAGTGGACAGCCGCATCGCGGGGCGCAATGGCGACAGCTACGGTCTGAACCTGGGGATGCGGCGCGAGCATTGGAGCTCGAGCACGAGTGTGCACCACCGCACGCGCCCCACATGGCACGTGGAGGACACGCGCAACTTGGCCTACGAGGTGGTGGATGCCGAAGGGCGCGTCACACCGCGCGAGAGCGATGCATTCCGCCGCGTTCCGCTCTATGGCTACACCGCGTGGGATGCGGCGCAACGCTTCTCCTTCACCTGTTCAGACCGCCTACGCATCGATCTGAATGGTACGTACTATAATAATGTGCGTCCACAGCGTCCTGACAAGAAGCACCACGAGCGTTATGAAGATCTCACCCTCGGCAGCCAAATACGCTACCTCCCCACATCGCATCACCAGTTTGACCTCACGCTCCATGCCGACCACTATGTCAAACGCTATGTTTATCCCGCCATTGCGCTGACCGAAAGCCCTTACCGCAACCGCCGCCACACCGCACGCCTAAACTACACCGCCACACTTGGGGCGCATACCCTCAGCCTCGGAGGCGAGGTCGCCCGCGAGCATTTACGCCACTATATGCTTCCCGACAGCGGTGCCGTCAGTGCCCTCCACACCGCGCTCTATGTGCAGGAAGACTGGCAGATCGTTCCCCGCCTGCGCTTCGTGGGTGGCGTGCGCATGGATCGTCCCGAAGGCTATGCCGCACATCTCACTCCGAAAGCCTCGATCCTCTATCGCCCACACCGTGTCCTCACCCTCCGCATCAACTATTCCCACGGCTATCGTCCCCCAACGCTGAAAGAACGCTACCAGGAGTTCAACATGATGAACATCATGCACATCTATGGCAATCTGGAGCTGCGCCCCGAAACGAGCCAACAGCTTTCCGCCTCCATAGAGGCAGAACATGGGGGGTGCCACATTGCGGCCTCAGCCTTCCACAACCGGTATCAGCATTACATCACCTATGCCTACATCCGCAACGATGCCCTCCAATACATCAACTCCGACCATCGCCGCACCACAGGGGTGGAGGTCTCTGCACGCTATGCCCAGGTCAAGGGCATGCTCTTCCATGCCACGTACAACTTCATCGACGACTACAACCGCCGCGAGGGCTATAATCTCTCCACCACACGCCCCCATGCCCTGACCTTCGGTGCGTCCTATCGCCACAAGTGCTCCACGCGTCTGCACCTCACGGGCAGTCTCAACGGCCATTGGGGCGCACGCTTCACCAGTTATTCATATCTTTCGGAGGAAAAAGCCTATGCGCGCTACGCCTATCCCGCACGTACCTTCTGCTCGCTCAACCTCAGTGCATCCCTCCCCCGGCATGGGGTTACGGCGGGCGTGCTCATCGACAACCTCTTCGACCATCGCGACCGCGCCACAGTGGCCACCGTCCAGCTTCCCGACCTCGGACGCAGCGTGGCCGTGAACCTCAAAGCCGACCTCGCCACCCTATTCCGCCGGTAAACACGCCACAAACGGTACACCGTCTCCTCCTGTACTCACTTCTCATCTTTGAATATGTCCTCACTATTCCAACATTTCTTCGCCCGATGCCACCGAAGGCTCGCGCAACGATACACCCACCGCCGACTACGGATCGGCCTCCTCATCCTCGCCCTTATGGGTGCGGCCTATGGCCTATGGCGCATGTGGATCGCTCCTACGCGCATTGCTCTTGTCAACTTCCAGCCGGTCATGCTCAGCCATCTCTCCAAAGCTAATGACAGTCGCTTCATCCGGCTCGATGCCCTCCCTGTCGAAGAGATCGGGCGCATCGAAGGTTACGACATGGTGCTCATCTCGGCCATGGGACTGCGCATCACCGAGGCACAACGTGCCCGCGTTGCAGAATTGGCCGATGGCGGACAGCCCATCATGGCCATCATGGCCACCAACCCGGCCAACGATATCTGCTCGCTCGACTCCACGCAAACGGCCGATCTCCAAGCCTATCTCACGGGAGGCGGACGCAAGAATTTCCGCAATCTCCTGGCTTACATTCGCCGCAATATTGATGGTAAGCTCGTAGCGGCCTCCACACCCGGCGAGCCCATCGCACGGAAACAGCATCTCCTCTACCATCTCGACCCACAACAGCCCGATGCCGAAGAGTTGGGCTTCCCCTCCGTGGCCGCCTATGAGACATTCTTGCGCAAATTGGGGCTGCTGCGCCCAAAAGCTGCGCACATCATCGTTACGGGCATCATGGGTCAACCCTTTGAATTGACCACCGCACTCGAACGTGCGGGTCATGTGGTCTACCATCTCGACGACCTCAAAACCGCCATCGCCCGGCATCACGTCGACAGCATCCGCCCCGATGCCGTGATCAATCTGGCGCACGGCCGTTTAGGTGAGGACGTGACCCGTTGGCTCGCTCGGACGAACATTCCCCTCTTCTCTCCCATCCACGTACAAAGCCTGCCGGAACATTGGGAGCGCAACAAAATGGGGCTATCGGGTGGCTACCTCTCACAGACGGTGGCCATGCCCGAACTCGATGGTGCAGTACGCCCCTTTGTCCTCTTTGCCCATCGCAAAAACCGCGAGGGACTGGTGGAGGACTATGCCATGCCCGACCGCTTGAAAGAGTTTGTCGAAATGGTGGGCAAACACATCACACTCCGTCGCAAGAGCAATGCGGAGAAGCGTGTGGCCATCTTCTACTTCAAAGGTCCCGGGCAGAGCGCACTCGCTGCACAGGGCATGGAGGTAGTGCCCTCGCTCTACAACTTCCTCCTTCGCCTCCGTGCTGAGGGCTATCGTGTGGACGTACCCGCATCGCCCGCCGCTCTAGAACGCCTGCTCCAAACGCAAGGGCTCGTGCTCGGCACCTATGCCAAAGGGCGCTGCGAGGAATTCATGCGCAAAGGGCAACCTGCACTCATCACACGTCAGGACTACGAAGCATGGGCAAAGCAAAGCCTGCGCCCCGAAAAGTTTAAGGAAGTGGTGGAAGTCTCGGGCGCGTTCCCCGGTGACTACCTCGCCACGGACGATGGACGATTGGGTGTGCCGCGCATCCAGTTGGGCAATGTCGTGCTTCTCCCTCAGCTTGCTGCCGGCAGTGGAGATGATGCCTTCAAAATTGCCCACGGCACACACGCCGCCCCACCCCATGCTTACGTGGCGTCTTATCTCTGGTCGCGCCATGCCTTCCGCGCGGATGCACTCGTGCACTTCGGCACACACGGCAGCCTCGAGTTCACCCCCGACAAACAGGTAGCTCTCAGCAGCCTTGACTGGGCCGATCGCCTGGTGGGCACCACGCCTCACTTCTACCTCTATACCATCGGCAATGTGGGTGAAGCCATGATGGCTAAACGTCGGTCCTATGCTGCCGTTCAGAGCTACCTCACACCCCCCTTTATGGAGAGCGGACTGCGCGCCACTCAGCACCGCCTCGACCGTGCCATCCAAACCTACAATGCCCTTCTCCTCAATACCGAGGGCGGCACTGCCGCTCCCAAAGCCGCCATTGAGCGTGCAGCCCTCGAAGTGAAGCGACAAACAATGGCCATGGGCATCCACCGCGCGCTCGGCCTGGACAGCGTGCGCACCCGTCCCTACACCGAAGAGGAGATTGGGCGCGTGGAGCATTTTGCAGAAGAACTGGCTGCGGAGAAAGTCGGAGGGCCACTCTACGTACTGGGCACACCCTATGCCGATCGCTTCTTGCGCAGTACTGCATTAGCCATGACCACCGATCCCGTGGCCTATTCCCTCCTCACACTCGACAAGCTCCAAGGCCGCATCCGGCCTGACACGGAGAAGCACGCCTCCCTCTTCACCGCACGCTACCTCACCCCGGCTCGCGCCTTGGTGGAACGCCTGCTCGACAGCGGCCGAACGCTCACCGATGCCGAGCTGTGCACCCTGATGCACCTCACGCCGGCGCAGCTGATCAAAGCACGGGCGGACTATGCCATGATGACGCTCCCCGTCGATCGGATGGCCGTGATGCGTCAGATGGGAAGATCGAACAGCAAGAAAGGGGACAAGAAGCGTCCCAATGCAGCAATGATGGCGATGATGCGCACCGCTGCAGCCCTCGGTATGAAACCACCCCACGACATGGGCAGCACATCCAAAAGCGGCAACGCTAAAGATAAGCGCACAAAGGGAAAGTCCGCCGAAGTCCCGCAAGCGGCCCTTCCCAAGCCCCTGAGCAAACAAGACCGTGCCTTTGCCCAAGCAGTGGCGGAGGTGGAGCGCGCACTGGCCGGAGTGAGCCGCTATCGCACGGCACTGGCCGAAAGCCCACAACGCGAACTCTCAGCAATGATCAATGCGCTGGCAGGAGGGTACAATGCACCCTCGCCCGGTGGCGACCCCGTGGCCAACCCCAACACATTGCCCACAGGACGCAACCTTTACGCCATCAATGCGGAGGCCACACCCTCGGAGGCCGCATGGGAAAAAGGGAAGCAGATGGTGCGCAACACCATTGACCTCTATCGCCGCCGTCATCACGACAGCATCCCTCGCAAAGTGAGCTACACGCTGTGGAGCAGCGAGTTCATCGAAACGGAAGGCTTAACGCTGGCTCAGGCATTCTATATGCTCGGCGTGGAACCCCTCCGTGATTCTTTCGGCCGCGTCACTGACCTCCGCCTCATCCCGTCCAAAGAGCTGGGTCGCCCTCGCATCGATGTTGTGGTGCAGACTTCCGGACAGCTCCGTGACCTCGCGGCCTCGCGCCTCTTCCTGCTCCAACGCGCGGTCGAGATGGCCGCTGCTGCCAAGGACGAAGCATATGCCAACGAGGTGGCGACCGGCGTGGTAGAGAGTGAGCGCGCCTTGGTGGAAAAGGGAGTTTCACCGCGCCAAGCCCGCGAGATGGCCGCACGCCGCGTGTTCGGTGGTATTAATGGCAACTACGGCACGGGCATCCAAGAGATGGTGTCGGCCTCCGGCCGTTGGGACAACGAGCAACAGATTGCCGAGGTTTACCTCAACAACATGGGGGCTTTCTATGGCGATCAAAAGAAGTGGGAGGAATTTCAACAACACGCCTTTTCCGCTGCCCTCACGCGCACCGACATCGTGGTGCAACCGCGACAAAACAACACATGGGGTGCGCTGAGTCTGGATCACGTGTTTGAGTTTATGGGGGGCATGAACCTGAGCGTGCGTAACATCACGGGCAAAGACCCCGATGCCTATCTGGCCGATTACCGCAACCGTAACCACGTGCGTATGCAGGAGCTAAAGGAAGGTATCGGTGTAGAAAGCCGCACCACACTCTTCAACCCCAACTACATCCGCGAGCAAATGAAGGGCGGCGCATCGGCCGCTGCGGGCTTTGAAGAGCTCATCAAGAACACCTTTGGATGGGAAGTGATGAAGCCTGCGGCCATCGATGAAGAGATGTGGACAGAGATCTTCGACACTTACGTGGCCGACAAGCACCAACTCGGCATGCGACAGTTCTTCGAATCCAAAAATCCCGCCGCCCTCCAAGGCATGACGGCCGTGCTGCTCGAAAGTGCGCGCAAAGGGATGTGGAAGGCCACGGCGACCCAAGTGCAGACCTTGGCCAAACTCCACACCGATCTCGTGCGCGACCATCGCGCCGCCTGCACCGAACAGGTGTGCAACAATGCTGCTCTCCGTCAGTTCATCGCTTCGAAGGTGGATGCCCCCACCGCTTCAACCTACCAAAAACAGATCGCCGCGGTGCACGATACACCAGGAAAGACAGGTACCGTGCTGCGCAAAGAGCAGATGTCTCCCACAATACCACGCTCTTCCATCAGCTGGATGAGTGGGGCAGCCGTGGGCGTGGCCATCCTCGCGCTCGCAGGGACTGTAGTGTGGCTCGTGCGTCGCCGCCGACAATCCCGATCTTAGCCCTCATCTTCCTATGGAAACCCTCGTTCTCTGCTTGATGGGGGCAGCGGGTTTGACCTTCGTGTTGAAACTATCCCTCGCCTCCTCACACACCCTCCGGATCACCCTCGCCACAACCGCCCTTTTCATGGGGTTGTCGTGGCCATGGGCAGCGGAACAGTCGAAGACACAGATTGCAGCCTGGCTCGCTGATCCTGCGCTGATGCGCGACACCGCGGTGCTGCTTTCCTTCGATGTGGTGCTGCTCTTCCTTTTCTGTCGGCACAAAGCGCGTGCACTCACCGCCACACCCTCATTGCCTCCATCGCGCCATCCGCACCTCCATCGGTGGAGCGTGTGCCTACTCAATGCTTATCCCACACTGCTCATCTTTCCCGTGCTCTTCGCCCTCTTGGTGCGCGTGCTCTTCGCGCTCCCCGGGGTAAACTTTTCTTTAGCAGCTTGGGGAGTAGCGGCAGGAAGCACGCTCGCCCTCATGCTGACAGTGTGGGGCGTGCGCGCACTGCTCCCCGAAACCGAGCTGCGGCTCGAACTCCTCTTCCTCGCCCTGCTGCTCATTGCCCTCTTGGGCATCGTGGGCACCGTGCACGGCGGCACTGCGGTGGAAGCGACCTCCAATACCGACCTGCATGCCCTCCTCCTCGTGGCCATCTGCTTCGTAGGCTGTGCACTGATGGGGCTTGCTCTAGAAAAGTTCAAAAGTTACAGAAGATCCAAGACGTCAATACATCCTCACCACGACCTCTACAACACGCCATCCCCCAACGATCTATGACTCTCATCACCAATCTCCTCTTTTGGATCAGCACCGGCCTGCTCGTGCCGGTAATCGTACTGCTCCTCTTCTTCTTCCTCCGCTCCTTATTGCTGGTAGGCGGCTTCTTCGGCCAATACTTGGCAGTGCGCAAAAGCGAAGGTCAGCTCGATGCGCTCCTCTCTCCCCTCACCCCCAACGACCTCGCATCCCTTACCGAACAGCTTCCCCACATCCCAGGTGTGGCAGCCCCCTTCTATGCCCAGCTCCTCGCGGTGCGTCACAGCGCAGCACACCGCGAGCGCGTACTCTCCGCCTTCGATGATGCTGCCCATCGCGCCATCGCCCTGCCCCGCACCCTCACCAAGATGGGGCCTGTGCTCGGGTTGATGGGTACGCTCATCCCCATGGGGCCTGCCCTCGTAGGGCTTTCCGCAGGCGACATCGCCTCCATGGCCTACAATATGCAGGTGGCCTTTGCCACCACAGTGGTGGGGCTCGTCATTGGAGCCATCGGAACGCTCACCCTTCAAGTA
The DNA here is from genome assembly GCA_041855985.1 of Alloprevotella sp. Classification (GTDB taxonomy): domain Bacteria; phylum Bacteroidota; class Bacteroidia; order Bacteroidales; family Bacteroidaceae; genus Alloprevotella. The sequence continues at coordinate 53,722 of JBHAFF010000007.1, forward strand.
CAGAAGCGTTGGAACGCGCAGCATATGGCCCATCTCGAATTCCTTGCAGCCTTAGCCGAGGAGGCGCAGACCACGCCCCACAGCACCGCAGTGTCCACCGCCAAACCTGTGGAACAATGAGCCGCCGATCTTCTCGCGCACGCCGCATCGCTCAGGAAAGCGAGGGCGACATCATGGCACAGGTGTCCAACCTCTTTGATGTGGCCATGGTCTTTGCCGTGGCCTTGATGGTCGCTCTCGTAAGCCGTTACAACATGACGGAGATGTTTTCCAGTCAAGACTTTACGATGGTCAAAAACCCCGGGAAAGACAACATGGAGATCATCACCAAGAAGGGGCAACAGATTGACCGCTACACGCCGTCGAAAACCTCCTCCTCCACCTCCGGCACAAAGGGGCGAAAGGTAGGCATTGCCTACGAACTGGACAATGGCGAAGTGATCTACGTACCTGAATAAGCGACCGCCTCCCTTTCCCCCTAATCCCCTTCACACACGTCCAACACCAAAGCGGGACACGGTGGCGAGCATGCACGTTCGCCACCGTGTTCCGTTTTCCCATACAATGGCATTGTAAACCGGCCGGCACGCTGCACTGCGAACACCAAGCCGATCCATGTGCAGCCGATTGTGCAATGGAATCATTCCTATTCTATCACGAAGTCCGTAAAACATCGTGCAAAGCGTTGTACACTCCAAAAGTTTTTTCTACCTTCGCCACCGGAATAGACCTCTAACACTTATCTTCTATGGAAAAGAAAAGCCTAAAAGGCACCCAGACCGAAAAGCATCTGATGACCTCCTTCGCAGGAGAGTCGCAAGCCCGCATGCGTTACACTTATTTCGCCTCCGCAGCGAAGAAGGAAGGCTATGAACAGATTGCAGCCATCTTCCTCGAAACGGCCGAGCAGGAGAAGGAACATGCCAAGCGTATGTTCAAATACCTCGAAGGCGGCATGGTGGAAATCCAGTGCGCTTTCCCTGCCGGTGTGATCGGCACCACCCTCGACAACCTCAAAGCCGCTGCTGCCGGCGAGAACGAAGAGTGGACAACCGACTATCCCCGCTTCGCTGAGGTTGCACAGGAAGAAGGCTTCCCCGAGATCGCGGCCATGTACCGCAACATCTCCGTGGCTGAAAAGGCACACGAAGAGCGTTACCTCGCTATGGTAAAGAACCTCGAAGAATACACCATGTTTAAGAAGGACGGCAAGACGTTCTGGCAGTGCCGCAACTGTGGCTTTGTCTACGAAGGTGAAGCTGCCCCCATCAAGTGTCCCGCCTGCTTGCATCCTCAGGCTTATTTTGAAGTGATGAAGCAAAACTGGTAAAATCCCTTGCCACCAAGATGCAGAGGCGGGCAGATTGGAACACAAGCCCCAATCTGCCCGCCTTTGCGTTATACCGTTCGTAACTATGACTCCCATCTCTCATCCCCTCCAAACTCAACTCACCGATCAACTCCTACGTCTCTGCACCGATTCGGGCGTCCTGGACGGGCAACTCCTCGAAACCGCCGATCTCAACGAACGCTGCAAAGACATCCTCGCGGCCTATTTGGCCGATGCGGTGCCTGAGATCCCCAGCTACCCCCTTGTTGCGTTGGGATGGATGGTCTATGTGGGGATGGGCGTGGCACATCTTTGGGACACCGACTGGACGGCTCATGCCAATACCGATCTCTATGCGACACTCCGCACCCCACGGGGCTTCGACGCCCTCGATGAGGAGGTGCGCGAATCGGTGTTGGGCATGGAGCGCGATGGAACGGACTATCAGGCATGTGAGGCGTTGGTACGCCGCTGCGCTCAGCAGGCCTTAGACTTCATCCACCATGCGGCCATCGAGCCGCAAAGCCCTGAAGCATTCCACGCTTACGTGGACACCCTCACGGTGCTCTACAAGATCGGCATTGCCATCGAACTGCGCCGACAGGGCTACAAATATGAGGCTGTGCCTGTTTGATCCCGGAAAATCGCACAGACTTCATCCAAGACTGCCGCAAAATACCCTATTGTGAGGATTGCCTCAACGCGGAAGTCTTCGTAATTTTGCCCACAAAGATCCATACCTCCTCACGTCCGGATCCTAACGTCTAATCTCTCTAACGTCAACTCCGTGTCCACCTTAGCCACCGCCTTTCTGCTTACCCTGCTCGCAGGCCTCTCCACGGGCATCGGAAGTGCCATTGCCTTTTTCACCAAGCGCACCAACACCACATTTCTCTCCCTCGCCCTAGGTTTCTCGGCAGGAGTGATGATTTATGTATCGTTCGTGGAGCTCTTTGCCACTGCCATTCACGACCTGTCGCGCATTCATGGCGACAAACTGGGGACGACACTGGCCACCGTGGCCTTCTTCCTCGGCATCCTCTTCATCCTGCTCATCGACTTCTTCGTGCCCGAGGCCGAAAACCCGCACGAGATGCATGGTGTGGAGGAACTCTGTGCTGAGGAGCGAGCACGCCACCAGCCCAAGTCCGTATCGCACGCAGCACTCCTGCGCACGGGAGTCATCACCGCATTGGTACTGGCAGTCCACAACTTCCCCGAGGGCATGGTAACCTTCGTCACCGCCCTCCACGACACCCAGCTGGCCATCCCCATCGCCATCGCCATCGCTATCCACAACATTCCCGAAGGCATTGCCGTGTCCGTGCCCATCTTCTACGCCACAGGCGACCGCAAGCGCGCCTTCCGCCTCTCCGTCCTCTCGGGTCTGGCAGAACCGGTGGGGGCAGTAGTGGGCTATCTGCTCCTCGCTCCCTTCCTCAGCAACGATATGTTCGGCTATGTCTTTGCCGCCATTGCTGGCATCATGGTCTATATCTCGCTCGACGAACTCCTCCCTTCGGCCGAACGCTACGGCAAGCACCACTTTGCCATCTTCGGCCTCTTTGCCGGCATGGCGGTGATGGCCGCAAGCCTCATCCTGCTCAGCTGAACGCACTTACACACCTCCACACACAGCGGCGGCGGAATTCCATCAAGGATATTCCGCCGCCGCTGTCGTACACATACACTAATCTTATAAGGAGCCATGGCCATCATTCATCAGTCTCGATGCCCTTGATCTGCTTCTTGGGCGTAATGCCCATTTCGCGGAGCTGCTCTACCTGCGCCATCACGTTGCCACGCCCAAAATAGAGTTGGCCTTTGGCTTTCTCAAACACCCTGTGGAGATTATTGATCTGCGCCTCAATACCTTCAAAACTTTCGGAAAAGTTGGCCACCTTGTCGTAGAGCTGTCCGGCACGCCGAACGATCTGCTCCACATTGCGCGTCTGACGGTCGTACTGCCAGAGGTTGTAGGCCAACTTCAAAGCCATGAGGAGATTGCTGGGTGAGATGATCACCACGTGCTTCTGATAGGCATATTGGCTCAGCGTGGGATCTGTCTGCATGGCCGCGATATAGCTGTTCTCGTTGGGCACGAACATAAGGACGAATCCGATGGCATCGGCCACTAAACGGCTGTAATCCTTGTCGGCCAGCTCGTCCACGTGCTTGCGCATACTGGCCACGTGGGCTTTGAGCAGGCGTTCGCGTTCGGCCTCTTCGTCAGCAATGGTGGCAGCGGCATAGGCAGTGAGCGAGACTTTGGAGTCGATCACCACGGCGCGGCTCTCGGGAAAGCGCACGACAACGTCCGGACGGAGGTTATTACCCTGCTCATCACGCACATTCTCCTGAATGAAGTACTCTTCCCCACGCTTCAGTCCACAGTTTTCGAGCATCTTGTCGAGGATCATCTCTCCCCAATCGCCCTGCACCTTACTGTCACCTTTAAGAGCTTTGGTGAGGTTGGCAGCGTCTGCTCCGATCTGGGCGGTCTCCTCACGGAGCTGTGCCACGGCGTGCTGTTGCTGCTGTTCGAAGAGACGGAGGGTGCTCTCAAAACTAGTGGTGAGCCGCTCACGATCGAGCGCACCCTGTTTGCGCGTTTCCTCAACGGCGCGCTGAAAGTCGGCAAACTGCGCCTTGATGGGAGCGAGGAGGGTATCGAGTTGCTGGCGGTTGGCAGTCTGCAAAGCCGATTGCCGCTCGTTGAACTGCTCAGCAGCAAGCTTTTGCAACTGCTCATTGAGAGTAGCCTGCTGTTCACGCCAAGTGCGCTCATCGGCGGCGCGCATGCGGTCGGCCTGCACCTGTTGCGCCACAAGCTGTTCGCGCCATTTCTGCTCATCGGCCATACGTGTGGCCTCTGCCTGTGCACGCTCGCGCTCCATTTGTTGGCGCAGCTGAACGGTAGCTTCGGTGTGACTCTGACGCAGGAGGCTCATTTCGGCAGCATGCGCTTCATCACGCGTCTTGGCCTGCGCTTCAGTCTGTGCCAAGCGTGCCGTCAGAGCAGTGATCTGCGCGCTCTGACGGCTCTGCGCAGCAAGCCATCCGATAACTGCTCCTACGAAGAGCGAGAGAAGCGGGAAGAGGAGGGACATTGTGAGGTATGGGGATTTGGGGATTTCAGAAGAGGTCAAAGGCTCTGCAAGAAGTGAATCGTAAAAATGCCCGGATCATCCTACCGTGTCTGATGGCCCAACAGTTCTTCGAGCTGGTGCCGGACGTCGGCGTGGCCATCATTAAGGAGGGTGAAGCTGGCGCGGCGACGCTTCTCGGCCTCAGGCATTTGGAGCGCCATCCAGCGGAGGGTGGTGGCGCGGTCGATGCTGTCGCGCGCCATAACGCGCCGGATGCGCTCCTCATCAGGGCACTCCACGAGAAGAGAGCGATCGACCAAGCGGTCAAATCCGCTCTCGAAGAGCAGCGCGCACTCCATCACGACCAGTGGCACCAATGGAGACTGATCCGCCACAAAGGCCTGCCAAGCCTCTGCCACCCGCGGATGAACGATCTCATCGACGCGATGGCTGCTTTCCGTGCCGCGGCAAAGAAAAGCGGCAAGGACAGACTTCTGCAAACGCCCCTCGGCATCGTACACCTCTGAGCCGACCAGTGCTGTCAGCTCGCGATGCACCTCGGGATGGGTGCGGATGATGCGCTTGGCCTCAGGATCGGCATAGAAGACCGGATACCCTGCATCGGCAAGGATCTGACATACATGGCTCTTACCGGCACCGATGCCGCCCGTAACGGCCAGTGTGCGAAAGGGAAATTGCTGCATGAGAATTCAAAATCGTGGAAAGGCGCAGACAGTGTGCGAACGGTGTTTGAAAAATCCAAGTATAGCCCGAATGCCCGGAACTCACTCCTCGCTGACCTCGTCTTCCGAGGGGAGCTCTTCGATGACATACTCCACCGACATGGGCGAGATGCGGGCGTGGCGCACACCGGAAGGCAGGGATTTGAGCGAAAGGTCACACACATTGTCCGAATCGTTGAGGAGGTCGGCATAATTGACCACGAGGACAAAATCATCGGCCGTAACCTTGGTATATCGGCTCATCCCAACCTGAAAGGACACCTTCACCTTGGCAGGGAACGTTCGTAGCGTCTTCGTGCCGGGGAAGTTCACGCCGTGAATGGGGACATCGACCGTCTTCTCCACCATACGGTCAGTGAAGAGGGTGAGTGTGGCCTGCACAGGCTCGTACTTCACGCCGGGGATGCGCACAAAGGGTCGACGGAGCGTGGTCACGGAATCGCGGAGGTGGTGCACCACCGAGGGCACCAGGTAGGCTGCGCTGAGGGTGTCGAGGATGCGCTTGGAAGCATAGACCGTCACCATCCGAGGTTCGACATCGACAGAGAGCAGCGTGAAGGTGGAGTCGGGGACGAAACGTCCCTGTACAATGACGGGCACACGCTTGCTCTGACCGTAATTGTAATAGAATTCCACCGATTCGGGACGGGTACTCACCACCTGCGTCCCGCTCTCCAACGAGGCCACTACCCCCTTGAGGAGATCGGCAGTGGAAAGCACCACGTGACCATCGGCAGTGGCCACATCGTCAAACTTCACCCGCACCGTAGGGAAACGTCGGGTGTAGAGATATCGGTAAAGCATGAAGCCGCGGTCACGCAGCGTGATGCGCAGATGGGAGGGCAGTTCGGTGGTGATCACCGCATTCTTCGGAATGTCGGTGAGCTGAAGCGGCACGTTAAACTCCCGGTCGTACGTCTCATTGATGGCTTGGAAAAACCAGAACGAGGCGGAGAGGAGGAGGAAAAACAAAAACGTGAGGAACTGCCTGTTCCAAAGCCGGAGCAGGCTGTTCTTCACGTCTGATAAATGAAGGCGAGGTAAGCGCATTACGTTACGAATGTCCGCGCCACAAAAAGCAAGGCCGAGGCTCAGAGCCTCCCGGTCAGGCTTGGGCGGGTTGTGAACCGTTGGGGTTGATGGCCGCTTTTTCGACCTTGATGTCCACCCCCGTTGCGATTTTGAGGGTGATGATGTTGGCATCAATCGACTTGATGGTGCCGTGGATACCACCGATGGTGACCACGTCCTGTCCCACAGTGAGGGCATTGCGGAAGTTCTGCACTTCCTTCTGCTTTTTCTGCTGCGGACGGATCATGAAAAAATACATGATGGCGAAAAGGGCTACCATCATCAGGACGGTGGGCCAAATGCTGCCCTGCTGTTGAGCGGCGAGGAGGGAAAGGTTCATAAGAGGGGAATTGGTTTATAGAAAGGTGGGGGAATGCGGTCTATCGGCACATGCAGCCATCATTTCATGATGACTCCTGCGGCCTTGAGCTTCTTGACAATGCCATCGAGCATGCCATGGATATAGCTGGACGAACGAGGGGTGCTGTACACTTTGGCGATGTCCAGATATTCGTTGAACGTTACGCTGAGAGGGATGCTCTCGAAGGTCAAGATCTCGGCTAAGGCAATCTGCATCACGATCACATCCATAAATGCCAGACGGGAGAACTCCCAGTTCTTCGTATTTTCACTGATGAGCTGGCGGATTTCCTCGGATCGGTCGAGCGTGGTGCAGAAGAGGCGCGCGGCAAACTCCTGATCCTCCTGCGCGGCATAAGGTGGCAGGAGCTCCTGCTCTGCGCCATTGGCCTCGGAAAATCGCTTAATCGTCTTCAACACAAAGGAGTCCACGATTTCCTTATCGTCGTTCCAGTAAAGGCTCTGCTCTTCCAGCAATGTGTCGAAGTCGGGATTGTCTTCGACAAGCGTCTTGTAAAGCTTGCGCACAATCTCCCGGTCGGCATCATAGGAGCGATCCTCATTGTCCATATAGCGGAGAAAGAGTTCGTGTCCCACAAAGGCTTCATAGAGTTTCTTTATCGTTCCTTCTTCACCGGCCCACATGCTCTTGAAACTCTTCTCTTCCGTAAATCCGGTCAGAGCCTTGTTGACTTCGAGTTGAAGGAGGAACTTGTTGTTCGCCAACACATGGTCACTGCCGACAGCGGCAGCCGAGCGGCTCTTGGCGGCACGGACCTGCGCACGATGCTCGGCCATGCGGCGCAGTTCCACGAGGAGGAGGAGGAGGTGACGGTAGAGGTCGTAAGCTTTTTGGAGACTGTAGTCAAGTTCTTTTAAGGCCACCTCCGTGGACTTGCCTTCATTTTGATAGTACGCATAGACAAGCTGCACTACTTTCAGGCGGATAAGGGCACGATTTATCATAGTCGTTGTTGTTGTTTGCCGATTCGCGTACGTGCTCATGGGAGGAGTGGTGCAGCAGCACGGCAGAGGGATAAGTGTTGCGCGGCGGGATCGCTTCCCCAGCCATGCACATCCCCATCGGGATGCTGCGGCAAAAATACGATTTTCTCCCGACCAGGGAAAGCGGATGCCCCTTTTTCCCCACAAAAACATCGAGAATAGGGGAAAAAGCAGAGTTGAACTTCGAAAAAGCTCCCCAGTCCTTGGCCAAGTGCCAAAAAAAATGCAATTTTGTAGGCAAGAAATGCACCAGCCTCTCCACCTTCTCCTCAGAGGATGGTGTAACGGCATGTGGTGTCCGCCTCACACGGCAACACCCCTGTCTCGAAAGAATTATGCTCACCTTATGAAAGAAAACTATGATTCTTGGAGAGATCGTGGAGAAAACGACATCCTCTTCTCTCGTGTTGTGAAGGCCGGAAAACGCGTATATTATATTGATGTGAAGCGTGACCGCCATGATGAATACTACCTCTCGATGACCGAGAGCAAACGGCTCAAAGACACCGTTGAGGGCGAGCGTCCCGTCTTTGAGAAGCACAAGATCTTTCTCTATCGCGAGGACATCCTCAAATTCCTTACTGCGCTGACCGATGCCGCGCAGTTTGTGGGCGACCATCGACCGCTCGTAGGACGCACTGCACCGGACGAGGATTATACATCTCCCTCCACGGATATTCCCGCAGGATCCGGCCTTGATGGCGGTTTCAACGTGGACTTCTAAACTCCCTTTCCCACAGCGTCACCAAGACTTCGGCAAGAGCCTCTTTACGGACCTGCCACCGCTACCGATGGTTGAAAACAGAGGTGGGCGGAGTCGTCCGGGGAGACCATGCGCTCCGATAAGGCATGCGCTCCATAAACGCTTCCCAAACGCTCTGAAACCGTTCACACGACCGATAGAACAGAGCGTCAGAACATGGGTATTCCTCTCGTGGGACAAACTTTTCTCCAAGAGTATCCCCTTTTCACCGCAGAAAAGTTGTGCATCTCGCGAGAAAGTCGTAATTTCGCGCCGAATTTGTCTCGACAGGCAGCATCGCTGCCTTTGTGTGATGGCGAATTATCACAAGTTCATTGTTTAATTCAGAGTAACACAACCCCACTCATGAAATCCATCTCCATCAACGGTACCGTACGTACCGATCTCGGAAAGAAGGCCACCAAGGCTGTCCGCAGTCAGGGTCTCGTGCCCTGCGTCATCTACGGCGAGAAGAAGAATGCAGAAGGTCAGCCTGAAGCCCTTCACTTCCTTGTAGACGAGAAGCAGATCAACAAGGTGGTTTATACCCCCAACATCTACCTCGTGAACATCGACATCGATGGCACCGCTCACCAAGCTGTGGTGAAAGAAATCCAGTTCCACAGCGTGAAGGACAACGTGCTCCACGTTGACTTCTACGAAGTGAATGCCCAGAAGCCCATTGTGATGGGTGTGCCCATCGCTCCCGAGGGTCTTGCAGAAGGTGTCCGCGCCGGTGGTAAGCTCGTTACGATGGTGCGCAAGCTCAAGGTGCGCGCTACGGTAGATGCTATCCCCGAAAAGCTCAGCATCGATGTGACGAAGCTCGGCCTCGGCAAATCCATCAAGTGCGGCGAACTCTCCTTCGAAGGTCTCGAACTCGTTACCCCCAAGGAAGTTGTGGTCGTTACCGTGAAGATGACGCGTGCCGCTATGGGTGCCGCTGCCGCTGCTGCCAAGAAATAATTGCGCCAGCATCCCCCTTACGTGCCGATACCCTGATATGGGGTGTCGGCACGCTTTTGTTTTGCCCGGGAAGCCCCTGTGCTTCCCATTCATCCTCCAAGCTTCCTCCCATGCTTCATCTGATTGTTGGCCTCGGCAATATCGGGGCCGAATATGCCCACACGCGCCACAACATCGGCTTCGATGTAGTCGACCACATCGCCCAAGAGGCCGGTGCCACGTGGGAAGACCGCCGCTATGGCTTCGTAACTACCGTGCGTGTCAAGAACCAGACCCTTCTCCTCCTCAAACCTTCCACCTACATGAACCTCTCGGGCAATGCTGTGCGTTACTGGATGAACGAGAAGAAGATCCCACGCTCACAAGTACTCATCGTGGTGGACGATCTCGCCCTCCCCTTCGGAACACTCCGCATGAAAGCCTCGGGCAGCGAGGCTGGACATAACGGCCTGCGCCACATCACCCAAATCCTCGGCACGCAGCAGTATGCCCGTCTGCGCTTCGGCATCGGCAACGAGTTTCCCCGCGGGGGTCAAGTAGACTTTGTGCTCGGACAGTTCGATGCTGACGACCGTGCCAAGATGCCCGAAGCCCTACAACGCGCCGCCGATGCGGTAAAGAGTTATGCCCTGCAAGGGATCGACCGGACGATGAACCTCTACAACAAATGAACACCGAAGCCCGAATCGACAAATGGCTGTGGGCAGCACGTATCTATAAGACCCGCACCCTAGCCACCGATGCCTGCAAGAATGGACGCATCACCATCAATGGCGCGCTCGCCAAACCCTCGCGCACGGTCAAAGCCGGCGATGCGGTGAGCGTAAAAAAGAGCCCCATCACCTACACCTTCCGCGTCCGCCAACCCATTGAGAAACGGGTCGGAGCAAAACTCCTACCCGACATTCTGGAAAACATCACACCGCCAGAGCAGTATGAAATCCTCGAGATGAGCCGCATCAGCGGCTTTGTAGACCGCGCCCGCGGCACGGGACGTCCCACCAAGAAAGAGCGGCGCGCCCTCGATGAGATGGCTGCCGAAGCCCCCACCTTCCTCGATGGGGAGATCGAGTTTGATTTCGATCTGGAAGATTGACGAACAATCACCACAATCTCATGATGCGCAAAGCGATGTCCTGAACCTCTGCACACAACAGGGTGATGCCACATCGCCCATACCACAGATGCACCTTCGTAAGAGTTCTCCATATGGGGAACTCTTTTTTTGTATTGGCAACATCCCTCCCTGAACTCCTCTCCGCAAGGCCGACCAGGAAGACAAAATGCTTTCACCAGTCCTCACACCCCAAACATAAACTGACAACCAACCACTTAAGATCTCTCTCCCTGCTTTTACTGCACATCAACAATCCTTTCCCTCCTCTTCAACCTACCATCAATATGGTAGAGATATCCCCTTCTCGTTGTAATTAAAACGCCTTTTTCGCGGTATTCCCGTACCCCTACAAACATTGTACCTTTGCACCGGCAAAACGGATCAAACAATTCACAACGACGAAGCCGCTCATGGCAAGCACAGAAAGGGCGGCCCTGTATAATGTATGACAAAGATGTACACGACAGTCTCCCTATCCTCCACATCAGCCCCACGCATAGCAGTGGGCACTTTGCTCTTCAGTGCGAGTCTTACCCTTGCCGCTGAAAGCTATCTGAGCGGCACCATTACCGACAGTCAAACGGGCGAGCCCCTCATCGGTGCCACCATTCGAACCCAGAGCCATCAAGCAGGCACAGTAACCGATGGCACAGGGAAGTTTCGTTTCAAAACCTCCGAACACTTCCCGCTGGAAGTAAAGGTGTCCTACCTCGGCTACAAGGCAAGATCCATCATTGTGAGCAACCCTGAGGACACATTGTCTATCACGTTGGAAGAAAACACCGATGCCTTAGGCGAAGTGGTAGTGGTGGGCTATGGCACACAACGACGCACGAAACTGACGGGATCAGTTGCCACGCTCTCTGGTAGCCTCCTCGAAAACAACGCCACGCCCGCCTTCGAACAACTCCTCAGCGGCACCATCCCGGGAGTCAACGTTGTGTCCTCCTTCCAGCCTGGCGCAAGTTCCAAGATCCGCATTCGTGGGGGCAACTCCATCAATGCAAACAACGATCCACTCTACGTCATCGATGGCTTCATTTATTATAAAGAAGCCAACTCGCTCGCCAGTGGCGCAGCAGGCAGTGGTGTGGAAGGAGGCGTAAGCCCGTTGTCGCTCATCAATGCTGCCGATATCGAGCGCATAGAAGTATTAAAAGACGTATCGGCAACGGCCATCTACGGCTCTCGCGGTGCAAATGGTGTAGTGATGATCACTACGAAGAAAGGGCAACGAGGAAAAAACTCCCTTCGATACGATTACAGCCTGAACATCAGCCGCATACGCAAAACGCTCGATCTCCTCAACGCCCGGCAGTTTGCGCAATTTCAAAAAACGTACTTCTACAACAAGGAGAACTTTTCAGACGAACAGATCTCCGCGCTGGGTCAAGGCACAGACTGGCAAGACGCGTTGCTGCACACCGCTCTTACCCACAGCCACAATATCTCGTGGAGTGGAGGCGACGAGAACACCCGCTACCTGGTGAGCGGCAATCACACCCGGCAGGAGGGTATCATCCGCCACAGCGACTTTTCCCGTTCTTCGCTGCGCATGAACCTCGAACGCCAGCTCCGCCCCAATCTCTTGGGAGGAGTGAATGCCACCGTCCTGCACAGCCAACAGAACGGCCTCACGACCGCCACCTATCAGAGCTTCAACTCCAACCCCTACCAAGGTGGCATCACCTCGTCGTTCGTCTATGGATTGATGACCTCGCCGACCATCGCCATCCGCCATCCTGACGGCAGCTTCAACTACAAGAACCCTTACGAATACACCTACTTCAAGCGCGGCGACCACACCGCCAATCCGCTAGCCGACCTCCAACAGAGCGTAGCAGAGAGTCTCGTCGATGAGGTCTTGGGCAATGCCTTCCTGCGCTATAACCTCGGAGCCTGGACAGCAAAAGCCGCACTCGGATTTGATCTCGAAAACTACACACAAAACTTCTTCGCGCCTTCGACCTCCGCACTCGGCCTCGCCGACAAAGGCGTGGGGAGCATCAACAAACGCCGCTCTGCCATCTGGCAAACGGAGTTCACACTCAACTACGCCAAGCGCCTCGCACAAATCCACGACATCGACCTCCTGTTGGGCTACACCACTCAAAACGCCCTACATAACACTTTGCTTTCTGCTTCTACCCACTTCACCAACGAAGACCTGCGCCACAACAACCTTGCAGGCGGCACCGTTGTTCTCACGCCACAGTCGGCCGCCTCAGAAGCCAGTCTGCAATCCATCATCGGACGCATCAACTATTCAATATTCGACCGATACAACGCCACCGCCACCTTCCGTGCCGACCACAGTTCGCGCTTTTCCAGCAATCATCGTTGGGGATTATTCCCCTCATTGGGGCTGTCGTGGAATGCCGAGAAAGAACGGGTCTTTCGGAACCTCCATTGGCTCGATGGCCTCAAAGTCAGAGCATCCGTGGGCACCGTGGGCAACCAAGAGATCGGCGATTACGCCTTTGCCAATTCCTATGTAACCACGCAGTTAGGTGGAAAGACCTACTACACAAAGACCAATGAGGCCAATCAAAATCTTAAATGGGAGACCACCATCAGCTACGACTTAGGCTTTGACCTCACGGCTTTCGGAAGTCGCCTCTCAGTGGTTGGTGACTTCTACCATAAGCAAACCCGCGACCTCCTCCTCGTTGTGCCAACCGACGTGATGGCCACCGGCGTTGCATCCCAATTGCGTAATGTGGGACACGTGGAAAACACGGGATTTGAACTCAGTGCCACGTACGATCTGCTGCGCTCCGCGCGCCAAAGCTGGACGGTAGGGGGCAATCTGTCCTACAACCGCAACCGCATCACCAGTCTGGGCAGTCATCAACGCCTCGACCCCTCCGATGCCTGGCGCACGCTCCAAGCAGGCGAAGCAGTGGACAGCTATTACGGACTGGTCTTCGACGGTGTGGTTCAAAGCACAGACAACCTCGACAAACTGCCGTCCTACGGCGAAGCACGCCCACAACCAGGTCAACCTAAGTTTCGCGACCTCAACAACGATGACAAGATCAACCAAAATGACCGCACCGTCCTTGGACACTTTCAGCCCGACTACGTGCTGGGATTGAACTCCACCTTCCGCCATGGCCGCTTCGATGCCTTCATCTTATTTCAAGGCAGCCTCGGAGGCCATGTCTACAACCAGCTCCGCCGCCGTTTAGAACTGCCCTCCGATTCTTACAACGTGCTCACCACCGTATTAGATGCCTGGACACCGACCCATCCCTCCAACAGTGTTCCCTCCATCGAGGCCGCCCGCCCCATGACGGCTTACGTGGACAGCCGATACATCGAAAGCACCGATTATCTGCGGCTGCGTACCCTTTCCGTGGGATACACCCTTCCCTTCACCTCTCTAAAGGCAGATCTTCGCCTTGCAGCCACCGCCCACAATCTCATCACCTTCACAGGCTATACGGGCTACGACCCCGAAGTGATCTCAGGGATCGACACGGGCAACTACCCCTCAGCCCGCACCCTTAGCTTCTCCGCAAGCCTCACTTTCTAAGTTTCTCCATCACCAACACACATGCACCATGAACAAACTCTACCTCCCCCTCGCCAGCACGCTACTTGTCGCCAGCACCCTTTCCATCGGTCTGTCCGCCTGCTCCAACAGCGACAACGCTGAAGTCGAAAACATCATCAGCATCGAGCAAGTGAAGAACGATGCGGAAGCACTGGCTCTTGCCGACAACGCCCTCTTCACCTACGCCAACAAGGCACAGAGCTATTCTTTCGTGGTGGAAACCTTCACCAGCAAAACCACCTCCTTTGAAGGTGACGACAGTGAGTCCGGCCCAAAGGTGAGCCTCCTCGATGTTGACCCCACGAACTTTTACATCGTGCGCCTCTACAACCGCAATGCTGCGGCCATCGCTGCGGCCAACGAGGCAATTGAGAAGATCGAAGCCGGCAGCGCGGTGTCAGCAAGCGGGAAAGCCCTCGCCATTGCACATGCCAAACTCGGTCGGGCACTGGCTTACCACGCCCTCGTACGCCTCTATGGCGAAGTCCCGCTCAACACTTCTACCCAAACGACCAGCAAGGTGCGCGCCTCTATCGATGACCTCTATACGCAGATCGTGAAAGACCTCGAAGAGGCTGCCGAGGTGCTGCCCGCCACAGCCGCCTTGCCCTCCATCCCCACCAAAGATGCGGCCTATGGGTTGTTGAGCCGTGTCTATCTCGACTGGGGCAGCAATCCCCTCACCTTCGACCAGATCTCCAAGATCTACCAAGACACCACCGACCCTGCGGTGAGTTACAACACGGCACGTCTTGAAAAAGTGGTGGAGTATGCCAACAAAGTGTCACGACACCAACTGGTGCCACGATTTGCCGACATCTTTGGCAAAGACAATGAGACGAAGCAGGTAGAAAAAATCTTGACCTTCGTGCGCGATGGTGATGCCAACGGCACGGGCAACCACCAGACCCATTGCTCCTTCACCTTTGCCTTCAACCTCACGGCCGAGAATCACCTCTCGCCTTCCTCTGACGACCCTATGCGTAACTGGCCAGAAGGCGATCAACGCCGCGATGTGAGCTACATCACACACCTTTACGATGCCGAAGGCGACTCCATCGCCCACTTCGTACCTCCCTACACCGTTTCGCGCTATGGCAAATTTGTAGACCAGACCTCCGAAGGTCCGGCACTGAGCATTCAACTCAACGACCTCGACCGTATCGAACTGCGCTATGCAGAAGTTCTCCTCAACAAGGCCGAGGCCCTCGCAGTGCTGGGGCGTGGAGCCGAAGCGGCACAAGAACTCAACCGCCTCCGCGAGCGCGGATTTGGCAATGCCTCCCACAACCTCACCACCGCCACCCTCGACGACGTGAAGCAGGAATGGGGCTACGAGTTTGTGTATGAACAAAAAGAATGGTTCAACCTCGCCCGCTGGAAAGGCATCATCGCCGACCTCAAGAGCGTGAACCGTCTCGAATACTTCAAGCCGGAATATGCCCAAGCAGGACAGTCCGCGAAGTGGCGTGGTGAAGGCAGCTGGACGGTAAGCCCTTTCTTTGCCAAAACCTACAAACACCTCCATGCGAAGTACGACAGGGCACAAGCGCGCTTCTATCGCTTCCCCATTCCCGTAGGTGAAAGTGGCGAAGATCTCGGCATCCGGCCTCAAAATCCGGGCTACTAATCCGCTCCACCCCACGACTCATTGGCCATTAGCCGCGTGCTGATGGCCAATTGAGCATCAAAGCGCAGTACGCCAGGGATTATCCCACCAGAAAGACACGCTCCTTTATCCTCCCTTCATGCCCCACAGCTTTATGTCAAAATCCATCCTCCATCTCCTGCTGGCCGTTGCCATAGGCATCGGTCTGGGCTATTTACTGCCCGAAAACGGCATTGCCTTCCTGCTGGCCATCAAACAAGTAACTGGACAAATCATCTTTTTCCTCATTCCCCTGATCATCATTGCCTTCGTGGCTACGTCCATCGCGCAGCAACAAGGCAACGTGTCGCGCACTCTGGTCTTTGCCTTCGCCATTGCCTATTTGAGCAGTATCGGAGCTGCATTCTTCTCCGCCGGGGCGGCAGAGGTGATCATCCCTTGGCTGCATGTGCCGCACAATACCGAAGCGGAACGCGCACTCCCCCAGCTGCTCTTCCAACTGGACATTCCGCCCGTCATGCCGGTGATGACCGCACTGCTCCTCTCCATCTTGTCAGGTTTAGGAGCCATCTGGACAAAGTCCGACCGCATTGTGCTCCTGCTCCACGACTTCCAGCGCATCGTGCTGCAGCTCGTGGAGCGTGTGTTGCTGCCCATCCTCCCCTTCTATATTGCCGCCAACTTTGCGGCTTTAGCCTTCGAAGGAACGCTTGGCAAACTCACCATTTTCCTGCCCGTCATCCTCATCGTCATCGTGCTTCACTATGTCTGGCTCACCCTGCTCTTCATCATCGCCTCGCTCTATTCGGGCAAAAACGGCTGGCAGGTGCTGCGCCACTACCTCCCCGCCTACCTCACGGCATTGGGCACCATGTCATCGGCCGCTACGCTGGGCATAGCATTGAAATGTGCCCACCGTTCAACGATTCTACAAAAAGACAGCATAGATTTTGGCATTCCCCTGTTTGCCAACATCCACCTGTGCGGATCGGTGCTCACTGAGGTGTTCTTCATCGGTGTGGTGTCGGTGATCCTCTATGGTCAACTGCCCGATTTCGGCACAATGGCCTTCTTCATCTTGCTCTTCGGCGTCTTTGCCGTAGGTGCACCAGGCGTCCCTGGCGGAACGGTATTGGCCAGTCTGGGATTGGTGGTGAGCGTTTTCCATTTTGACGATTCGGCCACGGCCTTGCTCATCGCCATCTTCGCCCTGCAAGACAGCTTCGGCACCGCTTGCAATGTTACGGGCGACGGGGCATTGACTTTAATGCTCGACAAGTTCAAGCAATCGCGTGCCGCAACAGAATAATCCTACATCTCAGAGCATCTCCGCGGAATTATTTTCTCTTTTATTCATCACATACAGTCAGAAGACATAGATTTTTGTAATTTCGCGCACAAAAGCACTACAAATCTATCCTCGCTGTATGCACACGTTTCTCCTCGCCGATCGCCAATATCTCACCCGTGCAGGGTTGCGCCACCTCGTCTTCAAAGAGCATCCTCAGGCCGAGGTGTTCGAAGCCCCGTCCATTCGCCAACTGCGGCAGTTGCTCGAAAACTGGTCTCAGGCAGTGGTTCTCATCGATATGTCGATGTTTGCCGACCTCTACTTTACCGACATCACCGATCTGGCGCGGCAGTATCCCAAGACCTTCTGGATTTCAGTAGAAACGACATTTAATGACCATTGGGCACAGCAGCTCCGTGCCGAACCGCGATTCAGCCTGCTGCTGAAGACGAGCGATGAGATCGAACTCTCCGCAGCCATCAGATATGCCACTCAGGGCGAACGCTTCATCGCGCATGACATCACACATCTCCTCCTGTCGAGGGAGACTCCCACCGGAGAGGCACACCACGAAGGGCTCACCGAGGCCGAGCAGGAGGTGCTGCGCTACATTGCACTGGGCAAATCGACCAAAGAGATCGCTGATTTACGCCATACGAGCACGCACACCGTCATCACACACAAGAAAAACCTCTTCCGCAAATTAAAAGTGAGCAGTATCCATGAAGCCACACGCTACGCCCTACGCGAAGGATGGGTCGAGATGGTGGAATACTACATTTAGGGAGGCTTAACGATTAGCCTCACTGCTCGGCACAACATCCGGCAAGAGTAATCGCGCTCCTTTTTGCGCAAGATCAAACCAGGCATTTTAGAACTGCCCGTTCAACTCATGAAGCCTTGGGGACATCCACACATCAATCGGGCAAAACCTAACTTTGTGGCATTCAATGATGAGGTCTAAAAAGAATTTCGTATTTTTGCGCTAATGGGCAGCTGCTCCGCAAAAGAGTTATGGCTCCCCTACGCAAAAGGCTCCCAGATGGCAGCCTCCCCCCCTTCTTTAGCCCCCATGCCTCCCCTCCGGTTTCGTCCCATCTTCAAATCCCCCTTGTGGAGTGGCCATGACATTGTGCAGCTCAAACACCTGGCCCTCAGTTTTCCCATCGGGGAGAGCTGGGAGGTGTCGGGTGTGCCCGGCGAGGAGACCTATGTCGAGGAGGGTGAAATGGCAGGAAAGTGTCTGTCTGACTTGCTGCGCGACCAGGGAGCGGAACTGATGGGAGCACGCAATTTCCGGCGGTTTGGCGATGCCTTTCCACTGCTGATCAAGTTCATCAGCGCAGCACAGCCACTCTCCGTCCAAGTGCATCCCGACAATGCCATGGCACAACGCGTGGAATGCCAGCGATTTGGAAAGACGGAGATGTGGTTCATCCTCGACACCCATCCCGAAGCCACGCTCTGTGCCGGCTTCAACGTGCCGATGACAATGGCAGACTTCGACCGTCATATGGCCGAAGGCACGCTGCACGACGTGCTCTCCTTCCGTCCCACGCACCACGGAGAAGTCTACTTCCTTCCCGCCGGACAGATACACAGCATCGGCTCCGGAAACCTGATCATTGAAATCCAGCAATCCAGCGACCTCACTTACCGGGTCTACGACTTCGACCGCACCGATGCACAAGGGCGCAAGCGTGCGCTCCATCTCGACCGTGCGCGCGAAGCCATCCGGTATGACCGCCCGCCAATACAGCCGCACCGCTACCCGCCCACACTCAACTGCCGCGTACCCCTCATCGCCTGCCCGGAGTTTACCACGGCACACTATTGCTGCACCGCCCCTCTGCGTGCCGACTTCCGCGCCATCGAATCGTTCGTTGTCCTCATCGCCTATGCCGGCCGCGCCCTCCTCACGGACCACGAGGGACACACCGTTACCCTTCAAGCGGGCGAGACGATATTCTTCCCCGCCACCACACTCTGGGTGGATATCCGGCCCGAGGGTACAACACCCTTTTCCTGTCTCGAAACCTTCGTTGACCCCGATCTGACAGACGAGGGATAGCCCACAAAAACACCGCGGAGTCAGAAAAAAGAGTCCGCGGAGCTGTACAAAAGACACCACGGAGTCGTGCGCACGACTTCGCGGTGTCATACCTACACAGCCGAAGAGCACAAAGCAACCCCGTGTTGTATAATTTCTAATCTATGAAAAACAGAGTGAGACCATGAGAAGTCCGTTGTTGCTCATCTTTATTTTTTTGCCTTTCGTAGCGATCCACGCACAATCGCAGCGCGACACCATCGCCGTCTATGGCAAAATTATGGACAGCTTCACTTATGAGATGCTCAAAGGAGTGCAAGTCGATGTACTTCGTCCCGACAGCTCTGTCGTTTTACAGCTCAATACGGATAAAATCTATCGCTATGGTGGTTACGAATACAATTTTGGGGGTGAAACAAGAGGGCTGAACCTGTTGCGTGCTGACTATATCTTCCGTTTCTCCAAAGGGGGTTATGCCACACAATATGCCAATCTTTATCAACGAGATTTGGGACGCAGGGAAAGACGCAGGTCTATCGGAGAAATTATGCTGAAGAAGATCGGCAAACGCCACGATATCGAATTGGATGCAGCAGAGGTTCGTATTTCGAAGATCAGAATGGTGGTGAAGGGCGATACCCTTGTCTACAATGCCGATGCCTTTCAGCTTGCAGAAGGCTCAATGCTCGATGGGCTCATCAAGTTGCTCCCGGGATTTCAACTGCGCGATGGACAAATCACGGTCAACGGGCAGTATGTGAGCAGTCTTCTGGTCAATGGCGAAGACTTCTTTCGCGGTGATCCACGTGTGGCTTTGGAGAACCTGCCCGCCTACATGGTGAACAAAGTGAAGGTGTATCGCAAGGAACATCCTTGGAGTCACATTGCTAACGAAAGAGTAAATAAAGAGGAACTCCCCCTCGTGGTCGATGTCAATCTCAAACGCGAGTACGCCATCGGGTGGGTGGGAAATGCGGGTGCGGGCTATGGCACCAACGACCGCTATCTGGGACGCATCTTCGGCCTTCGCTTCACCGACCATTCCCGATTGGCACTCTATGGAAATCTCAACAACACCAACGACACACGCGAACCCGGCACGTCAGGCGACTGGAATCCGAACGGAACATCATCAGGCCGAACCGAGATGCAAACGGCTGGTTTTGAGTTTCTCGTGAAGGGCGATAAGAATACGTGGAAATACGTGGGCCATGCCAAGCTCTATCACCGCAACCTCCACGACCAAAGTGCCGCCTCAACCGAGACTTTCCAGCCCACACTCCCTGACAATACGTTTAGCCGTATGCGCAGAGCAGCAGCAGGCAACCGGTGGCGAGTGCAGGCCGAGCAGCGATATGAGGTGAATAAAGCCAACTCCTATTCCAACATTTTTGGTGCCTTGGCCTATCAGCATCATCGCACCAACGCCTGGCAGCAGAGCGCGGAGCTGGCGGACAATCCGATGGATGCTTACCGCGGAGCCTCGCTCGATAGCCTTTTCTCCACTCCGAGCGAGCGGTTGGAACGATTGCTCGTCAATATGCAGCACAACCGGCAGCGCAACAGCGAAAACCTCTGGTCGGGTCGTCTGAACGCCTCGTCGATGATCAGCATACCGCATACGCCCGACTATCTCCAACTCAGTCTTGATGCCCAGGTGATGCGGAAGCAGGGGACGGCATTTTCCGACTATCGGCTTCGTTACGGACAATCGACCACCACACTGCCCCCCAACGAGCATCAGCTGCGATATGCAGCAGCACCCGAATGGAAAGCGGACGCAAGTTTTCGGGCAAAATATGCTTATCGCTTGGACAAGGTCTATTTCTATCCCTATCTTGATGTGAGCAACTCCTATCTTGACGGTGAGCGCAGCTTCTATCGCCTTGACCGGTTGGGAGCTGAGGCTCCTCAGTTTGGACTACTCCCCTCCACCACCGCAGCACTGTTGCAAACGCTTGATGCTCCCAACTCCTACACGTTGCAGCGAAACACGTTCAACACCCAGATGGGCGCAGAGTGGATTATCTGGCTGGGGGGTAAATGGCCGAGCCACCGCATCCTCATTGAGCCTGTGGTGCAATGGCAATTCGACCGCTTGACCTATCACCGTGATGCGCTGCACGCCAATCCCCGTCGCCGTCGCGCTTTGTTCACGCCCAAGCTCTCTTGGGGTTTTGAAGATTGCTACCTCAACTATGAGCTGCAATCCGCTCACCCCGACCTCCTGAGCCTATTGGATTATGTAGATAATTCCGACCCGCTCAACCAATTTCGGGGCAATCCGGACCTGCAACGCAGCACAACGCATAAAGTGACCTTCAGAAGGAACTGGAAAGATTGGGAGAAAGCAAGAAGCCTAAGGTTCACAGCTCTTTGGGAAGTGACGCGCAACGCCATTGCACATGGCCAAGTGTATGATGCCCAAACGGGTGTGCGCACCTTCATGCCACGCAATGTGAATGGCAACTGGCATAGCTCAATCGGACTTTTTGCACAGACGCCTTTCGATGCCAAGAAGCAGACGCTCTTCTCCACCCAGACCGAAGCCGACTTCCGCAACAGCGTGGATTACGTCACGGAGCGCAGCACCGTGCGCAACTTTACGCTGGGCGAGGAGTTGCGCCTGAACACCAAGTTGGGCCGCCACGTCTTCGATTGGAGTGTTGGTGCCCGATACTGGAACGCCACTTCCAAACGCCCCTCGTTCACCACCATCAACAGCTTCGACATCACCTACGGACTGAATGCACAGATCACGCTCCCGGCAGGTTTTGCTTTTAACGCAGACTGCAAACTTTATCAGCGCGCAGGATATAGCGACGCCAGCATGAACGACCTCCGTTTTGTGGCCAATGCTCATTTGGAGAAGACCTTCCTCCACGGTCGTTTGGGGGTTGCTCTCGATGGCTTTGATATCTTTCACGGACTCAGCAACGTGACAAAAACGATCAAT
The DNA here is from genome assembly GCA_041855985.1 of Alloprevotella sp. Classification (GTDB taxonomy): domain Bacteria; phylum Bacteroidota; class Bacteroidia; order Bacteroidales; family Bacteroidaceae; genus Alloprevotella. The sequence goes on from JBHAFF010000007.1 coordinate 75,610, forward strand.
GCCCAAGGCATCGTAGAGTCGTGGTACAACTCTCTGCCGTCTTATGCAATGATCCAACTTTCCTACAAGCTCAGTAAACCGCCTAAGAAAAGAGGTCACTAATCGCTCTTGCTAAAAGTCGTTTCCCGGTTATGGCTGAGCAAGAACATCAGATTCCGGCTTTTGTCATGTTGCAAGTCCCGACGTTCCAGGCTGAAGCTTCACCACCACGAAGATCAGAATTGGAGGCTTACACACGCTGTGGGGCACTGCCACAAAAAGAAAGCGACCGTGCCAAAACAAATGTTTTGGCACGGTCGCTTTTGAACGCCCCAAGCCGTCCGATGCTGCTTCACACCGGCAGGAAAAAGAGCGAGACGCCCAGTACGCTCACCACCGCCCCAAGGAGTTCGCGCCATGACACACGCTGACGGAACAGCACATAGGCCGGCCAAAGGATGAGCACGGGACTAAGCGACATCAACGTCATCGCAATGCCGGTGGCAGTATATTGGGTGGCCATCAGCGAGAGGGAAACGCCGAAGAAGGGGCCGAAGAACACGGCACACACCAGCATCGTCATGCCACGGCGGTCGGATATTCCAGTGCGGAGTGCCCCACCCTTTCCACTCATCCACAGGATGAGGACAAACCCTATCAGTCCAGCCACAGCACGCATCAACGTGGAGGAAAAGGGGAGGGTGAGCAGCAGCGCATCGAGCGTAGCAGAAGGAAGGCGGAGGTCATGGAGCGCAGCTTCATAATGATGCAGCCCCTTGGCAGAAAGCACCAGCCCCAAGCCTTGGCCAATGCCCGACCCGATGCCATAGACCACGCCACGCACCGGCAGATTCAACCGCATCCTGCGCCGTCCGCCGCCCTCAGGCTCAGCATCCCTTCCCAAGATAGAGAGAGCGATGCCCAAGGTGGTGATCGTCATGCCCAAAAGGGCAGCCCCAGAGAGCTGTTCCCCCATCAGCAACCAGCCCCCCAACGCGGCAGTGGCCGGAGCGAGGGTCATGAAGAGCTGGCCGAAACGCGAACCGATCAAAGCATAGGCATTGAACAGACAGTAGTCGCCAAACACATAGCCCACCACGCCTGAAAGCAGAAGCCACATCCAAGTTTCACCATCGGCATACTGGGGCAGCGGCGATCCATTGACCACAAGCAGGAGGAGACCGAGCATGAGCATCGAGACAACCATGCGCAGCACATTGACCACATGCACTCCAAGCCGCCGGGTGGCCACCTCACTGAACAAGGCGCAGATGGTCCACGAAAGAGCAACACTGAGGGAAAGGGTTTCACCAAAATAGGGAATCGAAGAGGTCGAAAGCAGAGTCATAAACAGAAGATCGGTGGCACATCTACCACCACGAGAGCATAGGAAAGGGAGGGCGTGGCACAAGGAACGTCTTGAATTGTCGCCTCCACCTCCCCATATCGGGTGATTTTGCCGGCAAAATTACGGACTTTCCAGAAGATAGCACGAAGTATCCGCCGAAAATGCGTATTTTTGTGCAATGATTACTTCAAGTGCGATGCATCCTCCCGCGACGTATCCTCCACTACTCTTTGCGCCCCTCCAAGGCTATACTGACGATGCCTATCGTCGCCTGCACCATCAGCTCGTTGGTGGAGCAGCATACTACTACACTCCCTTCGTACGCATCGAGGGGGGTGGAGTAAGGAGCAAGGATCTGCGCGATCTTCGTCCCGACTTCAATGTTGGTGTGCCCCTCGTGCCGCAACTCATTGCATCAAGTGCGGAAGAACTCCGCGCCTTACTTGCTGTGGTACGTCCACTCGGCTACCGCCGCCTGGACGTGAACATGGGTTGTCCCTTTCCGCTGCAAGCGCGTCATGGACGCGGATCCGGCCTGCTGCCCCACCCCGATCGTGTGGCGGCCTTGCTCGAAGAGATGGGCTGCGCGGACGACATCGAATGGTCTGTCAAACTCCGTCTGGGCTGGGACTCCACCGACGAGGCGGAACAGCTCCTCCCACTCCTCAATGCGGCCCGGCTTCACAGCATCACCCTTCACCCTCGTCTCGGTACGCAGGGCTACAAGGGCGAGGTCGACATCAAGGCTTTTGAACAATTTGCCGCCGGATGCACCCACGCCCTCATCTATAACGGCGATCTTCGCACGCCGGACGACATTGCCCGTATCGCCCGGCGTTATCCTCGCTTGGACGGTATCATGATCGGGCGGGGCTGGTTGGCACGTCCCTCCTTGGGGCGCGAAGTGGCCGAAGGCCGGGAGTGGCCACGCCAAGAGCGCATCGCCCTTGTCCACCGGCTTCACGAACGGCTCCATGCCCACTACGCCTCTGTCATACCGGGCGAGGCACAGCTCCACGCCAAGCTCCGTTCCTTCTGGGACTACATGGAGAGCGAGGTGGGGCGCAAAGCCCTCAAACGCATACAGAAAGCAGGCAACCTACGCAACTATCTCCGCGCCGTGCAGGAGATCGCATGAACGAAACACATCCCCTTCCCCCTCTCCCTATGAAACCTACCATCTCTCCCACCATCCGCTATATCGGTGTGGACGATCGCGATCTCGACCTCTTCGAGAGCCAGTATGAAGTGCCCGAAGGCATGTGCTACAACAGTTACCTCATCCTCGATGAAAAGGTGTGCATCATGGACACCGTTGATCCTCGCTGCGTGGATGAGTGGAAAGATCGCCTCATCGCCGCCCTCGATGGCCGCACCCCTGACTACCTCGTGGTGCAGCATGTCGAGCCTGATCATGCCGGTGCCATCGCTGATGTGGTGCGCACCTATCCCGACCTCACCCTCGTGGCCTCGGCCAAAGCCCTCACCTTCATCAGCCAGTTTAACGAAGGGCTGGATCTCGCAGGTCGTACACTCACCGTCACCGATGGCAGCACTCTCGATCTCGGAGGCCGCACCCTCTCCTTCATCACCGCCCCGATGGTGCACTGGCCCGAGGTGATCATGACCTACGACCCGAAAGACAAGGTCCTCTTTTCGGCCGATGCCTTCGGCAAATTCGGCACCTACGATGCTCATCCCGCCGACTGGACCACGGAAGGCCGTCGATATTACATCAACATCTGTGGCCGCTATGGCATGCAGGTGCAGAAAGTGCTCGAAAAAGCGGAAAAGCTCGACATCCAGACGCTCTGTTCACTCCACGGCACGGTGCTCTCGGGAGAGACGATGGCCGAAGCCCTGCGCCTTTACGGTGTGTGGTCACGCTACGAGGTAGAGACCCCAGGCGTACTGGTGGCACATGCCAGTGTGCACGGCGGTACAAAAGCCGCCGCCAAACGGCTGGCGAAGATCCTCGCGGCTAAGGGAGCCCCAGAAGTGGTGGTCGTAGATCTCGCCCGCGGTTCGATGGACCACGCCGTGGCCGATGCCTTCCGTCTCGGCAGCCTCGTGCTCTGCGGTGCCAGCTACGACAGTGAAGTGTTCCCCCCGATGCACTTCTTCCTCCATAAGCTCCGCCTCAAAGGTTATCAGAACCGCCGGGTGGCCATCGTGGAAAACGGAACCTGGGCACCTACAGCCGGCAAGATCATCCGCTCCGAACTCGAAGGTTTCAAAAAGCTCGACATCGTCCAGCCGATGGTTACACTCAAAAGTCGCCTCCACGAAGCCGATCTCGCCGCCCTCGATACCCTCGCCGATGCCGTACTGGCCTGAGGAAGAGCGTAAATCCCCCGAAAGCCGCTGAAGCCCCGCTCGCAGAGCGATCCCCGAAAGGCTCCACACCTACCGTAATCGTGAAGGGGAAAGGGCGCAACGCAACAAAGCCACACGGCATATCCAGACATGCCCCTCCGCGCCCTCTTGCGCACTTCAAAATAAATCACTACTTTTGCATCATTCCTCTCCGGATCGTTCCCCGATAAGGAGAATGCCTCCCCACACGCTTCTAAACTCCCCCAACCGGTCATGAAAACCAATCCTTTCCAAGGCACCGGCGTGGCCGTCGTCACTCCCTTCACCCCTGAGGGTGAAGTGGACATGATGGCACTGCGCGAACACATCGAGCGACTCATCGAAGGCGGTGTCGATTACCTCTGCGCCTTAGGCACAACGGCCGAAACTCCCACCCTCTCTACCGATGAAAAAGAACGCATCATCGAGACCTTCGTCGATGTGGTGCAGGGACGCGTCCCCCTCCTCCTGGGCTGTGGCGGCAACAACACGAACGCCGTCTGCGCCTATCTCGAAAACTCCGATTTCGAAGGCATCGATGGCGTGCTCATCATAACGCCCTACTACAACAAACCGACACAGGAAGGATTGTACCGGCATTACCGTGCCGTGGCCGAAAGCTCCCCCGTGCCCGTTGTGCTCTACAATGTGCCGGGACGCACCGGGGTCAATCTCGAAGCCGCCACCACCCTCCGCCTGGCCGAAGAGCTGGACAATGTAGTGGCCATCAAGGAGGCCAGCGGGCGCCTCTGTCAGATTGAAGAGATCATTGCGGGCGCACCGGAAGGTTTTGAGGTGATCAGCGGCGATGACAGTCTGACCTTCGAACTCATTGCCTTAGGTGCCGTGGGCGTAATCTCCGTTGTAGGCAATGCTTATCCCGAAGCAATGTCAGCTCTGACTCGTGCACAGCTCGCCGGCGATATCAGCGAGGCTCTGCGCATCCATCGTGCGCTCCGCCAGATCTTCCACCTCGCCTTTGTCGAAGGCAACCCCGCAGGTGTGAAATGCATGCTCTCTCTCCGCGGAGAGATGGCCAATGTCCTCCGCCTGCCCCTCACCGAGGTAAGTCCGGCCACCGAGACCGCCATCGCCCGTGCTACGGACGACTTCACGCTTTGATCCTCCACATGAACAGAATCCTCTCTTCTCTCTTCATAAGCATCGCCACCGCGATGCTTATTGTCGTTAATGCCGCAGCGCAAACACGGCTCAATCACGCTTCCGGCCACAGTCACAGCCATAGCCACACGGAAAAGGGCGACTCCACGGGCATCCCTAAGGGCATCTTCGTCTGGAACATCGATGAACGCTTCGGCACCATCCGTCCCACACAGCCCGACACCCTGATGCACCTCTTCCAAAACACCGTTTACACCGAAGGGCGCACCGGCAGCTACAATACCACGGGCAATCTGGGCAGTCCGCGCATCAGCCGCATCTATTCAGGTGTTCAGGACGCCATGATGGACAACCCCTTCATCTTCACCCGCCCCTACGATGCCTTCCTCCGTCGTCCCGGTGACTTCGTGTTCACCAACACCCGGTCGCCTCTCACCCGCATCACCTACCACTCCGCAGGCAACAAGACGAACGGCGATGACAGCTTCCGCGCCGAATTTGCCAGTAATATCAACCGCCGCGCCGGCATCGGCTTCGTAGTGGACTATGTCTATGGTCGCGGATTCTACACCAATCAGGCACAGTCCTCCTTCGGCGGAAGCCTCTACGGCAGCTATCGCGGCGATCAATACCAGATGCACGCCTTCTACAATGGCAATCACCTCAAAAATGTAGAAAATGGTGGTCTGGAAGACGAGGCATACATCACCAACCCCGAGAGCTTTCCCACCTCCTACCGCCCGGCCGACATGCCGGTGCGCCTCAGCGGCGTGCGCAACCGCATGAACGTGCATCGCCTCTTCCTCACCCACCGCTATTCTGTGGGGTTCTATGAATATACCGACTCATTAGGCAAAGTGGTGCACCGCACTCGCCCACAGTCCACTACACCACCGGCCGATACTACGGCCCTCGCCACCGGACAGCACGCTCCGATCGACACAACACTCATCCGCCGCTTCGTCCCTGTGGCCGGACTGATCCACACCTTCCGCCTCGACCGCAATGACAGAAGATTCAGTTCCACACAGACCAACGAGGCATTCTTCCAGAACTCCTTCTACACCGCCGACAACGCGCTCGACGACACCCGCTACCTCTCCCTACAAAACACCCTCGCTCTCGAACTTCAAGAGGGCTTCCGCCCATGGGTCAAGACGGGCATGCGCCTCTTTGCCAAGCACGAACTGGCACGATTCACCCTTCCCGACACCCAACGCGCCGACGAAACCACTACGTTCAACTACTTCACACTCGGCGCACAACTCCTCCGCCGCCAAGCACGCACCCTCCGCTATGACGTGCTGGGCGAAATGCGCACCACGGGCGAAGACTGGGGCGAGTTCAACCTCGAAGGCAACATTGGTCTGAATTTCCATCTCGCCGCCGACACCCTCCGCTTCACGGCAGGCGGCTTCGTGCGCAACGAGAATCCCGCCTTTTACTACGAGCATTTCCACGGCCGCAACGCCTGGTGGGACAAGGATCTGGACAAGATTTTCCGCTTTCGCCTCGAAGGGGCACTGGCTTACCGCAACGCCTTCCTCCGCATCGGCCTCGAGACCGTGCAGAACCATGTCTTCTTCCAGGAGACACAAACTCTTACCGGCACCACCCCTTCTCTCGCCACAATGAAATATGGCGTGGAGGTGGCACAGACCAGCGGCAACCTCCGGCTGCTCTCCGCAACCCTCGGCCACCGCTTAGCCTATGGCATCTTCCACTGGGAGAATGAATGGACAATCCAACAGAGTTCGGACGACAAAGTCCTGCCCCTCCCGCTGCTCAATGTCTGGTCAAACGCTTACCTCAAATTCAAATTGGCCCACGTGCTCGACACCGAACTGGGAGCCGATGTCCGCTATTTCACCAACTACTATGCTCCGGCCTATAGTCCCATCCTCGGCATGTATGCCCTGCAAGATGCGAACTACCGCACCAAGGTGGGCAACTATCCCTGGATCAACGCCTATGTGAACTTCGCCCTTAAAGGAGTGCGCTTCTACTTAGCCTATTCCCACGTCAACAGTAGTCAAGGCCGCTATTTCCTCGCCCCACACTACCCCACTAACCAGCGCGTCCTCCGCTTAGGCATCTGCTGGACCTTCTTTAACTGAGGCAAGATCACCAGCCTCCTGTTTTCCCCGCCCCCTCTTGGAAGAAGCACCTCATCGGAGATGCTGATCAAGAGAGAGCGGGGAATATTTTCCTCAAAACGTGTGTAAGCCCCAAAGTTCTTATCTTTGTGGTGGAAAAAATCTATTGGTATCCAACACTTCAAACCAGCGGACACCAACAAAGCCCAATAATTTGTGTAGCAACAGTTGACCGAGATGTGACGATCAAAGTATAGGGGTAAACCGTCAGCAGATAGGGTATATACAAAGAAAAATCGTTGTAAAATCAAGATTTTACAACGACTATCTGTATTTTGAAGGCTGTTTTGGATAGGTCTTCCCCCCTTTTGAAACCTTCTGGCGGAGAGAGGAGTTCTTTCTCTTGAACTATTAAACAACATCACAGACACTCAATCTTCTATTTCATAGCAGTTGCCCTCATTCATCGCAAAGTAAGATTTCATATAGACTCCTTGGTTATATCAATTTTCGGGTGTAACTTTGTGTGCAGAAACCTATACGCCGAGAGCAATGAACATTAAACGAAATATCATCTTCACGCTGGAGAGTAGGAAACAAGATGGAGTACTCATTACAGAGAACGTCCCCATTCGTATGCGTGTGAACTTTGCCTCTCAGCGCATCGAGTTTACTACAGGCTATCGTATTGATGCAACCAAGTGAGATGCCGACAAACAGCGGGTCAAAAATGGCTGCCCCAACAAGCTCAAGCAGTCGGCTGCCGAAATCAATGCTTCGCTACTCGGCTACTATACTGAGATACAAGAGATATTCAAGAAGTTTGAGGTAGATGAGGTGATGCCCACTCCCGAGCAAATAAAGGAGGCATTCAACGCTCTGCACAGACCTGCGGAGGAAGAAGCGAAGCCCTCCAAAAAGAAAAAAGCCACGGAGGGCAGTGATTTTTACAAGGTCTTTGCTGAGTTTGTGCGTGATTGTGGGCAACAGAATGATTGGACGCACTCTATCTGTGAGAAGTTTGCAGCCGTAAAGAACCACCTTTCGAACTTCCGTGAGAGGCTGAACTTCGACTTTTTCGATGAGAAAGGTCTAAACGACTATGTCGCCTATCTTCGTGAGGTCAAAGAGATGCGTAACAGCACCATCGGCAAGCAGCTGGCATTCCTCAAATGGTTCCTGCGTTGGGCTTTCAAACAAGGAGTGCATCAGAACAATGCCTACGACACCTATAAGCCCAAACTCAAGAGCACGCAGAAGAAAATCATCTTCCTGACGTGGGATGAGCTGACGAAGCTCCGAGAGTTCGAAATACCTGCCAACAAGCAGGCTCTCGAACGGGTGCGTGATGTATTCCTCTTTCAATGCTTCACTGGCTTGCGTTATTCGGACGTATTCAACCTCCGACGAAGCGATGTCAAAGGCGAACATATCGAGGTGACGACCGTCAAGACCTCGGATAGCCTCATTATCGAATTGAATAATCACAGCAAAGCGATTTTGGATAAATATAAAGATGTGGCATTTGAGGACGATAAGGTCTTGCCCATCATCACTAATCAAAAGATGAACGACTACCTCAAGGAACAGGCTGAGCTGGCAGGCATAGACGAACCTGTGCGTCAGACGTACTACCGAGGCAACGAGCGAATAGACGAGGTCACGCCCAAGTATGCCCTTCTCGGCACGCATGCAGGTCATCGTACCTTTATTTGTAATGCCCTTGCCCTCGGCATCCCTCCGCAGGTGGTTATGAAGTGGACAGGCCACAGCGACTACAAGGCGATGAAGCCTTACATCGATATTGCAGACGACATCAAGGCGAATGCGATGAGTAAATTCAATCAGTTATAGCCCTATGACACAAGACATACAAGCCATAGACCGCAAGGACTTCTCCCCGATCGTACACGCTATTGGGGCAGACATCGAGCAAACGCAGGTGCGTATCGTAGTATCAGCCAATGCCGATATGCTCTTTCACTATTGGAAGGTGGGGCATTTCATTCTTTACCTCCAAGACAAAGAGGGCTGGGGTGCTAAGGTCATCGACAAGCTCTCGGAGGCTATTCGATCGCAATACCCAGATAAGAAAGGATATTCAGCTCGCAACCTGCTTTATATGTGCCAATTCGCCAAGGCTTACACATTAGAAGTCTTAGCGCAGTTGGGAGAGGTGGATAAGACCTTGATCAATCCTTCTGTAGAGCAGGTTCTGAAGCAGACAAAAGCCCTCAACGAAATTACGCAAGAACCTCTTGCGTTAATTCAAAAGGCAGAAAATCAGTCTATTGAAATAGTGCAACAACCTGTTGCACGATTAGGAGAGGTGGCTCAAACACTTTCTTCGGTCTATCGCACAGACATTCAGCAAATAGAGAAACTTTTCAAACGTTCTGCGGTTGTTCGTACGAATTGGGCGAGCCATGTAATGCTCCTCAACAGTAAGCTTCCTCTTGGCGAACGCTATTGGTATATCACGCAAGCCGTGGCGAATGGCTGGAGTAGCAACGTGTTGAAAACACAGCTGGACACCAATCTCTTCGCCCGTCAGATTGAGGCGAAGAAGGTAAACAACTTCGCTGTGCGTCTGCCCGAGCCACAGAGCGACCTTGCCAACTATCTGATGAAAGATCCCTATATCTTCGATATCATGGGGCAGACGGAACAGATGGCGGAGCGAGACATCGAGCGTCAGCTGGTGTCGCACATCACAAAGTACCTGCTGGAGATGGGTAGTGGCTTTGCTTTTGTGGCTCAGCAAAAGCATTTTCAGGTGGGCGAACAAGACTTCTATGCTGACCTCGTTCTTTACAACATTCAACTGCACGCCTATGTGGTCATCGAGCTGAAGGCAACGCCTTTCAAACCCGAATACATGGGGCAACTGAATTTCTATATCAATGTGATAGACGACACGCTTCGAGGCGAACACGACAACAAGACCATCGGCTTGCTCCTCTGTAATGGAGGCGATAAGGTCGTGGCACAATATGCCCTCTCGGGCTACGAACAGCCAATAGGGGTCAGCGACTATCAACTTACGAAGGCTATCCCCGACAACCTTCGCTCCACCCTCCCCAGCATTGAGGAGGTAGAGGAGGAGCTTAATAAGATTGTGGATAGCCAGTAAAACTCGCAAAGATTTGTTGTGTAAATACCTGCATTTACATAACAAAATAGGGGACTATCAGATATGGTAATGTCCTCAAAAGTGTGTAAGCTCCTATTCTTCTCCATTCGAGGCATGACTATTGATACCGTTTATTATTTTACCCCAATTCGGTTTAAGCACGGCTTTTTATTGGCAAGTCAATAGGGCACACTCCCCCTTTCGACCTACTTCATAGGCCGAATACCAATTGTTTCACGAAGTGCATATTTAGAACAAAGTCAGCTGCTTGGTGCTACTCGTCTCCTCCCACTCAAACTCTACGTTAATAGTCGGTTTGGTGTCGTAAAAGGCGTAAGCAGCCATTCCTGCGAGAAGGTTGAC
>JBHAFF010000008.1:0-16065 GCA_041855985.1 Alloprevotella sp.
CGAGTAGCACCAAGCAGCTGACTTTGTTCTAAAGATGCACTTCGTGAAACAATTTCTCTTCGGCCTATGAAGTAGGTCGAAAGGGGGAGTGTGCCCTATTGACTTGCCAATAAAAAGCCGTGCTTAAACCGAATTGGGGTTCCAAGGCACTGTAATTCGATTACAACGCCTTGGAAATCCCGTGGCATGGCCGTCTCCCCATTTCCGGAAGGGGAAGACGTGCGGCCATCTCCCTCGTTTACGGTCTTGACAGTCCGATCAGCTGCGGGTTAATCCCGATGGATTATTACGCACCGCCCGACCTGATCGCTGCCCTCACGGACACTGACCGCCGTCATCCATCGGCCTTCACAAGCTTGAGTGGCAGAGCAGAGCATGTCGCATAGAGTCTAAAGATGAGTTTTTTGAGGGGAGACCAAAACCTTATCCCAACCACCCTCTGCGTGCTCTTCATTCGGAGCATCGGAAATGCCCGGCCATCGGATGCCCCCCTGCATTCCCGACCCGATACCTGCTATACGCCAGCCGTGCCACCAGATACAAGATCTGGTGGCACGGCTGATGCTTGTCCCCATGTCCGGAGCAGACATGACCGACTTTTAAACACGCTCCTATCGGCTCACGGCCTTGACCCCTTTGACCGTGCGGAGCTTTTTGATGAGGGTATTGAGCTGAGTGGTATCGTCGATGAGTACAGTGAGAACTCCGTAGAACAGCCCATCGTTGCTTTCGATAGAGATGTTGCGAAGCATGATGTGCTCCTCCTTAGAGATGATGGATGTGATGTTATTGACAATGCCGAGATCGTCCTGCCCCACCACACGAAGGGAAATGGGATAGCTGTTACCGCCTTTGCCCGCCCAGCGCGCACGCACCACACGGTAGGGGAAACGCTGCTTCATCTGCTGGGCGTTGGGACAGCTCTCGCGGTGGATCTTGATGCCGCCTGCCACACTCACGAAGCCGAACACCTCATCGCCATAGACAGGACAGCAGCAACGCGCCATCTGGAAGTCCACACCTTTGAGGTTGCTGTCGATGACCAGCACATCGTCGCTCCCGTTGTCACGACGGTGTACTGCTGCGGAATCGAAGCTGAACTCTTCGGCCGAGCGCGCTTCGGCACGCTCGCCAATCCCCGCCTCGCGCTTCTGAAGCTCGACATAACGTTCGAGCACGGCATTAAGGTCGCAACGATCCTCCACAATGTCGGTGTAGAAGTCGGCCGCTTCCTTATAACTCAGCTTTTTGATGAGCTGGTTGAGCGTGGCCTCGTCCCAATCGAGTTTGCGGTTTTTCAGCTTTCGCTCAAGTACCTCCCGCCCCATCGCACTGTCGCGGCTTCGGATCTCGCGCAGAGCTTGGCGGATCTTCGCCTTCGCGTGGTTCGACACCACGATGTTGAGCCACTCAATGCGGGGCTGCTGTGTGGTGGAGGTCTGAACTTCAACCTTCTGTCCACTCTGCAAAACCTGGCGCATCGGGACATTACGCCCATCGATGATGCCGCCAACACAGCGGTTGCCGATCTTTGAATGGATGAGGTAGGCAAAATCAAGCACCGTACTCCCCACGGGGAGTTTGAAGAGATCGCCCTTCGGTGTGAAGACATAAACCGAATTGTCCTTCAGCCCGGTGGAGGCCTGTTCGTCCACCTGCGGATCACGTCCGGCTTCGAGTGCCGCACGGATCCCTGCCAACCAAGCATCCACTCCGCCTCCACTACTCTTCACACCCTTGTAACGCCAGTGGGCAGCCAGACCATGTTCCGCCACCTCGTCCATCCGCTCGGTGCGGATCTGCACTTCCACCCATTTGTTTTCCGGGCCGAGGACGGTAACGTGGAGGCTCTCATAGCCATTCGACTTGGGCACCGTCACCCAGTCACGCAGACGTTTCAGATTGGACTCGTAGCGATTGGTGATCAGGGAGAATACTTTCCAGCACTCCGCAACCTCTTTCGAGGGTGCCGAGTCAAGGATAATGCGGATGGCAAAGAGGTCGTACACACCGTTGAAGTCGCAGTGCTGCTTCTTCATCTTCTGCCAGATGGAATGGATGCTCTTGGTACGACCCTTCATGTGGTACTTCAATCCCGCCTCATCGAGCATGGTGCGGATCGGGGCGAGAAACCGCTCGATATAAGCATCGCGGCTCTTCTTGGTGGCGTTGAGCGACTCTTTGATCGAATAGTACGCTTCGCGCTCCAAGTATTTGAGGGAGAGGTCTTCGAGTTCGGACTTGAGTTTGTAGAGTCCGAGCTTGTGGGCCAATGGGGCATAGAGATGAGCCGCTTCGAGCGCGAGGTGGTGGCGTTCCGCCTCCGCCGGGTTGTCCTTGACCCGCCGCATCAGCACCACACAGCCCGCGATAAGAAGGAGCACGACACGCATATCGGCGGCTTGCGACACAAGGAGGTTGCGAAAGTTATCGGTCTTCAGCATCTCCTCGTTCATCGCTTCCAAGCGGTGCACGCGCTCGAAGGCTTCGAGATCTTCGGGGGTGGGCTGCCAGCCGGATAGCCCGATCTCGACGGCAGCGAGGTCAAGGGTGGCCTGTGCCACCTCGGCGGGATCAAAACCAAAGGCGATGGCCAAGTTCTGATCGATGATGGAGTGCAGGGAGGGTTGGGACATGGGATTTCAAAGAAGGAAAAATGCGTTGTCTCCTCTGTGGAGGACATTGGTCAACGTCCTCAGGGTAGGGAAACAGCGGGGGATGAGGTTCAACGTACTTCTTCAAACTCTACATACTCCGAGGCGCGGGGAGAGAATATTTTCTCTTTCTGCCGCCCCGTATGGGTATTGGGATCGGTAGATGCCGCCCGTGCATCGCCGGATGTGTCCGATGCACGCTCTTGATGGGCATGACGCTGTGCAGAGGCGAAGGGGTCGGAAAAAGAAGGTCGCCGCGGGTTTGCAGCGGAATCTGTGCCGAAGAGGAGGCGCACGATGTGCCAGAGTTTCTTGGCGATGAGGGCAATAAAGATGAACAGGCTCAGTACGAGAAGACCAAAACAGCCGAGTGCTTTCATGAAGTGTCTATATTAATAGGATGTCGTTGCTCAATGGATCGAGCAGCCGTACCGTATTTTTTTTTGCAAGAAGCGTGCCGCTCAAAATTCCGCATCGGGATCCGGCAGTGCCACTTTTCCGCCCACTGCGATTGAAAGCGCAACATAGGTCATGATGGTCAGTGCCACGCCGAGTTGCCCCCAACCCATGAGTGAGGAGGTCAGGATGAGGGCAGCGGCAAATGCGATAAAGCAGTAGCGCAAGCGGTTGGATGCCCAAGTGAAGTCCTGAAATTTCAGCGCAAACATCGGCACTTCACTCACCATCAGCCAGCAACTGACGGGCACCAGCATCACGACTGTAGCCAAGAGTGGAAGGGCGATGGGACCGGTGGCATGGAGATGCCCCTTGGTATAGAGAAAGTCGGCCAGAGCCCCCCAAAAGAGGGCGTTGGCCGGTGTGGGCAGCCCAATGAAGCCTTGGCTTTGGCGCGTGTCGAGATTGAACTTGGCCAGGCGCAAAGCGGAGAAGGCGGCGATGGGGAGTGCCACAACGCAGAGCAATTGACTGTATGTCCCGGCCGAAGTGGGGACAAGGAGGTAGATCATCTGCAAAGCGATAACGGCGGGGGCTAAACCGAAGGTGACGACATCGGCCAGTGAATCCAACTCCTTGCCGATCGGACCGGACACGCCCAGATAACGCGCCACCAAGCCATCGAAGAAGTCAAACACGGCTCCGATGACGATGAACAGGAGTGCGCCGTCGAAGTTTTGATAATAGGCTGCGCCCACGGCGAGTGCGCCGGAGAGGAGGTTGCAGCAAGTCAGGAAATTGGGGATATGGCGTTTCATGGAAGAAAATTCTGAGGATAGCGGGCTTGGACTCCTGCAAGATACAGGCAGTATAACCCTGAAAAAACATAGAAACCGCCCACTCACGGAGCAGACGGTTTGTGGGAAAACATTCAGGATTTGGGAGGGAGCTGTGCAAGGACAGTGAGGTTGCCCGTGGTGGATTGTCCCAGTTTCACCTTCACTTCGGAGCCGACGGGAAGGTAAACGTCCACGCGCGAACCGAACTTGATGAAGCCCATGTGATTGTCAATGGAGCAGGGCTGATCCTCTACGGCATAGGTAACAATGCGCCGTGCTACGGCACCCGCCACCTGCCGCGCCAGGACATCGTGCCCGGAGGGCGTGGCGATGACCACGGTGCTGCGCTCGTTCTCCGTGCTCGCTTTGGGCAACCAGGCTTTGTGGAAATTACCATTATGGTGACGCACCATCTTCACCCAGCCCTCCACGGGAAACCAGTTGGCATGGACGTTCGTCACCGACATGAACACCGAGATCATCAGTCTGCGGTCACGGAAGTATTCATTCTCCTCCACCTCTTCGATCACCACAACCTTTCCGTCGGCCGGTGCCACCACCACGCCGTCCGTTTCACCTGGGAAGATACGGATAGGACAACGGAAGAAATTGACGATGACACCATAGACCACGAGGAGCAAAGCCAAGATGATGCTGAACACCACCGGGCAAGCATCCCAGAGGAAGAGATAACCTAAGAGGAGATATATCAGGAGGATGCCCCCACCCAGCAAAAGGGTGGGCATTCCTTCATTATGGAGACGATGTTGTTTCACTTTGGGAAGCTGGCTCATAGGCGAGACGAGGCTGTTAAAAAACGGGATTGTATTTCGCAAAAATACGCATTTTCTGCGAGACACGCAAGAATTAGGAGAAAAAGCTATGGAAATGCACACGGATAGGGGGCATCAACAGGGCAAGACATCAGCAGACATTTCCGAACACTGCGGCATGCATGCCGACACACAGATACAACGCTGTTCATTCTTCCACACCGAAGGCCGTAGAAAGTTTGCTTTCGAGCTGTTCGCCCGAGAGTTTGAGGGTGAACTCTCCGTATTGTGCCACAGAGATGCCGCCAGTCTCTTCGCTCACGATGATGGCCAGACAGTCGCACTTCTGCGAGATGCCGAGTGCAGCACGGTGGCGCAGGCCTAGTGCCTTGGGAATGTTGTTGTCGTGCGCCACGGGGAGGATGCAGCCCGCGGCCTTGATGCGCTTTTTGGAGATCACCATCGCACCATCATGGAGGGGTGAGTTCTTAAAAAAGATATTCTCGATGAGTCGCTGGCTGATGTGGGCATCGATCACCTCGCCCGTGCGTACGGTGTCGGAGAGCGACACGGCGCGCTCCACCACGATGAGGGCACCGACCTTCTGCTTGGCCATCGAGGTACAGGCCATCACGATGGGCATAATGTCATCGCGTCGTGCTGCCCCACGACGGTTGCGGTGGAGCCAGCGGAAAGTGGCGCGCTGCGTGCCGATGGTGGAGAAGAAATGGCGGATCTCCTCCTGAAAGAGGATGATCAGCGCGAGCGAACCCACATTGATCAACGTGTCGAGGATGCCACCCAACAGACGCATCTCAAACACTTTCGAGACGAAAATCCAGACGAGGATAAAGATGAGCACGCCGGCAAAGATATTGGCCGAACTGGACTCCCGCATCAGTTTGTAGACGTAGAAGAGGAGGAGGGCCACCAGCACCACATCGATGATGTCTTTAATGCCGATTTCTATCATAGGGTTTCAAGTCTATCGGTTTGCCTCAGGTCAAAAAATCCGGGTTGTGCAGCACGCACCACCTGAACCGCCTCGACGGCAGCGCGGACGTCATGCACGCGGAGGATGTGTGCTCCTTGGAGCAGAGCGATGGTGTGCAGCACGGTGGTGCCATTGAGTGCCGCTTCGGGTTCGATGTCGAGCAGCCGGTAGACCATCGACTTGCGACTCACACCCACGAGGAGAGGGAGTTGGAGTTCGTGGAAATCGGCAAGGCGTTCCATCATCCGATAGTTATGCGCCAAAGTCTTTCCAAATCCGAATCCAGGATCGGCAATAATATCCTTTCCGCCATAGTCGCGCAGCCGCTGGACGCGCCGTGCCAGATACTCCACCACGCGCGCCGCCACATCACCCTCATAGTGTGGGTCGAGCTGCATCGTGCGCGGTTCACCTTGCATATGCATCATGATATAGGGCACGCCGAGGCGTGCCACAGTACGGAGCATCGCACGGTCCAATTCACCCGCCGAAATATCGTTGATCACCTGTACGCCAAAATCTTCCACGCAACGTTGCGCAACATCGGCGCGAAACGTATCGACCGACACAAGAGCATCGGGAGCTTCCGTCCGCACGACTTCAAGGGCGGTAGCGAGGCGGCGCATCTCTTCCTCGGCCGAAATCTCCACCGCCCCAGAACGTGTGGAATACGCCCCTACATCCACCAGTTCCGCACCCTCAGAAAGGATTTGCCGCACGCGGCGGCGGATCTGTTCGGGGGCGGACTGCGGGGTGCGCGAATCGGCGTAGAAAGAGTCGGGGGTAACGTTAAGGATGCCCATCACCACGGGGTGATCCAGCACAAAGAGCCGTCCGCCGAGGTTCAGAGTATAGGGTTGAAAATGAAGAGGAGCTGTTCTCATAACAAAATCGGGAATGCGGAGCGCAGCACATCGCACAGCACTCCATCGTGCAAAGTTAGCGGCTCAAACGGTAAGGGCAAAATAAATCAGGGGCTTTTTTGCCTTCTCGCCAAGAAAGCGTAATTTTGCACGGAAAATCAGGAGCCATGCTCCCCTCTCCCTCACGCCGAATTTATGGAACTTTCTGCCCTTTACGACCTCTTCCGCCAACATCCGACCATCACCACCGACACGCGCCACTGCCCCACCGGAAGCCTCTTTTTTGCCCTCCGTGGAGCGAACTTCGATGGCAACACCTTTGCCCGTCAAGCTCTTGAGGCCGGATGTGCCTATGCCGTGGTGGAAGACCCCAAAGTGGCGGAAGACGAGCCCCGCTGCCTCCTCGTGGACGATGTCCTCACCACCATGCAGCAGCTGGCACAGCTGCACCGGCAGACCCTCAACACCCCAATCCTCCAAATCACGGGGACAAACGGTAAGACCACGACCAAAGAACTTACTGCTGCCGTGCTCGCCGAAAAGTTCAACGTCCTCTTCACCGAAGGTAACCTCAACAACCACATCGGCGTCCCCAAAACCCTCCTACGCCTCACCCCGGAGCATGAGTTTGCCGTCATTGAGACGGGAGCAAACCACCCTGGCGAGATTGCCCAGCTAAGCGAGATTGTGCAGCCCAACTGCGGCCTCATCACCAACGTGGGCAAGGCGCACCTCGAAGGTTTTGGCTCGTTCGAAGGTGTCATCGCCACAAAGACGGAGCTGTACCGTCATATCCGCGCGACAAATGCACGCCACACACCGGGCGATGACGAACTTCCCGGTTTCATCTTCCTCCATGGCGACAATCCTTACCTCGTCCCCTTGGCCGAAGGATTGCCCACCCTGACCTACGGCAGCGTGGGACGAGGCTACAACGTGGAGGGTGAAGTCCTCGCCTGCACCCCCTTCCTCAGCATCCGCTGGCGCAAACAGGGGAGCAGCGACTGGCACAAAGTGCAGACGCAGCTCATCGGGGCGTACAATCTGGACAACATCCTCGCCGCCATTCTCGTGGGACTCTGCTTCAAGGTGCCCATGACACGCATCGACCACGCCCTCAGCCACTATACTCCCACGAACAACCGTTCGGAGTTCCGTCAGACAGCGCACAACCGCCTCATCGTCGATGCCTACAATGCCAACCTCTCGTCCATGCAGGCCGCTTTGGAGAATTTCCGCCAAATATCTGATGCCCACAAAATGCTCATCCTCGGCGAGATGCGTGAACTCGGATCTGCCAGTGCAACGGCTCATACCGAAGTCGCGAACCTTGCACTCACAACAGGTGCAGAAGAGGTATGGTTCGTCGGCGAAGGCTTTGCCCATACGCTCCCGAAGGTCATTGACCGTTCAGCACCCCGCATACGATACTTCTCCGAGGTTGCCACCGTCCAAGCCGAGCTGAAAGCCCATCCCCTCACCGACAGGCTCATCCTCATCAAAGGGTCGAACGGCACAAAGCTCTTCCTCCTGCCCGAACTGCTATGAGGGAGAGAGGAAGAAGGCTTTACAGCAAGATTTTATATCCACCTTCAGAAGACTGACGGCTTGGCACAGAGCTTTTCAAACCGACAAACAACTTCGACCATGAAAAGCTACGGAGCCGTCGCTCCGGCTACGTAGGGTAATACGAATTCCTCCGCGGTGTCATTGAAGACACCGCGGAGGTTTTTTTAATGTTTAGAGGAGAGGACTGCAGTGCCCAGAGACTTGTCCTCCACCCTGTGTCCATCAGATGAGGGGGCTTGTGGAGTTGCCCGGAGAGGTTCCCCATCACCTGTTTTTACGATAGCTCATCACTGCGCCAAGGCTGAGGATGAGGGCCAGGGAAGCAAGGACAGCGAGCTGAGGGGCGATGCTGAAAAAGGTGCCTCCACGGACGAAGACGGTGCGGATGGCATCAATGAAATAGTGCATCGGGTTACACCGCGCGATCCACTGTGCCCAATCGGGCATCGAGGCTATGGGGGTAAAGATCCCACTCAGCAGCATGAGGCAGACGATGCAAAACCACATCACGAAGACCGCCTGCTGCATCGTGTCGCTGAAGTTAGAGATGATCAGCCCCAGCGCACTGAAAATGATGGCGAGGAGCATGGCCAGCAGATAGACCAGCAGGAGCGAACCTTGCGACACAATGCCGTACAAAGCCCACGAGAGGAGGAAGCAGACTGTCATCACTACCATCGCAATGACGAAGTAGGGGATGAGTTTCGAGAGGATGAACGTGCCCTTACCCACAGGTGTAACATTGATCTGTTCCATCGTCCCAGCTTCCTTCTCGCCCACGATGTTGAGGGCGGGCAGAAACCCACCGAGGAGCATGAGGAGCATGGCCATCAGGGCGGGAATCATAAACACCTTGTAGTTCAGATGAGGGTTATAGAGATGGAGCACACGGGCGTCGAGGCCGAGCTGCGTCGTGTCAAGGCCGAGGGCTTCGGCAATGTGAGCGGTGACGATCTGCGAGAGATAGGCGTTGCCCATTGCCCCCTTGGTGGCATTGGCAGCATTTGCCGAGAGGAAGAGCTTCGGTGGGGCAACAGTGCCACGGCTCTGGCGGGCAAGGCTGAGCTGGCGGCTGTATTGCGGTGGGATGGTGAGCACCACATCAGCGTCACTCCGCTCGACATCGACCAAGGCTTCACGAAAACTGCTCCGCCGGGCATGGAACACGAAGTAGCGACTCGCAGCGATACGCTGCACCAAACGCTGGCTCAGGAGCGAACGGTCGAGATCCACAACATCGACACGGATGTTCGTCACCTCCATGTTCATCACCCACGGGATGACGCACATCATCACAATGGGATAGACGAGGATGAGCTTGGGGAGGAAGGAGTTGCGGAAGATTTGCAGCCACTCCTTCCGAAGAAGATAGAGGAGGGTCATTCCAATCTGCGCTTAAAGGTGAATAGAGCAATGGAGAGGAGGGTAAGGGTATAGCCTGCGAGGATGACACCCTCGAAAAGGACGTGTTCCGGTGCAACCCCCATCACCATGAGTTTGCGCATGGCAGCGATATAGTAGGTCGTGGGGACAATATGCGCCACGACTTGCAGGGCGAGGGGCATGCTCTCGACGGGGAACATCATGCCCGAGAGGAGCAGACAAGGCATGAGGAGGACGAGGGCAGACAGCAAAAGGGCAACGAGCTGTGAGTGCGCCACATTGCTGATGAGCAGGCCAAGGGAGAGTGCCATGAGGATGTAGACGAGGGAGATCCCCACGATCCAGAGCATCGAACCTGCCAAAGGGACATCGAGCACCGCCCACGACATCCAGAGTACTACGGCGAGGATGAAGAGGGCAAGCACAAAGTAAGGCACGGCCTTGGCCAAGATGATGCTCAGCGGCCGCACGGGACTGACGAGGAGCACCTCCATCGTGCCGCGCTCCTTCTCACGAACGATGCTGATGCTCGTCATCATGGCGCAGATGAGCATGAGGAGGAGCCCCATGATGCCGGGCACGAAGTTGTAGGCCGAGCGCATCTGGGGGTTGTAAAGCTGGCGGGTGGCGATGAGCGATGTTCCATCGAGACCGTACGCCGTACCGATCCGCATCTGCATCAGTACGGAACGGGCATATTGGACATACTGCTGCGCCATGTTGGGATCGGTGGCATCGGTGAGGAGCTGCACGGTGGGGACAGTGCGGGCAGCAGCGGCAAAGCGCGCGGGAAAGACGAGGGCAAGATCGGCCTCCTGAGCGCGGATGCGCCGTTCGGCCTCGGTGGGCGATGCCACTGTGCCAACCACGGAGAAATAGTCTGATGCATCGAGCTGCGCCACGAGACGTTGGGTGGCGTGGTCGGCAGAGGAGAGCACCACGAGGGTACGCACATTGCGGACATCCGTGCGGATGGCAAATCCGAGCAGGAGCATCATCACGATGGGCATGCCGAAGAGGATGAGCATCGTGCGGCGGTCGCGGAAGATGTGGCGACTCTCCTTGATGATAAAGTTCCAAAAGGCGAGCATGGTTTGGAAGGAATATGGGTAGAGAAGGCCGGTGCGGATCAATCACCCCGCCGGGCAGAGCGTGCGAGGTGGGTAAACACGCCGTCCATGTCAGGTTGTCCAAACTGGCGTTTGAGGGCTTCTGGCGTGCCGAGTGCGCGGATCTGGCCATCGACCATGATGGAGATGCGGTCGCAATATTCGGCCTCGTCCATATAATGCGTGGTGACGAAGACGGTGATGCCCCGTCCGGCCGCATCGTAGATGAGGCGCCAGAACTGCTGGCGTGTGGCGGGATCGACACCGCCGGTGGGCTCATCGAGGAAGACGAGGCCAGGGTCGTGGAGAATGCTCACCGAAAAGGCCAACTTCTGTTTCCACCCCAAAGGGAGGCTTCCCACGAGGGTGTTGCGCTGTGCGGTCAGGGCGAGTTGTTCCAATAAGACCTCGGTCTTGGCACGGAGGACAGAGGGGTTCATCCCATAGATGCCACCGAAGAGACGGATGTTCTCGACTATGGTAAGATCCTCATAGAGGGAAAACCGTTGGCTCATATAGCCGATGCTCCGCTTGATGGCTTCGTGTTCGGTGGCGATGTCGAAGCCGAGCACCATGCCGCGCCCTGCGGTAGGCTGGCTGAGGCCGGTGAGCATGTGCATTGCCGTGGACTTTCCGGCACCGTTCGCCCCAAGAAATCCGAAGATCTCACCGCGGTGCACGGTAAAAGAAATGTCATCCACGGCACGGAATGTACCGAATGCCTTGACCAAATGCTCCACTTCAATGACAGGCTGTCCGGTCTCCTCATGCGCCATGGGAGAAAGGGGTGCAGGGTTGAAGATCTCGGCAAAACGGGTCAGCACATTCTGTGGGGTATCGATACCTTGGACTTCGCCCGCTTGAAGGAAGGCCACACGGTCGCAACGCAGGATTTCGTCACGGTAAGGCGTGGCAGCCACAATGGTGACCGCGCCGCGGAGGGTAGCAAGCATATCCCACAGTTCTTTGCGACTTACGGGATCGACACCGGTGGTAGGCTCATCGAGGAGGAGCACCTTGGGGCGGTGCACCAAAGCGCAACTCAGGGCGAGTTTCTGCTTCATTCCACCCGACAGCGCACCGGCCTTGCGATCCTTGAACCGCTCGATCTGGCTGTAAATGGCGCGGATGTGATCGTAGCCTTCAGCGAGGGTCGTGCCGAAGAGCGTGGCGAAAAAGTGGAGATTTTCCTCAACAGTGAGGTCGGGATAGAGGGAGAATTTGCCCGGCATATAGCCCACGATACGGCGGATGGCAGTCAGGCCGCACACCACATCGTGTCCCTCCACACATACCGTGCCCTCTTGAGGTTTGATCAGTGTGGCGAGGATGCGAAAAAGGCTCGTCTTTCCCGCACCGTCCGGGCCGATGAGACCGAACACCTCACCGGGCTGTACGGAAAACGACACGTCGCAGAGCGCACGAACGTGCCCATAGCTTTTGCCCACGTGGGACACTTCGATGGCATTCATAGGATGTATATTGACGATGTGGCGTGGAAGGGATCTATCTACGGACCACTATTCTATCATTCACTCAATCACTATTCTGTGGCTCAGCAGCTTACCAGTCTACTGTGCCATACATTCCGAGCTGTACGCCACCATCGGTGCGCACGGCCACCTTGACGGCATAGACCTGGTCGGCACGCTCGTCATCGGTGAGGATGGTCTTGGGCGTAAACTCGCTCTTCGAACTGATCCAGGCCACAGTGCCGGGGTAACGCTTCTTCGTGCTGCCGCCATAATCGGCCGACACCTGAACGCGCTGTCCCACACGGATCTGAGCCAACTGTTCAGAAGTCACATAAGCACGGAGGAACACATGATTCATGTCCGCCACCTTGAAGAGGGGCTTTCCCACGGTGACGAGTTCGCCCTGCTCCACATATTTCTCCAACACCGTGCCCCCGACAGGAGCAACGATGTGACAGCGGCGGAGCTGGTCGCGAAGCTGGCGGAGCTGTGCATCGGTGGTGTGCTGCCGGGCCGTGAGGGTGCGTTGCTGGGTGCTGAGGGCCGAACGAAGGGCTTCATGCTGGCGGCGGAGCACATCGACCTGACTCTTCCAGTCATCGAGTGTCTTACGCGGGGCAGCTCCATCACGCACGAGGGCTGTGAAGCGTGCCACCTCCTGACGAGCCTTCGAAAGCTGTTCCGCGGTGGCGGCGATCTGCGTCTCCACATCGGGACGCTGGGCATCGAGCACCTGGCGCGAGGCGTGGAGCTGCGCCATCTGGAGCATGAGGGGGACGGTGTCCACCAAGCCCACCGCCTGCCCGGCAGCCACCGCCTCACCCTCCGTCACTGAAAAACGGAGGAGTTGGCCAGGCTGCTCGGCATAGACAGTGGTTTCGGTAGCCTCAAAGATGCCCGTGGCATCAAATTCCGGAGCAGACTTTTGGCAAGAGACCAATATAAAAAGGAGGAGAAGGGGGAAGAATGCACGTTTCATGGGCTTAGTCGTTGGTGGTAAATTGTCGGTCGTACATGGCTTGAAGGAGTTGCAACTCGTGGACGGAGCGTTGGAGCTTCGCGGCGTGCTCGTTGTGGAGTTCGCGCACGAGATCGGCGGTCTGGGCAATGCCATTGCGCAGCTTCGACTCCATGGCCTCACGCACGGCGGTGCGAAGGGGGATGATGGCATCATCGTTGCAGAGAAGACGCCGGAACTTTTGAATTTCATCTTCTTTCTGCGCCTCTTCGAGGGCATTGTTGAAGAGGAAGGTATCGCGGCCGTTAAGGAGTTCGGCGCGCCGGTTGGCCAAGTGCCGAAGGTCGTTGCGCCGGTTGTAGAGCGCGTTGATGTTCCACGAGAGCTTAAGTCCGATCATTCCATGAAGCGTCCACTTTCTATCCATCATTGCGCGATACATATCATAGCCGGGATAGCCATAATATCCGGAAGCGAAGGCCGAAAGTTGGGGGCGTAGCTGGGCATCGAGGGCACGTTCCTGTCGATGGGTGAGATCGATCTGCCGGTCATAGAGCGAAAGTTCGGGACGCCGATTCTCCATCGGGGGGACAAGGGGCTCGGGGCGAGAGAGGGAGTCAGGAGCAAGTCCGGTGAAGAGGGCGAGCATGCGGCGCAGTGCCGTGCGCTGTCCATCCCATTCCGTGGCTTGCCGGACAGCCGTGAGCCGCTCGGCTTGCACACTTCTCCAATCGCTCTCAGCAGCAGTGCCACCCTCGACCATCGCGGCAAGACGAGCCTCGTTGGCAGCAAGGAGACGTTGGAGTTCGGCATTGAGGGAGAGTTTTTCCTCCACGAGGAGGATGCCGAAATAAAGGGCATTGACCCGCCGGCGGATGGCATAAAGAGCCACATCGTTTTGTGCCAGCAGCACTGCACCCTGCCCTTCAGCCACCTTTTTTTGCTGCGCCATTCGTCCGCCTTCATAAAGCGTTTGGCTGATGTCCACGCCCATGCGGTACTGGTCGGCGCGCATCCCTTTCAACCGATAGCCTTGTTGCGCCATCATCCCCGTGAGGACGGCGGGGAAGTTCACCGTCTCGCTTTGCAGCGTGGCTTGGGCGGAGGCTTGGATCTGGGGCAGCCAGCCCTTGTCTATGCGATCGAGCGTCAGTTCCGTGGTCTGCGCGATGAGCGCACGGCGTTGGAGGAGCGGATATCGAGCCTTGGCAGCGGCCTGACACTCCGCGAGCGTCTGTCCGTTGAGGGGGAATGCAAGGAATGCAAAACCGAGAATCAGCAGAAGGTGGGGGAGCTTCATAAGCGGAAACGTTAGGATTATGGGTGCAAAGGTAGGATTTTCACTGCACTCCTCCGTGGTCTTATCGTACGAAAGAATTTCCCTTTTGTACGAAGATGAGGACAAATAGAACACAACGAACCAGAAATCATTATCTTTGCGGCATAAATCTCCCGTCAAAATGCCCTACAAAGAAGTCCGACGCCTCTCACACGCAGAGATATCTGCGCTGATCGACCATCTCACAGCCCAACCTCAAGAACGTTTTCGTTCAGCCAAACGGGCAGTGCCCAAACGAGGCACGAGCTTTGAGCCATGCCGTGGCCAGAAAACGTCTGTGGAACACAACCTATTCATCAGTCCGCAGGTGGCCATCGCACCACGCCTGCCCTTGCACCTAGCCACATCTCTGATCGGCCAACCGATCATTATCCCCGAACTACGCCTATATCTGGTGCGTAGCGGAACCTTCACACCGACGGTAAACCTCCTGCCCATCCGCGTTTCAGCCCATGAATTGCTCTTCGTTGGGCGAGGATCGATCGTTGAGGTATCACCCAATTTTGCGGACGTCGATGCTTCAGGAATCTCCATCGCGCCTGAACTTTTCCAACAGCTTTTCCCCGATCACGTTCCTCCTGCTTTCGATGGACGGCAACGGCAGTTCCATCTTCGCCTCACAGCAGAACAGACGGACGAACTTGACCAACTCCTCCAATTCATTTACCGCAGCCTGCGCAACCCCGACCATGATGTGCACGCCCTCCACCACCTCCTAGCCGCCCTCTTCTGGACGGTACACCACTACCAAACGGCACAGCAACCGGCGCATGAACACCAGAAGAGCCGCCACGAAGGCCTATTTGCCGACTTCATCGAATTGGTGAACCGGCATGTACGGCGAGAGCACAACATCGACTTCTATGCCCATCATCTCTGCCGTTCGCCACGCTACATGAGCACCTTGGTCAAACAGGTGAGCGGGCGCAGCGCAAAGGGATGGATCGATGAGGCACTCGCCACGGCCATCAAGGTGGAGCTCCGACACACCAACAAGCCTCTAAAGCAGATTGCCGATGAGCTTGCTTTCTCAAACCTCAGCTTTTTCAACAAGTTTTTCAAGCGCATGACCGCACAAACGCCCATGAACTATAGAGAGGGGGCAGACCTGAAAAACATATAGAAGTCAGAGGTTGGGATATAGAGGCCGAAAAAAGTCCGAAATCCGCACGGATGTTCATGGATCGCCCACAAATCAGGGATGCAGCACCACGGCACAAGTGTACAAACCACAGCCTTGCATTTATATAATTCCTGCACATAGCTCCACGCAGTTAAGGATATCGTAAAAAATTTGCTCGAAATATTTTCCACATCGTGCGAAATGTCTATCTTTGCGCCAGAAACCAAGGTGCGCACTTGTTTTTATTTGCAACTCATACCTGAACGACCACACATTCTTTGGTGCACGGAGAGAAGACCATTCCTCCATTCACGTAAGACGTTCGAAACACTATGCCTACACCATACCTTATGGAGAAACTGCTTTTACTCTTTTCTACCAGCCTTTTGTGGACATCGTGTGCACAAGACATCGAAATCGATCCTGCGGCTACGCCAAGGAAGATGACAATTACCAATATCAAATTGAAACCTCAACCATATGCAGACCTTAAGCATTTACCTTCGCCATTGTAGCACATTGATTTGTGCACTATGGCTTGCTGCCATCACTGGATGCAGTGAAGACTTGGAGCCAACAGCAGGCCCAAC
>JBHAFF010000009.1:0-29967 GCA_041855985.1 Alloprevotella sp.
TATTGCCTCAAGTCGCTTTGTGGGGTAAGGGGATGAAATGCTCTGTCACGAAAAATACGACACCATCATGACAGCCAGAGACAACAAAATGATGGGTATGAGCCAAACTGGCATTTTATCGCAACAGTTGCGGATTTGAGGATGAAGCAATTGTTGTTGTGGGATGCGCGCTACCAGAGTTTCCACCACGCTTTCTTCCGTCGCGGGGCATAACCATAGCCGTAGCCATAACCGTAGCCGTAGGCCCGCGCCTTCATGTCGCAGTCGTTGACAATGGCGCAGATGTTACCGATCTTCCGGGATCGGTGGAGTTCGGTGATGGAGCGTAGTCCCGCCTTGGGCTGCACGCCCACACGCATCACCATGATCGACACATCGGCCACCCGCGACACGATGCCGGCATCGGCCACGGAGAAGCAGGGGGTGGTGTCAAAGAGCACATAATCATAGTGCTCACGCAGCTCTTGGGCGAGGCGGTCGAGGCGGTCGCTCATCAGCAGCTCTGTGACGTTGGGCGGCACGATCCCTGCGGGGAGGAAGTCGACCCCGGGCAGCACGCCATCGCGCATCACGATCTCAGAGAGGCGGTCGTGGTCGCCCACGAGATATTCCGTCAATCCAAGAGCCTGACGGCCGGCGAAGTTGGTGGAAAGGTTGTGCACGCGGATGTCGGCATCGACGAGAATGACCCGCTTGCCTGTCAGGGCGAGGGAGGCGGCAAGGTTTCGGCTCACGAAGCTCTTGCCGTGACCGGGACTGGACGAGGTGACGAGGAAGACCTTGGCCGTACGGCTCATGAAGTGCAGCCCGTAGCGCAGGAGGCGGAAGGCTTCGGCGGCCGGGGAGTTGGGGGCGTTGCCCGGACCGAAGACGAGGGTGTCATCGCTCGTACGCTCGATGTGGGGGAGTTCGCCAAGCACGGGGATGGCGGTGTGCTCTTCGATGTCCTGACGCGAGGAGATGGTGTTGTCCAGATAACGAAGCACCCAGATCACGGCAGCGGGGAAGAGCAGCCCCAGGAGCAGGCCGATGCCCAAGATCATCATGCGGCGCGGACGGATGGGGCTTTCACTCACGATGGGATTTTCCACCAGGCGCACATTGGCCTCCTCAATGGCGAGCTGGAGCGCCACCTCTTCACGGCGGTTGAGGAGATAGGTGTAGAGGGCCTCTTTCAGGTTCTGCTGACGGGTGATGTCCACGACCTCACGCTCTTTGACGGGAACTCCCGAGGCCATGCTGTTGAAGCGTGCCTCATTGCCCTGTGCCGCGCGGAGCTGGATCTCGATGCCGCGGACGTGGTTTTGCAACGACGAGTTGATGGCGGAACGCAGGCTTTCGAGCTGACGGTCGAGATCGCGCACCACGGGGGTCTCCGCACTGGAATTGTCGGCATAACGGTTGCGCGTCATCACTAAGCGGTTGAACTCCGCAATCTGGGCGGCCACGGCCGAGTTGCCGAAGTTCGACACCACCGGGATCACCTCCTTCGCGCCGTGGGTGGAGCGGAGGAAGTCGGCCAGGTTCTGTGCCACAGAAAGCTCGGTGCTGAGTTGGCGCACCTGCTGCCCGGCGGCGAGGCTCTGCTGCGTCATGGTCGATGCCGTTCCGGCCACGTCGACAATGTTGTTCGACTGCTTGAACGAAGAGAGGCGGCCCTCGACCTGCGACAGCTCCTTGCTGATGAGCTTGATGCGCTCATCGATGAAGTCGGCCGTGCGTTGCGCCACGCGGTTCTTATTGTCCACGATATCGGCCTTATAGACATTGGTCACCTCATAGAGGATGTCCTCTGCACGCTCGCGATTGATGTCCGTCAGCGTAAGGGTGATGAGCGAACTCTCCTTGCTGTACTCCGAGGCCGACAGTCGCGAGCGGTAGATGTGTGCCGCCACTTCCGGGCTGTAATGGTGCACCGTAACCTCCTCACCCTTCGGGAAGCGGTCGAATCCCGGATCGGGAGTGATGGTGAGGCGTCCCAACGGGGTTGTTACGGCTTGACCTGCACGCACCGTAATAGGGGCACGCCCCTCGGTCTCCTTCACACCCTCAAAATCGGTGAGGGTGAACGTGCCTCCCTCGCCCACCGTCACCTTCATCCGCGCATAGCGTTCGGAAGGCTTGTCGAAATGCACGGTAAAGGGGCGATTGCGGTAGAGCGCAACCTGGTGCAGCCCTTGGCGCATGGTGTAGTCCACATCGAGCTTAAGCGTCCCGACCACGTTCTTCATCAGGCGGAGGGAGGAGAGGATAAACACCTCGTTCTGGAGATTGTCGCCCACATTGATGCCGTTGAGCTGCATGAGGGCATTCATCCCCGAACGGCGTCCGGAGCGCAGGCTTCCGGCCTGTTCGTTGTTGCTGTTTTCAATGAGGATCACAGCCTGTCCGCTATATTCACGGTTGCGGCTCTGCTGGTAGATAAAGGCTACCCCCAGCCCAATGATGCTCGAGAGGAGAAACCAATACCAGAAACGGCGCACGAGACCGTACCATTCATAGAGGGCGCGGGTGAAGTCCTCTTGTTCGTTCTCCACCAAGGTGGCTTGTGGAGCTGTGGAGATTTCAGGAGAAGGATGCTGTGACATAGTAAATAATATATTGGGGCAAAGTTAGGTGATTTTCCTGAGATGACAAAAAATCCTCAAAAGGTTTTGCCTTTATCAGCAGACGATCCGGAGGGTTCACTCCGTTCATTGCCCCAGGCGCAGCGCGCACGTTGGTGGTGTAGCGGCCGAAGCCGGGCTTCTGATCAAGCCGCCCTCCGAGAAATCGCTCCGAAAGCTGCACACTTCCCGAAAAAATGCGTAACTTTGCCCCGACATTCTCCTAACCAGCCTTCGTTTCGCCCATGTCCATCAGCAAAACCCGCCAACGACTCATCGAGGTGGCCCGATCACTGTTTGCCACCAAAGGCATTGAAGCCACAACGATGAACGACATTGCGCTCGCCTCGCAAAAGGGGCGTCGCACCCTCTACACCTATTTCCGCAATAAAGAGGAGATCATGATGGCCGTCATCGAAATCGAACTGGACCACCTCTCCGAAGAGCTCGACAAGGTTGTGCAGCGCGACATGGCTCCCGACCAGAAGCTTGTCAGCCTCATCTACGCCCACCTCAACACCATCGTCGATGTGGTGAAGCGCAACGGGTCGCTCCGCGCAGAGTTTTTCAGCGATATCAACCTTGTAGAGCGCGCGCGCCGGCGCTTCGACCTCGAAGAGATCCGCGTGATCCGCAGCATCCTCCGCGAGGGGATGGAGAAGGGAGTTTTCGTCATTGACCACCTCAACCTCACCGCCGACCTCATCCACTATGCCATGAAGGGTATTGAAGTTCCCTTTATGTTCGATCGCCTCGGCGAAGGTCTGACCATGGAGGACAGCGTGGCCGTGGTCGAACGCCTCATCCAGCGCACCCTCGGCGTGCAGCCGATCAAGGCCGAAGTCCAGACCTAAAAGCAGAGACTCGACATTGAACGCACCTTGAACGCGCCGGCCTTGGCCAGACCACCCGTTTTGCACACATTTAATCATCTCATTCCCTTTAATATTCCAACCAGCTATGGGACTTTTAACCGGTAAAACCGCCCTCATCACCGGTGCCGCACGTGGCATCGGCAAGGCACTCGCCCTCAAATTTGCAGAAGAAGGTGCCAACATCGCCTTCACCGACCTCGTCATCGATGAAAACGGCGAAGCCACCCGTCAAGAGATCGAAGCCAAAGGTGTGAAGTGCATCGCCTATGCCTCCAATGCCGCCGACTTTGCCGAGACGGAGACCATCGTCAAGCAGATCCACGCCGACTTCGGACAGATCGACATCCTCGTCAACAACGCCGGCATCACGAAGGACGGCCTGATGCTCCGCATGAGCGAAGCGCAATGGGACGCCGTGATCAACGTGAATCTCAAATCGGCCTTCAACTTCATCCATGCCTGCCTCCCCATCATGATGCGCCAGCGTGGCGGTTCGATCATCAACATGTCGAGCGTTGTGGGCGTGCACGGCAATGCCGGACAAGCCAACTATTCCGCCTCCAAGGCCGGCATGATCGCCCTGGCCAAGAGCGTGGGACAGGAAATGGGCAGCCGCGGCATCCGTGCCAACAGCATCGCCCCCGGCTTCATCGAGACGGTGATGACCCACCAGCTCCCCGAAGAGGTGCGCAAGGACTGGATGCAGAAGATCCCTCTCCGCCGCGGCGGACAGGCCGAAGACGTGGCCAACGTGGCCCTCTTCCTCGCCTCCGACCTCTCGTCCTATGTTACGGGCCAGGTCATCCAAGTCGATGGCGGCATGAACATGTAAACCTCTCTCCACCATGCACCACCCACGCTCCGTGCGGCATCTCCGCAAGAAGCGTGGGTGCCGCTTTCCCACGCGCCCGGTGCGCTTTCCCCTTTTGCAAGCCCCTATGGAAGTTCTCTACGAAGACAACCACCTCATCATCGTCAACAAGTCCGCGGGCGAGATTGTCCAAGGCGACAAGACAGGCGACCGCACGCTCTCCGATGCCGTCAAGGACTACATCAAGACGAAGTATGCCAAACCGGGAGCCGTGTTCCTAGGCACCGTCCACCGTCTCGACCGTCCGGTGAGCGGCATCGTGGTCTACGCGCGCACCTCCAAAGCCCTCGCGCGCCTCAACGAGATGTTCCGCCGTGGCGAGGTGCACAAGACCTACCATGCCCTCGTCCCCCTCCTCCCCACACCTCATCACGATGACCTCCTAAGTGCACCCGACGCTCCCTGCCGCCTCACCCACTACCTCACGCGCAACGAGCGGCAGAACAAAGCCTACGCACACCACCACGAGGTGCCGGGAAGCAAGGTGGCCCACCTCGATGTCCGTCCCCTAGACCGAGGCGAGCGCATCCAGCTCGTGGAGGTGCAGCTCCACACGGGGCGCCATCACCAGATCCGCTGCCAGCTCTCCGCCATCGGATTTCCCATCCGTGGCGATCTCAAATACGGGGCACCCCGCTCCAATCCAGACGGCAGCATCTGCCTCCACGCCCGGCACATCCGATTCACACATCCCGTCTCCCGGCAAGAGGTCTCCGTCACCGCTCCCTACCCCACCCTGCCGATCTGGGGCAGCCTAGGCGAGAGAAGGACGGGACAGGCCCGGTGACCCACCTTCTTGTGAAACGGCATCGGCCGGAAGAAGACAGTTCCTCCCCGGAGGGACGCACACTCCTCAAATCCACCCCATAAATTAATGGGGCAACCGCCTCTACGGTGCCCCATTAACCAACACAAAAACTAAACTTAGACTTAACTAAACTATTTACTGTGCGTTATCGTCTCGACAACTAAGTGCTGCAAATATACGGACTTCCTCATCAGCCTCCAAACAAAAGAGAGAAAATCTTGCGATTTCCTCTCTTTTTTCTGCATTTAGGCTTATTATACCTATCTGATGCCGTTTTGAAAAGCCCAGATTCCAAAGAAAGCCGTCCGTCATCAGCCACGCACCATGCACTGAGCCAGATAGGCATCAGCGAGGACAAGCGCGGCCATAGCTTCAACGATGGGGACGGCACGAGGCAGGACGCAAGCATCGTGGCGCCCGCGGGCCTTGACTTCGGTGGCGGTTCCATCGACGCGCACAGTGGTCTGCGTGCGCAGGAGGGTGGCAACGGGTTTGAAGGCAACACGGAAGGGGATGTCCTGCCCATTGCTGATGCCCCCTTGAATGCCTCCACTGTGGTTGGTGGCTGTGGTGATACTGCCGGGTGCATTTCCGGGCAGGAACACATCATTCTGCTGTGATCCGCGCCACGAACAGCCAGAAAATCCGAGGCCATATTCGAAGCCCTTCACGGCATTGATGCTGAGCATGGCAGCTCCGAGCTGCGCATGGAGTTTGCCGAAGGCAGGATCACCCCAGCCCGCCGGACAGCCTTGCACCACGCAGGCGATGACACCTCCGATGGTGTCGCCCTCGCCCTTCACCTCCATGATGAGGTCGGCCATGCGGTTCGCCGTGTCAGGGTCGGGGCAGCGCACTGCGTTCGTCTCGATGAGGCCGAGGTCGAGGTCGCGATAGTCAGCTTCGAGACGGATATCTCCCACCTGTTGCGTCCAAGCGGTGATGCGCACGCCGAGGGTGCGGAGGAGGATTTTGGCAAATGCCCCTCCCACAACGCGCGCAATGGTCTCGCGTGCCGAACTCCGCCCCCCGCCACGGTGATCGCGATGTCCGTATTTGGCGTGGTAGGTGAAGTCGGCGTGTGAAGGACGGAAGAGGTCGCGCAGGTTCTCGTAGTCAGACGAATGCTGGTTCTGGTTGCGGACGATGAATCCGATGGGGCATCCGGTAGTGCGCCCCTCGAAGAGTCCGGAGAGGATCTCGACCCGATCGGCCTCTTTTCGCGGTGTGGTGAGGAGGCTCTGGCCGGGTCGGCGGCGATCCAGCTCACTCTGCACCCATTTCAGGTCAATATCGATGCCCGGCGGCATGCCGTCGATCACTCCACCCACCGCAGCACCGTGGCTCTCGCCGAAGGTAGTGATGCGGAGATGCTGGCCAAATGTATTCATGAGGGTTGGAGGTTAGAGAGGTTAATGTTGGTGTCCGCAGCCGCAGCCACCCTTTTCGCCATGGCCACCGCAGCAGCCGCCTTCGTGACCGCCCGGCTCATGGCCGCAGCCGCAGCTGCAACCCTCCTCGCCCGACATGCGGTTGACTGCGCCCTGCACCTCTTGGAGGGTGGCATCGCGCGCCGTCACCACACGACCTTTGTAGTGCAGAGCCTTACCGGCGAGGGGATGGTTGAGGTCGATCACCACCACGGCATCTTTCACCTCGACCACAAGGCCATCGAAATGGTAGCCGTCTTCATTGACGAGGGGAATGATGTTGCCGGGATAGATCTGTTCTTTGTCGAAACGCCCGTTGATGTGGAAGGCTTCTTTCGGCACTTCGATGACGTGCTCCTCCTCATAAGGGCCATAGGCCTCGTCCACGCTGAGTGTGAAGTCGAAAGCATCACCCTCGTTCAGCTGCCCGACCTGGGCTTCGAAACTGTCGAGAGTCATCCCGAGATTGGTGATGAACTGGAAAGGATATTCTGCCGTGGCCTGTTCGAGGACTTCGTGAATGCCTGCGGCATTGTCGGCATAGAGGTCATAAGCGACCGTAATATAGCGATGGGTCATGAGAGATGGGATTAGGTTTCAGACGTTAGACATTGGGAAAGGGCGGGGACAGGATCTGACGCTGACCGTCTAACGTCTACGGGTCTAAGGTCTAACGTCCAATAAAAGTTCACCCCTGCACGATGCAGGCTTCTCCCTCGTTGGAAGACATGATAAGGTCGCGCACCTCATCAAGCTCCATAAAGCTGGTGCTCTGCTCCTTGCGGTGGCTGCCGAGATAGCAGATGCGGTCATCGAGGGTGAGCAGGCGCCGGTCGAGGAGGTGTTGGAGTGCGGCTTTGAGGAACTCGTGCCCCGTGCTCTTGTTGGGCATATGGATTGCGCTCACACCATAGGAAAGGGCGAGGTGGCGCACCGTCTGGGGATGATAGCAGATGGCCAGGACGGTGTTCTTGCCGCGATAGGACGCCACATAACGTGCGGTACGCCCCGTAAGGCTGTCCATGATGATGGCGCGGAGGTCGAGCATCTGCGTGGCCTGCACAGCTTCTTTGGCGAAGAATTCGGTGACCGTCGGTGCGGCAGGCAGAGGGATGTCGATCTTTCCACCGTCGGCATGGATGTCCTTCTCAGCCTGAAAGGCGATGCTGCTCATCACTTCCACGGCCTTGACGGGATATTCGCCGTAAGCCGTTTCGCCGCTGAGCATGAGGGCATCGGTGTGGGAGTAAACGGCGTGGGCAATGTCGGTCACCTCAGTGCGTGTGGGCCGCGGACTCTTGATCATGCTCTGCAACATCTGTGTGGCCACAATGACAGGCTTGTGGGCATGGATGCACTTGTCGATGAGCCGGCGCTGGATACCGGGAATGAGGCGTTCGGCCACTTCGATGCCCAAGTCGCCACGCGCCACCATGATGCCATCGGCGGCTTCGATGATCTCATCGATGTTGTCCACACCTTCCTGATTCTCGATCTTGGCGATGATCCGGATATTGCTCTTGCCGGCATTGAGGATTTCACGCACATCGCGCACGTCCTCTTTCGAGCGCACGAAACTGTGGGCAATGAAGTCTACATGGTTGTTGATGGCAAATCCAATGTTGGCGCGATCCTTCTTCGTGAGCGAAGGGAGGTTGATGCGCACACCAGGCACGTTCACGCTCTTGCGCGAACCGAGGAGGGCATCATTCTCCACGGTGCAGACGAGGGTATCGTCCTCCTTGCCGTAGACAATGAGACCAAGTTCTCCATCGTCAATGAGGATGTGCGCACCCACACTCAGGTCGCGCACGAAGTCGTGGTAACTTACGGCGATGCACTCGGCCGTGGTGAGCTGTTGGGGATTGCCCACTACACGCACGGTCGAACCCTTCACGAAGGTGATGGGATGTTGGCCTTCGCAAGCCGTGGTGCGCACTTCAGGGCCTTTCGTATCGATGAGGATACCAATGTCGTGACTCACGGCACGGACGTTGTCAATGACCTTGCTCATACCTTCAGGCGTGGCGTGGGCAGTGTTCAGACGCACAACGTTCATGCCGGCGTCATATAGTTTTTGGAGGAGGTCAACGTCGCACCGCAAATCGGAGATGGTAGCGACGATCTTGGTCTTCTTATGCATAGGGGAGGACGATATCGGGATTTCTGCGGAAGGCCATCATCAAGCGATGGCCGCTTTCCCTGCAAAGATACGCATTTCTTTTAGAAGATTGGACGTTGGGCACGAGACATTAGGCGTCAGGAACGGGGCGGGACAAGAGATAACAAAGCTGAGTTCTCAGCACAACCGGTGTGTACTGAGAACTCAGTCGGAAATCTGGGTTACGCCAATTCGGCGTTTTCGTCAAGCCGGACGAGCAGTATCAAGACGAGGTGCGCGCTGTGGACACGGCCATGGCCGGCAAACGTCTGTCATCAACAGACGTCCAAGGTCTGGCATGCTCATTCAAACAGTGCGGTGGAGAGATAGCGTTCGCCCGTGTCGGGGAGGAGGGTCACGATGGTCTTTCTGGCATATTCGGGGCTCTGCGCCAAGGTGAGGGCAGCATGGAAGGCCGCACCCGATGAGATGCCCACCAGCAGCCCCTCACGGGCGGCGAGGCGGCGCGCGGCGGCGAAGGCCTCATCGTTCGACACCTGAACCACACGGTCCACCACGTTGGCATCGTAGGTCTCGGGCACAAAGCCCGCACCGATGCCCTGGATCTTGTGCGGGCCGGGCTGTCCACCACTCAACACGGGCGAGTCGGCAGGCTCTACCGCCACAACCTCGATGGCCGGGTTATGGCCTTTGAGTGTGCGGCCCGTGCCCGAGACGGTGCCCCCCGTGCCGACACCGGCCACAAAGACATCGACCTGCCCGTCCGTGTCGGCCCAGATCTCTTCACCCGTCGTGGTGGTGTGGACAGCGGGGTTGGCGGGATTTTCAAACTGCCGGAGGATCACACCACCTTCGGTCGAGGCACGAAGCTCTTCTGCACGGGCAATCGCACCTTTCATGCCCTGCGCACCAGGGGTAAGCTCTACCTCTGCACCAAAAGCAGCCACAATGCGGCGACGCTCCACGCTCATCGTTTCGGGCATCACGACGATGGTGCGGTAGCCCTTGACGGCGGCCACGAGCGAGAGTCCCACCCCGGTGTTTCCACTCGATGCCTCGATGATTACACTGCCGGGACGCAGGATGCCACGTGCCTCGGCATCCTCCACCATCGCCAAGGCGATGCGGTCCTTGACCGACGAGGCGGGGTTGAAGGCTTCGACTTTCACCAGAAGCCGAGCTTGGAGTTGGAGGTCGGCGGCGAGACGTGCAGTCTCTACCAAGGGAGTACGCCCGATCAGATCAAGGGCGGAGGAGGCGATCTGTGCCATAGTGTGATGATGTATTGGGAGGATGGGGCACGCACAATGGCCATGGGGCACAGGAGTGTCGGCATCCCATAAGTGAGTAATCCGAGAAACAGAGGAATGAATGGGCGAGCAGGCATAGACATACCGGAGCGGCCTCATCATTTCGACTGCAAAAGTACAAACATTTTGCTCTACCCCCACGCAGAAACCACAGAATTATATTCCGCATTTCACAATGAAGAAAGACTTTCATTCTACCCCCTCGCCAACTGCCCTCTCGTGGAAAGGGGAGCGCGTTCGCGCACCTTCGGGGATCAAACCTCAACATCGGGCATCGTTGAAGGCGAATTTCTGCCATGAACCGCAGACTTTCCGGAAAGACGGCGCGGCAATTCACCGCAGACGAGGCCTAAAGACGCGGCCGTGTGGAGCAGCATCTCCCTGAACTCAGCCACCGCTCCGCCCCATCAAATCCTAACAAATAGGGATTGCCACTATGGAGAAAAGGCCGTAACTTTGCACCCTGAAAGTACAGGGCTTCCCGCAACACGGTGCATTCCCTCCAAGCACCCCGAACGCGCCCCCCTCTGCACACCATATATTCTCCCTATAATTAAATTATGCAATTCAAATCTCTCCTCCTCGCCGGTCTCGTTGCGACCGGCATGGTTTCTCTCAGCGTATTCACCGCTTGCGACGATGACGAAGTCGCCCCCAATACGGTCGTGGTTGACCACAGCGGCGTCTACAAAGGTTCTAACCAGGTGACTGCCATGGGCATCAATGTAGGTACGGTCAGCGACTACAACGTTACGCTCTCTCCCACCGGCACGGGCGATTACAACGTGAAGTTCGACGCGTTCAAGCTCGATCTTCAAAGCCCTCCTGCGCCGATGAAGGAGGTGTCGGTCACAGAACTCAAGATCAGCAATGTGAAAGGTTTGCTCCAAGCCGACGGCAGCTATTCGATCAACGGCATCATCACGGGCAAGGTGCAGATGAACATCGGCCGCGGCATGACGGAATATGAGGTAAAGAGCGGCGTACTCACCGGCACCCTCCGCGACAAGGCCCTTGAACTCGTGGCCACCTTCACCCCCGGCACAATGCCCGCCCCCCTTGTCTACACGTTCAAGGGGCAGCGTTGATGGCCATGCGCTCCATCGCTCCCACGATTTTACACCTTTGCATGTCGGGACTGCTCTTGCTCCTTCCGGCATGCAATGGTGTTTTTAGTGATCTCTACGACACGCCGCCTCCTGAGGAACGCACGGCGACCTTCGGATTCCGCAACCACGATGAGGCCACACACCGCGGACAGCTCTACCTCGATGTGGTGAGCTATCGGGAGTGGACCTTCATTGACCTCCACCGCCGTGCCACCGTAACGACACCCATCCCCACCGGCCTCACGAGCAAGTGGGACGGCCGGTCGGGATGGAGCTACCATCAGGTCACATGGCCCGACACTTACGAGGAGCGCGATGTTGTACCCGCCGACTCTGTGCCCGAACCTGAGGCGTGGGACTTTGCGCTCCACCACTACGATGTGCGCACCCACAACGGCGCGGCCCTCGCCACAGAATTTACCTCCCTCGATGAACTCCTCGCCCACGGCGACCGCGCGGAACTCCTCGCCCGGCCCTTCACCGGCGATGTGGACACGCGCCACTATGCCTATTACGACCTGACGGGCATCTACAACTACTACATCGGCTATCACCACACCAAAGTCAATCTGCTGCTCTCGGAGTGGATGGACATGAACGTGAAAAACCCGCCGCCCACCTATACCCTCAGCCGCCGCGTCTACCTGCTCCGCCTGCCCGATGGCACGCATGCCGCGCTCCACTTCCGCGACTATATGAGTCCCGCGGGAGCGAAGGGCTATGTTACGATCGACTATGTCTACCCTTACTAAACTGCTCCTCGCCCTTCCCCTCTTCTCATCCCACGTCCGGGCCGCCACCCCAGACCTCCTTCCTGTCGACTCCACGCGGGTACGGCTTGCACAAGCCGTTGTCACGGGCACGCGCACCCCGAAGAGTCTGGCCACCACGCCGGTGCTCACCCGTCTCATCAGTGCCGACGACATCCGAAAGGCCGATGCCGACGACATCCGTGCCCTCCTCCAACATGAACTCCCAGGCCTCGAATTCACCCAAGCACTCAGCCAGCAGACCCACCTCAACTTCGCGGGATTTTCCGGACAGGGGGTGCTCTTTCTTGTCGATGGCGAGCGACTCTCGGGCGAGACGATGGACAATGTGGACTTTGCGCGCATCAACATGGCCGATGTGGAGCGCATCGAGATCGTGAAGGGAGCAGCCTCTGCCCTCTACGGCAGCAGTGCAGCCGGCGGTGTGGTGAACATCATCACACGCCGCCGTGCCGGTGCCGCCCACCGCGCATCGGTCGAAGGACGTATAGGAACCCACAAAGAGCACCGCCTCGTCGTGACCCACGGAGTAGACCGGCAGAAGGTTTCACAACTTTTTCACCTTCAGCACACCACGGCCGACGGGTTCGCCCTCCACAATCCCAAGGACGTGGCCATGTACACCAAATATGCCCTTGCACGTGTCCATGCCTCGCGCACGTGGAATGCCAAGGAACAGCTGGTCTTCCGCCCTACGGCCGATCTCTCCCTCACCGCACGGGCAACTTATTTCTTCCGCGAGCGCGACTACGATCCTTCGGAACGCAACCGCTACCGCGATTTCGCGGGCGGGCTGCAAGGCGACTGGCGCATCGCACCGCACCACCGCCTCGAAGTCTCCTACGCCTTTGACCAATACGACAAGAGCGATTTCCATCCTTCGACCGACCGCGACCTGCGGGATTACAGCAATGTGACGCACAACCTCCGCACACTCTACACCCACCACTTCACCCG
The DNA here is from genome assembly GCA_041855985.1 of Alloprevotella sp. GTDB lineage: Bacteria > Bacteroidota > Bacteroidia > Bacteroidales > Bacteroidaceae > Alloprevotella. Next base: position 12,859 of record JBHAFF010000009.1, read on the forward strand.
CGCCCCACACAACAACATCATCATTGGGGCAGACTACCGCCGCGACTACCTGATGTCCTACCAGTTTGGCGGCAACCGCCACATCCGCCACTCGGCCGATGTATTCACCCAGTTTGACTGGACGCTCTCGCCGGCTTGGGAACTCGTCACCGCCCTCCGCTACGACACCTACGACCAGGGGCATCACCGTCGGCTCACCCCCAAGGTTTCGGTGCGCTACCGCACAGGCGGTTTCACCTTCCGCGGCAGCTACGGCAGCGGTTTCCGCGTCCCCACCCTCAAAGAGCAGTTCATGCTCTTCCACATCAACGACATCTTCGTGATCCGCGGCCATAGTGATCTCCGTCCCGAGACGAGTCACAACATCCAGCTTTCGAGCGAATGGCGTGGCGAGGGATGTTCGCTCACCGCCGCCGGAACCTTCAGCCGGGTGGCCGACCGCATCACCACTTCCGCTCCTTCCTCCGACCGCGATCCCGCTTCGGGACTGCCTTTCGTGGACTACATCAACGTGCCGCACCTCGAGGTCTACGGCCTTGAACTGTCGGCAGCCCTGCGCCGCACCTGCGCCGGCGGGACGCTCTCCGCGCGCCTCAACTACGCCTTCACCCACGAGGAAGTGGGCGGTGTGGGCACACTCACCCCCTACCTCCCTTCGCGTCCGCACTCCGCAACCTTCCGCCTGGACTACGACCGCCGGTTTTCCGCCCGATATGCCGCCGGACTACTCCTGAGCGGGCGCATCCTTTCCGCCCTCTCGGGCGAGGAATACAACACCCTCACAGCGGCATCGCGCACCATCCGCTATCCGGCCTACCTCATCGCCCGTGCCGCCCTCAACCAGCGCATCGGCAGCCACCTCACCCTCACCCTCACCGCCGACAATCTCCTCGACTACCGTCCACACATCTATTATTATAACGCTCCCCTCACCGATGGCCGAACCTTCGCCCTTGGCGTGAAGGTTGAGCTGTGATGTGAGCGACAGATGATCATACGGCAAGAGAGCGACATCTGCTCCGAACGTCTCCAGCACTCCAAGTCCATAAAGTCCAACTTCGTCATGCGCCGCCTCCACCGCTGGTCGGGAGGAGCCTTCTGCCTCCTCTTTGCCCTCTTTGCCCTCACGGGTATTGTCCTCAACCACCGTGCGGCGTGGAGTAACCTCGACCTCTCACGCCGCTACCTCCCCGATGACTATCGCCACCGTGCGTGGAACCAGGGGCTCCTCCGCGCCACCCTCCCACTCGACTCGGGGCACGTGCTCCTCTACGGCAGCGGAGGGCTACATCTGCTCGACACCCTCGGACACTACCTCCGCACCGACAATGCGGGTCTCCCCACGGGAGCAGATCACCGGCAGGTACGCGCCGTTGTCAGCCATGGCAATCGGATCTTTGCCCTCACCACCAACGCCCTCTACACGCGCCGCAGAACAGACACACGCTGGCAGCCACTACCCTTTGTCCACACTGAAGAACGCTTCTCTGACCTCACGCTGAGGGGCGACAGCCTCCTCGTTGTGGGGCGCAATGCCCTCTATCTCGCCCAACCGCCTTACCGACGATTTACACCCATCGTGCTTCCTCGCGCTATGGGCGACGATGGCCGCATCACCCTCTTCCGCATTGTCTGGCTCCTCCACTCGGGGGCACTCTTCGGCACCGCAGGACGGTGGGTCATGGATGGTGTGGCAGCGGTCATCCTCTTCCTTTCCCTCACCGGCCTCTTCCTCCTCTTCGTGCGCCCCACCCTGCGCCACCTCCCACGATCAGCAACGGGCACGCGCCGGAGACTGAGCCGATGGTTCGGCACACAGCTCCGCTGGCACGACCTCGCGGGGCGAAAGACCCTCCTCCTCACCCTCTTCTGCGTCCTCACGGGCTGGCTGCTCCGCCCACCCGGGCTCATCGCCCTCATCTCCGTCCGCCTGCCGGCACCACCCCTCACCATCCTCGCCTCGGACAACCCCTGGAACGACCGCCTGCGGATGCTCCGCTATGACCGGCGTGCCGGAGAATGGCTACTCTCGGCAAACGATGGTTTCTATCGTTTCGCAGACTTTCACACCACCCCACGTCCCATCCCCGATGCCCCACCGGTGAGCGTGATGGGGCTGAACGTCTGGCAGCGCACCGACGATGGAGCGTGGATCGTCGGCTCCTTTGCCGGAGTCTACCGATGGGAGCGTGGCGGTGAAGACGCCCACGGATCCTTCCGGCACACGCGCGTGGTCGATGCAACCACGGGAGCCACCCTCCCGCTCCCCGCTCCCAAGGGCATGCCCTTCGGCCGCCGTGCGGTGAGCGGCTACAGTGCCGACTTCCGCCGCACCGACGGAAGCTCCCTATCCCTCGTGGCGGAACACCTTGGGCACACCTCAGCCCTGCCCCAGCCCACGCAGCTCGAACTCCTCCCTATGTCCCTCTGGAACGTGGCCTTCGAGCTGCACAACGGCCGCCTCTTTACCTTCCTCCTGCGACCCGACCTCTTCTTCATTCCCCTCGCAGGACTCATCGCCCTCATCATCCTCTGGTCGGGTTGGCGCATCCGTCGACACCGCCGCCCGCACCAATCCTCACCGTCCACCCCAAGAACGTGAAAGCCGGGTGGCCGGCATGACCACACATACGGATCACCCTCATGTTCTGCGCAGAAAGCGATTACGACAGATCAACCATTACAACCAAGGATATGAAGCTGCAAACCCATTGGACCTTTGCGCCCCTTATCCCTACAAAAACAACCGCCATCACTGAGTCTTGTCTCTTTGATGGCGGTTGCTCTTTACAAAAAAAATCGTGTGCTTTGGCAAGAAGCGGATGATGACACGTCTTCATGCCCAGTGCGTTTTTCAACAGACGTTTTCTCGCCACGGCAGTACGCAAAACGCCTTACGCGCTTTGGCACTGCCCGTCCGGCTTACCGAAAACGGTCCATTAAAACCTATGGCCTGACACCTCCCGCTGCTGTATGCGCTGCCTCCGTTCTTCGAGGGCTTCCCGGATAAGGGCGGCACAATACCGGGGGTCGGCACCGCGCTCGGCGGCATAAAGTTCGGCCAGGCGGTCGAAGAACTCGGGCGGTCCGACCAGACGGCCGAAATTGTGGCAACCCTTCTCCACCCGCACCGCACGTCCGCACCGGAGGGAGTTGGTGTCAATGAGGGTGAAGTGGATGCGCCCCGACACACGGTCGAAGAGGATGTTGTCGGCCGAGAAATCGCGGTGCAGAAATCCGTTTTTGTGCAGCCGCGCGGCATAACGTGCAAAAGCCTCCGTTACCTCCTCGCGGAAATCGGGGTCGAGGTCCGGGATGTCGGCCATGGAGTGACGATAGTCCGAATGGAGACACACGAAATAACTCCGTGAGTTGAACCAGCCATCACGACAGGTGATGAACGCCACGGCCTCGGGACTTTCGAAGCTCCGCTCCCTGAGCAGGAGGGAAGAGACGAAGGCCTTCTTGGCCTTGGGTGACTTGTAAAGAGATGTGGCGAGGCGATGGCGGAGGGGCATCTTGCCGTAGCACTTTACCACCAAGGTCAGTCCCTCCGTCTGCAAGACGCGGAGGACATTGCGCCCACGGTGCAGCTCGCGCCCTTTGGGAAAATGCTCCTCGATATGCTCGAGGTAGGAGCGGAGATGCTGGTATTTGGGATTAAGGACAATGCGCATAGAAAAAGATGATGGAGCGGATGGAGGTCGGACGGAGTGAGGGTCAGCTCAGCCCTGTGATCTCGCCGTCCACATAATCGATGTGGAGGGCTTGTGGCACTTTGGGAAGTCCGGGCATGCGGAGGATGTCGCCCGCGATGGCCACGATCATCTCGGCACCCGCATTGATCACCACATCACGGATGTCGAACTCGAAGCCTTCGGCAGCACCATAGCATTTGGGATCGGCCGAGAAGGAAAATTGGGTTTTGGCAATGCAGACGGGGAAATGTCCCATGCCCTGCTCCTCTGCCTGGCGGAGTTTGCGGAGGGCGGTAGGGGAAAAGTTGACCGTGGCGGCACCATAGAGATTGCAGGCCACGCGCTCGATCTTCGTGCGGAGGGCGTCAGTATCCTCATAAGCGAAGCGGAGCGGTCCGGAGGGATGCTGCTCAAGGGTATCCACCACCACCCGGGCCAGTTCGGCCGCACCGGCACCGCCCTCGGCATAGGCGTTGTTAATGACGAAGGGCAGGTGCAGCTCATCCTCGCAGTGTTGGCGGAGGAGGGCCATCTCTTCGTCGGTGTCGGTGGCAAAACGATTGAACACCACGACCACCGTCTGTCCGAAGCTGCGGAGGTTGCGCACATGCTTGTCGAGGTTGGGAAGCCCGGAGCGGATGCCCTCCAAATTGGGTTCCTTGATTTGGTCGAGGGGGACACCGCCGTGCATTTTCAAGCCTTGGGCAGTGGCCACGAGGACGGTAAGGTCAGGCTGCAACCCGCCTTTCCGGCACTTGATATCGAAGAACTTTTCGGCGCCAAGGTCCGCTCCGAAGCCCGCCTCCGTGATGGTGTATTCGGCATGGCAGAGGGCCATCTTCGTGGCAAAGAGCGTGTTGCAGCCGTGGGCAATGTTGGCAAAGGGGCCTCCGTGCACAAAGGCGGGCGTCCCTTCGGTGGTCTGCACGAGGTTGGGCTGGATGGCATCTTTGAGGAGCACCATGATGGATCCGGCCACTCCGAGGTCGCGCACGGTGAAGGGGGTGCCGTCATAACGGTAGCCGAGGACAATCTGTTCGATGCGCCGACGCAGGTCGGCCTCGCTCGTGGCCAGACAGAGGATGGCCATAAGTTCGGAGGCGGGGGTGATGTCGAAACCACTCTGCGCCTCGATGCCATTGGCCGCAGGCCCCAATCCCGTAACGATGCTGCGGAGGGAACGGTCGTTCACATCGAGGACGCGCCGCCAGAGCACCTCTTTCAGGGCAAACCCTTCGGCACGATGCTGATAGAGATAGTTGTCGAGGAGGGCAGCAATCATGTTGTGGGCCGAGGTGATGGCGTGGAAGTCGCCCGTGAAGTGGAGGTTGATCTTCTCCATGGGCAACACCTGGGCATAACCTCCGCCGGCAGCACCACCCTTCATGCCGAAGCAGGGGCCAAGAGAAGGTTCACGCAGTGCCACCACGGCCTTTTTTCCGATGTGGTTCAGGCCGAGGGCAAGGCCGATGGACACCGTGGTCTTGCCGATCCCTGCCCGCGTGGCAGTGATGGAGGTTACGAGGATGAGGCGGCCGCGGCGGGCAGGCTCATCGGAGATCAGGCTCAGGGGCACTTTGGCGATGTGGCGGCCATAGTGTTCAAGGGCATCGGCGGGAATTCCGATGCTATCTGCCACCTGCTCGATGGGGCGGAGCTGCGTGGCGTGGGCAATTTCGAGATCGGTCATCATGATGGTATGAAACTAAGGACAAAGCATCATCTCCCCCTGTGTCAGGGGGATAAGGACTTGCCCTGCGAATTTACAAAAAAAATCGCAGAAAACAGGACTTTGAAGAGAGCTTTTCAAAGTCGGATATCAGAAATGGGGGTGACAGGCCGAACGAGCAAGGGATTTCGGCGGCTGCGCCCTGCCGGTGCCCCTGCGGCGTCACTCCCTCTTCCACCACAAAAATCCCCTCGCTCCGCGGGATCTGCCGCGGGACGAGGGGAGGTCGACGGAGGAGGATCTTTCCTTAAAAAAACACTACGGCGTAGGGTTCGATACCGGTAGCGAAGGTGTTGCGGAAGGTGCCGGTGCGCTCGTAGACAGTGAGGGTGCCGGGAGCCGTGTAGTCGGACACCCGGGAGCGGGAAGTGGCGTAGATCTGCCCTGTGGAGGGCTGAACGGCGAGGGCAACAGGATCAACGGGCATCGAAGCTTTGAGCCAAGCGTGGTCCTTCTGCTCCTCGTGGTGCTTGGTGTTCCACACGGCAGGCGTGACGGTAACGGTCTTGGCCAGCCAATCGGTCTGCGTCGTGAGGACGAAGAGCTGGTCGCCGTGTGCGGCGGCGATGTTGCCCGGACAATAAGTCGCGGCATGGTCCCGGGCATCGATGCGCCAGATGGCGGGGGCTACGGAGGAGTAGTTGCCGTTGCAGACAACGAAGAGGTTTCCGTTGCCGTCCTGAGTCATCTTTCCCGGGTTGAGTCCCACGGTGATGTCAGACACTTTGGCGAAGCTCCGGAGGTCCACCTTGGCCACCTTCAGACCATTGACGTAGCCATTGTTGTAGTTATAGCCATCGCTCACGGAGGTGTAGAGATATTGGCCGCGCACCTCCATGTCTACGGGGTTGGGGCCAACGGCCACCTTGCCCACAACGGTGAGGCTGGCGGTATCGATCTTGGAGACGAAACCATCGTTGTTGGCCACATAGACTGCGCCACCGGCTGCCTTGATGCCTTGGGGATAAGCCGTGGGGATCTGCTTGACCACCTTGCGCGTTGAGGGATCGATGACCCAGACAAGCTGGCTGCCATTCATCGAGACATAAAGCTTCGAGCCGTAGACCACACCGTCCTGAGGGCCTTCGCCAAGGCTCTGGCGGTTGGCTGCGGAGAAGACGTTGTGCGTCATACCGTAGGTTTCAAAGTCGAGGAAGGAGAGCGTGCCATCGAGACCGCTGTACGAGTTGCCTTGATTGAGGATATAGGCACCGCGCACGCCCTTGCCGGGCTGGACTTCTTCGACAATTTCTTCGACATCATCGCAGGCCTGGAACGCCAAAAGGCCAAACGCGGCCAAGAGGAGGAGGGAGAGTTTAGACATGGGAAGGGATTAGGGGTTAGGGGATAGAAGTGAGTGAATAAGTTAGTGGTTTATACATGAGACAGCATTTCTCCTGAGTCACAAAGTTGTCCTTCGAGCCGTCAAAACCGCCACTGTGCAGAGAGGCGGAAGGCCCGTCCGGGCATGGGATAGCGGCGCACCACTTCATAGGAATGTCCGGTGAGGTTCGTCAGATCGAGCCGGAGGAGGATCGGGTGGCGGAGGAAGGTGGTGCGGCGGGAAAGGCTCAGATTCACCTCTGCATAGGGGGGGAGATCAGTTGTGGCAACGTGGTCGGGCGTGGCCCATCGGCGCGTGGCCCATGTAGTGGACAGGGTGGCGGTGCACCACGGTGCCTCCCAAGCCAGAGCTGCCGCACCGCTTGCCGGAGGTGTGTAGGGAAGTTGGCAGTTGTAGCTCCGCTCCGTGGCATCACTGCGGTCGACCACACGCTGCCACGAAGCGTTGGTGTTGAACTCGATGCTGTGCCCCGTGCCGAGGGGACGGCGGACACGGAGGGTGAGGTCCAGCCCGAGGGCACGGACACGGCCACGGTTGGTGGTGCGCCAGATGAAGAGGTTGTAAGGCACGGACACTATGCGGTCGCGCACTTGGTGGAGATAACCATCGAATGTCAGCACGAGCAGACGCCCCGACGGGTGAGGAAGGGTCTGGAACGTCAGTCCACTGCCCCACTGGCGTGCGCGCTCGGGGCGCAGCCGCGTGTTGCCATAGTGGAAATAGTAGCTCTCGGTGAACGAGGGCAGGCGGAACGTCTCGCCGGCATGGAAACGGAGGGTGAGGCGGCCACGGGCGATGCTGAAAGGAAAAGCTGCCGAGAGGCGGGGAGTGAGGCGGCGGACATCGCGCGCCACCTGTCCCGACTGCCAGGCCAAGGAGGCATCGGCCACCAGCGTACTGTCCACGCAGTTGCGGTGGAGATCGTGGACGAAGCGCAGCGTAAGCCGTCCCCACGGTGGAGCATGGCGCAGCGAGAGGGCCTGGCGCAGCGAGAGCCGCTGCACAGCGCGGTCAGTGTTAAGGTTGGAACGAAGCGCGGCATGGGTCACGTCGGCAGCATAGGCCAAACGGAGGCGGGGCGCGATGTCGCGGGCAAGGCCGAGGGAAAGGAACGTGTCGTGATGACGGTAGTCCTGCACGAGGAGCCCGCCGGGCTGCCGGGAGCTGCGGTCGGCATAGTGGCTGTAGCGATAATGGTGGCGCGCGAGGAGTTGCCGTTCCCAGCCGCAGGTGTCGGCGGTATAGGTGAGCGTCGCCGTCCATCGGTCTTCACGCACCTCCTCCGTCCCGGGCGGGGCATAGAGCACGACCGGCCCCGGAAGATCCTGCCGTTGGGTGGTGCAGGAGAGCCGGGCGGTGAGTTGCCCGTTGTTGCGGAAGCGGTGGTGCAGGTCGGCTTCCAGAGCCGCTGTGGTGCGCCGGCTGTGCGTGCGCTGTGCGCTCCGGGTGCGCTCGCCATTGCGGAGGAGGAAGGGATAGTCATTGTCGGCGTAGTCGGCCGCGGCGGCAACGCCGAATCGCTGCCGCGCGGTGGCGGAAGCCCAGCGTGCTGCGGCACGAAGACGCCCGAAACTCCCCACCTCAGCCTGCACCCATCGGGCAGCCGGTGAAGAGCGGAGATGCACCACAGCAGCTCCCAAGGCGGCAACAGGAGCAAGCAGAGGGGTGTCATCCCCCGTAGTAAGGGCGATCGCGCTGAGGCGGTCAAGATCAAACGCACTCAGATCCACTTGTCCGCTCCGTGCATCGTGCATGGGCAGGCCATCGAGGAGCACTGTGGTGTGGGCCGCGCCGAGACCACGCACACTCACCGTCTTCAGACCACCGGCACCGCCATAGTCACGGAGGTTCACCCCTGGGAGGCGGCGGAGGGCATCGGCCAGACTCACCGCCCCACGGCGTTGGAGGGCGGCACTGTCGAGTGTCCAGCGCGGAGCAGAGGCATCGGGATCGCCGTAGCGGCGCAAGGCGGCGGCACGCGCTTCGCCACGGATGTGGCGGGTCAGTGTGTCAGACACCACAGACGGAGGCGGACACCAGGCAGCGGCATGCCCCAAGAGGACGGCATACAGCCCGACACCCAACACCGGAAGGCGAAGGGCAAAAAGCGGGAAAGAGATCATAAAAAAAGAGGGACAGGGAAGTTTTCGAACACCCTCCTCGGGGCGTGGGAAAACGTCCGGCACGCGGCAGGTCTTCTGACTCGTCCCCGAGCGCAACCGCCTTCCCGCTCCTTCGGGACAAGCGTCCAAGGAACAGTGGCATAGAGTAAGGTTGCGCCCACAAAAGGGGGACACACAGCAGCGGGACTGTGCCGGATTTGCACCGGCTTCCCTTTTCATCGCGACCGCCTCCCGTTCGGAGAGGCACGCGACACCGCGGTCGGGACATCGAAACGGCGCGCTCAGACTTACCCCGGACGGGGATTGGCCGCAAACCGACAAGACTCGTGCAATGAAGCCGAGCCAACGATGACGCCGCGAAAATACGAACTTCCCTCCAAATCAGCAAGAAAATGTACATTTTGCGCATACCACAACTGTCAGATGGCTGTTTTTCGCAATTTTCAGGGACAGAAACGCCGGCAACTCCGTTTTTTTCTGTAACTTTGCACCACAGAACACTCATCGGACTTGTAGCTCAGTCGGTTAGAGCAACAGACTCATAATCTGGAGGTCCCTGGTTCAAGCCCAGGCTGGTCCACAAAGAGGTTTCAAAAGGACGTCAAACAACACGTCATTTTAGCCTTCAAAATGAATATAATCGCTGTAAAATCAAGGTTTTACGGCGATTATTTGTTTTATTGCCACTTTTGTTTGACTGCCTAACAATACCTCTTGATAGTCATCATTCGGTCATTTTCTGCTACATAAACCGCTACACAAAAGCGGACACTCAAAAAAATGTAGCAGTGAATGTGAAATGACTGCCATATTGAAGGCATTAAATCCTTTCGTTTTCAATAGATTATGTCGAACTTTGCAGCAGAAAAGCTGCACTAAAAAGCTGCATTATGAAAACGAATTTCAAGGTATCCTACTACCTCCGTTCCAACTATGAGAACAAGGAGGGTAAGTCGCCCATTATGCTCCGAATATATCTTGGAGGCGAAATGGCTAATCTTGGTTCTACAAAACTTTTTGTAGATAAATCCAAGTGGAGTAACAAAACAAGTCGTATGATAGGAAGAACTGCTGAAGCTCTATCCATCAATGCTTCTATTGATGCATTAACCACCACGCTAATGCAGATTTATAGAAAGTATGAAACTTCTGATGAACTTTCCGTAGATTTTATCAAATCTGTATTCTTTGGTAACGACAAGGAGTTTACCACTTTCCTTCCTGTATTCGATAAGTACCTAGAGTCTATAACCCTACAAGTGGGCAAAACGCTTACAAAAGGTACTCTATACAAATATCGGGTTGTGAGACAAAATTTCCAAGACTTTCTACAAGAAAAGTATCATCGTAAAGACCTTGGATTAAATGAGATGACGAGTGCTATCATACAAGATTTTCAGTTGTATCTGACATCAGTTGTCGGTGGAGTGCATAATACAACCACCAAGAAATTGAGAAATCTGAAAACCGTTATCAACTATGCGAGAAATCGAGGACTCATCACTCACGACCCTTTTGCTAATTACAAATTACACTATGAATTAGTAGATCGAGGTTATCTTACGGAAGAGGAAGTACTCCGCATTATGAAGAAACGCTTTGAAATAGAGAGATTAGAGCTTGTACGCAATATCTTTATCTTCTCTTGTTTTACGGGATTAGCATACATCGATGTGTATAATCTCACTTACGATAAGATTGTCACAATGGAAGGCAGGCAATGGCTTATTAGTAACCGATATAAAACTGGCATCGACTCAAATGTCCTTCTCCTTGATATTCCTCTATCCATTATCAAAAAGTATGATGATAAGGATAGGAAAGACAACAAGGTATTTCCAATGATGAGTAACCAGCGCATCAATTCCTACTTAAAAGAGATTGCGGACCTTTGTGGCATCAAGAAGAATCTCACGTTTCATCTGGCTCGTCACACATTTGCTACAATGTCTATCTCGAAAGGTGTACCGATGGAATCTGTATCCAAGATGCTCGGTCATACTAATATCCGAGTAACCCAAATTTACGCTCGTATCACGAATAAAAAAGTCGAACATGATATGGAACTTTTATCCAAGAAGCTTGATAAATTTAATTCTGCTATGGGTATTTGAACCAAACATAAAGAATAGAGTTACCTCTCAAATCAAAATCATTTATGGAAACGAAGAACAAGAAAGAAATGTCCTACTTCCGTTTGAAGTTGGAAAGCTATCTCGGTGAACATTTTCCCGAAGTGTTGAGTAATAAAACCTTTGTAGTTGCTCGTGCAGAGGAAGCACTCACTGCCTACTGCGATGCCGTAGTGCAAGGTTTCTCGCATCCCGAAGCAGAGGCGGTGGCCACAGAAACGCTATTCCAAGGTCTGCATTTCTCTAAATACGACACGCTGGTAGCTGTCTTAGAGAATGAGTTTGCAACAGAGCTTCCTGATCCACTCCCCGAAAGGCTCGCTCCGATACTCCTTCGTAACAAAGCGGTGCAGCAGATTTTTGACCAATATGACCTCACGGACGACTTTGCGGCCTCTCCGCAATATGAGGAGCTTTACACCGAACTCACGGGCACGATTGTGCTCATCATCGAGAGCAACGACTTGCCCACGATTGGTGGGGCAAACGCCATTGGATAAGCCTACATCGGTCTATCAAGAGCATTGGTGGTGTCAAGAGCCAAGATAGTTACTCCGCTCCACACGTCAAGCGTTTGTGCCAACACTTGCCTTTATGGGGCGGACTATCTTGGTGTAGCTCTTGAACCATCCAATGCACTTGATATGAATATACCGCTTATGACCAATGACGTTCACCGCCCTGCCTTTATTCGGGCAAGTCATTCTTCCGCTCACAAAGAAGATAACGAGATCATCACCCCACCGATGAAGCAAGTCCGCCGTTTCTCTTGGACACGCTTCATCGGCCTGGTCATCGTGGCAACTATCGTTGTCGGTGTTGTCTATCTTGTCTCGAAACTCGTTACGCCACAAGTCGTGACGGCCGCATCGGTCATCGTAGGTTTTCTTCTCCTACGCTTTGTCGTGCAAGTCATTCTCCAAGTAACCTTCACGCTGTTGCGTTACCTGTTTTGGATAGCCATCCTATGTGGCATCCTCCTCTGTATGCTTTGAAAAGCATACCTCTGAAAATTTTCATTCTATGATTAGGTGGTTATCTCGCAGGAGATAGCCACCTTTTTTGTTCTCCTTATCCTGCAATGCACTTTTGCTTCTCTTTCATAGCTCCACTTTATGCGCGGTCGAAAGATGGATGCTGTTTCTTTTTATCCGCAAAGGTAGTACGAGGCTGGGCTTCCCCAAGGTCTGGCCTTTGGTTTGTCTGGAAAATCTCCACACCTTCGGGTCGTATTTTCCGCCAAAACCTTGTGTCTGCTACGCCTCTCTACCTTGTTGTTGCTACAAAAAGGAATCAGCATACTCCGATCTTTGGACGCATAAAAAAAATGTCGCTATGGATAAGTCAAAAGTAACTTCTACATCTTCGATGAACAAAAAGGGAGATAGCTCCTCCTCTCATTACCGCATAAACTCCGCGATTGAGGAGGGTGTTGTGGCTGTGAATACGGGAATTGGGTAGCGTATTACGTCCCCGACCGCACGAGCCTACGCAAATATCTGTATGGACATATCCACCAAATCGTAGAACGCCCAAATACTAAACACCTACCACTATGAATACCTATACTTTCTATCAAGACCAAAAAGTAACCAGCTGGGAGCGCACGCACTTTGAAATCAAGGCGGAGAGCTACCAAGAAGCCATTGCCATCATCCAATCTTGGCAGGGCAAAGAAGTTGGCCCTATGGAGGACGACAAGCAGGTTTTTATCACCGAGTTTGAGCCTCTCCTCGATACATCTGAATACCTTTCTCCCAGCGAGAATAACGGACAAGCCACCATCGAAGTCTTTGACCACACGGGAGCAGAGATTTGCGATAACAGCGAAGTAGATACGCAGCTATGAAACGCACGGCTTAGACATTGTACAACCTCTAAAACGACACAACAATGAAAGGAACAGAACACTTTGCTCGCACCATAGCCGAATACCTCAATCAAAGAGCTATCACTGACCCTTTGTTTGCTCCCAACTTGGCGAAACCCAACAAGAATATCGAGGACTGCATTAACTATATTCTCCACCAAGTCCAGCAGAGTGGGTGCTGTGGTTTTGAAGACGCTGAAATCTATTCTATGGCTGTCCACTACTATGATGAGGACGAAATAGAGGTACGCAAGCCTGCTCCTTGCCGTGCGGTGGTCAATCACACCATCGTACTCACCGAGGAGGAGAAAGCCGAAGCTCGGCAAGCAGCCATTAAGCAGTATCAACGCGAAGAGCTGGCTAAACTACAAAGTCGTAATGCTCGGCCGAAGAAAGTTGTACCCAAGGAAGTTGAACAACAGCCTTCATTATTTGAGTTTTAACTTTATCCCCAAACAACTATGGAAGTAATGAATTTGAACGCAGCACGGATTTATGTTGGCACGTACGCCAAGTACAATAGTGGGTCATTAGCAGGCAAGTGGGTTAAACTATCGGATTTCTCTTACTTGGAGGACTTTATGGAGCATTGTGCCGAAATCCATAAGGATGAAGAAGAGCCTGAATATATGTTCCAGGGTTGGGAAGAAATCCCCGATTGTCTGATAGGCGAAGGGCATTTAGATGAAAATTTCTTTGAGCTTCGGGATGAGTTGGATGGACTGACCGACACACAGAAAGATGCCTTTTGGATATGGATGAATGGCGACAACAACTCACTCACACGAGGAGCTTATAGTCTCGTGAGGGATTTCCAATCCGACTATATCGGTTGCTATGATAGCAAAGAGGAGTTTGCCAAAGAAATCTTAGAAGCAAGGGAAGAAGAATTATCTGAATTTGCACGGCAATACTTCGACTATGAGAAGTATGCAAACGACCTTTTTCTTTCAGACTTTTGGTATGAGGAGGGGTACGTATTTCGCAATTCCTAAAACAAAGAGATACGCGTATGAAACCGAAGAATAGACTACAAAAACAGGTGGTGGAGTTGAGTGCACAACTCCCCACCATCACCTCAACGCAACAGGCTTGGGCATTTCGGAAGTGTTTCAAGCACTATGCCCTTATGAAGACTGACGGCACGAGCACTTGCACAGCGTGTGGAGATTCGTGGAAGAGTGAGCACACGCTTGCCAATACCTTATGTGGCTGCACCTGCCCTCATTGTGGTATGAACTTGGAGACGTTACACACGAGAAAGCGTAAATTTAGGCAAACGGAATACTTCGGTATCGTAACGACTTTCAAGGGCTGGCAGGTGTTACGCTATTTCTATATGCAGTCCTATCAAAAGAAAGGAGAGCCAGCTCACTACTTCGTTACCGAAGTTGTGCAGCGGTGGATAACCCCACAAGGTAAGTCCGTGGTGCTGGCACGGCTTCGACCAATGAACTATTGGTATGATACTTGGCAATTCGGTACGGATTTAGAAGTACGTACCGACAAGGAGGCGTATGATATAGTCCCCACAGCCATTTATCCCCGACAAAGGGTTTTGCCCGAAATCAAGCGGAATGGATTTAAGGGCGAATATCATAGATTAACCCCCTACGAGCTATTCCACGCCATCTTGACCGACAACAAGGCAGAGACCTTGCTCAAAACGGGGCAGTTCGCTGTGTTACGCCACTTCGTCCGTGCCAAGTACAAAAGCATTGCTAACTATTGGCCGTCTATTCGCATTTGCATTCGCAACGGATATATCATCACGGATGGAGCAATGTGGTGCGACTACGTGGATGGGCTGAGAAGACAGCAGAAAGACGTGCATTCTCCCAAATACCTCTGTCCCACCAACCTTGCAGCAGAACACGACCGAGTAATGGCGGAAATTTGTACGCGAAGAGAGCGAGAAGAAAAGTTGCGGAAGCGACGAAAGGCGGTCGAAGATGAGTTGCGTTTCCAAGCACTGAAATCGAAGTTCTTTGGCCTCTGTTTCACCGATGGCAAAATCCACGTTCACGTGTTGGAGAGTGTCCAAGAACATCTCGAAGAAGGAGCGGCAATGCACCATTGTGTGTTTGATAGTGCTTACTATCTCAAAGAGCACTCACTAATCCTTTCCGCCACTATAGCGGGAAAGCGGATTGAGACGATAGAGGTTTCTTTACAGACCTTGAAAGTGGTACAGAGCCGTGGGATATGCAACCAAACCACGGAATACCACGACCAAATCGTGAACCTTGTCAATGCCAACAAGAGCCTTATCCAACAAAGAATGAAGGCAACGGCTTAAGCACAACAATAGCCACGCAAGTTTTGAGCTTGCGTGGCTTCTTTTCTTTGTCTTTGAAGGAAATGGCGACCAAAGAAAAGAAGCAAAAGAAAGTCGCAGGAATAAAATTCAATGCCCCAAGACAAAAGTACCATATAATAAGTATTTGTTGTGGAGTTTTACGTGCTATATTTCAAATAACTAAAAGCCGTGATTAGATGTTTTTTATCCAATCACGGCTTTTTAGTAAAGTGTATAGGTAAGCTCTACTTTGGTTAGCGCATAGAAGGAGATATGAATGATTGCAAGTTATTTTCTATGCCACCATTCCCCTCTACTTTTGTCGTACCTAAGTCTGACAAGTAAATTACAGGATAGAGTTTTAGATACTCTTGCTTGTTATAGACTTCTTCATAACCTTCCGCAACAGGAAGAAGCATACACTTAGATGTATTGCCATCTACCATTCCTAATTCCCACGTCATCCATTTGCTTAAAGAAGCATCTAAGGACGCAGCATATATCAGTGATTTGCTATTCCTCAACCTTCTGCGTATCTTCTCTGCCGTCTGTTTCGTAACATTGCTTCGATTCAAGTCGGGGTCAATAATAAAATCTAAATACACTTTATACCCCAGCTTTGACAAGTAGTAATATATACCTTGTACAACCGCTTTGTCAGCAATGTTGTAAGAGAGGAATATATCAAATGTTTGATAATCACTCGAAGATGCTGTTTGAGAGAACAAACGCAATTCTCTTTGCTGAGATTCATTAAGTGAAGTACGGCTATAATTTCGAAAGAAATCTTCTGTAAATAATCTGCTCATATTCTATCATTTCTAACTAAACGCCAATAATATTGCCCTAATGCCGTAAGTCGGCAGCCAGTTGAGTGCATTGCAGCATAATACATATGCTCCTCTTCAATTGGTTCTACAAAACCAATGCTTTGGAGTTTTTGCAACGTCTTGAATTGCTCAATATGCTCTTGCTGGGCATAAGGCTCAATAGGTGTCAGCTCACACTCTGGAACATTGGTGTACTCAAAAGAAGGGTCTAACTGGAAAACCTCTGTTGGGTCATTGAATAAAGTCCTTAATTCACGAATAACCTCATTGGATATTTTAGGGACAACCGTTTTCAACGGAGCAAATCGACATATATTGGTTTTGAAAACTGGTCTTTGCTCCCAACAACCAAAAGAGCGGTCGATGTAGGCATAAATACCACCCATTGTGATATTGCCTGAAAAGTCGGCAGCACCACCTCTTAATGCCTCGCAAAGAAGTTCGGTAAAGACACCGTGTCCACCCATTTCCAAAGCTGTTTCGTCTTTTCGACAAGCAGTAAGGATGGATACACCCTCACTTAATTCACTTTCGGCAGAGCGTATGTTCTCACCCATATTACCAGCGTGGCAACAGTCGAGTATGACCACCTTGTTCTTCACTTTGGAACGATTGACAACCTGCATTATGTCTGACATCTGCAACCCCTTATGGTATCCATCTTTACAACAATCATCAGGGAATACCAATTCTGCACCAACAGTATTGACAAATCCATGTCCAGAATAATAGAGTAAAGCAAAATCTTCGTCGCCCTTGAACAGTTCTTCAATGGCTTCCATTGCTTTATTACCTAAAATCCGCAACTATCATCCAATACACGATTAAGGGTAGATTTATGAGTCGTTAGTAGTAGCTTTCAGTAAAAAGCAACAGCACAACATCAATATGTAGCCAACATCCCCTTACCCCACGATGCGACTTGAGGTAATACGCAGATTCTAACCGGAAAGAAAGGATTCTTATCCGAATTCTGTTTTGAAGGGTTTTGCATAAGCTCGGTTCTCTGTGTAGATATTCAGCACGTATTGCCTTGCAGTCATGATCCACTTGGCAGGTACGGAGATGAATCTGAAGACAAAA
>JBHAFF010000010.1:0-26501 GCA_041855985.1 Alloprevotella sp.
ATCAAAAATCCATGCGGACTAATGATAACATCAGGTATTAATCTTACTTTCGCAAGGCTATCCCTGAGTATGCGGCAGGTTCGATACGCGTTACGCACCCGTGCGCCGGTCGCCGGCAGATGGAGCAAGCTCCATCCCCGCTGCCCCTCGACTTGCATGTGTTAAGCCTGTAGCTAGCGTTCATCCTGAGCCAGGATCAAACTCTTCATTGTAAATATGATTTGTATTATTGATCTGTATTCAGGATACCGTATCTTAAAGTTTTAGAATCGACGTTCGCATAAACCCCGAAGGGCTTACCCAAGCACTTTTCAAAAAGTGCTTTGTTGTTTCTTATACTTCTACTTCGTCTATGTAAGTAAGTCAAATTTCGCTTGCAACCATATGTTATGACTTTCGTCCCGATTGCGAGTGCAAAGATACTCACAAGCCACAATAACCTCCAAAACTTTCGGAGAAAAAAAACGAACTATTTTTTCAAACCCAATATTTTGACACACGGAGAAAGCAAAAACAACGAATTGCAGTGCAATTCAGCCATATGAAAGGCGTTTCTGAGATCAAATCAAAATTAGCACTGCATGCCATGTTCCTCATCTAAGAGATCAAGGTACGACGAAAGTACTATAAAAGATGGGCGTATGCTTCGATGGCTCGTTCTGCCGTCCGAACAGCTTCGTCTAAGGGGAATGGCAGCTCACCACCTGCGGCATTAAAGTGTCCTCCCCCATTGAAAAACTCTTCGGCCAGGCGATTGGCAGGGAAGTCCTCTACACTTCGGATAGAGACTCTAATGACATCTTTCTCCGTATCTTCACGTAGAGAAATACTCAAACGAGCACCTTTCACTTTAAGCGGCTCATTGACCAACCCTTCAGAATCACCACGGATGTAACGGAACTTCGCCATATCTTCACGCGAGATAGTAAATAAAGCCACCTTTCGAGATTTCAGGAAACGCAGACGCTCACTCAGGACAAACGACCAAAAACGCAGGCGATGCTCCGACCAGGAATTATTTACCAAGCGATGGATGCGATCCTTATCGATACCCTTGGTCAAGAGATGGGCAATAATGATAAATATCTCGGGACGGTTGGATGCATAAGAAAAGCCTCCGGTATCCGTCATCATACCACAATAGAGGCATGCTGCCGCGGAGCGCGACATTTTGTCAAAGCCCCCCATTTGAAAAATTAGTCGAAACACCATCTCGCACGTACTACATGCATCAGGATATGAAAGCACCAGATCTGCCGATTTACGATCAGGATTCTCATGATGATCAATCATGATTCGTTTCGCCTTGGCCGCTCCTATCGGTAAAGCCAACTCTTGCAAACGATGCAGAGCATTGAAATCCAGCAAACAGATCAGATCTGCATCACGAATCACTCGCTTTGCGGCATCGCGCTGTACCTCATCAGAAAAAAACAGGATGTTCTGTGTACCCGGCAACCACCGTAAAAAATCAGGACAGTGATTGGGCAAGACAACGGTTACGTCCAGTCCCACTCGTCGCAGATAATCAGCCCATGCCAACGTGGAACCCATAGCGTCTCCATCAGGTCCGCGATGCGCCGTCACAACTACGCGCTTAGCTGCACGCAGCATACCCAACACCTGTATAATCTCCTTCTGAGAAAAAAAATTTGCAATTTCCATCTCTTAGTTATTATAAGGACTGAAGAGCCAAGATCTCCGCACGAGGATCTTCTGCTTGGAATACAGCACTCCCAGCCACAAGGACATCAGCTCCTGCTTCAATCAAAAGTTTACCCGTAACGCGATTCACTCCCCCATCAACTTCTATGAGTGCAGGGGAATCGGTACGCACAAGTAGCTCTTTCAGTTTGCGCGTCTTTTCGACCATCGAGGGTATGAATTTCTGACCGCCAAAACCAGGATTGACACTCATCAGCATCACTAAATCCAAGTCCTGTGCTATCTCCTCTAAGACACAGACCGGCGTGTGTGGATTGAGCGTCACGCCTGCCTTCATCCCAGTGGCTTTGATGGCCTGCACCACACGATGCAAGTGCGTGCAAGCCTCATAGTGCACATTCATAATATATGCCCCCAACGCCTTCACCTCGGGGATGAATTTTTCAGGATGCACAATCATCAGATGCACATCAAGAGGTTTCTGCGCATGCTGAGCCATTGCTTGCATCACAGGAAAGCCGAAACTGATATTCGGCACAAATACGCCATCCATCACGTCAAGATGAAACCAGTCGCAAGTTGAGGCGTTCAACATTTCAATATCACGCTGCAAATTGGCAAAGTCAGCCGACAGCAGCGAAGGAGATACCATAGTCATGGCTTATAGGTCTTTGAAAAGTAATTATAAGGGAGGTTATGCAAACACTCCACTTGATTCTCTGATTGAGGAAGGCGGCAGGTTACACTCTTGGCGGATTACGGCCGTCCGTTGTCAACAACATTATATCTCTACAGCAATGCCTAAGCACAAAAACTGTGCAACGAACATAAAAAGTCCACACAACCTCCTTCATACTTCCTTAAAAAGTTGGTTCTGTTGCAGTAGTGGTATTGTCAGTTTCCCGTTTCTGAATATCACGTAAGATGGCCAATTCATGCCGCGCATAGTCTGCACAGGAAGGGACATCCAGAAGAGAGGTAAACACAGTTTCCGCCTCGTTGAGCAACCCGGCATCAATAAAGGCATATCCTTGTCGGCGTTTCAAAAAATAATAGAACTGACGTACTTGGTACGTCTCTGGATCCTCTTCCTCCTCGTCCGAGTGGTTCAAAGCATCGACATTGATATTGTTCAGCAAAGTATGGATGATGTCCAATCCCCGGTAATCCTTCGAATTGACCAACGCATTAACATATTCCATCGTGTACTTGATGGAATTACAACCAAAGGTCATATCCAGATAGTAATAGGCCTGCTGGTACAGTCGAAGTTCTGTGTAGCAGAATCCTATGAAATAAGCCAGTTCGAAGAAGCTACCACGCTCTTTCTTGTCCAATCGGTGGTACTCTGCATTATACGCTTTAAAGCAGTTCTCAAGGTGCTTCAGAGCGCGATAATAATTTTTGCTCTCCATAAAACGACGCCCCCAATAGAGATTGAAATCGACGATAGGAAACTCCTCCAGAGCCACAATCATCTGTTCAGGCGTCAAGGATTCGGAATGCTGCATCGCAGCATGCGCCTCTCTCTGCATATACTGAAACTCAGCTATCTCCTCTGCTCTTGATCTGCGGTCAATGGCCATCACGAAAGAGTTCTCTTCTATGGGTTGCACCTTATCTACCAGAAACGAGTGGTCGATAGAAGGTGTAGGATGTGGAGGCACAAGAGTTACGCGGAGGTAAAGCGTACCTTCGCTTTCATCCTCGGCATGCAGACGCACCAGATATTCTGCCGGCGCATACTCGCCCACCTGAAGTTCCAAAATGAGGGTTGCGTTTTCACAGATGAAAAGCGGCGTACCGTCATCATCACGCCGAGAGAGGATTTCCGTAAAGTTAACCGCTGCAATTTCATCTTCATCGGTCAACTCTCGAAGTTCATTGGACACGATGCGCAGGCGAAAAAAGCGCAACGGAGCACCACCCAGCAATGTATTTAGAAGTTCACCAAGGGTATACCACTCTCCAGACTGTTCGCGCCATTGCAAGACTTCAGATTGATGGGCAATCTCGTTTTCCCGCAACAGGAACAACTCGCGCGCATCCATTCCCCGCCGTTCTTCTAAATTCGTATCATCCTCTTGAAGCACATTCTTCAGCGTTTCACGAAAATCCCGCGCCACCTCAAAAAAGCCCATCAACACCTTCGCAAAATCCTTCACGAGCTGTCGATTGCAGCGATCTACACGAAAAGAAGCGTGTAGATGAAAGTTCAATACATGCTTCTCTTCATCGATCGTGTAAGACGCTCGATGGATGCCATAGCGAAGATTCACATCATTACATACCATCCGTGCATTGCTCAACGCGCCAAATGGAGCTTCATGGAAGAATGGAAACTGAATGTGAGCAAAACTCTGTCCTTCTGTCAGCAGGACCCGGAATGTGCCATGCTGAAATTCGAATAAGACATCGTGTTCTTCCTCCGAAGAGCCTCTTTCTTCCCACGTAATTTGCAATTCTTTCCACACCTTATGCAACTCTTCATACGCTTTGATCGGCACTTCAGAGTGTCGATGTAATGCGCGGGAAAAAAAAGAAAATAGCTTTGTCATAAGAATTGCCTCTAAAATTGTTCCACGCAAAAGTACGAAAATAAATCCACTTGCTTCGTTCTCCAGACGAAAAAGAAAGAAAACGTTGGCCGTTTGAAATAAAATCTCTACTTTCGCATTGTGAACCTCATCATCCACCCTTAATCCTCTCAGCCTATCGACGAGACATTACGCACTATTTACGTACAACAATCACGATGGTTATGAAACACCACCAGCACATGACCGACCAAGAGTTGGTCGCTTGCTATTTGAACGGATGCAACGAAGCTTTCGATTGCCTCCTGTCTCGTCATCAGGATAAGCTTTACAACTATATTTTCTACGCCGTACACGATGCAGACTTAGCCAACGATCTCTTTCAGGAGACTTTTGTCAAAGCCATCACCACGCTTAAAATGGGGCGCTATACCGAGGCTGGCCGATTCTGCCCTTGGCTTACACGCATCGCCCACAACCTCATCATCGACCACTTCCGCCGCGACAACGATGCCCAGATCATTCACAATGAAACTCAATACGATGAACTCTTGGCACAAGCTCGCCTCACCACAAGCAGCCAAGAGGAGGAGATCGTACACGATCAGACGCTCAAGGATGTGCGTAATCTGATGGATCATCTTCCCGACAACCAGCGGGAAGTTATCTTTATGCGTTTTTTCCAAGATCTCTCATTCAAAGAAATCGCAGAACAGACTGGCGTCAGTATCAACACCTCGTTAGGACGTATGCGCTACGCCCTGCTCAACTTACGCCGGATGGCGCGCGAACACCATATTTCGCTCGACCTGAACTGACTACTACGCACACTCAAAACATTTTCACAGGCAAGATACTAAACTCCACCCACACGCGTTAAAGAAATAGATAAGTGGTTTCCACAGACCTTTTCATCGAGAACAACGGAACACTTTCTTCTCCACGTTCATGTTTTGACCCTTGCCTATGAAACATTCTATCCCCTTAGAACATCCACGCCCTGCAACGCTCGAACACATCCGTCGCTTTGCTCGCGAATACATGCCCTCGGAGCAATCTCCCCTCACTCCATCTAACCCCACATTACTTATCTGCATAGCTCCACCTTACGCACAGTGCTGAGCGCACTCCTCGGTACAGAACCAGTTAGGACGATCTCTACTCTGCCTGAACCTTACCCATTGTAAAGGCTCAACTATTCGTGATTCTTGGAGACGCAACGACTTTTCTTACCACTCATTCCTGGTGGTCTAGCTCACACTCTCACATAGCGTTCACGTCCACCTACCGCACACCCCAAAATCCGCACACGACCATTCTAGGCTTCCCCTTTAGTCCCCATCCGCACACATGAAAAAAATACTCCTCCTCGGTTCTGGCGAACTAGGCAAAGAATTTGTCATCGCCGCCCAACGCCTTGGCCAATATGTTGTGGCCTGTGACAGCTACGATCAAGCTCCTGCCATGCAGGTTGCTGATGAGCGCGAGGTGTTTTCCATGCTCGATGGCGATGCCCTTGATGCCGCAGTCGCACGCCATCGCCCCGACCTCATCATCTGTGAGATCGAGGCCATTCGCACCGAACGGCTCTATGATTACGAGCGTCAAGGCATCCACGTAGTTCCTTCCGCACGCGCCGTCAACTTTACAATGAACCGCAAGGCCATCCGCGATTTGGCAGCGCGCGACTTAGGACTGAAGACGGCAAAATATTTCTACGCCACAACCTTCGAACAACTCACAGCCGCAGCACAAGAGATCGGATATCCCTGCATCGTCAAACCACTGATGAGCTCCAGTGGAAAAGGGCAGAGTCTGGTGCGCAGCGCGGACGACTTGCGCCATGCCTTTGACTACGGAATGGAAGGCAGCCGTGGCGATGTCAAGGAACTGATCATCGAGGAGTTCATCCACTTTGACTACGAAATCACACTTCTCACCGTTACTCAGCAGAATGGAGCTACCCTCTTCTGTCCCCCCATCGGCCACGTTCAGAAAGGAGGCGACTATCGTGAAAGTTTCCAGCCAGTAGCCATGAAACCCGAACACCTAGCCGAAGCACAACGCCAAGCGCAAGCCGTTACCGAAGCACTTACAGGAGCCGGAATTTGGGGCGTAGAATTCTTCATTAGCGAAGCCGATGGTGTGTATTTCAGCGAACTCTCACCGCGCCCCCACGACACAGGAATGGTAACACTTGCCGGCACGCAGAACTTTAACGAGTTTGAACTGCACTGCCGCGCAGCACTAGGGCTACCCATACCTTGCATTAAGCTGCTCCGCAAAGGAGCCAGTGCCGTCATTCTGAGTAACATCGCGTCCAGCGATGCTCCTAATTACCGTGGTCTGGAACAGACCTGCGAGGAGGATGCTGATCTCCGCATTTTCGGTAAACCTACAACGCGCGTCAACCGTCGCATGGGCGTTGTCTTGGTCAATGGTACCCCAGACTGCGACCTAAACGCTCTGCGCAACAAGGCCAAACGTCTGGCGAATGCCGTTGAAGTCTATTGACCCCTCTCGTGCAACACAAGGAAGGGATATCAAAACTATCTCCAAGAAAAGCCACCTAGCATATAGTATAGTTTTCCCTTCTTATCTCAACAAAAAGTAACCGCCATCATTGAATTTAAGATCAATGATGGCGGTTACTTTTTGTTGCAAATGACCGTGATCTCTTTGGAGAAGCGGATTAATGTCCCCACCTCCTCGTGGGGTCTCATAAAACACTCTTCTTTCGAACAAATGGCTTCGCCGACTAAAAAGACTCTGCAGTATCTGTCCAAAGGTTCCACAGAGTTTGTAGGTCATAACCATGGATTTTGCATTCAGGGCAACATAAGGAAGGAGAGGCTATACCATTTCAACCACCTTGCATCAGCCATGCCACAATGGGTCGGTCGGCCGGTGCCCAGCAGAGCGTGGGAAGTTCATAAGAAAAGAGGAGGGCTTGGGCGGTGTGCTCACGAAGTGTCCAATTCTGTGAGAGAGGACAACAGCGGAAAGCTGTCATGGTGAGGGAAAAGCCACGTGCTTCTCCAACAGAGGGATAGGTATGGGTGAACGTAAGGAGCTCATCACCGACCAAAACTCGGAGGTCAAGTTCCTCTTCAAGTTCGCGTACCAAGGCGTCAGAAAGGGCTTCGCCTGGTTCTACCTTTCCACCTGGGAACTCCCAATGTCCAGCAGTATAGGGATGTCCCGCCATACCACGACGCACACAAAGGATTCGTCCCTCAAACTCGATGACCCCACACACCACGTGGAGCATAGGATACACCGATGATCCGACTTTCGACGTTGCCATCATCTCGGCTGTCGGGTGATAGAGCTGCAAACAATCGGCCAAAATACTAGGAGGCAACCAATCAGCCACAGAATCACCATGGGCGATGGCCTGTCGCACTCCCGTACTGCTCACGGGGAAGAGAGGGGCATCAAGAAGTTGCACCCCCTCGGGAAGTTTGATAGAATCGATGCTGAAACCTTCGCGGGGATAGACCCAGATACGATGATGTTCCAGAATTTCTTCTGGATGTGACCACCGATCAAAAGTTGCCCAATTGTCTGCCCCGATGATGAGGCTGAACACACTGTCAGGGTATGCCATACGAAGGGCTCGGAGTGTAATCCAAGTGTAAGACGGTCGTGGAAGATAGAACTCAAAGTCGGAAGCAGAGATGTGGGGATCGTCAGCTACCGCACGCTGCACCAAAGTGAAGCGAAGCTGTTCATCGAGCAGATGCTCTGCTGCTTTCAGAGGATTGTGGGGAGAAACCAACATCCACACCTCATCGGCCAAATGCTGACGGAGCACAGCACGAGCGAGGGCAAGATGCCCATTGTGAATAGGATTGAATGAGCCACCAAAAAGGACAATGCGCCGCATCGGTCAAATGAGGCGGTTGCCTTCGTGGGGGAAGATGACCTTGGGTACAAACGTGGCTGCCTCCTCAGGAGACATTCCTGCATAGGCCATGATAATAATCTCATCCCCAGGGTGGAACTTACGTGCTGCGGCTCCGTTCAAGCAGATGCAGCCTGATCCGCGCAGACCACAAATAACATAGGTCTCAATGCGTTCACCGTTCATATTGTTCACCACATGGACATGCTCATTGGGCAACAGTCCTGCTGCCTCCATCAGATCTTCATCAATGGTGATGCTACCCATATAGTGGAGGTTAGCCTCCGTCACGGTGGCACAATGAATTTTGGATTTCAGGATACTCAGCGTCATAGTTTCATTAGCGATAAGCGATGTTGTCAATGAGGCGAACAGGACGTGCTCCACAATAGACCGTGATGCATCCCTGCACATGCTCAGCATCGTTCCAATCCGTAACAGGCTGGAGAGTACGAGCATCAACGATGGCAAAATACTCTACTTCCAATCCAAGTACTGCATTGAGCGTATCGACCACCAGAGCTTGTGTCTCATCCACAGTGTGGTTTTGGGAAAAAGGAACACTCTCCATCAATGC
The DNA here is from genome assembly GCA_041855985.1 of Alloprevotella sp. Classification (GTDB taxonomy): domain Bacteria; phylum Bacteroidota; class Bacteroidia; order Bacteroidales; family Bacteroidaceae; genus Alloprevotella. Next base: position 8,687 of record JBHAFF010000010.1, read on the forward strand.
GCGACTGATGGAGGTGGCCACCTCACGCTCGCTGGAGGTGAGCAGGGCATTGCGTGAAGAGAGAGCTAAACCATTATCCTCACGTACGATAGGACAGGCCACCAGTTCGAAATCGAAACCCTGGTCGGACATCATGGCACGCACCACAGCAATTTGTTGAAAGTCTTTCTCACCGAAATAGGCACGATCGGGCTCAACCATAAGAAAAAGCTTCGACACGATCTGGCAGACCCCATTGAAATGCCCGGGACGATGTGCCCCCTCCATCACAGTATCGATGGGAGGATAGGAGAAGACGCGGAGGTCGGGTTCAGGATAAACATCGGCCACAGAAGGTGCAAAGACGATGTCGGCTCCACAAGCCTCTATAAGCGTGCAGTCGGCATCGAGCGTACGGGGATAGTTGACCAAGTCGTTAGGGTCGTTAAACTGCGTGGGATTGACGAAGACACTCACCACAGTGAGGTCACATTCATCAACACTGCGCTCGATGAGTGAGGCGTGGCCACGGTGGAGAGCACCCATTGTAGGTACGAGTCCGACCGTACGCCCCTCTGCCTTTGCCGCAGTGACTAGGGTATGTAAGGCTGCGGGCGTATGGATGAGTTGCATGAGCGAATAGAATAATTGTTGTTTCAATCTACAAAATTACGCAGAACACCCCGAAAGACCAAACAAAAGCCTCGAAAAGTCCACAAGGGAGAACTTTCTATGGATTATTCGGAGGTATAACACACAATCAACAAGTATGACGCGGAGAAACCCGTTGCCAATAGTCAAGATATTGCTGCGCCACCTTTACGTGATCATGATAGCGAAGGGCATAGACACGACTTTCGTGTGCAAGACGTGGGATATCCGTGCGATGATCTAGTAGATGAGTCAACACACGATAAACACTCTCCTCCGTAGGTTCAACATTCAGAATGGGGCGGAGATCAGTACACCCTAAAAGCCCATAATGTTCCGGTTCGCCCCCTCCCACGACAATCAGCCCTTGCGCCATGGCCTGTAACGCATTCATGGCAGGAGTGTAGGCATAGAGCTGGTCGAGGATAACCTCACTTCCCAACATCAGACGACGATATTCATCGAAGGGGACATCTTCCACGACCACAGGAATGAGGTCTTGGGGACGCTCGGCCCGCAAACGCTCCATAGCACAAAGCATCACATCCGTGCCCTTATAGCTACTCCTTGCTCGTTGCACGCCAATGAATATCCGCACAGGACGGTCAATAGGGAAACTTTCACAGTCATAACCATGACGGAGTTCCGCGCCCTGTACATCAATAGGAAAGGGGATGAAAGTCAGTTTCTGTCCATGATCGTGCCGATAACTGACATAATACTCATACAGTCCCGCCACAATGCCATCGCAGTCATCTGCCATCAGACGATTGATATCCCCCTTCGATCCATGCAGCCAATCGCGGATCCAAAGGTCATTATCTGCACGCTGACGGAGCTGGCTGCCGATATTGAAATCGGAATAACGAAACGTCCGGCAATCCATCGCCGTCTTTACCCAATAATGATCCATCCCAAACGCACCCAGAAATACACGGCGGTTGTAGTGACGGAGATAACGGTAGAACGGCATCATCCGCTCTGCCCGCAACGGAAGAAACATAGGATTGATGAGCTGAACCACATCAAATCCTCGGAATTTGGGGAACGCACGCAGCAATCGGCTCAAGAAACTGATTGTTCCTCCCGCTCCAAGATCATAACGCCGGAGATCAATATTCCTCGGATAATCTTTCCACCCATCACCATCCGAGGCCACCACCACATCATGGCCAAGGGCGCGAAGCCCTTGTGCCAAAGTAGCATGAACGTTGGAATAATCGCCTAAAAGGAGGATACGCATGAGGTGAAATTAATAGCTATACATTTAGAAGCTTAGAAACGACAGCTGGCTGCATCGAACAGATCCGAGCGACAACCGATCAGCATTCCATCACACGGCGGTCGAACTCTTCCTTAGAGTAGAGACTCTTGTTGCGCAGACGCGAACGATAGGAATAGATCGTGGGAAGAGAATAGTTGAGGAAGTGGGCGATACGGTTGCTGTCCGTAACGCCGAGGCGGATGAGGGCGAACACACGTAACTCGGTGTTTAGAATCTCATCACGCTTAGGATAGGTACGCGCTTCGGGCACGAGGAGCGCATTAAAGTTGTCCACGAAACTCGGGAAGAGCGTAGTGAACGCTTCGTCAAAGTCGGCATAGAACGTCTTTTCTTCCTCTTCAAGAAATTCCTTGCCTTGTAAGCGTGCTGCAAGATCTTCGAACTGCTTAGCTTTTGCCATCTTAAGGAGTTGGCGGCGATAGGCATCGAGGGTGTCAATGTAACCACGGCAGCGTTGAAGGTAACGCGCCACATAAGTCTCCTTAACTTTGTCGGACGTAGAAAGTTGTTCATTGGCCTTAACCAAGGCCACGTTGGCCGCACGCACAGAGTCGAGGGCATTGGCCAACTCCTTGCGTGCATCGGAGGCACGATGTACCTGCCTACGCAGCAACACGAGGAAGACACCCAACATCAAAGCCACCATAATCACCAAAATGCCTACCAAGAGCATGATGCGTTGACGTTCGTGAATCTTCGCTTCGTGAGCACGCTCAATGATGGGAAAGATGCTCGTGGCCTCAAAGCTCCGCAGCCGTGCTTTGCAGAAGTTGGCATCGTCCATCGTACAGAGGAGATAGGAGTAAGCACGTGTCACATCACCTCGGTCAGAGAGGATCCTTGCCAATTGCGGCAGTGCTTGATATTCGGTGACACCGCGACGCAGGTCGCTGATAGCCGCCATGGCTAAATAGCGCACGGTCTCCTCGTCTTTGCCCAATTCTTCGGCAGCATTGGCCAGAAGAATATAGAAATAGGTACGCTGTTGAACATCGGACTTGGCTAAGGTTTCTCGACAAAGGGCATACCCCTCGCGTACATGACCACCCACAATGAGCTGATCAGCACGCACAATATCGCGATTGATGCCCACAGGTTCGAGAGCGATGATGCTGTCACGATATGCTTGCGTCAGGCTCGTAAAATCCTTGTCGTAATCAGGCACTTCACCAAAATCAGTCATCCAGCCATACACCGTACGACAGGCATGAAAATACTGCAAGCGAGTATTTTTTGAGAGTTGGTCAGTTCGGATGCCTTCTAAAAGCTCTACCGCGGGTTTATAGTGTCCCATCACGCCATAGGTTTCGGCACGTCCTATGAGGATAGACGCTGCATAGTCTTTGTCTTTCTTGGCACGATCCGTCTGCTCCATACGGTGGAGATAGGCCAAAGCCGAGTCGCTCTGATGATGGGCATACAGGCGAAAAATATCGGCGTAACGCGCTGCACGCACCGAGTCGTTGGCCATCTCTGTCTTTCGGAGGATGGTTTGCACTTGATTTTCGAACGCCTTACGATGGAGTTTCTTTTGAGAGATCGTAATGTCCAAGATGCGTAGAAGCTCAGGAGTGTCGTGGGTGGACAGGTTTTCGGCCACGGCAGGTACGGAGCCAAGCAAGGAACACAGAGCACAGGCAAGGACACCGAAAAAACGTTTGTTCATGGCAATGGGGTTAAGGAGAAGGAGATGAAATCTGGCACCCCTCGGAAGACATGGGCGTAACACGCATGATGCGGCACTCCATATCCATCAGGGTGCACTCAAAGATCATTTAAGGATGCATTTGATTGAAAGTGGGATCATCAGGAGCATAGATGGGTACACCTGATGAGTATTTGTTCTTCTTAGGAGCATTGTGGGGAGTTTGAACACTGGATGAAGGCTGCTGTTGCGATACTCTGCTGTACAGTGCTTGGCCGCCATAACCTTCATAGCGCCGTAAGATGGAGCGGACATAGTCCTCTGTTTCAGCACCGATCATGTATCCATTGCGCACTACCGGGTCGCGATAGTAAGCCGGTTGCTGCAAAGCGAGCACATAGCGCGACACATCGTCCCAACGTTGTGGGTTTTGGCCATACTTTCGAGTTAATGCCATAGCATCGCGAATGTGTCCGGCACCGCCGTTGTAGGCCGCAAGTACAAACTTGATGCGTTCGCCGGCGGCACGAATGTCAGAGAATTGCCCGGTGAGCTTCTGGATATAACGAGCTGCTGCCTCCACGTTGCGACGCGGATTGTTCACTTCATTGGGTGCAAGCCCAAGCTCAGCAGCCGTACGCGGCATGAGCTGCATCAGCCCTTGCGCTCCTGCCCACGAGCGTGCGTTGGGGTCGAAGGCACTCTCTTGATAAGCCTGTGCCGCAATGAGCTTCCAGTCCCAACCTGTGGTGACCGCAGCCTGTTTGAAGAGGTCGTCATAGACCGAAATGATACCGCGCTCCTGAGAGAGGTAGACGGCACGGGCACGACGCGACACATGGTGTACCATCCGCACACGTTGAACCTCGGTTTTTTCCACCCGATCTTCAACCTCTACGTCATACCAGTCACGAAGTGCCGCAGCCAGTCCTTGGGCACTGGGCTTCACACCCCACGACGCTCCAGTGCTATCGCGCACACCTGCCATTTCAAGATGAGCACGCTTCAATTCTTCCGCAGGCAAAGGAAGTGCCAAGACATCAATCTCTCCATCAACCATCATTCGCAGCAATGCCGCAGTGTCAGGAGCGATTTCAACACGCACTTTCAGGCCTTCGCCTTCGGCAAAATCCTCTGCCAGAGCATATTGATGCCCCATAGGCATGCCGTGGTAGTCATAATAGGTGTCGGGGCCTGAAAGGGTGGCTATGATCAGTTCACCGCCACGGCGGATTTCGTCCAAGTCATATTGCCCCTCTGCTCTTCGTTCGGACTTTTCAAATGCCGCCGACATGGCTGTTCCACCCTGTGTCTTCGGACGACAGGCTGAAACAAGCAGGAGCAACAGCAGCAGAAAAAGGAGGCGGTGAGGCATCATAAGAGGGAGAAAAAAGGAGAGTTTTGAATCAAAAGGATGCAGGTTGCAACAGCAACATCCGCATAATGTACCTTAAAGATGCATCTATCAAAGTAGCCTAAGGCTATGTCTCAAAAGAAGTTCTCCCGAGCACCTTACACCCAGATCACGCCATCAAGCGGAATGTCATGAGCTTCAGTGGGAACTACGTCTACACGCTGAAAGTCAAAGGCAATGCCTATTTTCAAGACGTTAGAGAGCGCGGGGTGTGCAAGGAAACGATCATAATAGCCACGACCACGTCCCAAACGATAACCCCTGTCGTCAAAGGCCAATCCAGGTACCAACACGAGCTGAATAGCAGAGAGGGGTTCAAAGGGCACGCCTATGGGCTCAGCAATGCCCAATGCTCCACGGCACATCGTCTGCCCCAAGCAAAAAGGCTTGATGACTAATTCTTCGCCCACCACGGTGGGGAGCAGGAGTTGCTTACTGCTCCCCCACTCTGCCCCAATAAAATCGGTAGGCACTTCGTCGGGCAAAGCAGCATAGAAGAGAACAACATCAGCCGAAGAAAATGCAGCGGAAGCGCGTAAAGAATTGCGCAAACGTTCGATGGCCAGGGTTCGGCGCGCCGTAGAACACAACGCTTGTTTGCGTTGTCGAATGAGCGATCGAAGTTCGGTTTTGGAGATCATGGGGACTAAAAAAATGAGCGCGCACCGTCTTCTTGTTTGACTTCGTGGCCGCTCTACTTTCGAGCGAGGGGAAGGCTTGGCCGGCACGCAGAAGGGCTTGGGCTTTCAAGACCATTGGATCGGTAGTATTGAGATATTCCATCGCGGCCTGCATGTCGAGGATATCGCTCAGGATATAGCTGGTAAGGTAACGTTCCAACAGATCGTGAGAGGTGCGGATCATGAGGTTACGCCGTTGATTGCCATGACGCTCGGCATAAGTCGCAAATTCTTCCACGATGTTGGCCGCACGAACATGTTTGGCCACAGCTGCGGAGCCAGTTAGCTTTGTAAGCCGTTCGCGATGGCGATCAACATACCAATAAGCAAATTGATACATTGTGCCATCGAGATACACATCCTTAAAATAGGAAGTCACCCCGATTGTGTCACGAGGAATAAAATAATCCGGGGTGATACCGCCACCTCCATAAACCGTACGTCCCAGACGAGTGTGATACTGTTCACCCTCTGTCTTGATGCTGTCTGAACTGAAATACTCACCCGTTACGGCACGTTCCATAAGGTCTGCTTCATACTCTTCTTCCAGCCCTGGCGTAAAAGGCTTCTGCACACAACGCCCCGAAGGAGTGTAGTATCGTGCGGTAGTAAGGCGCAGCATACTGCCATCACGGAACTCAATGGGCACCTGTACCAACCCTTTACCGAAGGTACGTCGACCAACGATTGCGGCACGGTCATTGTCCTGCATCGCACCGGAGAAGATCTCACTCGCCGAAGCACTGGTCTCATCAACCAGCACCACGAGAGGGAGGGACTGGTAAGCACCACGACCATCGCTCTTGTACTCTTCACGCGGGAAGTGCGCACCCTTGTTGTAGACAATCAGACGCTGCGCCGGGAGAAACTCATTGGAAACCTGAACCGCAGCTTGGAGATAACCACCCAAGTTTCCCCGTAGATCGATGACCAATTGCTCAAAACCTTGTGAGTTAAGAGTGGCCAAGGCTGCGAGGAGCTCGGGATAAGTGTTGTCTCCCCAAGTGGTGATGCGGATATAACCTGTTCGGTCATCAAGCATATAGACCGTGTCAATACTCTTTACCGGCACATCTGCGCGAGTGATGGAGAAGGTAAGAAGCTTCGGTTCGCCGTTGCGTTTGATCCCCAAACGAACCGTGCTACTGGCTGGTCCTTTGAGACGTTTCATCGTTTCGTCGTTGTTCACATCTTTACCCACATAGGGTTTATCATCCACACTCACGATACGGTCGCCCGCTCGGAGACCAACACGCTCCGAAGGGCCACCTTCAATGACGCGCACCACGCGCACAGTGTCGTCATAGATAGTAAACTGTACGCCAATCCCCGAAAAACTCCCTTTTAAATCCTGCATAGAAGCTTCCACATCCTTGGCAGAAATGTAGGTAGAATGGGGATCCAACTCTTTGAGCAGTTGGGGGAGGGCACGCTCCACGAAGTCTCCCATATTCAGCGTATCCACATAACGCTCATCGATAATGTGAAGGAGATCGCTGATCTTATTGCTCGATGTATTGACAAAGCTCACATGTCGTCCAGAAAACTGGGAGGCATAGAAGCTACCAATCAGCACACCGACCACTACGGCCACGGAAATGCCAAAGGGGAGAAGTCGAGAACTGTAATGTTTCATATCAACGAAAAAGGGAAAGTTGTTTTAGAGAGAGGGCACGATATCTGGATCTGCAGCAAGTTCGATGGGCAGGCAAAGAACCTCAATTGCGGCACGGCGCAACAGTTCCAATCCATCGTGCAATCGGTAGTCTCGAGCATAGACCACACGGCGGATGCCCGCCTGAATGATGAGTTTAGCGCACTCGATGCAGGGCTCATCTGTCACATAAAGCGTGGCACCATCGGAGTTATTGCTCGACCGCGCGATCTTGGTGATGGCATTGGCCTCGGCATGCAACACATAAGGTTTTGTCAACCCATGCTCGTCTTCACAGAGATTTTCAAATCCCGAAGGTGTACCGTTATATCCATCGGAGATGATGCGCTTATCTTTTACGATGAGTGCACCCACCTGGCGGCGCGTGCAATACGAATTTTCAGCCCAAATGCTCGCCATCCGCAAATAGCGATAATCGAGCGCACGTTGTTTGTCCATAAGCAGAAAGAAAAATATGAGGGTCAAATCAGACCATCACGCCGCAGGAGTGCATCGATAGTGGCAGGGCGCCCGCGGAAGTTTTGATACAGGACATCAGGGGGAAGTGTTCCGCCGCGTGATAGCACCTGAGAACGAAATGCCCAAGCCACCTCACGCGAAAAGAGTCCACGCTCTACAAAGGCTTCGAAGGCATCGGCATCCAACACCTCAGCCCATTTGTAGCTGTAATAGCCTGCGGAATAGCCACCACTCATGATGTGACCGAACTGCACCGTCATGCACGCCTCATCGAGTGCAGGAAGAAGCTGTGTAGATGACCATGCAGCACGCTCAAAGACACGAAGATCGCCCGTCAAGGGCTCGGTACGCGTGTAGTAGGCCATATCGAGCAAACAGAAACTCACCTGACGGATGCAGGCATAAGCCACATTGAAACGCCGTGCACGCTGTAAGCGCACTAAAAGCTCTTCAGGCAATGCCTCGCCGGTCTGATAATGGCGCGCAAAACGGCTCAGGAATTCAGGCTGCAAGGCGAAATTCTCCATAAATTGCGAAGGGAGCTCCACAAAATCCCAATAGACATTCGTGCCGCTCAAACTTTGGTAATGGGTCTGTGCAAAGATGCCATGGAGAGCGTGGCCAAATTCGTGGAGGAAAGTCTCAACCTCTTCAAATGTGAGTAGAGCGGGACGCTGTGGCGTTGGTGGCGTGAAATTCATCGTAACGCTCACATGGGGACGATGATCCACGCCCTCGGCATCACAATACTGCTCGCGGTAGGAAGTCATCCATGCTCCATTTTGTTTGGACGCACGAGGGAAGAAGTCTGTGTAGAGAATAGCAAGGAAAGAACCATCTTCATCCAGTACGTCATAGGCCTTAACGTCTGGATGATATACGGGAATCCCTGGATGCTCTACGAAGGAGATACCATAGAGTGTCCCTGCTAAGTCAAATACTCCCTGAACCACGCGTTCCAGCTCAAAATAGGGACGGAGCATCTCGGCATCCAGATCATAGTCACGGAGTTGCAAGAGGTGAGCATAGTAGGCAAAGTCCCAAGGCTCCAAAGTGAAGGTTTCACCTTCCCTTTCCCGAGCCAAAGCAGCCACTGCCTCAACATCGGCCTGCGCTCCGGAGAAATAGCGTTCTAAGAGTTCGTTAAGCAACTGCTGCACCCCTTCCACGTGCCTCGCCATCCGATTTTTGAGTACATAATCAGCATAGTGACGATAGCCCAACAACTGAGCCATCTCCATACGGAGATTCACCAACCTCTGGCAGATCTCAAAATTATTCTGTTCATTGGCGTGAGTGCATCGCGTCATATAGGCGCGATAAAGCTGTTCGCGAAGATCTCGCCGCTCGGCATACTGCATGAACGGCACATAAGAGGGTGCATGGAGCGTAATTACCCAGCCCACGAGGCCACGCTCACGAGCCGCAGCAGAGGCCTGCTCACGGATACCTTCGGGCAATCCAGCGAGATCACCTTCTACCGTGAGGTGCAGAAAGAAGGCATTGGTCTCCTTGATGTTATTTTGAGAGAACTGAAGTTTCAATCCCGAAAGTTCGGTCTTGATAGCGCGGAAACGCTCTTTATCTGTGGGTGAAAGGGTCGCTCCCGAACGCTCGAAACCATCATACGTCTTCTGTAAGAGCATCTTGTCTTCACCATCGAGAGTAGGCTGCACCTGTTCTGCATCATAGACTGCCTTCACACGGGCAAACAAGGTCTCGTTGAGCATAATATCCGATCCGTGTGCGCTGAGGAGGGGCGACATCCGCGTGGCCAAGGCTTCCAACTCTTCACTGGTTTCGGCAGAGAGGAGGTTGTACATCAGCGTAGTGGCACGCTCTAACACAGCTCCTGTCTCGGCCAGTGCAACAATGGTGTTGAGAAAGGTGGGTTTTTCGGCACAATCGGCAATGGCTGCGATTTCCGCTTTCTCTTGAAGCATTCCCTCATGCATAGCTTCTTCTATGTCTGCAATGGAAATCTCAGAAAAAGGGTACGCCTGGTGAGGTGTCGAAAAGCAAGGTTGTAAAAGCAAGTTCATGTCGGGAGAAGAGATATAAGCGAGGTAGGGGAAGATCGTTTGAAACAAGAGGAGAGTGTAACGTCTATGCAAGACAGGGAGCTACGAGGAGAGACAGCGCAAAATTGCAAGCAGTCACAATGACAGGATGGTTCCCGAGCAAGGCACTTGAGAGGAGATGGGAGCAGCTATTACAATGGAGATCCCATGATAAATGCGTATCACAATCACCAATCCATATCCGCATAGGCTCACATAGAAGTACAAACGGATTAATTAACGACACAGGATGCCATGTCGTTACTACATCCTCGAAATCTCCTCAAACTCTTTGCCTAAATTAAGTTTCAGGTAGACCTCATAAAGCATCGGTTGCCAAAGGGCACGTTCTTCGGGGGCATTCTTCCGGAAAAACTCTAGATAGGGGCGCGCCTTTCGGTAATAATGCTGACGACGCTCAAACGCCTTTCCATAGCAAGGATCGTTGATGGAGAGAGGGAGCACCACTTGCTGTGCAAGACGGAAATAGGAACGTCCTATATAATAGTCGGCACGAATATGGGTGGAGTCGGCACGAAGCAACCGCTGAGCTGCCGCAATGCAGAGCGAATCTTCTTGTTTCTGTTCATACGCCTTAGCCTCAGCTTCATAAAGTAATGCCGGAGCAGTATCGTTGGGCAGAAGTTGAGCGGTGAGTGCAAGGAGAGAGTCGGGTTGTGCAGCGCGAAGATACCACTCTGCGAGGTGATTAAAGAAGAAGCGCTCGTGCGGAAATTCAGTGATGCCTCTTTGGAGGAAGCACTTAGCTCCTACACTGTCGTTCTGCGCAAGGCGAGAAAGTGCGAGCGTCTCCAACACCTGTAAGCGATGCCCTACGCTCTTCTCTGCCCAAGTTCGATACAATTCAGTGGCCTCAAAATGGCCGAGGCGGTAGTTAGCCAACAAGGCGATCACCGCTATTTCGGCACGGCGTGTACTGTCAACCTGCGGAGGGATTTCGGTAAAGACGGGCGACTGCACTGCACGGAGGTACATCGCAGAAAAGCGCGCGGCTTCCTCCATGCGATCTTTCGCCATGAAATAATGAGCAGCCACATCTAAATTGGCAAAACTACGGTTGAGCAATTGAGCATGCTCTTTGCGGTAGCGATGGCGCGACCGCCCTTCTTGCATCGCAGCTTCTTCGGTGCGCAAGGCATAGTCGAAGATATTGTACAAAGTGACGAAGAAAGCTGTTGTATCAGGCTTGCGCTTCAGATACATCTTTTCGTTCTCCACATCATTGAGACGGCGCGCAGCTTCTACCGCATAGGCGAAGAGCTGTTCACGACGCGTCAAAGAGCTGTCGTTCTGGTGCTGCTCCACCAAGCGAAACGCATCGGCAGGCTTATTATTCTTCAAAGCCGACTTTATGATTTTCAGCGGTTTATCTCCCATAATCGGCAAGCCGACACAGCCCAAGAGGAAGAGTAGGATGGCCCATCGCAGGTAATGTTTCATAAATCTAGGAAAGCAGAGACGCACTCCTTCAGTGCGCCTCTGCATGACATAGAGGGAATCGGGTTACTGTTTGGCAGCAGCAGAGAGGAGTTCGTCCATCTGCTTGGCTTCAGCCTTACGATCCAGATTGAAATAAATCTGCTGCAAGGCGGCAGCCCACATTTTTGAACGGTCGGGAGCCAACTCACGCACCTTCTCCATGTAGGGAAGTGCCTTCTCATAATAGCCCTTGATTTCTTTCAGTTCCTTGTTGTACTGCGCCACAGCGGCCTGACCTGTCACCTTGCTGGCATTGCCACCGGCATACTTATACTTACCCTGCTGGCGGTTGGCCATCACCTCATTCATGAAAGCATAGGCCATATTGGCATTGGCCTCGACAAAAGCGGGATCGATGGCAAGCGTCTTTTCAAACGCCTCACGTGCAGCGAGGTAATCTTTCTTGAGGTTCAAATCTACGCAACCTTTCATATACCACGCATCCTTACTGTTGGGGTTCTTCGCAATGAGATCCTGTGCCATCGCATCAGCAGCCACCACATCATTGTTCTGATAATAGATACTGATCAGGCTCTCCATGAAAGAGGTGTTATTGCCTTCAAGATCCATAATAGCATCCTTCAGCACCTTGATATACTGAGCGGTATCATGAGTCAGCTCCATCGTAGCTTGAAGCTTCATCAGATAAAGATCGTGCTTCTGCGAGGGGATAACAAAACCAGCATCAACCGTTTCAAGAACCTCGGCCCACTTCTTCTGCTCATAGGAGAGCATCGACATGTAATAGGCAGTTTGGGCATAGTTTTCAGCCTTGGCCGTAAGAATAGAATCTTTGAGCGATGCCAGAGCAGGGTTGTTGGGCAGATCCATATGCTTCTTGAACTGCGCGCGCGCGCCGGCTTTATCACCGTTTCCATTCAGGAAGATACCCGCATAAAAATAGTAGTCCAAAAAACTGGAAAGCATCTTGATGTTGTCGGCATCAAACTTGGCTTTGGGCATTTTGCCTTTCGCATCGGGCGTGTGCTCAGCCTGATAGCTCTTGGAGTAGTACGTAACCATCTCGTCAAGATGGTTCACAAAGCTTACCGTGTCCAACGGCAGGCTCTGGGCAGCCTTCATCAATTCAGGGTTAAACAACTGGGCAGCCGACCTTCCAGCCATATTGTAGATCTCACCAAACCTCGTGGTTTTGGGATTATCAAACGAAGATTTGAGGAGAGTCAAAGCTTCAGCAGGTTTGTTCTCACCAAGAAGGGTTTCTGCCTTGTATATCACACTATTCTGTGCCATACCCATCAGAGAGCAAGCAGCAAGAGTGGCTACGGAAAGGATTTTCTTCATAACACTATGAAATGATTAAGGGGTTGACTTTGGGGTTAGACTTTTGAAGAAGCATCTTCGGAGGACAAATCTGCACTGGCGAGTGTCTCTACTCCTGCATCTTCGAGGGAAGCATCGGTATGGAGCAGTTCTTCACCGTCCACAGCGACGACTTCTTCATTCTCATCAAGGGGAACCTGGCAGACGCTGCTGATCTCATCGTTTCGCTTAGTAAGGTTGATGAGGCGCACACCTTGCGTAGCGCGTCCGCAGAGACGAACATCTGCCACATGAATGCGAAGGGTATTGCCGCTGCGGTTGATGATCATCAGATCCTCCTCTTCAGTTACACACTTGATGGCGACCACACGACCTGTCTTGTCCGTGATATTCAACGTGCGTACTCCTTTTGTATTGCGGTTCGTACGGCGGTAGTCATCCACGAGACTGCGCTTGCCGTAGCCTTGTTCGCTGACCACTAAGATGGTTTCACGTTCGGCATCGTTCACGCAAACCATGCCCACTACTTCATCGTTATCTTCATCGAGCACCATTCCGCGTACACCCGTGGCATTACGCCCCATCGCACGAATAGCATCTTCGGGGAAACGGACTGCGCGGCCGTTGCGGTTAGCAAGAAGAAGTTCGTCCGATCCATTCGTCAATACTACGCTCACCACGCGGTCGTCTTCGTTAATATTGATGGCGTTCACGCCGTTTGTGCGCGGACGGGAGTACTCTGCCAAACAAGTCTTCTTGACCAGTCCCTGCTGAGTTGCAAATACCACATAGTGGCTCTTACAGAAATCCTCATCGCGGAGCTTGCGTATGTGCAGACAGGCATTGATACGGTCATCGGCATCGATATTGAGCATATTCTGGATGGCACGGCCTTTGGACTGGCGCGTTCCCTCTTCGATCTCGTAGACACGAAGCCAATAGCAACGCCCCTTCGCCGTAAAGAAAAGCATCGTATTGTGCATCGTGGCCTGATAGATATGCTCGATGAAGTCCTGATCGCGCGTAGAACTTCCCTTATACCCTACTCCACCGCGGCCTTGCGACTTGAAGTCAGCCAGCGGAGTACGCTTGATGTATCCCAAGTGGCTGATGGTGATCACCACCTCGTCATCGGCATAAAAATCTTCCGCGTTAAAGTTGCTCATATCCGGGAGGATTTCCGTCTTGCGATCATCGCCGTAAGCCTCCTTCACCTCGATAAGTTCGTCCTTGATGACTTTCTTGCAGAGTTCGGGATCAGCAAGGATTTGATTAAAATATTCGATCCTGCGTTGCAGTTCGTCATACTCTTCATGGAGCTTCTCTTGCTGCATGCCCGTGAGCTGTCCAAGGCGCATGTCCACGATGGCGCGAGCTTGCACTTCGTCAAAATCGAACCGCCGCATCAAGGCTTCCATCGCTTCTTGACTATTACGGCTGGCGCGGATAAGGTGTACTACCTCATCGATATTGTCTGAAGCTACGATCAGAGCGTTCAAGATGTGCTGGCGTTCTTGAGCTTTGCGCAAATCAAAGCGCGTCCGGCGGATCACCACATCGTGGCGATGCTCCACAAAGTGACGCAAGCACTCTTTCAAGCTAAGTAGTTGGGGACGCATCTTCGCAGGATGCGTACCGGGAATGGGCACAAGTGCAATACAATTGACGGCAAAACTACTTTGCAGTCCCGTCATTTTGTAAAGTTTGTTGAGAATAACGTTGGCATTCTGACCACGCTTCACATCCACCACGATGCGCATGCCCTCACGGTCGCTCTCATCATTAACATTTGTGATGCCTTCAATCTTCTTCTCGTTAGAGAGCATCGCGATGGATTTACAGAGCTCAGCAGTGTTCGTACCATAAGGCACGGCACTGATCACAATCTTATCGTGCTGTGCCCCTGATTCAATTTCAGCCTTGGCGCGCATCATGATGCGACCACGCCCCGTTTCATAAGCACTACGGATGCCGGCATTTTCCATGATATAAGCACCTGTGGGAAAGTCGGGACCCTTGATGTGCTGCATCAGTCCATCGGTATCAATGTCGGGATTATCAATGTAGGCCAATGCACCATCTATCACCTCACCAAGATTATGGGTTGGCACATTTGTGGCCATCCCCACCGCAATACCGGTAGCACCATTTACCAAGAACGAGGGAATACGGGTGGGAAGGACGGAAGGCTCATCGCGCGAATTGTCGTAGTTGCGGTTCATGTCCACCGTCTCCTTCTCGATGTCTTGGAGCATCGCCTCGCCCACCAGACTCATCTTGGCTTCTGTGTAACGCATTGCGGCGGCTCCATCACCATCCATCGAGCCGAAGTTACCCTGACCAATTACCAAGGGATAGCGCATGGCCCAAGGCTGTGCCATACGCACCAATGCGCCATACACCGAGCTATCGCCATGGGGGTGGTACTTACCCAACACATCACCAACAATAGCCGCTGACTTTTTCGTAGGCTTGTCGTGCGTGTGTCCACCCTCCATCATACCATAAAGGATACGGCGGTGCACAGGTTTGAAACCATCGCGCACATCGGGCAAGGCACGGCTCACAATCACCGACATAGAGTAGTCGATGTAGGAGGTCTTCATTTCCTCCTCGATATTGACAGGCTTTATTCTATCTGTTTCTTGCATCATGGATTTTGCACATTTGTCGTCTGTGTGCGAATCTCACCGAAAGGCTGTTGCACGACCGGTGACTTCATCGGCTTTTCAGGCGGCATTTAATACTGCAAAAATAGGCATTTCGTTGGAAACTCCTCCCTTCTCCGCCATTTTTTTTCTGCCAACACTCGTTTTAAGGCCATTTTCAGCCCCGTTGTAGGGGTTTCTCCGAGGCGAAAGTATAGTGATCAGGGCTTTGCTTTGTCCAGAAAGCAAATGAAGGGTTTGATCATTCTGAACAACAAACCGCGCACTGACCGATGCAAGAAAACTGCCCAGTCAGTGCGCGGGGTGTTCAAGAAGGATGCTTAGCGTCTTGCGCGGAGGCTGCGGCACAACGCGTCATTACGTCTCTATCCTTTACGTTTCTGGGTGAAGCTCTTCATTCTTTGAAAAAGCTTGTAACCCGCAAGTGCACCATCGAAGACAAACCAAGCTTTCGAAGCCATACCCATCCAGTGCTCCACGGGCGTGGAAGAGGGCTTTTCTTCGAGGAAGATCTGCCGATAGTCACGTTCCAGTTCTTGTTCTGCTTGACGGAGCTGAACATTGATGTGTTCCCGATGGGCACACAGCTCATTCAGGGTATATGAATGCGTAGTCATACGTCAGAAAAAATGAGACTCAGACGATGATGCACTGGCCGTAGCGTCCGAAGCTGCGGCCTGCCCCTGCACAGGTGGCTGTGCAGCAGGAGATACTTCACGTTGCCGCAGACTATCGTCCAAGAACAGATGCGTCAAGAAATTCACTGTGGGGTCAACGATCCAGCGACGACGGTTAGCATAGACCAAGACAATTAGGCACAGATAGCCTAAAGCCACAATGCCACAAGCGGGCAATAGCCCTCCTACTCGCGAAGCCAAAAAATAGGTCGCAGTGAAGGACAAGAACAACAACAGGAAACAGGAAAGGATGAACACGATCGCGCCCAAGATAAGCGAGGAGAGGAAAATACCGATCCGGCACACCAACTCCACACGTGCCCCCTTCCACCGCAGTTCGCCGTACTTTCTGATCATACTCAGAAAGCGGGCGATGCGGTCGATGTTCTTATCGTTGGAGAACACTCAGCTTAGGCGTTGGCTACGTTCAGCTCGTCGGCGATGTCGTCCACGAGATTTTCGAGTTCCTTACCACTGAGCTTGATACCACGTTTGCGGATAGCCTCAGCAATGCGGGTACGCGTGTCTTCGCCACGCTCGGGAGCAAAGAGAATACCACATGCGGCACCAACAGCGGCACCACCCAAGAATGCTGCGAGAATACTTAAACCTTTCATGAGAAATACTGTTTTTAGAATGAATAAATGCAGGTCAAAGATAGCACTAAAATTTGAGAACACAGACACATCGCGCGGAAAATTCATCGGTTTAATGTTTTTTCGCCCTCGTCCCCTCTCAGAACAGGATTTTCATCGTAACTTTGCGAAAACAAATATCCGTGTGGCGAAGTCCTACGACTTCGTGTGCATTCATTGTTGCATCATTTTTATCGCGCATCATTTTTGGCGAAATCAAATGCCCATGCGGCAAAATCTCTGTATCCACGCTTCATTCATCATTTCATCACGCATAATTTCTCTTTCACCATGAAGAAGTACGCCTTTATCGCTCTCACCCTCTGCGCTACTGCCGCTATCTCCTCTTGCGGGTCGCAGGAAAGTGCCTATCGCAAGGCATATGAGCGCGCCAAAGCCCAAGAACAGCAAACTCCCACTCAGACAGTAACCATCGCTCCCCAGCAGGAAGTTGCTCCCGTGGCCACCACGCCCGTTGTTGTTACCGATGATACTCCCGTGCGTACAATCGCTGGCGGCATCACTGTGGTCAATGGCGAACCTCTCAAAGCCTACAGCGTGGTTACAGGTAGCTTCATCAACCAGACCAACGCCGAGGGTATGATGACCACACTCCGCAACCGTGGCTATGCAGCCCGCGTAGTCAAGACCAACGAAACCATTAACGGCCACACGGGGTGGTTCCGCGTCATTGCATCCTCCTTCGACAACAAAGCACAGGCTGCCCAGAGCCGTTCAACACTCAAGTCGACCTACCCCGACGCTTGGTTGCTCCAGAACTAACCAGCCGCCACACTTGCTTCCCTTTTTCTCTTCATAAAAAGCTGTGCCTCCATGTTTCATCATCGGGACACAGTTTTTTGCTATAAGAACGAAAAGAAATGTACCCCAATGCATTGCTATTTGTGCCATGTCACATCTTAGGCTCAAATAAGAAGCACGAATACCCCTTCGAAACACCGCGGAGTTGTCGCCACACCTCCGCGGAGTCATTGCAAAAACACCGCGGAACCGTTCGAACGACTCCGCGGTGTTTTTTACACGACTGCACCGTGTCTTTATACCCGAATTCGGGATAAGCCGCACTTGTTTTTTGCCTTAAAATAGTTTCAAGAAAAGCCCAAAAAGAGGATTATTTTCCGTATATTTGTTGTTGATAATCAAACAGATAACAAAAAAACAACCCTCTATGAAACTTGTCA
>JBHAFF010000011.1:0-26482 GCA_041855985.1 Alloprevotella sp.
AAGGGGATGGCTACGCGTGGCATCCGTTCTACAAAGCGGGTGTAGGAGAGTAGATCGGGGAAGTCGTCGATTAGCTTTTCGCGCACGAAGTAGAGGTAGAAATGTTTGAAGTTTCTGAATGTATTGCTGTGGAACAATACCAGGATAGTAATCATCTCGGCATCGCTCATCCTGCCCTTCCGATTGCGCGTTTTGGGGCTGTTTTCAGAGCGGTGGGAGCAAGAAATGGCCTTTTTACGAAGTTCCAATTCATATTCTTTGCAGAAATCATCCGCAATACAATAAATTTCCCGACTTTCCTTGAACGCAGTGAAAAACTTTGCTGACAAGTTTCATGAGGATTATTCTTTTGTTATTTGTCTCGCTATCAATTACAAATATACGAAAAACAATCCTCTTTTGTGTCTTTAGGAGAGAATATCTTGGGAGAAAAAAGGAGAATGCTTATCCCGAATTGAGGTTAGTAAACTGGACAAACAGCTGTCAGATTGATGTATGGTTTCTGGGTTTGTGTAGGCCTATGGGAGCTGGATGGTTTACGAAGCATCATCATCTTTCTGCCTCTGCAAGTTTGAGGTGGAAGATGGCGAGCAGCCGGTTGTGCTCCTCAGGCGAGAGGTGAGGAAGGGTGGTGTGGAGCGTATGCTCAAATGCGAGGAGGGCATGCTGGCGCATCTGTGATTTTCCAGCGCGGAGGCCACTGCGAAAGGTGTTGGCCGGGAGAAGGCTACGGTTAAAGTTGCCGTCAGACATGGTAATGTTCAATAGGAGATCGTTAGTCGAAGGGACGTGTAAGGGACGTCGAGGAAAGAATGTGGCTGATGCGTTTGCCATCGGGGGTGAAGGCTTGCTCTTTCGAGGTGTGGAGGCGTTTGAGTAGGTGGCGCATCTCTTCGCGTGTAAGGATTTTTCCTGGAGGGATGGCTGCCTTTTTCGCCACTGAAAGGGCGATGGTGTCAAGTATGTCTTGATGGGCCGACTGTTGCTGATGGAGGGCATCGTCCACGATACCTTGTAGCAGCTGGACGGGATCTTGTTCTTCAACGCCGGAGGGGAGGGCGAGGATGGAGTAGCTTCCGCCCCCAAGTGGAGACATCTCGAAGCCGATGTATTCCAACTCGTTCTTCATACTGTGCAGTGCGGTGAGTTGCGAGGGTGAGAGTTCGATAATCTGAGGGAAGAGCAATCCTTGAGATAGGGGAACTTTCTGCCGCACCTTTTCGAGGTATTCTTCAAAAAGGATACGGATATGAGCACGGTGCTGATCGACCACGAGTAACCCTTGGGGCATGGGGGTGAGGAGGTATCGCCCACGGAATTGCAGCACTTCGGCCTCGTGTGCTGACCATGCGGCCTGTTCTTCGTGGTCCAGATGAGCAAAGAGCATGGTCTCCTCGGGGAGGGAAGCCTCCTCTTCGAGGGGGGGGATAATCGTGGTGTATGAAAAGTCTTTGGGAATGAAATCCGTTGTGGAGGAAGCTTCGGCGAAGAGGGCTTCCCAATGTTTCAGATGCTCTGTGTGGACAGTCGAGGAGGTAGGAGAGGTGTGTGGATGTGTATCAATGGCAGCACGTTGTGGAGTGCTTGGTTGGTTGTGTGCAGTAGACGCATCGTTATCGGCGAAAGGATTATAGGCCGTGTCCACCTCAATGCCAGGCATGGTCATGGGCATTCCTGCGGGAAGGGCATCAGCTTGGAAGACAGGGATATCGGGACGGTTCTCCGTATCGAAGTCGATGGTGGGTACTGCGTTGAAGCGCCCCAGAGCTTCACGTACTGCGGCGCGGATCACTTGCCAGATGGCTTGTTCGTCTTCAAACTTGATCTCCGTCTTGGTCGGATGGATGTTGACGTCAATGCGCGAAGGGTCGACAACGAATTGGAGGAAGAACGGTACCTGTTCACCATCGGCAATAAGGCGGTCATAAGCTGAGAGGACGGCTTTGGCGAAGTAGGGATGACGCATATAGCGGCCATTGACGAAGAAGAATTGTTGTGCTCCACGCTTCTTGCTGCTCTCGGGCGTACCGATGAAGCCTACCACACTCGCCACACTCGTCTCTACTTGGAGGGGGATGAGGCGTTTCTCGATGTTGCGGCCGAAGATATTGACGATGCGCTGTCGAAAGGTACTTGCCGGGAGATCGAGCGTTACGCGCTCTGGGGTGCCGAGAGAGAAGGATATGTCGGGATGTGCAAGAGCGATGCGCTCAAACTCGGTGTTGATGTTGATATTTTCCGTGTTGTTGCTCTTCAGAAATTTTCGACGTGCGGGGATGTTGTAGAAGAGATTTTTGACGGAGAAGTTTGCTCCTACTGGGCAGGCTACGGGTTCTTGGCGGATGAACTTCGAACCTTCGATGCGGATGCTCACCCCCAAGTCTTCATCGGCCATGCGGGTGCGGAGTTCTACCTGTGCTACGGCAGCGATGGAGGCCAGAGCTTCACCACGGAAACCCATAGTGGTGAGGGAAAAAAGGTCGGCAGCACTTGAAATCTTGGAAGTGGCGTGGCGTTCGAAAGAGAGGCGCGCATCAGTCGCACTCATCCCCTTTCCATTGTCAATCACCTGCACGCAGGTTTTTCCCGCATCGGTGACCAGCACCTGAATGCGGGTCGCCCCTGCATCGAGGGAATTTTCTACCAATTCCTTGATGATGGAGGCTGGTCGCTGGATGACTTCGCCCGCCGCAATCTGGTTGGCTACGGAGTCTGGAAGGAGGTGGATGATGTCGGACATTCGTTGTTAAGGTTTGGGGGAAGGAGTAAGACTCTTCTCCGCTTTGGCGGAGATCCGCTGTAAGGTTTGCAGTGGAGCTTGGCTGCGTGGCTGTACTTTCAGTTTTGTGGCTGACGATTTGGGTCGCCATTCGAAAAGGTCATCGGGCGAAAGCGGGCGGATGTAGTCGAACCAAGCAAAATTGGTCAAACGGGTGTGGGCGGCGGGTGCGAGGCCGATGGGATAAGTTTTGCCAATGGGGTTAGGGGCAGCCCAAAATCGGCGCATCTTTCGTTGTGTCACATCGATGCGAAGCTTGGCGGCTTCGCAATAGTTGTGGTAGAGGAAGGTGCTGTCGCGTTCCATCGGATAATTGATGACCATCGCGTTGCCCTCTACGCGGGCCTGATAGAGTTCGCCTTTGTGGAAATAAGCCTGCATGAGGTGTCCTGCCACTTGATTGAAGAGTGCTGAGTCAGGGAGAGCCTGGACAATGAGTGCCTGACGCTCCACATAGACGGAGTCGATGGTCGAGTCGTTGGCATAGACGTTGATTTCTTCACCGAGGATCTGGCGGTCATCGCTCCACACGATGGGATCGCGGAAGAGTGTGAGTTGTCGACGCTGTGAGTGGAACACGAGAGAGTCACACACAGCCTGTACATCGGTGCGATAGGCACGGACATGGAAATATCCGTGGAGTACACGATAGGCCGAGTCTGTTTTCAGATTGTAGGAAAAGAGGCGTAGCGTGTCGGCATGGACATAGAGCGTGTCGGCACCTCGAGAAAAGTTTTTGGCCAAAGCTCGCTTCGTGGCCATAGCTTCACCTTTCGGAGCATCATACCAACCATAGTCACCCATCAGGATGTTCTTGTTGTCGCGGTCGGTCGAATCGGTGAAGACCACATTGTCGAACGCCTCGGAGAATCCCGTGGCTTTGTCGTAATAAAGACTATCGCCCACCAGCTGTCGCCCTTTGTTGAACAGTTGGGGACGCTGGCTGAGGCGTGCTTTTCCACTCCCCGTGTTGTACCACCCATCGGTGGTGAAAATACGGCTGTCGCCACTCAGAATGTTGGTGTTGCCCATGGCATGTGCCCATTTCGTCTGGGTGTTGTAGTCTAAGATTTCTGTGCGGAGAGTGTCCTTCTGATCGTTCACCAGCAGGACGTCTGTGTTGAAATGGGCTTCGCGGGTGGTGGTGGTGTAATCGCCGTGCTGAGACGTCAGTACGGCCTTGCCGTCCACGATCTTTCCACCAATATCGTAGAAGCCTTTGCCTGAGATGCGGTCATAGTTGAGCTGATCTGTGTAGATCTTCATCTGGTGATGCCGCATAACAACATCGTGAAATGCTTGGGCATACTGTGCTGTTCCATCATAATAGATGGAGTCGCCGTTGAGGGCGAGGGTGTCTCCTTGCGTGAAGCGCACCCGTCCGTAGGCCATAAAGGAGTTGGAGGCTTCGTAGAAGACTGCACTGTCGCATTTTAGGCGCATGCCGTCGTGAGAAAGGAGGACATTGCCCACCAGAACCTGTCCATCGGCCGTAAGGGCCGCATCTTTGAAGAGGCGGTCGGCATGGTGGATATGGATCGGCGCATCGTGTTTAGGTGTGGCTTTTCGGCGGTTGGTCAGAGGAAAAGCATAAGTTTGGACGAGGAAGAGGAGTAAAATCCCCATCCCCGTCCAAAACGAAGTGTGATATTGAACAGATGTCTTCAAAATCTCGGGAAGTGTCAATACCTCATGATGAGGTTTCGATGAAGGAGGTTTGTAGGTTTGGCTGTGCGCATACGTCCTTTTGTGAAGAGGCGGGCTTATTTCACCCAACCTTCATACTCAAATTGCTGGTTACGCCATTCGGGGCTGATGCGTGTATAGGTTGTTTTGATCTTTTGTGTCAGCCACTTCTTCAAAACTTCGTTTTGACGGCGTTGGAGCACCACATTCTTGAGGATCTGGAAGTCTTCGGCCATATTGGCACGGTGTCCTTCGATGCGATTTTTGAGTTTGACGATGACGCAAATTTCTGCTCCGGTCTTTTCATCGACCGTGCGGAAGGCGCGGCTCACCTCGCCAACTTTCAGCGTATCGACCACTTTGGCGATGTCTTGTGGGAGATGTTCCATCTCGAAGCGCGAAGATTTGTCGCGCGACATCGGACTTTCGTAGACCATCAGGCCGTGGTTGTTGCGCGTATCTTTATCATCGGAGAGTACGCGTGCCGCTTCTTCGAAGGAGAATTTAGCAGCACGAATGTCATCGGCAATGGAGTCGAGGCGCTGTATGCTGGCTTCAAATTCGCTCTGTGCAATCTCAGGCTTGAGCAGGATGTGGCGCACGTTGACCTTGTCGCCGCGGTTTTCGATCAGCTGCATGATGTGGTAGCCGAAATCCGTTCTGACAATCTTGGAAACCTTCTTTGGATCGCTGAGACTAAAAGCCACAGCGGCAAATTCGGGAGCGAGCATATTGCGACCGGAAAGACCCACTTCGCCGCCATTGCGCGCAGTACCCCAGTCTTGTGAATACATCTTGGCTAGGCGACCGAAGTCCGTCTCACCCGAATTGACGCGATGGGCAAAATTACGCAGCCGCTCCTCGATGCGTTCCACTTCTTCGCGCTTAGGAGTGGGGTGGGCGGTAATGATCTGTACCTCCACCTGAGTGGGGACAAAAGGTACGCTGTCTTGGGGGAGTTTGGCGAAGAACTCGCGTGTCTCAGCTGGTGTCACCTTGATGCTCTTGGTCAGTTGATCCTTCACACGCTCGGTGGTCATTTGTGCGCGCGCCGTTTCTTTGTAGCGTTCGCGGATTTGCGCGTAGGGCTTGCCGTGATAGGCTTCGAGATTTTCACGTGAACCAAGTTCGCGGATGTCGCGCTCAATGTTGAAATCGGCCAATCGAAGCACTTCTTCATCACTGACCTCGATGGAGTCGGTCTCCGCTTGGTGGATGAAGAGTTTCTGAATGGCGAGCTGTTCGGGGATGGTGGCATAAGGGTTGGCCAGAGCCTTCCCTGCGATACCGGCTTCCAAGCGAAAGACTTCGACTTCGGAGCGGAGGATGGGTTGATCCCCCACCACCCAAACCACTTCGTCCACATTGTTGGTAGATCGCTGTTGTGCCAGTGTGGGGAGGGTGGCGAGGAGGGAGAGGGGCAGTAGAGATAGGAGGCGATACATGATGTTCGTTCAATATGTTAATGAAGCGTTTTCAGGACGTCCTCGTTCACTTGGACGCTGAACCGCTGGCGGAGGGCTTGCACCCATGCCGCTTCCAAGGCTTGCTGGTGATCCGCCACCACCTCGGCGCGGACATCTTCGTACGTCTTGGGGCGTTTTTGCACCTTGCCCACCACGATGGTGATGGGGTATTTAGAATGGAGGGATTTCACCTCTGCTTTTTTATCACCAAAGGCCAGGTTGTCAATGGTGGTGTTCTCGCCGCGTTGGGTGATGAAACGTCCACGCGCCATCACGACAACGGAGTCTTTGTTGATCGTCTCTTTAAGATACGTCATGAGGTCACGTCCCGCGGGGATGCCCTTTTTGAGCAGTCTTTGCGCTTTTTGGGCAGAAGCTTTGTCTTTTGCACTGACGATATAGCCACAGAATCGAGGGGAGGACCAAGTGTATTTCTTCTTGTGTGTCTTAAACTGGTTGGCTAACCCGACTTCATCTTTCTCTGCCACATCCCAGACCTGTTGTTTGGCCACCTCGTAGAGCAGCAAACCATCATAGTACTCTTGAATAAGGTACTTCAGTTCGGGCTTGGCTTCAGTCATTGCGGTGAGCGTACTGTCCATAATGGCTTCGCGCGTGCGCCCTGTGGACATCAGCGCCTTGATGCGGTGTTCGGCTGCTGCTTCTTCGATGCCTTGGCGTTTGAGGGATTCCAGAATTTTGGGAGCCAAAGCCTCGTAGCTTTCCACTGGTTTGCGCTCTTTGACCCAAACAATATGGTAACCTGCAGAGGAGAGGAACGGGCGACTCATCTGCCCGGCTTTCAGAGCATAAGCTTGGTCCTCAAACTCTTTGATGGTCATACCGATGTGGATGGGTGGGAGCTGACCGCCGCGTGCCGCCGATCCGGGGTCTTGGCTGAACTGTTGGGCCATGGCCTCGAATTTGGCACCGCTAAGGATCGCGGAATAGATGCTGTCGGCACGTTGTGCTACACGTTGGCGTTGCTCCTCAGGAGCGTTCTGTTCAAGGGTGAGCAGAATGTGTGCCACGCTGAGCACGTCCTGTCCGCCCGTGCGCTGAGCGTAGTCGTCATAGAGGCTGTGTGCCACGGAGTCGATAAAAGCCTGATCCATCAGACCCATGTTGAGCTGTAAATCGCGATAGGTGCGGAACTCCTCTTTGAAGGAAGTCAGTGTGTCCATCTTGAGAGCCTCAGCAGCTGCAACTTTGAGCTTGTAGTTGATAAACATCTCCAAGTATTCTGTGATGCTCTTTTGTTCAATCGCTCCTTCAACGTTATTGTTCTTGTGGTAAGCATATTCAAACTCGCCACGCGTTACGGGCTTGCCTTGTATGGTCATCAGCACAGGATTGCTGGCAGACTGTGCCCAAGCCCCCCAAGAAGCGCAGAATAGGGCTGTGGCAACAAAGAACTTTCTCATGATAGTCGGTGGGATAGGGTTGTAGGAAGTAGGGGGAAAGCGTAAAGGGAGGCTCTATTCAGACTGTCGTCATAGAGCCTCCCCTAAAGTTTATTCGCCGCGGGAGTAGTTGGGGGCTTCGCTGGTGATCGTGATATCGTGCGGATGGCTCTCCAATACACCGGCATTGGTGATGCGGGTGAACTTTGCGTCGTGCAGCTTTTCAATAGTAGCAGCTCCGCAGTAGCCCATACCCGAGCGTAGTCCGCCTACGAGTTGGTAAATCACTTCCTGGACGCTTCCTTTATAAGGCACACGGCCAGCGATGCCTTCGGGCACCAGCTTCTTCACACTGTCCACATTACTCTGGAAATAGCGATCCTTTGAACCGTTCTCCATGGCTTCGAGCGATCCCATACCGCGGTAGGTCTTGAACTTACGGCCATTGAAGAGCACGGTTTCACCGGGACTTTCTTCGCAGCCTGCTACGAGCGATCCGATCATCACACTGTAGCCGCCAGCCGCGATGGCCTTGACGACATCGCCCGAATAGCGGAGGCCACCATCGGCAATGAGCGGAACTCCTGTACCTTCGAGAGCTTTGGCAACGTCATAGACCGCCGACAGCTGAGGTACACCAACGCCTGCCACCACACGTGTGGTGCAGATAGAGCCTGGCCCGATACCTACTTTCACGGCATCTGCGCCCGCTTCAACGAGCATGCGTGCTGCATCGCCAGTGGCAATGTTGCCGACCACAATATCTACAGAGGGGAATTTGGCTTTTGCTTCCTTCAGCTTCTCAATCACGCCTTTGGAGTGGCCATGTGCTGTATCGATGACAATGGCATCAGCACCTGCATGCACCAAAGCTTCGATGCGTTCCATCGTGTCTGCGGTGACACCCACACCGGCGGCTACGCGCAAGCGCCCCTTGCTATCCTTACAAGCCATGGGTTTGTCCTTGGCTTTGGTGATATCTTTGTAGGTGATCAGTCCCACCAAATGGTTTTCGTTGTCCACTACGGGGAGCTTCTCGATCTTGTTCTGCTGGAGAATTTCGCTGGCAGCCATAAGGTCGGTCTGCGTGTTGGTGGTCACCAGATTTTCCGAAGTCATCACCTCATCGATGAGCTTGTCCATATTGTGTTCAAAGCGGAGGTCGCGATTGGTCACAATGCCAACGAGTTTCATCGCATCGTCCACCACCGGGATACCCCCGATGTGATATTCGCTCATCAGTGCAAGAGCATCTTTCACCGTCTTGCCGCGTTGGATGGTAACGGGGTCGTAGATCATGCCATTCTCAGCACGCTTCACGATGGCAACCTGGCGTGCTTGTTCTTCGATCGACATGTTCTTGTGGATCACTCCGATACCGCCTTCACGAGCAATGGCGATGGCCATCTGTGACTCGGTTACGGTGTCCATCGCTGCTGTGACGAAGGGAATTTGCAACTCGATGTTGCGAGAGAACTTCGTGGCGAGGGAGACGGTACGGGGCAGCACTTCGGAGTATGCGGGTACCAAGAGGACATCGTCATAAGTAAGACCGTCCATGACAATCTTGTCGGCAATAAAATTGGCTGTCATAATGCTGAGGCTTAGCGGATGGAATTAAATTGCCTGCAAATTTACTCATTTCTTTGTAGACGGCAGACAATTGCCCTCAGTTTTTTTGGGGCAGGAGATGGGTGCGTGTACATTCAAGATTGCGGTGTACTACACTTGTGTAGGGCTCACCACGGCACACCCGATCAAGAACACCAGATCCTTACTCCACAACAAACGCCGCACGCAGCATCGCAGAGCACGCAGAGAAAAAACTCTCTGCGCTTTCCGCGGTGCTGCGTGGCGTGGTGAAGCACAGGTGAGGTGCATTCAGTGTTGTGGCACGCAGGAATTGTTGTGCGTTGATTCCTTAAAATTCCGCGTTGTTCGGTGTACGGGGGAAGGGGATGACATCGCGGATGTTCTGCATGCCGGTAACAAAGAGGATGAGGCGCTCGAATCCGAGGCCGAAACCGCCGTGAGGGCAGGTGCCGAACTTTCGGGTGTCGAGATACCAGCTCATCTCTTCGGGGTTGATGCCGAAGCGTTCCATACCTTCGAGGAGCTTGTCGTAGCTTTCTTCGCGGACAGAACCGCCGATGATTTCACCAATCTGAGGGAAGAGGACATCGGTGCCTTGTACAGTTTTGCCATCGGAATTGAGCTTCATGTAGAAGGCTTTGATCTCCTTCGGATAGTCCGTCATGATGACAGGTTTGCAGAAATGCTCTTCCACGAGGTAACGTTCATGTTCGGAAGCTAAATCGCAGCCCCAATAAACAGGGAACTCAAACTTCTTGCCCTTGGCAATGGCCTCTTCGAGCAGGCGGATGCCCTCGGTGTAGGGCAGACGGACGAACTCGGTGTCCACCACAGAGTTGAGACGTTCGAGCAGGGTGGGGTCGACCATCTTGTTGAGGAATTCGAGATCCTCTTGGCAGTTGTCGAGTGCCCAGCGCACACAATATTTGATAAAGTCCTCTTCGAGCTCCATCAGATCGTTGAGGTCGATGAAGGCCACCTCGGGTTCGATCATCCAGAATTCGGCCAAGTGACGCGGTGTGTTGGAGTTTTCGGCGCGGAAGGTGGGTCCGAAGGTGTAGATGGCACCGAGAGCAGTGGCACCGAGTTCGCCTTCGAGTTGCCCGCTGACGGTAAGACTGGTGGACTTGCCGAAGAAGTCGTCGGAATAGTCAATCTTGCCGTCTTCGTCCTTTTTGAGGTCGTAGAGGTTCTTTGTTGTTACCTGGAACATCTGGCCGGCACCTTCGCAATCGCTAGCGGTGATGATGGGAGCATGGAAATAGTAGAACCCATGTTCGTGGAAGTAGCGGTGGATGGCCATCGCCATGTTATGGCGGATGCGGAACACGGCTCCGAAGGTATTGGTACGCAGGCGAAGGTGGGCATGTTGGCGCATGTATTCGAAGGTTTGCCCCTTTTTCTGCATGGGGAAGTCGCTGCCGCAGGCACCGAGCACTTCGATAGTTGTGGCTTGAATTTCGGCGGCCTGACCCGCACCCTGGCTTTCGACGAGCGTTCCTTCCACGCTCAGGCAAGCACCAGTAGTGATGAGCTTGAGCATTTCGCTATTGAACTTCTCTACATCGGCCACGATCTGCACGTTCTTGATGGTCGAACCATCGTTGAGGGCGATGAAGTTCACGCTCTTGCTGCCACGACGGGTGCGTACCCAGCCTTTGACACAAACCGCTGCGCCGAAGTCGGTGCGTTGGAGGAGTTCTTTGATCTTTGTTCGTTCCATAATGATATTGTTTCACGTACGCCCCACGCCTGTTTCTCCGTAGGGAGAATCGGGCTGTGGGGGCGTGCTTCTTGTCGTAAAAAGAGTTGTGAAGGTCGTCCGAGTGTCATTCAAACGCACCCATACGGAGCATCTGAACCTCGGCTTCGCTGAGGTAGCGCCAGTCGCCGCGCTTTACGTTCTTCTTCGTCAGACCCGCAAAATAGACGCGGTCGAGCTTGAGGACGTTGTAGCCAAGAGCGGCAAAGATACGGCGGACGATACGGTTTTTTCCGGAATGGATCTCGATTCCCACCTGCTTCTTGTCATTGGCATCAGCATATTCTACAGCGTCGGCAGCGATGTCGCCGTCTTCGAGCGTTACACCTTCGGCAATTTGGCGGAGGTCACCGGCCGAAACGTTGCGGTCGAGATAGACGTGGTAGATCTTCTTTTTCAAGAATTTGGGATGGGTGAGCTTGGAGGCCAGCTCGCCGTCGTTGGTGAGCAGGAGGACGCCCGTGGTGTTGCGGTCAAGACGGCCTACGGGATAGATGCGTTCCATGCAGGCATTGCGTACGAGATCCATCACCGTCTTTCTATTCTGGGGATCTTCGCTCGTGGTGACATAGCCTTTTGGCTTGTTGAGGAGGACGTAGATCTTCTTCTCTGCCTTGATCTGCTGGTCGTGGAAGAGTACAGTGTCTGAGCGGAGTACCTTGTGGCCGAGTTCGGTGATGACTTCACCATTGACCGTTACAACGCCTGCCTCAATGTATTTGTCGGCATCGCGGCGCGAGCATACACCGGCATTGGCCAAAAACTTGTTCAGACGGATGGGCTGGTTGGGGTCGTAAGCCTCTTCTTTGTATTCCACGCGGCGTTTTCCGGTGGAAAATCCATTCTTGTTGAATCGTTTTCCGCCCTGCTGTGGACGGTTTCCTTGTGGGTAACCGCCGTTCGAGCGGTTGTAGCCGCCGTTTGGACGACTATAGCCTTCGCCTTGCGGACGTCGATAACCACCTTGGTGCTGCTGGCCGAAGCCACCACCGTTTGGCCGATGCTCATAGCTCCCTTGCGCTCGGCCATAGCCTTCGCTCTGACGAGAATAGCCGCCTTGTGAACGGCTGTTGTCGCTCTGGAAGCGGCGGTCGCCCTGTGGACGGTCGAAATTGCGGCCGCTGCGGAAACCTTCGGAGCGGCGGTCGCCTTCGGGGCGATGATAGCTGCCGCGACCATAGGAGCGGTCGGTACCCTGTCCCTGGCGGCCATCACGGTTGTAGGGGCGAGGACTGTTATTGCTGTTGTTGTACTGACGGGAGTAGTGGGACGGAGTATAGCCCTCGCGGCGGCCTCCGTCGGAATTGCGCTGATTGAAATCGCTCATTGTGAATTGAAGAGATAAAGGTCAGCCTCACGGCTGGCAAAATAGATGATGGAGAAAATCCTCAGATCCCGGTGTAGGACGAGGGAGAGATTTGATGGAGTTCGGCCTTTACGGTATCGCTGACATCGAGGCTGTCGATAAATTCGGAGATGCTCTGCTCTGTGATCGCGGCATTGGTGCGGGTCAAGGCTTTGAGTGCCTCGTAGGGGTTGGGGAATGCTTCGCGGCGCAAGATGGTCTGGATGGCCTCTGCGCATACTGCCCAATTGTGTTCGAGATCGGCGGCGAGGGTGTCTTCCCGGAGGAGGAGTTTGTCCAAGCCTTTAAGTGTTGAAGCGAAGGCGATGAGGGCATGCCCCATGGGTACACCGATGTTGCGGATCACGGTGGAGTCCGTCAGATCGCGTTGGAGGCGGCTGATCGGGAGTTTGCTGCTGAGGTGTTCGAGCAGGGCGTTGGCCATGCCGAGATTTCCCTCCGAATTCTCGAAGTCAATGGGATTGACCTTATGGGGCATGGCACTCGACCCAACTTCTCCGGCCTTGATTTTCTGTTTGAAATACTCCATCGACACATACTGCCAAAAGTCGCGGTCAGCATCGATGAGAATGGTGTGGATGCGCTTCATCGCATCGAAGAGAGCAGCCAGATTGTCGTAGTTGGAAATTTGGGTGGTGTAGTCTTCGCGCTGTAACCCCAGCTTTTCAGCAAGGAAGGTGCGTCCAAAGGCGCGCCAGTCACGGTCGGGATAGGCTACGTGATGGGCGTTGAAGTTGCCGGTTGCACCGCCGAACTTCGCGCTGTGGGGCACTGCTTTAAGTTGACCGAGCTGCTGTTCGAGACGATAGGCGAAGACACGGACTTCCTTGCCCAGACGGGTGGGCGATGCGGGCTGGCCATGAGTCTTGGCAAGCATTGGGATGGCGGCCCACTCCTCGGCACGCGCGTTGAGGGCACTGATCACCTCTTCGAGCATGGGGATGTACACCTGTTCCAAGCTTTCTTTGAGCATCAGGGGGAAGGAGGTGTTGTTGATATCTTGCGAGGTGAGCCCGAAGTGCACAAATTCCTTATAGTGATTCAGGCCGCCAATGGCGTCAAACTGCTCCTTAATAAAGTATTCGATGGCCTTGACATCGTGGTTCGTTACGCGCTCAATATCTTTCACACGGCGCGCATCGGCCTCGGAGAAGTTTTCGTAGATGGCGCGCAGGCGCGGAAATAGCGTGATGTCGCAGCCGGCGAGCTGAGGAAGGGGGAGTTCGCAGAGGGCGATGAAATATTCGATCTCTACACGAACGCGGTATTTCATCAGCGCATATTCAGAGAAAAAGGGAGCCAACGCCTCGGTTTTGCTCCGATAGCGGCCATCGATGGGTGAAACGGCGGTCAGAATGTCGAGTTGCATAAGGATAAGAGGGAAGAAAGGGAGATATTGATTACTAAGGGAGTCGCCAGCGTCCGTCCACCTTCACCAGTGAGATCATCACCACTTCGTGGCTGTGATTGTTGTAGAGGATGCGGAGGAAGACATTGGACTGCCGTCCATCGGGGGTTGGTTCGATGCGCACTACGGTGGCTTGGATCGCTCCTCCATTCTTGGAGAGCTGTTGGGCAGCATGCTGTTCGTAGAGGTCTACCATCTGCTGTCGGTAAGCCACTGGCTTTCCATCACAGGAGGCCATCTCTTGGACATACTGCTCGTACAAGCCTTTGAGGTAAAGGTTGTAGATGCGCAGCACCTCGCTCTCTTCGGGGCCTTCACCCACGGTGCCCGTCATCGGGGCTTGTTCCACAGGGGCGGCATTGCTCCCACGGCTGCCGCAGGCACAGAGGGCACCACTGCAAAGCACAGCAAGGAGAAACGGAAGAACGAGGGGGTGCGGATGGGTCATTTCTGACGAATGAAGATGTTGATCGGAGATCCGGAGAAGTCCCAACGCTCGCGGATCTTATTTTCCAGAAAACGCTTGTAGGGGTCTTTGACGTACTGGGGCAGATTGGCGTAGAAGACGAATGTGGGGATCTGGGTGTCTCGGATTTGGGCGCAGTACTTGATCTTGATGTACTTTCCCTTGATCGAAGGAGGAGGGTATGCCTCGATGAGGGGCAGCATTTCCTCATTCAGCCGAGGTGTGCCGACGTGGCGCTTGCGGTTGAGGTATACTTCCTTGGCTGTTTCGAGCACCTTGAAGATGCGCTGTTTGGTCAGGGCAGAGGCAAAGATGATGGGAAAGTCGGTAAATGGAGCCATACGTTCGCGAATGGTCTCTTCGAAGTAGGTGATGACTTTTTGGGTTTTCTCTTCGACAACGTCCCACTTGTTGATCACCACGACGAGGCTCTTGTTGTTGCGCTGGATAAGCTGAAAGATGTTCATGTCCTGACTCTCGATGCCGCGTGTAGCATCAATGAGGAGGATGCAGACATCAGAGTTCTCGATAGAGCGGATCGAACGCATCACGCTGTAAAACTCCAAGTCTTCCGACACCTTGTTCTTCTTGCGGATGCCTGCTGTATCGACCAGATAAAAGTCGAAGCCGAATTTGTCATAGCGTGTGAGGATACTGTCGCGCGTAGTACCGGCAATGTCCGTCACAATGTGGCGATCCTCACCGATAAAGGCGTTGATCAGCGAACTCTTGCCTGCGTTCGGACGACCTACAACGGAGAAGCGGGGAATGTTGTCCTCATCGTCTTCGACAGCCTGTTCGGGGAGCTTGTCTAGGATGAGGTCCAGCAGGTCACCCGTTCCACTGCCCGAGATGGCCGAGATGCAGTAAGGTTCGCCTAGGCCTAAAGCATAAAATTCAGCTGCACCGTAGCGATCCTCGTTGTTGTCGGTCTTGTTGGCACACAGGAGTACGGGCGTCTTGGCCTTGCGCAGAATTTGTGCGACCTGCATGTCCAGGTCCGTAATGCCATTGATGACATCGACCACAAAGAGGACGAGGTCGGCCTCTTCCGTGGCAATGGAAACTTGTTTCCGAATTTCTTCTTCGAAGATATCGTCCGAGTTTACCACCCATCCACCGGTATCGACGAGGGAGAACTCACGGGTGCCCCACTCGCACTTGCCATACTGGCGGTCGCGTGTGGTACCGGCTTCTTCGCTGACAATGGCTCGTCGCGTTCCGGTAAGACGATTGAAAAGCGTGGATTTCCCGACATTGGGGCGACCCACGATGGCTACTAAATTGGACATACGTAATTACGGTGACTTCGAGGGTGGAGCACAGCCTCACGGCTTCCCCATCGCTCGGCAAAAAACAATTGTATAACGCCCACAAAAGTACGATTTTCCTGCCATACGGCCAAGGTGGTGTGAGCTTACTCCTTGTTTTATTGCACAAAAGGTGGTGTTTCAGCTTGCGCACTGTACAAATAAAGGAAGCAAGGCCATCCTAAGAATTGATACGCGCCATTGGCCATGGTGTCGTATGGACTGGTTTACCGGCGGAACACACAGGTAAGATTGAGGTGTGCAATGTCGGATATATGTTCCGGGGAGATGTGCGGAACATACTCATCGTAATGTTGAATTTCGATGCGATACCCATGTTGCCTAAGCGATACGTGAACAAGACTGTAGAAGCGAAAAAGACGAAAAGCGTCCCCGATTTCTTCAGAAAGAAAGTCGGGGACGCGAGCAATTCAGACTTATTGTGAGCACTAGGCTCTTGGGAGGTGTGCGATTAAGCTTCAGCGGGAGCTTCATTCTCTTCTGCAGCACCTTCGGCTTCTGCCACAGCGGCTTCTGCTTCAGCACGGGCAGCAGCTTCTGCTTCAGCCTTGGCAGCAGCTTCAGCAGCCTTTTTCTCGGCTACTTTTTCAGCGATCTTGGCGTTGGTGGCTTTTTCGGCTTCGAGGCGAGCAGCGAGTACATCTTTCTTGGCAGCAGCTACCTTTTCGCTGATGGCAGCGGTCTTGCCGGTCTTGTCCTGCTTCCAGGCTTCGAACTTGGCCTGAGCGGTGGCGTCATCAAAGGCACCCTTCTTCACACCGCCGCGGAGGTGCTTCATGAGGAGCACGCCTTCATCGGAGAGGATATTGCGCACCGTGTCGGTGGGCTGGGCACCGCACTCTACCCAGTAGAGGGCGCGGTCAAAATTAAGGTCTACGGTTGCAGGGTTGGTGTTGGGGTTGTAGGTGCCGATCTTCTCGGTGAACTTACCATCGCGGGGAGCACGAACGTCAGCGATGACGATGCTGTAGAAAGCATAGCCCTTACGGCCATGACGTTGCAGGCGAATACGAGTTGCCATTGTGTGTAGAGATGTTTTGTTGGGGACACGTCCCCTAGTGAATAATAAAAATCATGCCGCTATCTCGTAACGGCGGTGCAAAATTACGACCTTTTCGCGGATTGTACAAGTGGTACACGGATTTTCTCCTCCTTTTCCTTTCGAGATTGGGCAGAAAAGTCAGGTGGGCATCGTGTTTCGTCTTAGGAAATGCTGGAATAGTTGCGGTGTTCATGGCGAAGGCGGTGGAGTTGCCGCCAGAGGAGGGCATAGCGCGGATCATCGAGCGAGGTGGCTGTGTTGATGATTTGGGCTGCTGCCGCACGTGCTTCAGCCATAAGGTCGGCATCGCCCACGAGGTGAGCAATGCGGAGTTCGATGGGAAGACCGCTCTGCATTGTTCCTTCGAGGTCGCCAGGGCCGCGGAATTTCATGTCGGCTTCGGCGATGACAAAACCATCGGTCGTCTCGACCATGATGTCCATCCGCTGACGGGTGGCTTCGGACAGCTTGTCTTTTGTGACGAGGATGCAATAGCTTTGCTCCGCACCGCGTCCTACACGCCCGCGGAGCTGGTGAAGCTGAGCCAGTCCGAAGCGTTCGGCGTTCTCTACGACCATGACCGAAGCGTTCGGGACATTGACGCCGACTTCAATCACTGTTGTAGCCACGAGGATGTGGGTTTCACCATCGGCAAAAGCACGCATCGCCTCTTCCTTCTCCGTGGGTTTCATTCGCCCGTGCACCTGGCCTACCGACCAGTCGGGGAAGGCGTCACAGATGGTTTCATAACCTTGTTCGAGGGCTAGGAGATCTATCCGTTCGTTCTCTTCGATGAGCGGATAGACGAAATAGACCTGACGTCCTTTGTTGAGTTCGGCGGTCACTCCCTGATAGATCAGCTGGCGTTGTGCCGATCGGAAGTGCTTGGTGGCGATGGGCTTCCGGCCGGGAGGTAACTGATCGATGATGCTTACATCCAGATCGCCATATACTGTCATGGCTAGGGTGCGGGGGATGGGGGTGGCTGTCATGACGAGAATGTGCGGCGGATGCACATTCTTCGTCCAAAGCGCGGCACGCTGCTTCACGCCGAAGCGATGTTGCTCGTCGATGATCACCAGCCCGAGGTTGCGGAACACTACTGTTGGTTCGATCAGAGCGTGGGTGCCAATGAGGAGCTGGACTTCGCCCGTAGCCACCCCTTCGAGGGTGGAACGCCGGCGTTTACCCTTCACGTTGCCCGTGAGGAGGGCACAGTTGATGTTTAAGGGGGAAAGTTGCGTTGCAAGAACCTTATAATGCTGTTCGGCCAAGATTTCGGTAGGAGCCATTAGGCAAGCTTGAAATCCGTTGTCGAGGGCAAGTAGTGTCACGAGCGTGGCCACCATGGTCTTTCCTGAGCCGACATCGCCTTGAAGCAGGCGGTTCATCTGCTTCCCACTTTTGAGATCGGCATGCACCTCCTTGATGACGCGCTTTTGAGCGTCCGTGAGCGTGAAGGGGATGTGGTGGCGATAAAACGTGTTGAAGTAGTCGCCGACGCGTAGGAAGGGGAAGCCCGTTTGTTCGGTTTTACGATTGTGGGTATATTGCAGGATGGAGAGTTGGAGATAGAACAGCTCCTCAAATTTCAGCCGGTGCTTAGCCGCCGTAACGTCCTGGGCGTGTTGAGAGAAGTGGATATCACGGATGGCACGGTCGTGCGACACCAGGTGGTGTGCTGCCACGATATCGGGTGTGAGGGTTTCGGGGAGCGGTTCGGAGAGCCGCTCGAAAGCGTTGGCTATAAGCTCGTTGATCACCTTCGATGTGATGTGTGCTCTTTCCAGCCGTTCTGTGGAGTGGTAGATGGGCTGCATGCGGAGCAGCGGACGGTTGCGTACTTTCTCCAGTTCTTCCATCTCGGGATGAGCGATGGACAGATGGTGCCCGAAGGGCTTGGGCTCGCCAAACACTTGATAGCTTACCCCCACCTGGTAGAGGCGCTCCAACTGTTTGGAGGCGCGAAACCATACGAGCTGGATGTAGCCTGTGCCATCAGTGAAGGATGCCACGAGGCGGCGCTTGGGGCCTTCGCCCTGTTTGGTCATGGTTACGATGCGTCCACGGATCTGGATATTCTGCATTCCTTCCACCAGATCGCTGATGCGGTGGATTTTTGTGCGGTCTTCGTGTCGGAAGGGGAAGGTGTGGAGCAGGTCGCCCACGCTGTGCACACCCATCTCCGCTCCCAAGAGTTGGGCGCGAAACGAACCTACGCCTTTGAGGTAGGTGATGTCTTGGTCGAGGAAGGAAGGCATGGAAGGAGAGTTCTGCGATGAGTGTCAGCACATCCCCCAAAGCACGGCGATGAGGGCGAGGATAGCAGGAAGTCCCTGCTTGAGGAGGATGGAGCGCGAGGAGCGGAGGGCACCGAATACGGCGGCAGTGAGCACGCAGCCGAGGAAGAAGAGGCGCAATCGTTCGCACCAAGGGGAGGGTGCGAAATAGCTCCATAACAATCCTGCGGCCAGAAATCCATTGTACAGCCCTTGGTTGGCTGCCAGTCCGGCGGTGGCAGGAAAGAGGTGGTCAGGGAGGGCGTTGCGGAAGACGCGGCGACCGGCCGTGGTCCACGCAAACATTTCAATATATAGTATATAGAGGTGTTCGATCAAAACGATGGCCACCAGAATATGAGTGAGAAGATACATGGAGTAATGGAGTGAAAGAGAGAGGGTAGCACTCAGTCCATACGGTCGCGATAGTCTTCGTAACGGTAGGTGCGGAGTACTTCAAGTGTGCCGTTTTCGTGCAGGAGACAAAGGGCGGGATGGTGGATGCCGTTGAACATCGTGGTCTTTACCGTGGTATAGTGGATCATATCCTCGAAGATGAGGGTATCGCCCACACGGAGAGGATGCTCGAATTTCCAGTAGCCCATTACATCACCGCTCAGACAGGAGTTGCCGCCTAAACGATAGACATTGGGGTCGGTCTCGTGCCCTAGTTCCTCACCATCGCAGAGTGTCTGTGCACCACGGATATGGGGATGATAGGGCATTTCCAGACAGTCGGGCATATGGCAGGTGAAGGAGGCATTGAAGAGAGCGGTCTTGATGCCTGCGTTTTCCACAATGTCCACTACTTTGGCCACGAGCGGACCTGTCTGCCATGCAAATGCGCTGCCGGGTTCGAGGATGAGGTGGAGTGTTTTGTGGCGCTCGCCGAAGGCGCGGAGCGTAGTGATGAGGAATTCTGTGTCGTAGTCGGCGCGTGTCATCAGATGTCCGCCACCAAAGTTGAGCCATTCCAACTGCGGAAACCATGTGGCAAATTTAGCCTCGACCTGTTCCAGTGAGCGTGCGAAGGCGGCACTGCTGCTCTCACAGTGGTTGTGGACATGGAAGCCCGTGATGCCCTCAGGAAGCTGTTCGGGAAGCTCTTGTGCCAGAACGCCGAAACGACTACCCGGAGCACAGGGGTCGTAGAGAGCAGTTTCGATTTCGGAGTACTCAGGATTGACGCGGATGCCGCACGTAATCTGCGCTTCCGCACCATGGGTGGCGTTCCACGTCTTCACGCGGGGGTAGAAACGTTCATACTGGGTGAGGGAGTTGAATGTGATGACCCGTGAGTAGCGCAGGATTTCATCGAATGTTTCCTCTTCATAGGCTGGGGTGTAGGTGTGTGCACGTGACCCGAACTCTTCGCAGGCCAAGCGCGCTTCGTAGGGTGAGGAGGCGGTGGTGTGGCCGATGTATTCGCGGAAGATGGGGAAAGTCTTCCAGAGGGCAAAGGCTTTGAAGGCCAAGATGATTTCGATGTCAGCGCGTTGTGCTACATCGTGGATGAGCGTCAGGTTGCGGCGCAGCAGACGTTCTTCGAGAATATAGGCGGGAGAAGGATGGGGAGGATACATAACATATAATAAATGGAGGGTCGGAAGGCCCAACGCAAAGTTACTCATTTCTCGTGCGGTGGAGAAGAGGCGGTGTTTATTTCTGTGGAAGCATGTCACCTCCCTTCCGTACTGTGTTTGGGGTATGTGGTGGAGTGTACAACAAAAATCGCTGTAAAACCTTTGTCTTACAGCGATCTATTGTTGGCGGTGCGTACGGGACTCGAACCCGTGACCCCATGCGTGACAGGCATGTATTCTAACCAACTGAACTAACGCACCAAGTGAGTATTTTTGTTCTATGGAACTTTGTTCCTCGTTTGCGAGTGCAAAAGTACAAACTTCCTTTGATATGACCAAATCAAAGGAGTTTTTTTTGAAAGAGAATGGCGTTTTTGTACGTTTTGGCGTAATAGAACCAGTCTGGAATCAGGGTGGTCTGTTGAAAGCCCGCTGCGTTGAAGAGTCGGATTGCCGCGGTATTGTCGGAACAGACATAAGCATAGAGTTGATGGAGGGATAGGGTAGTGCGGGCATAGTGTGCCAGTTCGCAGAGTGCAGCATGAGCGTAGCCCCGGCGGCGCATGGTGGGGAGGATGATGAGGCCGACTTCGGCGCGGTGGTGTTCGGGGGAGAAGTCGATGAGATCCATGAAGCCCACAGGAACTGTGTTCCGGTCGGTGCGCACCTCGGCCACGAGGCGGAGCTGACGCAGGGTATAGATGTCTTCGTGTGCCGCACGCTGGATAAACTGTTTGAGGGCGTAACGCGAATAGGGTGCGCGGGTGGAGGCAGTATGCCAGAGTTCGCGGTCGTTTTCTACGTCATAGAGCAGCGCGAGGTCGGAAGGTTCGAGGGAACGGAGGATGATCATGGATGGTCTGGGTGGCTGGTGAGGTGGTGTGGAGCAAGAGGGACACGGAAGATCCGTGTTGTCAGCAGTACACTTCCGATCCGATGATCAGTGTACACTGATCGGGGAAATAGGTGCCGATGTGTGTCCGATGGTTGGAGCAAGCCAGGGTGTCTAGCATCTGCTGGTAAGTGAAGTCCTTGGTCGAGAAGGCCAAGATGGTGGCATCGGTCTGTTCGGGTACCGTGGTGGAGCAGGTGGGGGTAAGTCCCCAACGTTCGCTCTGCTCTTCGAAGGCTGCGTGGGTGGAGGCTGCCCCCACGTAGTGCACACGGAGGGGACGGCGATAGTGGCGCGGATAGAGATAGTGTGCTAGCGCGATGCCGTTCTGACGAATCAGTGTGGCTATGGCCTGAGCGTAGATGGCCAGATGGACGGGGATGGTGAGGGCGATCGATGTGGTTGGGAAATGTTTGCGGAAAAAGATGAGCATCGCCTGATAGAACACGTGGACGTAGCGGAACGAGTTCTTCTGAGTGCTTTCTCCTTTGTAGTGGAGGATGGGTGTGGGCACATAGATGTTTTGAAATCCGGCTTTGAGCAAGCGGTAGGACAGATCAATGTCTTCGCCATACATGAAGAACTCTTCGTCAAATCCTCCGCACGTGTCCAACGCTTTGCGTGCACAGAGCATGAATGCTCCGCTGACAATCTCGATCGGTGTTACGTCCTCTTCGTTGAGGAAGCGCAGGTAGTAGCGTCCGAAGGTGCGTGATCGGGGGAAGATGCGCGCCAGTCCGCTCATCTTGCAAAAGGCAGTCCAGGGAGTGGGCAGTCCGCGTCGGCTTTCCAATGCAAAGCTTCCATCGCTCTTGAGCATCCTCACTCCCATCGCACCTAGGCGAGGTGTCTGTTCCGCAGCACGGAGGCAGTCGGTCAGAGTGCGCTCGGTCAGGATGGTGTCGGGGTTAAGGAAGAGGATGTAGTCGCCCTTACTCTGCCGCAGGGCTTGGTTGTTGGCGCGTCCGAAACCCACATTTCGGTGGTTGGCAATGAGGTGGAGGCGCGCGTGGGGCAGATGTCCGGCACAATGTTCGGGGAAGGCTTCGCGGATCCACGCCACAGAGCTGTCTTTCGAACGGTTGTCCACCACAAACACCTCTACGTCAATCCCAGCTTCGGTGGCTGAACGCCACACGCTGTCGAGGCATTGGCGGAGATAGTGCTTGACGTTGTACGAGACAATGAGGACGGAGAGCTTCATAAGGCAAGAGAAGGTGTGTGAGAGATGCGTTGGCATGATGTCCGTGACGCCATGTGAACGGGAGTTGTTCCCTCAGATAACGATTATTGCAGTGCAAAATTACATCTTTCGGCAGGATTTCGTATTTTTGCGGTAATGAATATCGATCAATACCCCTCGAAACTTTTGGAGCATGCCGTTTCGGAAGTGGCTAAACTTCCCGGTGTAGGACGCAAGACGGCTTTGCGCCTAGTGCTGCATCTCCTCCGGAAGGAGGCCAAACAGACGCATGCGTTGGCCGACAGCCTGTTGCGTCTGCGCGATGATGTGCTCTACTGCCGCCACTGCCACAACATTAGCGACACGGCGGAGTGTGAGATCTGTACCGACCCTCGCCGGGATCGTGGACTGATCTGCGTGGTGGAGAATGTGCAGAACGTTCTTGCCATAGAATCCACCGGACAGTTTCGCGGCCTTTATCACGTGCTGGGTGGTGTGATCAGTCCGATGGACGGTGTCGGGCCGAGTGACCTACACATTGCATCGCTCATCGACCGCGTGGCAGGAGGTGGAGTGCGCGAGGTCATCTTCGCCCTCAATCCTACAATGGAGGGTGATACGACTAACTTCTACATCTCACGCAAATTGGCACAGCTCCCCACACCCGAAACCCCTGTGGCGATGAGTGTGTTGGCGCGGGGCGTGAGTGTGGGTGACGACCTCGAATATGCCGATGAACTCACCCTCGGACGTTCCCTCATCGACCGCGTTGCGCTGAAAGCATAACCTTCCAATCTTTATCTTTTACCCATGAACTTTTTCAAACGACGTCTTTACATTGTGCTCTATGCCTTCGCTTTGGGCGGTGCACTCCTCTATTATTTTACCCTGATGGGCTACGATGTGTTTGGGCGATCGGCCACAGCCCTCTACTTTGTCAATCTTTCGAGCATCATCCTCACGATGACGGGCTGCTACGTGGTGGTACACC
Source organism: Alloprevotella sp. (assembly GCA_041855985.1). Taxonomy (GTDB): domain Bacteria; phylum Bacteroidota; class Bacteroidia; order Bacteroidales; family Bacteroidaceae; genus Alloprevotella. The sequence goes on from JBHAFF010000011.1 coordinate 23,231, forward strand.
TCGACAAATTCCCCTCAGCGCGTCGGCGGCTGACCCATGATGACCCGGAAGTGGTGGCGCGGGCGCGACACTACTTTCCCGCGATCCGCATCCTCATCTTCGCCTTCTTGCTCCACTATAATGTTATTCTTTACGCCCTCGCAGTCTATGCTCAGGCTCCGAAATACGGCGTGCTCATCTCCCTCATCGTTGGTGTGCTGGCTTGGCCGTCCCGCTCCGCAACGAACAATCCTTCGCAATCATGATCATCAAGACTGCCGACTTCTTCATTTCCTCTGCCAGAGCCGACCAGTGTCCGCAGGACAGTACCCGAACGGAATATGCCTTCATCGGACGCAGCAACGTGGGCAAAAGCTCCCTGATCAATATGCTTACTGGGCGCAAAGCCTTGGCCATGACCTCGTCTACGCCCGGAAAGACGCTCCTCATCAACCATTTTCTCATCAACAACGAGTGGTTTCTGGTGGATCTTCCCGGTTACGGTTACGCCAAGCGAGGGAAGAAAGAGATGGAGAAGCTGCGTAACCTCATTGAATATTACGTCCTTGAACGTCGTCAGCTCACCTGCCTGTTCGTGCTCATCGACAGCCGGCTTCCGCCTCAAAAGATCGATCTGGAATTTATCGAGTGGCTAGGGGAGGAGAGTGTGCCCTTTGCCATTGTCTTCACCAAGGCCGACAAGAACAAGCGCGGGGCTTTGCAGCAGAATGTGGCGGGATTTCTCCGCACCCTTCGGCAGCAGTGGGAAGAGCTTCCCCCCTATTTCGTGACGAGCAGCGAAAGCCGCCTCGGGCGCAACGAGTTGCTGGATTACATCGATGGCATCAACCGTGAGGCGCGTCAGGATGGCTTCCCCACGCCCTCCGAGCCATGATGCGCACCATCAGCACGCGGCGTTGGAAGGTCGGACTCATTGTGGGCGCAGCACTCATTGCTACGGCTTCGCTCTGGGTGTCGCACCTCATCGTCCGAGACCTCAAGTCCGAGGAACGTGCCAAGATGGAAGTATGGGCTGAGGCCATGCGTGCCTTGATGTCGGCCGATGAGACCACCGACCTCAATCTGGTGTTGAAAGTGCTCAACGGCAACCACACCATCCCCGTTATCGTGACAGATGCCGAGGGGGTGATCACCACCTTTCGCAACCTCCCCATTGCCGCCAAGGATGCTGCCGATTCGATGCGTGCTGCCGCACGCTGTCTGAACGATATCAAAGCCGATGGCCGGCAGATGACGATGCCCCTCAATCCCAATGCCGGAATTGACAAACTGGAAGCCGATGTGCTGACGATCCATTACCGGGAATCCAATCTCTTGCGCTGGCTGACGGCTCTGCCGTACATCCAGTTGGCCGTCGTAAGCCTGTTCATCCTCGTGGCAACCTTCGCGCTCCTCACCTCTAAACGGGCAGAGCAGAACAAGGTGTGGGTGGGTCTGTCGAAAGAGACTGCCCATCAGCTCGGCACACCCATCTCCTCGCTGATGGCTTGGGCCGCCGTGTTGCGCGACACCTATCCCGGCGATCCGCTCCTTCCGGAGATGACGGCGGACATCCGCCGCCTTGAAATGATTGCCGAACGCTTTTCGAAGGTGGGGAGTGCGCCCGAACTTGTGCCCACCCCGCTCCTTCCTGTGCTCGAATCGGCCGTGGCCTACATCCGCCGCCGCACCTCCGACCGTGTCTGCATCACCATCGACAGCCCCGCGTCCGGACTTGTTCTGCCGCTCTCTCCGCCCTTGTTCGAATGGGTCATTGAAGTGTTGTGCAAAAATGCCGTTGATGCCATGTCGGGTGAAGGGTGTATCCGTCTCCGCGTCAAAGAGCGTACCCGCCATGTCGTCCTCGATCTCGAAGACACGGGCAAGGGGATTGCGCGGCGCGATTTCGCCACCGTGTTCAAGCCCGGTTTCACCACCAAACAGCGTGGATGGGGGTTGGGGCTTTCCCTCGCCCGCCGCATCGTGGAGGACTACCATCATGGACGCATCTTCGTCTTGCAGTCCACGATCAACATGGGAACCACCTTCCGCATCGAACTGCGTAGATCCTAGCCTCATGCGCACCGTTCAGGGAGGTTTCCGGTGCCGGGCTGCCCGGCATCATAGACGCCGTCTATCGGAGGTTAGTCTGTGTCTGTTGGCCTGTTGTGGAGAAGTGACGATCTTTGCACCACAAAGCAGCGGAACGCGCTGCATGACCTCATGATCACTTCTCAACAGATTCAACCATGAACACCCTCAATTTCCTCTCCCTCAGCAGCGTGCAGGCTGCCCCCATCATCGGTGGTTTGAGCCAGCTTCTGGCCGACTTCCAGGTCTACTATACCAATCTGCGCAACTTCCACTGGAACATCCAAGGCCGTGAGTTCTTCGGTCTTCACAAGCAGTTCGAGGAGCTTTACGACAGTGTCAACGCCAAGATCGATGAGATTGCCGAGCGTATCCTCCAGCTCGGCAGCGTGCCTGAACACCGCTTCAGCGTCTACCTCCGTCAGTCCCGGATTGCCGAACTCCCCGCGGAGCACAGCGGTCAGGCTGCCCTCGGACACATCCTCTCCACCCTCAAGATCCTGATGACGCAGGAGCGCGAAGTCCTCGCTGCCGCTCAGGATGCGGGCGATGAGGTTACCGCCGCCCTGATGAGCGACTACCTCACGGGTCAGGAGAAGCAGGTGTGGATGTTCTGCGCCCTGATGTCCTGACCGTGATGCTTGTTTGGCCGTTCCTTTCGCATGAAAAAGCCATGAGGGGCTTGCCATCAGCCCCTCATCCACAAAGGACGCCATGCACTTATTAAGATGCAAGAGGGTATGTCAAAACTACATTCTTGAAAAATCACCTTTTCATATTGATCGTTTCGACCATCCTTTCTGCATGAAAAGCAACTGCCATCATTGAGTTTTATCTCCTTGATGGCAGTTTTTTTCTTTACAAATGATACTAACCCCAATTCGGGATAAGCATTCTCCTTTTCTTTCCTAAGATATTCTCTCCTAAAGACACAAAAGAGGATTATTCTTCGTATATTTGTAATTGAAAAACAGACAAATATCAAAAGAATAATCCTCATGAAACTTGTCAGCAAAGTTTTTCACTGCGTTCAAGGAAACTCCGGAAATATATTGTATTGCGGATGATTTCTGCAAAGAATATGAGTTGGAACTTCGTAAAAAGGCCATTTCTTGCTCCCGCCGCTCTGAAAACAGCCCCAAAACGCGCAATCGAAAGGGCAGGATGAGTGATGCCGAGATG
>JBHAFF010000012.1:0-83704 GCA_041855985.1 Alloprevotella sp.
CGGCACTTGCCGCGCAGCACCACATAGCCGATGCGATGCTCGCTGCGCATACGCTGGAGGGTGCGGGTACTCACATTCAGCAGGTGCGCCGCCTCACGGGTGGTGAGCAACCTGTCTGCGGATTTTTCCTTTCTTTCGCCGGAAACGGCACGCACGTGTGCCGCTATCTCGGCTATCTGTTCCGTCAATGCGGTGAAGGCGGAACTTTCCATCGTTATTACTTTCATATTCAGTCCTTTCTTTTGGTTCCTGCGGCAAAATTCGGCAATAAACAAAAGGGGCTTTAACAGCTCACTACGTGTCTCACGTAAGATTTTTATCGGAAATGGCTCCGTAACCCGGACAGGCGGCGCAACATACAGCCTTTCAGCGGGAAACGATATGTGTTCACGGGGACAGCGTTACCTTTGCGGCAAACCTGAAATGTTTTGAATATGGAAATTGTATCTATCGAGAAAAAGACCTTCGAGATGATGGTGGCATCCTTCAACGCCCTCTCGGAGAAGGTTGCCGCCCTGAGGCGTAAGAGCGACGGAGGGCGGCTGGAAAGGTGGCTCACGGGCGAGGAAGTCTGCGGGCAGTTGAGAATCAGCCCGCGCACGTTGCAGACGTTGCGCGACAAGCGGCTTATCGGCTACTCGCAGATAAACCGCAGGTTCTATTACAAGCTGGAAGAAGTCAGAAGGCTGATTCCGCTTATTGGCACGCTCTATCCCGGCGGCAGATAATCTTGTTATTCACCCACTGAATCCAAAGTCATGATGAACGAGAACAACAATGTTTTTACACTGGAGGACGAGCCGCTTGCCACCGTGGTACAGAATATGCGCAAAGGCTCTAAATGGCTCTCCGCATTTTTGGAAAGTTACCGCCCGCCGCTGGACGGGGAACGTTACCTGACGGACAGGGAGGTGGCGGAGTTGCTCCGTGTGAGCCGCCGTACCTTGCAGGAATACCGCAACAACAGGGTGTTGCCCTTCATCCTTTTAGGAGGAAAAGTACTTTACCCCGAATCGGGATTGCGTGAACTGCTGGAGGCGAATTACCGCAAGCCAATAGAATAAAGGAAGCATGAAAACGAACAAAAAGGAAACGGACAACTCAAATTAGGCTGTCCGTTTCCTTTTTGTTGGCACGTATGCGTGTTCAGCAATACCCGGCTTTCCCGTTCTGTATGAACATCACGTATGCCTGTCGCTTTTCTTTCGAGAGAGCTTTACACACCAGCCACGTGCGGAACACGTGCGTGCAGTAGGTGTTCAATCTGAAAGCGACGGGGATGATGATCTCAAGCGAGTAAACATCCGCATACAGACCGTTTTCAAGTTGAATGTAGCGGCATACCTCGTAGTCGCTCAATACGTCCGCTTTGAGAATGGCTTTAATGGCGGCGTTCACTGCCGGGACACCCGTGTGGAACAGTCCGGCGATTTCTCCGGCGGTCATCCATACATCGTTACCGGTTACGCTGACCGCCTTGTCCTCAATGATGATTATGTCACGTTTCATGGCTTCTCTGTTTTAGATGGTGCAACCTGCAAATTCTTCGATTTGGTTCAATCTCGCGGCAAGGTTCTCCATGTCTTGATTGAGCTTCTCTTTGGTTATTTTCGCATATATCTGCGTTGTTTTTATGCTCTTGTGTCCCAGCATGGAACTGACCGTTTCGATGGGTACGCCGTTGGAGAGGAACACCGTCGTGGCTGCCGTGTGGCGGCTTTGGTGCCATGTAATATGCTTGGTAATGCCACAACGCTTGGCGACGGCACGGATTCCGGCAAGACACGTGTTGTAGTGGGGTACGGGGAATATCCTGCCGTTTTCGCACAACCCACGGTATTTGTCGATGATGCGCTTCGCTATGTCGAGCATACGGATGTTGGACACCACACCCGTCTTCTGGCGGTTGATGTTTATCCACTCGTGTTCATCAAAGTAGGTGCGGATATTCTCTTCCGTGAGGTTGCGCATATCGGCAAACGACAAGCCCGTGAACGCACAGAATAGATATAAATCGCGGTACAGTTCCTGTTTCGCGTTCTTCAGTTTGCCTTCCATCAGCAGGCGGATTTCATCTTTCGTCAGAAAGCTGCGGGTTGTTTCCTCCTTCTTGATTTCATACTCGCGGAACGGGTCGCGCGTGAGCCACTCGTTGTTGATGGCGATGAACACCATCGTCCGAAGCGGGCAGACATACAGCCACACGGTGTTGGTGCAGCAGTGTTTGTCCGTGCGCAGAAACATTTCAAAATCGGAAATGAAAGCGGGTGTAAGCTCTTTCAGAGCAATGTCCTTCACGTGGTAGCGGATGGTGAGAAACTCTTGCAGGTGCTTGTAAACGGTTTTGTACTTGTCAAACGTGCCTTTGGATTTCATGCCTGCCTCCACCTGCTTGGCATAGTCCTCGTTGTGTTGCCGGAACACTTGCAACAGCGTATGGTAGCGGTGTTCCAGTCCGAGAAAGGCGTTTTTCACCTTTTCCGCAGTGACGAAGTTGTCACGCTCCATGATTTCCTGATAATGCTTGTTGATGCGCACGCGCATCTTGTCGAGCATACGGTTCGTTTCGAGTGCAGCCGTGCTTCTCCCCGTGACACGTCCTCCTTTGGTGTCCCACAGTTTGGGATCGACGGTCAGTTTGCAACTGAACTGCGTTTGGCTTCCGTCCACCGTGATGCGTCCCATGACGGGCACTGTCCCGTCCTTTTTCACTACCTGACGTTTGAGGTAGTAGATAACTGAAAATGTACTCTTCATCGTCCTTAATTTTTTTAGGTTCAAAATTAGTCGGTGAAGAATCCTTCGTCGGTACGCAAAACACGGAGGAACGGCGCAATCTTTTTCCGTAACCGGATTTGTTGCGTGAGTTGTCAGTAACTCACTATATCACAATGCCTTGTTTTGCCATTCTTGCCCATTTCGTCACCTATATGGTGTGGTTACGAACAAGTAACGCAGCGGCGTCTTGACTTGGCTTCGGCAAGGATTGTGGTGGCGTTGGAGATAATCGGCAGCTTAAATGAAACCTCTGTAAATCAATTCTATTACTTCATTCTTCCGTATTCCACTTTTTTGTAGTAACTTTGCAACGTCAAGTTCACAAAACATCCTTATTCTTATGAAGCACCTTGCCACCCTAATTCTGTTCCTCCTCACTCTAGCACCCAATGTCTGGGGACGGAGCCTCACGATCGACCACGTCCACCCACTCCATTGGTGGACAGATATGAAGCAGACAGAACTGCAAATTCTCCTCCACGGAAAAGGTGTTGGCAAGTGTCAAGTCGCACTCAATGCACAAGGCGTAACTCTCCTCCGCACCGAGACAACGACCAATCCGAACTACCTCCTTTTATATGTAGACACGCGCAACGCTGCGCCCCAGACCTTCCATATCCAGCTCCGCGGCAAAGGAGTGAAGGCCAAAATTCCTTATACGCTCAAAGCCCGCACACAACGCCCTGTTAATAGTTTTACGGCAGCCGATGTCGTCTACCTCCTCATGCCCGACCGCTTTGCCAATGGCGATCTGACGAACGACAACGTTCCCTCCATGACCGAAGCACGCACGCAACCCGACCAGCCTTTCGGCCGCCACGGTGGCGATCTTGCTGGCATCGAGCAACATCTCGACTATCTTGCCGACCTTGGCGTTACCGCCCTTTGGCCTACTCCCGTGCAAGAAAACAATCAACTCCGTGAGACCTATCACGGCTATGCCATCACCGACTACTACCGCATCGACCCTCGTTTCGGCACGAACGAGGAGTTCCGCCGCTTGGTGAACGCCTGCCACAGCCGTGGTATCAAGTTCATCATGGATCTCGTGTTCAACCACTGCGGCAGTCAGAACTTCCTCTTTGCCGACCGCCCTGCCGATGACTGGTTCAACTGCGGCAGCCAATACGTGCAGACGAACTACAAAATCGGTAGCGTGTCAGATATCCACGCCTCTAATGCAGACAAAAGTCTAGCGCAGGACGGATGGTTTGTGGAGCCTATGCCTGATTTCAACCAGCGCAATCCAGCAGTGATGACTTATCTCATCCAAGCCTCACTCTGGTGGATCGAAGAAATGGGGATTGATGGCATCCGCCAAGACACCTATCCCTACACCGACCTCGAAGCCATGGCCACTTGGAATCAACGCGTCGAAACGGAATACCCGGGTTTCAACATCGTGGGCGAAACTTGGATCAACCACAACGTGGGCGTCTCCTTCTGGCAGAAAGACAGCCGCCTCGCAGCTCCGCGCAACAGCCAGCTCAAATCGGTGATGGATTTTCCCCTCATGTACTTACTCAACAGCACAGTCGATGAAGAAACGGACGACTGGGATCATGGCTTCGCGCGCCTCTACGATTACTTGACGCAGGATCGCGTCTATGCCGACCCGATGAATCTGCTCACCTTCCTCGACAACCACGACACCAACCGCTTTCAGCCTAATGCGGACAAGGCACAGAACATTGACCGCTACCGCCAAGCCCTCACCCTCCTCCTCACCCTCCGCGGCATCCCGCAGATCTACTACGGCGATGAGATCGGTATGGCAGCCGACAAGTCTAAGGGCGATGGCCATCTGCGCCAGAACTTCCCCGGCGGTTTCCCGGGCGACACAGCCAATGCCTTCACCGCTGCCGGACGCAACGCATTGCAAACGTCCTATCACGACTTCACGCGTCGACTCCTTCAGTGGCGCAAGGGCAATCCGGCCATCGCTCAAGGCGACCTAGTGCAATTTGCCGCCAAGGGCGGTATCTATGCCTTCACCCGCCGCACACCCGGCCGCAGCTGTTTGATCATTCTCAACGGCACAAGCCACCGGCTTAAAGCCGATCTTCGCCGCTTTGCCGAAGCTATCCCCACGCGCACTGCTCAGGAAATCATCTCAGGTCAGACGCTGCAGCTCGGCGATAGCCTCGATCTCGCACCACGCGCCGTGTTGGTGCTGGACTTTGCCCAATAGACTCGCCTTTTGCCCCATCAGACACATACTTCAAACTATATTTACGAGAATGCTCCCGGTGGCCTCGGCTGTCGGCGCGTCGAGATGACGCCAAATCAAGATAAGGATAATTAAGGTTATCACGAATTTTGAGGTATGATGTGTGGAGATGCCGCTCTCAGAGCAGCATCTCCCTCTTTTTTTAACCCTAATCGGTGACCTGTCAGACGAGCTCCCAACAGCCCAACTCCTCAGTCCGCAAAAAATCCTCCGAAGTGCGTCTGAAGCCCTTCGGAGGATTTATTCTTCGATCATCCGCAGTGGAAAAATTGCTTCACCAGAGCACGGAGATCTTTGGGAGAGCACTCCATCTCGGCGCGGAGATGCTGGTCGTCAAAGGCACGGAGACGTGCACAGACGCCATCGATCATCGTGGGAGAGAACACGCCCTCGGCCTCAAACACCGCGCGTTGAGCTTCCAGACATTCCGCCGATGCCACACAACAGTCAGGGAGTTGAGTCAGATGTTTGACCAGTTGAACATTCTCCTGCGCGTGGATATTGACATCTACATAAGTACGTGCTGCCAAATCCAAGGCATCGGGCAGCTCAAATCCATGACGCGCCGCCACACAGATGCCCGACAGGAGCTGGTAAACATCGGCCGAACCATCGCACGAGCGGATTTCCACCGTCTGCTTGGCCGATACATCGGGCAGTACATACCCTTCGGGAAGCCCTGAGGGGTTGGCCGTTCGGCACATGTCGCCTCTTGTCGTCCAGCCCAGAGGGACACGCACTAAGACAGAGCGGTTGCGGTCGCCCCAGCATACGCTGGTCGGAGCTTCCTGGTGGGGCACAAGACGGAAATATGACGTAGGGTTAGTGTTGCCGAAAGCCGTCAGCGCAGGAGCAAGATCCATCAAGCCGGCAATCATCTGCCGCGCCTCATCGCTCAACTGCCCTCCGCGGAGCATGCAACTTCGCCCCTCGCGCATCATCCGCATATGGACATGTAGACCGGAGCCCGCTTTACCGGTCGTGATCTTCGGGGCAAACGTGACATCCAGCCCTTCCATATAGGCCAGGTTGCGGATGATCCATTTCGCTACCACTAACTGGTCGGCCGCCTCCTCCACCGGTACGGGAAGAAACTCAATCTCGTTCTGCTCATAGAGCTGACCATCATGATGGAAACAGCCCACTTCAGCGTGGCCATACTTAATCCGACCACCAGCTTGGGCGATATATCGCATGCAGTCCGCACGGAATTCATTGCTCTTGGCAAAAGGCGCACTCTCATGATAGCCCCGTTGATCCGTGGCCGGGTAATCATCTTCGTCCGGACGCACTACATAGTATTCCAATTCTCCCATGGCCTCAAACTCCATTCCTGTCCGCGCGCGGAAGGCAGCTGCCGCCTTGGCCAGAGTGTGCTCGGGAGCACTTTCCAACGGCAATCCGTCTTTGTCGAAGAACGAACAGAGAAACGCGAGAGTGGGGATCTCGGCAAACGGGTCACGGAAAGCGGTGCGGAAGCGCGGAACGACATAAAGGTCACTACTCCCGGCCTGGATGAAGGGGAAGAGGCTCGAACCGTCCACCCGTTCTCCACAGCAGAGGATCGTGGTGAGATAATCACGATCCAGGATGGAGAAGTTGAGCGTTTTCAGTCGTCCATCACCAGCAGGATACAGGAACTTGACCATCTCTATTCCCTCTGCTTCGACATATCCGATGAGATCATCGATCGTAAACTCCGCCGGCTGCTTGCGCAGGGCACGAACCAGCAAATGTGCACTCAGGGCATAAGGATTTTGTTCTGGGATCATAGCATTCTTAGGATAAAGGGTTTAATAATTGAGAGAACTATCCTGCTAAGGCTTATTCAGGACATCTCCCCGACAAAGATACGCGTTTTTTCGGAAAATCCCGGAGGAGATAGAAAAAACTATCGATTTTGTTTGGTACACTTTACTTTTATCTCCAATAGGAGCAATTGATCAAGCCGTTGATGCAAGAAGAGGAAACGGTCTAAAAAGTCAGTCCGAGTGCACAAAATCGTGTATGAAGGAAAATCGGATAGAACTTGAGAGGAAACTGTGAACATGAAGATTTCTGGCCGAAAAACACCGAGAAACGCCACATTTCTCCAAAAAACAGCACAGGAAGACTGCTATGCAAAAATAAATGTTTACCTTTGTATGCAAGAAATCGCCCTCCAGACTTGGCGATGACTTACTCAAGAAACTTCATCTTCAACAATAATCCTGTTCAACAATGAGAGTCATCATCGAACCCGACTACGCCGCCCTGTCACAATGGGCAGCCGATTATGTCGTTGCGCGCATCAATGCTGCTCAGCCCACCGCCGAGAAGCCCTTTGTGCTCGGGCTGCCCACCGGTTCCAGCCCCTTGGGTATGTACAAGGCCATCATCAAGGCTTATGAAGAAGGCCGCGTAAGCTTCAAACACGTCCTCACGTTCAATATGGACGAATATGTGGGTCTGCCCGAAGAGCATCCCGAGAGCTACCACTCTTTCATGGCCACAAACTTTTTCAACCACATCGACTGCCCAAAGGAGAACATCCACATTCTCAACGGCAATGCCGAGGATCTTGTGGCAGAGTGTGCACAGTATGAAGAGATGATCGCTGCCGCCGGCGGCATCGACCTCTTCTTGGGCGGCATTGGTCCAGACGGGCACATCGCCTTCAACGAGCCTTTCTCCGCACTGACGAGCCGCACGCGCCAAAAGACCCTGACCACCGATACCCGCATAGCCAACAGCCGCTTCTTCGGCGGCGATCCCAACGCCGTTCCTGTCACAGCTCTCACAGTGGGTGTAGGCACAGTGATGGCAGCCAAGGAGGTTCTTATCCTCTGCAACGGCCACAACAAAGCTCGCGCACTCCAAGCAGCCATCGAAGGTCCCGTATGCCAAGCTTGGACCATCTCGGCACTCCAAAACCATCCCCACGGCATCATTGTCTGCGACGAGGCGGCTTGCGAGGAAATCAAGGTGGGTACATACAAATACTTCAAAGACATCGAGAAGGACAACCTCTAAACCTTCGGCAGACGTCCTATACTGCACTCCCCATATTCCCCTCCGCACCACAAGGGTGATGCGGAGGGGTTTATGTGCTGCGCCCTACTGCACGAAAAAGTCCAAAGTCATGTTTCCCATTCACCTCATGCCCAAGCCAGCAGGTTCGGTGTGCAATCTCAACTGCACCTACTGCTACTATCTCGAAAAGAAGAACCTCTTCGACTACACACGCCAGGAGATGAGCGATGCCCTGCTCGAACGCTACATCCGCGAATATATCGCCTTGCAACCTGCCGACGAAGTGCTCTTCACGTGGCATGGCGGCGAACCCCTATTGCGGTCGCGCGCGTTCTACGAGAAGGCGCTGCATTTCCAGCAGCAGTATGCCGGCAACAAGCGCATCGACAACGCCCTGCAAACCAACGGCACGCTCCTGACCGATGACTGGGCGCGGTTTCTCTCCGAACATCATTTTCTGGTCGGTATCTCCATTGACGGCACTGCCGAGATGCACGACCACTACCGCCGCACACGATCCGGACAAGGGTCGTGGGCACAAGTGATGCGCGGCATCGAAACAGCCACACGCCATGGTGTCGAGTGGAACGCAATGGCCGTGGTCAACAACTTCAACGCCGACCGCCCCGAAGAATTCTACGACTTCTTCCGCAGCATCGGTTGCGACTTCCTGCAATTTACCCCCGTAGTAGAGCGGTTCCATCGCCATCCCGACGGCCGCCTGCTCGCTTCTCCGATTGAAGGACTGACCACCGCCGAACTCGCACCCTTCAGCGTTCTCCCCGAGCAGTGGGGACTGTTTCTCTGCCGCCTTTTTGACCGCTGGATCCGCCAGGATGTGGGCACAATGTTCGTACAGATTTTCGAAGCCACGCTTGCAGCTTGGATGGGAGTGCCCGGGGGATTATGCACCATGGCTGAAACCTGCGGCCACGCTACAGTCATTGAGCACAACGGTGATGTCTTCGCCTGCGACCACTACGTGTTTCCTGAGTTCCGTCTCGGCAACCTCAACCGGCAATCTCTATCTTCAATGCTCTATGCCGAAGCACAGGTGGCGTTCGGAGCGAACAAGCGCAACCTCCTCACACCGCAATGTCGTAGCTGCAACTACCGTTTTGCCTGCCACGGCGACTGTCCGCGCACCCGGTTCGCCACCGATGCCAATGGACACCGCGGCCACGCCTTCCTCTGCATGGGATGGCAGGAATACTTCACCCACGTTACGCCAGCCATGGACTTCATGAAGCAACAACTCCTCCACAATGCTCCCGTAACCTCAGTGATGGAAGCTTGGCCGAAATTACGGACGGAAAACAAGAAGTAATCACCACTCCCACACCTCCCCTCTATATCTTCCGTTCTTCCTGTCCCCCTTTTCTCCGCAAAATGAGGGTAGAAAAACACGGCTTCAACACCCTGAAAAAACACCGCGGAGTCGTAAAAAAGAGTCCGCGGTATTTAGATTCTTTTACCGCGGTGTTGTGGCAACGACTCCGCGGAGTTTTTGCCTCGTTTCCAGAGGCGAAACAAGAAGCATCTGCAAGGCGCACAAGGAAGAATGAAAAGACAAGTATGCTTCTCGTCAAAATTCAGAGGCAACACTCCGACTAAGCAGATAAACGTCCGTTGCCGCCATAGTGGATCATATTGAACACTATACAGCCATTCCGAAGATCAAGATGGAGTTTCCCCGACCTATGCTTGGAGATACGGAGAAATAATGGTATTTTTGCAACTTGATTTGTACTTACAACTCAACGCACGAGGGATTACTCCCTGAAAGCAAGGGGTTTTTCCCCACAAAATTCACCTCAAAATCCGAACCTCCTCCCATGAGTTTCCTTAATAAACTACTCGGAAAGTCCACCCCATCTACAGCCAACGGCCAACGCGTTGGTGGAACGGAAGACTTTATGACCCTGATCCGTGTATATTTCCAAGCGGTGATGGCCACCCAGTTTGGAATGCGCGATCTCCGCATGCTCCCCGACCTCAGGGTGTTCAAGCAAACCCTCAAAATCCCTACGGCAAACAACCGCATCGGTCCAGGCGAAAAGAAGCAATGCAAACAGATGCTGAGCAACCTTTACGGCATCCCCGATGACTTTTTCAAAGAGATCGACGGGAGCGTGAAACGGCGTTGCCGCAATCTCAATGACATGCAGACCTATCTCGTCCAGTTTCAGGACTTCAGTCAGGAACTGATGATGGTGATGGGCAATGTGATGAGCTGGAAGTTTCGCCTCCCCGGCTTTCTCAAAGGAACGCTCCGCCGCCTGATCTCCAAAGCGGTGCACGACCTGTTTACCAAGAACGATTGGAGTGATGCAGGCGTAGCACAATCCATACAGAAGGTGCGTGCCTATCAGCCTCAGCTCGGCTATTCGGAATCGTGGATCACCGAATTTGTCTACAACGTGGTAATCTTGGCCAAAAAAGAGCCGAAGGGAGATGCCACTGCTGATGAGTAATCCATAAGCCCCTCCTAACATCGTCCCTCCATGACCGCTGAAGAAGGAAAGACTCTCCATCTCTTTGAGACCCGCGTACGCCAGCTTATGCTGAAGCATCAGGAAGTGCTCCGCGAAAACGAGGAGCTCCGAACACAGCTCATGGCACAACGCGATGAAAAGGCACAACTCGTGCAGGAAATGGCTGTACTCCGTGAGCAATATGCCCAACTCAAAATGGCCAAAATGCTCGAAATCACCTCAGCTGACACCGAAGACGCACAAAAACGCATCGCACACCTCATCCGTGAGATCGACAAATGCATCGCGCTCCTTAACGTATAATCGCTTGTTCCATGGCCGCTCCCGAAACACTCAGCATTAACCTCTATATCGGTTCGCAGCTCCACCGCATCACCGTGCCGCGCGACCGTGAGAAAATTTTCCGCGAAGCGGCAGAATACGTCAACACCAAGTTCAACAACTACCGCAAGACCTTTCCCAACCAGGCGACAGAACGCTATTCAGCGGTGGTGCTGCTGGACTTGGCTGTACAGGTGTTGCAAAACAAAGAACAACAAAACACCCAACCCTTCCTCGATTCTATGGCACAACTCACCCAAGAGATCGAGGAAACGCTAGGCGAAACCCATAGCACTACCTCAAAACCCTAATCCCACATGACCCCTACCCTCATCATTGCTGTCGTTGTGGCCCTCGTGGTCGGCGCAGCCCTCGGGTTCGGCCTCTTCAAATATGTGCTCACATCGATGTTTACCAACAAGATGGAGGAAGCACAGAAAGAAGCCGAAGTCCTAAAAGAAAAGAAACTCCTCGAAGTCAAAGAAAAGTTCCTCAACAAGAAAGCAGAACTCGAAAAGGAGGTGCAGCAACGCAACCAGCGCATTGTCCAGACCGAAAACAAACTCAAACAGCGCGAGATCGGCATCAACCAGCGTCAGGAAGAGCTGGGACGCCGCAAGCAAGAACTTGATTCGCAGCAAGGGCGCCTGAAAACTCAGGAACAGCTCCTCGCACTGAAAGAAGAGGAACTGAGCAAGCTCCAACAGCGCGAGATCGAAAAGCTCGAAGAGCTCTCCGGTCTTTCTGCCGAAGAGGCGAAGGAACACCTCATCGAAGGCATCCGCGCCGAAGCCCAGACCCGTGCCCAGAGCTACATCAACGAGATCATGGACGAAGCGAAGCTCACGGCCAATAAGGAGGCCAAGCGTATCGTGATCCAGACCATCCAGCGTGTGGCCACAGAGACAGCGATCGAAAACAGCGTTACGGTATTCCACATCGACAATGATGAGGTGAAAGGCCGCATCATCGGCCGTGAAGGCCGTAACATCCGGGCACTCGAAGCCGCCACGGGCGTAGAAATCGTGGTAGATGACACCCCTGAGGCCATCGTCATCAGCGCGTTCGATCCCGTGCGTCGCGAGATCTGCCGTCTGGCTCTCCACAACCTCATCTCCGATGGCCGCATCCACCCGGCACGCATCGAAGAAGTCGTGGCCAAGGTGACGAAGCAGGTAGAAGAAGAGGTCATCGAAACAGGCAAACGCACAGCCATCGACCTCGGCATCCACGGTCTACACCCCGAACTCATCCGCATTGTCGGCAAGATGAAATACCGCTCCTCCTACGGTCAGAATCTGCTGCAGCATGCCCGCGAAACGGCCAATCTCTGCGGTATTATGGCTGCCGAGCTGGGCTTGAACCCCAAGAAGGCTAAACGCGCCGGCCTGCTCCACGACATTGGCAAGGTTCCCGATGAAGAAAACGAGCTGCCCCACGCCCTGTATGGCGCGAAGCTGGCCGAAAAGTATAAGGAGAAGCCCGATGTGGTCAATGCGATCGGTGCCCACCACGACGAGATTGAGATGACCTCCCTCCTCGCGCCCATCGTGCAAGTATGCGACGCTATCTCCGGTGCGCGCCCTGGTGCACGCCGAGAGATTGTAGAGGCCTATATCAAACGTCTCAACGACCTCGAAAACATAGCCATGAGCTATCCCGGTGTTGTCAAAACCTATGCCATCCAAGCTGGTCGTGAGCTGCGCGTCATCGTGGGTGCTGACAAAATCGATGATAAGGAGATCGACAATCTGTCGAACAATATCGCCACGCGTATCCAGAACGAGATGACCTATCCTGGCCAAGTCAAGATCACAGTCATCCGCGAAACGCGCGCCGTGAGCTACGCCAAATAAAAATCTCTCACGATTGACACACGATAGAGACGCGTCGACCCGATGCGTCTCTATCCATATAAGACCACTCTTAGGTACGCCCGTCTTCCGGGTTTTCACAATAAAAAAACATTGCGCGCGTTTATAGCCAAGAGGACATTGCTTCCGAAGGATGACATGGGCAAATCTTGCCCTGCGGAGGCAAACATATCCCCCTCTTCCTTGAACCTATCTTCCCAAGAAGACCACCACGCGCTTCACTCCACCACACTATTGTACGACGAACACATGCCCACATCCTCCATGCCGACCACCTTTTCAGCTCCGACGACCACCGTCCGCCGGGGAGCACGCGGCAAGCGGATGTTCGACATCGTTGGTGCCTCGATCGCTCTGCTGCTCCTCTCGCCTCTAATGCTCCTCATCGCCATGGCACAATGGTGCACAGGAAGTCACATCCTCTTCCGCCAAGAGCGCATCGGACGCAATGGACGCCCTTTCATGATCCTCAAATTCTGCTCCATGCGGGAAGGCGAAGAAGGAAAACCGGAACTCATGCCCAGCCAGTCGGACGAGCGAATGACACCCCTAGGACGTTTTCTCCGTCAACACCACCTCGATGAGCTCCCACAGCTATGGAATGTGATCCGCGGAGATATGTCGCTCGTAGGTTACCGTCCCGAGCGGCAATTCTTTATCGAGAAAATCTTGCTCCACGACCCGCGCTATACCCTCCTTTACCAAATCCGTCCGGGAATCACCTCCAAGGCCACTATCCACAATGGCTATACTGACACCATGGAGAAGATGCTCCGGCGACTGGAGATGGACCTCGAATATCTGAATCAGAGTTCACTCCGTACCGACCTCCTCATCCTCTGGAAAACCTTTTACGCCCTTTTCTGATTGGACTTTTTCCCATGAAACTTTCCCGCCTCCTCCTTATGCTCTGCTTCGTCCTCACTGTGCCCTTCACAACCTGGGCACAACAAACGACGATGACCGACGAACAGATTCTGGCCTTCATCACCAATGCATCAAACAACAACATGACGCGCTCACAGATCATCACCCAGCTCATCGAGCGCGGGGTGAGCGTGGAGCGCATCCAGAACATCCGCAAAAAATATCAGCTGCAAAAGGACAAACAGGTACAAGGCGCACGCAACATCTCGGGCATCGACAAGGACACACAAAACCGTCTGCGCCAGAACAATGCCAAGTCCAAGAGTGAACAGGTGCAAGACAAGAACAAGAACTTCAAGCGCAAACGCATACCCGTCGAAGACGAAAGTACACTCACACCCTATCAACAACAGCTCCTCCGCAACCGTCGTGCTCAGCAGATGGACGAAGAATTGGGCTTCATCCTGCCCGATTCACTCGGCTTCTACGATGAGGAATATGAAAACTACGAATCGTTGAAAAACAAGCGGAAGGTCTTCGGCCGCGACATTTTCAACAACAAGTCGCTCACTTTCGAGCCGGAGATGAACATCGCCACCCCCACCGACTATAGCCTCGGTCCTGGAGATGCTGTATTTGTGGATGTATGGGGAGCATCGCAAAAACAATACACCGCCACCGTAAGTCCCGAAGGCAGCATCGACCTTGAAGATTTCGGTCCCGTGCAAATAAGCGGGATGACAGTGGCACAAGCCAATGCCCACCTCCGCAGTACCTTGGGTGGGCGTTTTGGAGGTTCTAACATCCGTCTCACAGTAGGCCAAACCAAGACCATCACGGTCAATGTGATGGGGGAGGTCAATCATCCCGGCACCTACACGCTTTCGGCCTTTGCCACCGTGTTTCACGCACTCTACATGGCCGGGGGTACCAACGAGACCGGAACGATGCGTGCCATCAAGGTCTACCGCAACAACCGCCTAGTCTCGACCATCGACCTCTACGACTATATCCTCAACGGCAATCTCCGCGGCAATGTCCGCCTCGCCACCAACGATGTGATTGTGGTCGGTCCCTACGAGTGCCTAGTGAACATCGTGGGCAAAGTGCGCCGCCCCATGTTTTACGAGATGAAAGCTTCGGAGAGCGTGGCCACCCTCATCAAGTATGCCGGTGGATTCACTGGCGACGCCTATGAAGACAACGTGCTCCTCACCCGCAAGACCGGTGGGAGCCTCAGCGTCTATACACTCAACGAATTTGAACGCGGCACGTTTCATCTGGCAGATGCTGACTCTCTCTTTGTCGACTCTGTGCTCAACCGTTACAAAAACATGGTGGAGCTTCGCGGTGCGGTGCGTCGCCCTGGCCAGTATCAAATGGACGGCACAGTGAGCACCATCCGCCAACTCATAGAGACGGCCGGCGGACTTACCGAAGAAGCCCTGACCACGCGCGGTATCATCCACCGCCGTAAGGATGACCGCACCCTCAGTGTCGAGAGCTTCAACGTGGCAGCACTCCTCAACCACCAAGAGCCGGATCAGGCACTGAAAAACGAAGATGTGGTGTTCATCCCCTCGCGCAAAGAGCTGAACGAGGAACTTTCGCTCCGCATCGAAGGCGAAGTGCGCTATCCCGGCACCTACGACTATGCAGAAAATGCCACCATCGAAAGCCTCATTCTCCAAGCCGGTGGTCTCACCGATAAGGCCAGTCTGGCAAAGGTGGATGTGGCGCGCCGCATCCGCGACAAGAAGGCGTTGAAATCCAATGAGCAGGTGGCACAATTCTATAGTTTCTCTGTCAAAGACGGTTTCGTGATCGATGGGCAGGCAGGATTTGCCCTGATGCCCTTCGATGAGGTTTTCGTACGCTCCTCTCCTGGCTATGTAGAGCAGGAACATGTCTATGTTGAAGGAGAAATTGAGTTTGCGGGCACTTATGCCATTACCAAAAAGAACTACCGGCTCTCCGACTTGGTGAAAGCTGCCGGTGGTCTCTCCCCCCAAGCCTACCTGCAAGGCGCAAGGCTCCAACGTGTCCTCACGCAGGCCGAACGGCAGCGCAAGCAAGAGCTGCTCCACATCATCACCAGTGACGATTCGACCAATGTGCAGAAACTGGCCATCGAACTGGAAAAATCAGTCGGTATCAACCTGGACATGGCCCTCAACCACCCTGGCAACGACAGCTGGGACATCATCCTCCAAGAGGGCGATCGTCTCATCATCCCGCAGTTTGACAATACCGTTACCATCAACGGCGAAGTAATGCTCCCCAATACCGTGGCTTTCAAGCCGGGAAGCAGTCTCTCGCACTACATCAACCAGTGCGGAGGCTACGGCCAACGTGCCCGCAAGAACCGCATCTTCGCCATCCACAAGAACGGCACGGTAAGCCGTGTCCGCTCTTACAAAGATATCCAGCCTGGATCGACCATCGTTGTTCCCGCGAAGAAAAAGCGCAGTGCCATGCCTATCGCCTCGCTCCTCTCGCTCTCCATGACCCTCGTCACCCTCGCTGCGGTCATCGTCAATGCTTTTAAAAAGTAAGACCTCTATGTCTGTGCAACAAAGAAGCTTCCTCAACGGCGTCATTTGGAGCTTCATCGACAATTTTTCAGGGACAGGGATCAATTTTGTGGTCGGCATCCTTTTGGCACGGCAGCTCATGCCCGAAGAATTTGGTCTTGTGGGCATAGCCCTCTTCATGGTGGCACTTTCCATCGTCATTGTGGAGGGTGGTTTCTCCAATGCCCTCATCCGAAAAACCGAGGTTACAGATCTGGACTACGCCACGACCTTCACCATTAACCTTTCCACGGCAGTCGGGATCTATCTGCTCTTTTACATATCGGCACCGTGGGTGGCAACATTCTACCGCCTCCCCGATTTGGAGGCCGTGATTCGCACCATCGGTGTAGTGATCATCATAGCCGGTTGTGCCATTGTGCCGAAAGTACGTTTCACTAAAAACTTCGATTTCCGTTCGCAAGCCTTAGCATCACTCATCTCTTCCACCACAGGTGCCGCCGTGGCACTGTATATGGTGTATCATGGCTATGGCATCTGGTCCATGGTCTTCCAGCAAATTGTCCGCCAGACGCTCTACACCACACTCATCTGGGGGATGCTGCGAATATGGCCGCGTCTGGCCTATTCTGCTGCATCAGCTCGCGCACTCTTCTCCTTCGGATCGCGATTGCTGATCTGCGCCTTTCTCGACAATCTCTACAACAATCTCCTTTACTCTGTCATCGGAAAAGTCTACTCTCCTCGCCAACTGGGGCTTTACACCCGTGCCGAACAGTTTTCATCGACGCTATCAGTCAATTTCACGAGCGTGATGCAGCGTGTCTCCCTACCTAGACTGGCACAACATAAAGAGGATGCGGAAGCATTTTCCGAGATTTTCCGTCGCCAGCTGCGCTTCGCTATCCTCTTCTCCACCACCCTGTGCCTCGGCACTTGCGCCATGGCCGACCACCTTGTGCTCGCACTCATCGGCGAACACTGGCTCGAAGCCATCCTCCCCCTGCGCATCCTCTGCCTAGCCGCCATCGTTCAACCTCTCATCGGCCTGCACCAGAATGTGCTCCAAGCCCATGGGTGCTCACAACTCTACCTCCGTTTAGAGATCGGCAAGAAGATTTTTGCGGTGTCCATCGTTGTCTTGGGATTGTGGACAAGTTTTCACATCCTCCTCTGGGGAATGGTGGTCATCGCCCTCGGATTTCTTTGGGCAAACCACCGTTTTAACCGCCGCTATCTCCCCACTTACCCTCCCCTACTGCAGTTGCGCGATGTGGTAGAAGTGATGCTGCCACTCGCGTTGTGGTGCGTCTTCATCTATGCCGTGGGGCAATTTTTGACCGCACCGGCCGGGGCAATGCTGCTATTCCAAAGCATATTGCTGCTTATTGGAACGCTCGGCGTGTTCCGCCTCTTCCATCCAGAAGATTTTCATCGTCTTTCAGAACGGCTTCGATACTTGCGGCACCGCATACGCCGCCTTTGAGCATATTCTGACCTCTTTATTTCCGCTCTATGTACGAGTTTGACTTCAAAACCCTCTTGCACACCTTTCGCAACCACCGTGGTCTCCTGCTAAGAAACACACTCTTGGCAGCTATCTTCGGTGTCATCGTGGCGTTCAGCATCCCCAAAACTTACACGTCCACCGTGCGGATGGTGGCAGAAGCCCCCAAAGAGAGCTCCCTCAGTGGAAACATGAGTTCACTGGCTTCGCTGGCCGGTATCAACATGAACAACAGTCAGGACGCCATCAGTCCCGAACTTTATCCCGATGTTGTCACCACCAACCAATTCCTCATCCAACTCCTCTACACACCGGTGCAGACGGAACAAGGGGTGCGCCACGCCACCCTCCTCGACTACATTGTAACAGAAGGCCGTACACCTTGGTGGACGATGGCAGTCAAAGGGGCGGTGAAAGCCATCAAATCCGTCTTTTCTTCTGCCCCCCCCCGCCGGCTTACCGGAATGCAGCGCATCAACCCCGAACGTCTCACTCCTGAGGAAGAGGCTCTCGTTACCGCGATGAAGAGCTCGGTAGAATGTGCCGTTGATGACGAAACAGGAGTCATCACCCTTAGTATCCATGCCCAAGATCCGCTTGTAGCAAAGACTGTGGTTGACGCTGCACAACACAAATTGCAAGATTTCATCACCGACTACCGCACCAGCAAGGTGCGCAACGATCTACGCTACTATACCAAACTCTCACAACAGCTCCACAAAAAGTACAAAGCTGCACAACAACGCTATGCTCGCTATGCAGATGCACACTTTGCCACCTCGCTCGCTGCATACAGCACACAAGAGACCGATCTCGAAAACGAAATGCAAGCGGCCTACACAGCTTACGCCCAGATGAAGCAGCAGGTGGGTCTTGCGGAAGGCAAGGTGCAAGAGCGAACCCCAGTGTTTACTACTGTCGAAGCTTCCGATGTGGCCAACCGTGCCACCTCACCGCGCAAACCACTCCTGCTCGCCGCCTTCCTCTTCCTCGGTTTCTTCGGCACTTCCCTCTGGATTTATGGCAAGCTCCTCTTCTTCACTCATCCTGACGACAGCCCCACAGCTTGATGCTCCTTCCACTTGGTGGCAACGAAAGGTGCAATGGGTGGGCAAAGCCTTACTCTTTTTCTTCATCCTCATCGTCTTGCTCGATCCGACCACCACGGTGTTTCACATGAAGGACAAAGCGTTCATGCTGCTGCTGGGCTACTGTCTGATCGTCTACAAGCCACATTGGGACTATCTGCCCCACATCCTCATCATCGTAGGGAGCATGCTTTGTGGCTACCTCTCCGCAGAACTTCAGGGAAATATCATCGATGAAGATGCTGCCACGGCGGCATTCAAGAGTGTGGCTCCCCTCGTACTACTCCTCTTCGTACGCCAGTTTGACTTCGTACGCATCACCATTGCTCCCGCTGTCATCACCACACTCTGTCTTGTGTCCCTCTTTGTGGCAGCAGTGAGTTCTCCCCTGATAGAAACCGCCATCTACCTCTTCGTCAAGGCGCACGACAACATGATCATGATGACGCACCGCAGTTTCTTCGGCATCCGCTTCTTCGGAATGTACTGCAAGACACTGATGGCTATGACCTTCTCGGTCTACTATGTCTATCACCGCGCTGTCCATTATCCCCACCGCCGCTTCGCCTTCATCTTTTTGGGCACCATCCTCACCGCAGCCTTCATCGTGAGTGCCAGCCGTGCCACCATACTCCTGCCCTTTGCCCTGCTCGGCATCACGGCCTACGACCGTATCCGTCAGGCACGGTTCGGACGATATCTCCTCTTCCCGCTGCTGGGCATGCTCGCCCTCGGCTTTTTGGCCGTCATCCTCCTCTTGGCCAGCGAAACCACCGAGGCGTCAAACGTCATCAAATACGGACATCTCACCTCCTATCAGGAGCTTTTCACCCGTCATCCCGAGTACCTGCTCATTGGCCAAGGCCCCGGAACGGCTTTCTACTCGCAGGGGTTTCACAAGATGACCACTATCACAGAGTGGACTTACCTCGAACTGCTGCGCAACTACGGTCTCTTCTCTCTCCCCATCCTCGCCGTTTTCGTCTATCCCCTCATACGGCTCTATCGCCACCGCCGAGACACACTCACACAGGGCATCCTCTTTACCTACATTGTCTATCTCCTCATTGCCGGCACCAACCCCTTGTTGCTCTCGTCCACAGGCATGATAATGATCCTTTCGGCCTATGCCTATTGCGAACAGGTGGATCGTAAGGGCGCATCTTCTGTGCCTGCTCTGCACTGACGCCATTAACCTGTACTTATGTCCCTCAACCATCTGCTGCATCAGGTCTATTATCTGTTTTTCCCCTATCTCGAAAGCGGTCTTATCCAAGACTATGGCGACACCGCCAACGCCTATATCCTTCACGCCCTCCGTCAAACCGAAGCACGCGGCGAGGGATTGCTCATCGGAAAGTTCGGGACAAACGAACTCTCTGCGGTCATCGCATACCTTCATGAACATAAGAAGGAGCCGAAGGTGAACCTCTGGGACGTCTATCACCTGAACAAAGGGAAAGGAAGTCTGCACTCCCTTCTCGATCCGCTGTACACCAACGCCGGGATGTTCCCCAAGACGGAAGCACAGGCCCGCCTACTGGCCGAACGCTATCTGAATGACCTTCCTGAGATCGACATCCTCGGATCTTACCAACGGCGCGAACGGCTCATCCGATCACTACTCCACTGTCGATTTGTACACCTCAACGGATATTATGCTCCCTTCCTCTACGACGAACCTTGGTCGCAATGGCTCGAAGGCAAACGAGTGACAGTAGTCTCATCGTTCAGTGCTTCGATCCGCAAGCAGTATGAGGAACGGCGTTCCCTCCTCTTCGACAATCCGAAAGTGCTGCCTGAATTCCATAGCCTCACCACGATCGATGCCGTGCAGAGCATTGGCGGAGAGAATGCCGAGCATTACAGCAGCTGGTGCGATGCTCTAGCCTCGATGGAAGCGGCTCTTGATGCCACCGATGACTACGATGTGGCCCTCATCGGTTGCGGTGCCTATGGTCTGCCCCTCGCTGCCCACGTCAAGCGGCGTGGCAAAGTGGCCATCCACCTTGGCGGTTGGGTACAGATGCTCTTCGGCGTCTACGGCAACCGTTGGCTGAACGACCAGCCCGAATTTGCCCGTTTCATCAATACCCACTGGATTCGTCCCTCCGATGCCGAACGCCCACGCCATGCCCAACAGGTAGAAAACGGCTGTTATTGGTAAAGGGCAGAATCTTTCTTCCGAACTATGGCAAAAATTCTCCATATCTCCAAATATTACTTCCCCTTCCCGGGTGGTCTGGAAGACGTGTGCAAGAGCCTTGTCGAGGGCATCCCCGAGCACGAACAACGGGTGCTCTGCTTCAACACGACAGCAGAGTCAGTGACTGAACGCGTAGGACAGACCTTGGTATATCGCATAGGCCTCTGGCGCGAGGTGGCACGTCAACCCATCGGAATCGGCCTCTTCAGCACAATGAAGGACGTGCTCCAAACGTATGATCCAGACATCGTCCACTTTCATGCCCCCAACCCGTTGGCCGCAGCACTGCTCCTCACCCTCCTACCCCGCACTACACGGCTCGTGCTTCATTGGCATTCGGATATCATCGTCCAACCCCTCCTCCACCGCGTCATCGCCCCCTTCGAGCAACGCTTGCTCCGCCGCGCGGACACCATCCTAGCCACCAGTCCGAACTACATCGAGGGCTCGCCTTTCCTGAAAGCACATCGCGACAAGTGCACCGTACTCCCCAACATCGTCTCATGCCACAAGCTGGCACAACGTCCCAAATCCGGACTTACACCCGAGGCACTCCACGATCGTTATGGCGCCCACCTCGTGATGTTCATCGGTCGGCATGTAGGCTACAAAGGGATTGACCGCCTGATCGAAGCAGCACAATTTCTCCCCGACGACATCCACATCCTCATCGGTGGACGCGGCCCTGAAAGCGTGCGCCTAGAAACTCAGGCACAGGGACGGCGCAACATCACCTTTGTGGGCAAGATTCCCGATGACGAAATCATGACCTATTTTCAAGCGTCTGAAGTCTTTGCTTTCCCCTCCATCACGAAGAATGAAGCCTTCGGCGTCGTCTTGGCAGAAGCAATGTATGCAGGACTTGTGCCCGTCACGTTCGACATCGAAGGATCGGGTGTCAATTGGGTCTCGCTCCGCGACACCACGGGCTTACAAGTGCCCAACAGTGATTGCCGAGCCTACGCAGCAGCCATCGAACGCTTAGTTCGCGATACAGAGCTCCGAACCCGTCTCAGTCAAGCTGCCCGACAGCGTGCCAACAAGCACTTCACCCTTCCCGCCATCCACGATACGGTGATAGAGGTGTATCACCGATTGTTGAATACCCCAACCATCGCCTCATGATATCGGTCTGCATCACCACCCACAACGGAGCAGCCTACATCGAGGCACAACTGCGCTCCATCCTCGACCAGATCGGTGCAGACGATGAGGTGATTCTCTCAGACGATGCCTCTACCGATGATACATTAGTACGCGTAGAGCAACTCAACGATCCCCGTATCCGTGTGTTCCACCACACTCCCGCACCAGCGCGGTTTGCCAACGACTATGCCACACACAATTTTGAGTACGCACTGCGCCATGCCCAAGGGGAGTTCATCTTCCTATCCGACCAGGACGATGTATGGCTGCCGCACAAAGTCGCAACCCTCCTACCCCTCCTACAATCGCACCTCCTCGCCGTGAGCGACTGTACCCTCACCGATGCGCAACTGCACCCCACACAACCTTCTTATTTCGCCCTCCGTCCTTTCAGCACATCGCTGTGGAGCAATGTCCGACAGTGTTCCTTCTTGGGCAGCTGTATGGCCTTTCGCCGCGAATTGCTGACAGAAGCACTACCCTTTCCCCGCTACGGTGTAGCACACGACCTCTGGCTCGGCCTCACCGCACTGCGCCAAGGCCCGGTGGCCGTAGTCAACAAGCCTCTGATGTTCTATCGTAGACATGAGGAGACGGTAACGGCGCATATCAGCCACAACCGCACCTCGCTGTGGTTCAAACTCCACTATCGGCTCTATATCCTCCGTGCCGTTCTCGTTCGCCTCTGTCTCCGCCTGTCTTTCCGTTGCTGAACGGGATGTCCCATTACTCCCCCATTCATCATGCACACCGCTTCAGCCAACCGCCCCACCGTGGTCGTCCTCCTCTCCGCCTACAATGGTACGACCTACCTCCGACCACAAATCGACTCCATCCTCGCCCAACAGGACGTGAGGGTGCGTTTGGTCGTGCGCGATGACGGATCGACTGACGGTACACAAGCCCTCTTGGAGGAATATGCGCAGCGCGGACAGCTCACTTGGTTTCAAGGAGAGAACGTACGTCCAGCACAGAGCTTTCTTCACCTATTCGAAACGGCATCTACCGATGCAGGCTTCTATGCCTTTTCCGATCAAGATGACATCTGGCAACCTGAGAAATTGGCTGTCGCCGTACACCAATTGAGCACCATTGATCCGCAACATCCTGCCCTTTATTACGGACAGACCCAACCCGTGGACAGTGATCTTCGCCCTCTGCCCCGGAAATCCCTCCATCCACTCTGCACAGCAGGCGAATCCCTCGTCTACCACCATATTGGCGGCAACACCCTTGTACTGAACGCCGCCCTGCGAACCATCCTCGTGCGCCACCACCCACGGTATTATCCTATGCACGATGTCTACACCCTCGCCGCAGCCTATGCCGTAGGGAGCTGCGTGTTTTTCGACCCCACCCCTCACATCCTTTACCGCCAGCACGGCCACAACGTGGTGGGTCAAGGACACAGCGCGTGGACAGAATGGGGAAAGCGACTGGAACGGTTCTTCCAACGCCAAGAGATTCGCTCACAGATTGCCTGCGACATCCTCCGGGGGTATGACACCCACCTCGATCCAGACATACGCCAGCTCCTCCAACGTTTTGTCTTAGGCAAACGGTCGCTTCTCACACGCCTCGCTCTGCTCTTCGACCCGCAGCTCCGCTGCGGCGATACCGCCACCCAACGCCTCTTCCGCCTCTCCCTCCTTCTCAATAATTATTAGACTTATGACCTACGCCGAACTTGCCGAAAACATCCGCCGCAAACAGAGCTTTCTCTGTGTCGGCCTCGACACCGATCTCAAGAAAATCCCGCAGCATCTCCTTGACAACGAAGATCCAATCTTCGCCTTCAACAAAGCCATCATTGATGCTACGGCACCCTACACCGTGGCCTACAAGCCCAACCTCGCCTTCTATGAGTGTTTCGGTGTAAAAGGTTGGCTAGCATTTGACAAGACGGTGGCCTATCTGCGTGAAAACTATCCCGACCAGTTCATCATCGCAGATGCCAAGCGTGGCGATATCGGCAACACATCTGCCATGTATGCCCGCTGTTTCTTTGAAGAGTCTGGCGTACACTCCCTCACCGTTGCGCCCTATATGGGCGAAGACAGCATAACCCCTTTTCTCCAATATGCAGGAAAATGGGTTATCCTCCTCGCCCTTACGTCCAACAAGGGTAGCCATGACTTCCAACTCACCACGGACTCCAAAGGCGAACGTCTCTTTGAAAAAGTGCTCCGCACGAGCCGGCAGTGGGCTGGATCCGACCGGATGATGTACGTGGTCGGTGCCACCCAAGGTCGTCTCTTTGAGGACATCCGCAAAATTGTCCCCGATCATTTTCTCCTCGTACCTGGTGTTGGTGCCCAAGGTGGCAGCCTCGAGGAGGTTTGCCGTTACGGCATGAACCGCCACTGCGGCCTGCTCGTCAATTCAAGCCGCGGCATCATCTATGCTGACGCCACCGAACACTTCGCCAATGCAGCTGCCGAGCAAGCCCAGCTTCTCCAACAGCAGATGGCCGCCGAACTCCGTAAGGCCAACATCGTCTGACGGCTGCATCTATACCCTGCCTGCCCTAACAAACACCCTCCTCTTCCTTCGGAACGTTGCCGAAGAAAGAGGAGGGTGTCTGGATTATGGAGAACCGCCAGCCGCGAAATCATTACAGTAACTCCGCGGTGTTACTTTGAAGGGCCTCTCGAAATAGAATACGCAATATGAATCTGTAAAAACAGCCATCCAAAAACCGAAAATAATTACTTCTAAGACCATTACCCATCATATCACCCCACAGAAAAGTTAAATCACAGATCCAACACTCATTTTTTCCGAGAGAAATTTGGTGCCTTCGCAAAAGTGTCCTACCTTCGCAGTGTCATAGAACAACAATACACTAAGAAGCAAAACGTCTCACCTCATAGTCCAACGCCATGATCGACATCCAACACCTACACTTCCGCTACTGGATCGGCCGCCCCAATGTGTTCGAAGATTTCTCTCTACATCTCGACCGAGGACGTGTGGTCGGGCTTCTGGGCAAAAACGGCACGGGCAAATCCACCCTCCTCTACCTCATCGCAGGCCTGTTACGGCCTCAGAGTGGCAAGGTTTATTTCAAAGGAGTGCCCTCCTTGGAGCGGCGTCCAGAAATACTACGGGAAATCTTTCTCGTGCCCGAAGAGTTCGAACTCCCTTCCCTCACGATGTCGCGGTATGTGGCCATCAACCGCGCCTTCTATCCCAACTTTTCGGACAAGGTGCTGCACGAAACACTCACCGACTTCGAACTTCCACTCGATCTAAACCTCGGTGCCCTCTCCATGGGGCAGCGCAAAAAAGCCTTCATGAGCTTCGCTTTAGCCACGAACACGCCACTCCTGCTTATGGACGAGCCGACCAACGGGCTAGACATCCCCTCAAAGAGCCAGTTTCGCCGAGTGCTGACCCAGCAGATGAACGAAGGGCGCACCATCATCGTTTCGACCCATCAGGTGCACGACGTAGAGGCACTCATCGACCACGTGGTGATGATCGAGGACAATCGCCTCCTGCTCAATGCTTCGACCGCTCAGATCTGCGAACAGCTGCGCTTCGAACAGCGATCCTACGGCGAAGACCTCGGCGACGCCCTCTATGCCGAACCCTCGCTGGCAGGAACAGCGGTCATCACCCGCGGAACAGGATTTCAGGACTCCCCCCTCAACCTTGAACTCCTCTTCAATGCTCTCATCGAGCATCCCAACCTCTTAGCCTAATCTCCCCCTTAGCCTTCTTCTGCCATGAATGCCTCCTTCTCCTTCGCCCGCTTCCAGCTCTTCTTGCGACGCGACCTTTACGATCGGCGCAAACGCCTCTTAAGTTTAGCCTCAGGATTCCTCATCTTCTGCCTACTGCTCATAGGATTTTCTGTACTGCTCGACTACCAATCCCGCCCTTCGGGTTATGCGTCATCCCACCTTGTCCCAGTTCTCGCGCCCCTTTTCCTCCTTACCCTCGTCATTGGGGCGCATATCGGCATCTGCGAGACGTTTGCCGGCCTGACCTCCAAAGAGCAGCGCATCAACTTTCTGATGGCTCCCGCTTCAATGCTAGAAAAGTTTGCCGCCCGCACCCTGCAATCCACCCTCCTCGTTTGGTTCGCAATGCCACTACTCCTACTCTTGGCCGATGCCATCATCGCCCTACTGGTCTTTGCATTCGGTATCCCCTACAGCTCCGTCACTCTACCCTTCTTTGAAGACATGATCTTCAAACTTCCCCCCGCCGAAGTGCAGTGGGTGAACGGAGTCTACATTGTGGGATGGTACCACACATTCATCCATATCTCCATGTGTCTCGCCTCGCTTACCACCTATATACTCGGTGCCAGCGTGTTCCGCCGCTATCCTTTCATCCTCACCTCCCTCACTCTCTTCATGCTAACACTGGTGCTGACCATCAGCATCAGCGTGGGGGGTATGCAGTTGCTTGGAGACCGGCAGTTCAACCTCACAGGCGACGAAATCCTCCCTTACGCCCCAGCCATGATCCACGGCTGGTTCATCCTCAACCTTGTCTGGACAGTGGGCATTACCTTCTGGGTTTACCGCCGCTTCCAGCGCATGCAAGTTATCCCCCCTCACAGCTTCGGTCTCTGACCTGAGGCTCCATTCTTTACATTTTCCATGAACTTTCGCGACGGACAATCCATCTATTTGCAGATTGCGGAGCGATTGTGCGATGAAATCCTTGCGGGTCGCTATGGCTCCGATGAACGCGTGCCTGGCGTGCGCGAATATGCCGCTCTCTTGCAGGTGAACATTAACACGGCCCACAAAGCCTTTGACAACCTAGTACAACGCGGCATTCTCTACAACAAGCGCGGCCTCGGGTCGTTCGTGGCCGTCGATGCACACGAACGCATCACCAAGGCACGCCGACAGGAGTTCCTCACCCAGCAACTTCCCGATGTGGCACGCACCATGCTTCAGCTTGGTCTCACCCTCACGGAAGTGATGAACGCCCTGCGCCAGATGCTCGATCACGCACCTCCCATCACTCCCCAAGCCTCCGCGGAGAAATAGTTCCGCACAGGCTCTGCACATCACCATCGTCTCCATTCTCCCAACACCTCCACCATCATGAAACGCCTTCACCTCCTTCTACTCACTACCGTTCTCCTCACCAGTGCCACTTCCTGCCGCCTCATACGCGTAGAACCTAATGGCTATCAGAGTCTCGTGGGCACATCGAATCAGCTGCCTGAGCTTTCAAACACCACCCACACATTCACCGTGCCGAACCTCTCATCTTTCCACGGCATCGAAGCGACACAACAGATTGAAGTGCGCGTTGTGGGCGGCAAGGGACACCCCCAAGTCCAGGTCGAAACCAACGTTCGAAAACGCAATGACTTCAACATCCGCGTAGCCGATGGCCATCTCATCGTGGCCTACCGTAAAGGTATCAGTATCAACGAGCGGGTAAAGACGATCGTCACCATCTCAGGCATCGATCCAGGCAAGCTCAACAGCTATGAAGCCTCCACAGCAGCCTTGATCACTGCCGCCAACTTCTACCGCCCCGGCGATCTTGATGTCGATGTATCCTCAGCGGGGCATGTGCGATTGAGCGACTTCGAATGCTATGATCTCTCGGTCGATGTCTCCTCGGCCGCCACGGCCACGCTCGACCACTTCTCAGCACGCAAGGCCGATGTTGATGCCTCTTCGGCAGCCAAAGCCCTCCTCATGCGCGCCAGTCTCGGCCAGCTCAGCGGCGAAGCATCGAGCGCAGCCTCCATCAACCTATCAGGAACGCTGACGAAAGGCAAGCTCAATGCATCGAGCGGAGCAGGAATCGAAGCAGCTCAACTCCGCACCGAAGAGATGGGGGCTGCTGCCTCTTCGGGTGCAAGCATCACAGTCAATGCTCGTCAACTCCAATCATCCGCCGTGGCTGGCGGCAGTGTACACAACGTGTTCTACAAATCGAAATAAACCCACCCCTATGCTTCATCTGGATAACATCCACAAGACCTACCACAACGGACAGCCGCTGCATGTGCTCAAAGGCGTGAGTCTGGACATCGAGCCGGGCGAGTTTGTCAGTATCATGGGTGCATCGGGATCAGGCAAGTCCACTCTGCTCAACATCCTTGGCATCCTCGACACCTACGACTCAGGCACTTACCGCCTCGGCGATGTGCTGGTGAAGGATCTCAGCGAGAGTCGTGCAGCCGACTATCGCAATCGGATGATCGGATTCATCTTTCAGTCGTTCAACCTCATCGGCTATAAGAACGCACTGGAAAACGTGGCTCTGCCGCTCTACTACCAAGGGGTGAGCCGGCGGCGGCGCAACACGCTGGCCATGGAACACCTCGAACGCCTCGGACTTAAAGAGTGGGCGCACCATTACCCTAACGAGCTCTCCGGCGGCCAGAAGCAGCGCGTGGCCATTGCCCGCAGCATCATCACCAATCCACAGATCCTGCTGGCTGACGAGCCAACCGGCGCGCTCGATTCAGTGACCTCGGGTGAGGTAATGCAGCTCCTCACCGACCTCAATGCCGAAGGGCGCACCGTGATCATCGTTACCCACGAGAGCGGTGTGGCCTACCGCACCAAAAAGATCGTCCACATCAAAGATGGACTCATCGGCAACATCGAACTCAACGATCCCAACGATGTCAAACCTTTCGGGGAGTTGATGAAGTAATGAAGGATAAATCGCTTTTTGCAGCACTCCACAATCCCCAATTTTACTATAATCTAATGCCTATCCTCCTATGCTCCAAGAAATTCTCTCTCACCTTAGCCAAAACAAGCTGCGCACTGCCCTCACCGGCCTGAGCGTTTCGGTGGGCATTTTCCTACTCATTTTCCTCCTTGGGGCTGGAAATGGGATCATACATGCCTTTCAGGCCAATTCGAGCAATTTTTCCACCGATGTGGTAGAAGTGTATCCGGGCTACACCTCCGAAGCCTATGACGGATTGGCAAAAAACCGCGCGGTGAAACTTGAAGAACGCGATGTCACACTCACCCAAGCTGCGCTGTCAGAAAATATTACCGATGCCAGTGCCAGCCTGTCGCTCAACCACACCATGCGCATCATCAGCGGAAAGCACCAAGCCAACAGCTGGTTTGACGGAGTTTACCCTGTTGCCGCCGAAATGAACCACGTGGTGATGCTCGCTGGCCGCTTCATCAATGACCTCGATATGACGCAGCAGCGCAAAGTAGTGGTGATCAACAGCAAGATTGCCGAAGAATTCTTTGGAACGGCGGCAGCAGCCGTGGGACAAACTGTACGCATCGACTCCCTCTCCTACCTCATCATCGGCGTGCGGAGTAACAAGGGCGACTTCGGCCAAGCGCGGTGCTACATCCCTTTCACCACCATGCGCACAGCCTACGGCTTGGGGACAACAGTAAATCAACTTAACTTACGCACCGTAGGCGTAAGTGCAGACTCGGCAGCAGCACAGTTTGCGCGCGATGTGCGCCGCTCCATCTCCCACCGCCACCGCTTCTCCCCCACCGATGAGAATGCCCTCTGGATTCACAACACTGCACAGGGAGCTAAAGAGCAGGATACGGCGATGAGCATCCTGCGCAATGCGCTATGGGTGATCGGCCTGCTCACCTTACTGAGTGGCGTGGCGAGCATCTCCAACATCATGCTCATTACCGTCAAGGAGCGCACCCACGAGTTTGGCATCCGCAAAGCCCTCGGGGCACGTCCATGGAGCATCCTGCGCAGCGTGATGGCCGAGAGTGTCATCATCACGCTCCTCTCGGGCTATGTCGGACTGGTGGCAGGCATTGCCGCCACGGAATGGATGGCTCGTATGGGCGGAGAAAAGGTGATGGAGATTGCAGACCAGAAATTCTACACTTTCCTCGATCCTACCATCGACCTCAACGTTGCATTTTCCGCCCTCACTGTCCTCATCATTGCAGGCCTCATCGCAGGTTTCTTTCCTGCAAGAAAAGCGGTGAAAGTCAAACCAATTGAGGCGTTGAATGCAAAATAGAACATAAGGAAGTGCTACTAAGATAACCGTGTGTAGGTGTTGCGTTAAATAGCGAGGATTTTTCGCGATTGGAGGGAGTTGGGTTTGCCAATCTCCCGAAAAGAGAGGACGAACGACTGCCGACCGGTGCAAAATCCACCAAGCAGTGCGAACACCTTCTCTATGAAAATCAAGCGAGGTATTGACAGGACCTCCCTATAACCAAGTCATCAGAGAGTAGGAGCCATGATCTATTCCCGTCCTCTATTCCCCACCAACTTCCCTATTCAACCATAACCTACTTTCTATTCTACTATAATAACCATGTTCGACCTCGACAAATGGGCAGAAATCCTGCAAGCCATCACGCGCAACAAATCGCGCTCTCTGCTCACCGCCTTCGGCATCTTCTGGGGCATCTTCATGCTAGTGCTCCTGATGGGCGGCTCAAAAGGGATGAAAAGTATGTTGGAAAGCAACTTCGATGGCTTCGCCCAAAACTCCTATATGGCTTTCACCAACACCACATCAAAACCCTATGGCGGTTTTCAGGTGGGACGCAGTTGGAATATGGACGACAATGACATCCGTGCCATACGCCAGCAAGTGCGCAAAGCCGAAGTCGTCACCCCGCTCATTGCTTGGTGGGGCGCACCCTATAAATATCGCGACAAGACCCACAGTGGAACCGTCAAAGGGATCTATCCGGAATATGCTGCCATCGAGAATCCTAAAATCTCATTAGGTCGCTACATCCAGCAGACCGACCTGAATGAATTCCGCAAGGTGTGCTTCATCGGCAAAAAGGTAGCCTCAACCCTTTTCCCCAACCAGCCCAATCCCATCGGAAAGTTCATCAGCATCAACGGTGTCTACTTCCAGGTAGTGGGCATTTCGTACAACACCAGCAAAATGTCCGTGGGTGGCTCAAACGAAGATGCCGTCTATGTGCCCTATACCACCCTTCAACGGCTCAGTAACCGTGGGCGAGAATTTGATGTTATCGCAGTTACCGCAAAGACGGGCTGTTCGGTGAGTGAACTGCAACCTCAGGTAGAAGCCGTGCTGAAAGCAAACCACCGCATCGATCCCAATGATAAACAAGCCATCGGTGGCATGAACTTCGAAGCCATGTTTCAGATGACGAAATCTCTTTTCGATGGTATCAACTTCTTAGTTTGGCTCATCGGCATAGGCACACTCCTCTCAGGTAGCATCGGTGTATCCAACATCATGATGGTGGTAGTCAAAGAGCGTACCACCGAAATCGGCATTCGCCGCGCCATCGGAGCACGCCCCAACAACATCCTTGCACAAATCCTCACCGAGAGTATGGTACTCACCCTCCTCGCAGGACTGTCGGGCATCATCTTAGCCGTCCTCATCCTCGCCGCTGCGGAAACGGGCATCACCAGAGATCCCAACTTCGCCGGCGCACAGTTCCAGATCTCCTTCACCATGGCACTCGGTGCCGCTGCCACACTATCCCTCTTGGGATCCATAGCCGGTATCGCACCCGCCCTACGCGCCCTCGCCATCAAACCCATTGATGCCATCAGGGATGAGTAGGAGTAAAATCGGATAGAGGATTAGAGAATAAGGAGTTATACATTCCTCTTTCCCAAGCTTGATCCCGCCATCCAACTCCCTATTCTATCAGAATTTGAAACCTCGCGATCAAGCCCCCTATTCCAACCTCCCACTCTTTCTTCCGCCAAAACTCTATTTTCACGATAAACACCCCTATATTTACGCTCCATGAAACGCTTCCTCAAAATCTTCGGCCTCATCGTCATCGGCCTCATCGTCATCGGCACGTTCGTATTCCTCTATCAGAAGTCGCAGCCCAAGGCCACGGTCTATAACACGCTTCCCGCGAAGGCTGAGAACATTCAGCGCACCACCGTTGTCACAGGTACATTAGAACCCCGCAACTGGGTGTCCATCAAGCCCCAGATCTCAGGTATCATCGCCGAACTCTATAAGGAGGCCGGTCAGACGGTAAAGAAAGGTGAAGTCATCGCCCGCGTAAAGGTCGTGCCCGAAATGTCGCAAGTTAATGCCGCCGAAAGCCGCGTACGACTCGCTCAGATGAACGTGAAGCAGGCACAAGCCGACTATGACCGCGCCGAAAAGCTCTATAAAGATCGTCTCATCTCCACCGAAGAGCTAGAAAAATACCAGCTCACCCTGCGTCAGCAGCGCGAAGAAGTGGTGAGCGCGAGCGATGCCCTGCAAATTGCCAAGGAAGGTATCAGCCGCTCGATGGACAACCAGTCGAGCACACTCATACGCTCTACCATCGACGGTCTTATCCTCGACATTCCCATCAAAGTCGGAAATTCCGTTATCCTAGCCAACACCTTCAACGAAGGTACGACCATCGCTACCGTTGCCAACATGGGCGACATCATCTTCCGTGGCACGATCGATGAGACCGAAGTTGCGCGTCTCAACAAGGGCATGCGGATGAACATCAGCGTTGGCGCACTCCCAGAAGCGAAGCTCCACGCCACACTTGAATTCATCTCCCCGATAGCGAGCAACGGTACTCAGGCCAACCAGTTTGAAATTAAGGGTGCACTCCGTGCTGATGGCATAACGCTCCGTTCGGGATATAGTGCCAATGCCGAGATTGTACTCGAATCGCGCAACGGTGTTCTTGCCATCCCTGAAGCGGCCGTAGAATTTGAAGGCAAACAGGCCTTTGTTCATGTCCTCACCTCTGCTGCCAACGCGGTTCCTCAAACCTTCGAGCGCCGCAACATCACGACAGGGCTTTCCGATGGAGTGCACATTGAGGTGCGCTCTGGCCTAAAAGCAGGCGAACAAGTGCGCGGCAACGCCCGCACTGACGAGGAAAACCCCACAAAATAACCCTCAACGCGTTTCCCTACCATGAACACGCCCCACATACTTCCCCTCTTTCTGCTCGCCGCAGCGAGCTTGGCCGCTCCCCGCGCCGCGGCACAGCAGACTCTCTCCTTGCGGCAGTGCATCGAGCGCGCCATCGAGCGCAACATCTCTGTCCAACAAGCCGAAGTGGCACGACAACAACAAGAGATCGCCGTCAATAGTGCTGATAATGCGCGCCTCCCAGAACTCTCGGCCGGAGCCAACGAGAATCTCTCCTTCGGACGTGGCCTGACGATGAACAATACCTACGAATCGCGCAACACCTCCTCCACCGGGATCAACATCGGCGCATCACTCCCCCTCTATACAGGTGGAAGAATCACCACCGAACGTCAGCGTGCACGCCTCAACCTTGCGGCCGCCACCGCAGATATCGAAAGTCTCCGAGAAGACCTTGCCCTCAACATCACCCAGTCCTACCTCCAAGCCGTGAGCTATGCCGATATGGTGGAACAGGCAAAAGCCACTCTCGCACTCTCCGAACGCCAAGAACAACGAGTACGCCAGCAGATCGAGGCAGGAAAACTCCCGGGAGCAGATCTCCCCGAAGCTACTTCACGCATTGCACAAGACCGTCTCTCACTCGTACAGACAGAGAGCAATTACCGCATCAGCCTTCTCGCCCTCTCACAGCTCCTCGAACTCCCCTCGCCCGACAGTCTTAGCCTCGTACGCCCCACGGAGGAGGAGTTGAAGAGCATCAGCGGAAATCCCGAAGACATCTACCTCCTTGCGCTCACCGACCGCCCGAAGCTCCGTGCCGCCAACCTCCGCATCCAAGCCGCAGAAAAGGAGATAGAACTGGCACGTGCCGGATTACGCCCTAACCTCTCCCTCACCGCAGGTATGGGGACAAGCTATTACCACACTTCGGGGATGACCAACACCTCCTTCGGACGACAGGTGAAAGACAATTTCTCTCAGAGCATTGGCCTGAACCTGAGCATCCCTATATTTGATCGCTTCTCCACGCGCAATAACGTCCGCTCCGCACGCCTCAACATCCTCGATCGCCAGCTCGCTCTCGATGATGCGCGCAAAACACTCTACAAGGAGGTGCAAAATGCATATTACAATGCCCTCTCTGCCCAGCAGCGTTACCACGCCGCCACCGAGGCAGAGCGTGCTGCCGAAGCTGCACTTACCGCCATAACCTTGAAATACGAAAACGGCCGTGCCAACGCCACTGAGTTCGACCAGATCAAACTCAAACACTTCAACGCCGTCACCGACCGCATCACAGCACGCTACGAATACCTCTTCCGCACGAAGATTCTCGACTTCTACCGCGGAACAGCGTTGTGAGAAGAGGATCGGATATTGACAACACATAGGAAGAGACTTCCCACTCCACGCAAACACGCAATCCATCTCCCTCATATAAAATTGGCCGTAGCATAAACCAGAGCTTATGTTACGGCCAATTATCTTTGAAGGCTCTGCCCAAATAACGGTAAACCTCGAGATACCTGTTCTTACAGAGAAACACTTTCCTGAGAACACGCAGAAAAAACGTACGTTTCCCTCACCCTCTTGCCCCACCTCATCCACGAAAAACACAGCTATTCCGCCCTCGACAATAGCTATCTCAAAAAAAAACACTACTTTTGCACCAACATCACGTGCACAGATGCACAAAAAGCCTGCAAAAAACAGACATCTTGTGCACAACATCGGCCGAAAGACGATCAAAACGCACCAAGCTGCTCCCATTAGCCCCAATCCGTCATGCTCATCCAGCTTCAAAACGTAAACCTCTCCATCGACGAACATCCCATCTTGGACAATATCAACTTCCAAGTGGACGACAACGAGTTTGTCTACCTCATTGGTCGCGTGGGGACTGGGAAGAGCACGCTCTTCAAATCCCTCTACGGCGAAATACCCATCCGCGAAGGCAAGGCAGAGGTGATGGAATTTGACCTCCGCAAGCTCCGTACGCGCCACATCCCCGAGCTGCGGCGGAAGATGGGTATCGTATTTCAGCACTTCGCCCTCCTGCGCCAACGCACCGTCTTTGAGAACCTTGACTTCGTGCTCCGCGCCACCGGTTGGGACAAAAAGGCAGAACGCTGTGCCCGCATCGCCGAAGTACTCCAACAGGTGGAGCTTCCGGATCGCGAAGACCGCTACCCTCACGAACTCTCCGGCGGCGAGCAACAACGCGTAGCCATCGCCCGCGCTCTGCTCAACCGCCCCAAAATCATTCTGGCCGACGAACCGACAGGCAATCTGGATCAGGAGACGGGACATTACATCGTCAGTCTGCTCCACTCCCTTACCGACCAAGGCACCGCCGTGGTGATGATCACGCACAACCATCACTATCTGAATGAATTTCCCGGCATTGTCTATCGCTGTGCCGACCACCACATCACCGACGTTACCGCAGAATACCGCGCATAACCATCGTTTCTCAAACCTACTCCCCGCATGAAAGTCTACAAGTTTGGCGGAACCTCCGTCGGCTCTCCTGAGCGCATGAAAGAAGTATGCCGTCTCATCACCGAAGATGGCGAACAAAAGATTGTGGTTCTCTCTGCCATGAGCGGCACGACCAACAGTCTGGTGGAAATCGCCGACTACCTCCGCAAGGGTAATCCCGAAGGCGCGAGCAATATGGTCGATGCCCTGCGCAACAAATACCTTGAACATATTCCGCAGCTCCACGCACATCCTGACGTACAACACAAGACGCGGCAGCTCCTCGATGAGATCTTCCTGCAGCTCCACGACTTCCGCGGCCGTGAGTTTTCCGAAGCAGACGAAAAGGTGATCCTCTCCAAAGGAGAGATCATGAGTACCAACATGGTGACCAATTATCTCAAGGAGCAAGGAGTCAAGGCAATCCTGCTCCCCGCTCTGGACTACATGCGCCTCGATCGCAACGGCGAACCCGATGTTGCTTATATCCGCGAGCGGCTCAACGCGCTGCTTCAGGAACACCCAGGCTACGACATCTACATCACCCAAGGCTTCATCTGTCGCAATGCCGAAGGCGCAGTGGACAATCTCCAACGTGGCGGATCAGACTACACGGCCTCGCTCATCGGAGCGGCAGTGCGCGCCGATGAGATCCAGATCTGGACGGATATCGATGGTATGCACAACAACGATCCCCGGTTTGTAGAAGGCACAACCCCTGTGCGCCAGCTCAACTTTGAGGAGGCCGCCGAACTGGCCTACTTCGGAGCAAAAATCCTTCATCCCACCTGCGTGCAGCCAGCACGCTATGCCGGCGTCCCCGTGCGTCTGAAGAACACGATGGAGCCACAAGCCCCTGGCACCATCATCAACAACGATCTCCAAGAAGGCAGTATCAAAGCCGTAGCAGCAAAGGACAACATCACCTGCATCAAGATTGTTAGCTCGCGCATGCTCCTTGCCAGCGGATTTATGTGTAAGGTGTTCAACGTATTCGACAAATACAAAACTCCTATCGATATGATCACCACCAGCGAAGTGGGCGTATCGTTGAGTATCGACAACACGAGTCACCTCGCAGCCATCGTGGACGAACTCAAAGAGCTGGGCACGGTGTTGGTGGACGAAGACATGTGCATCATCTGTGTAGTGGGTGACCTCCGCAGCAACAACCGAGGTTTTGAAAGCCTAGCGACCGAAGCTCTCCGCGAACTCCCCGTCCGGATGATCAGCTACGGCGGTTCGGATCACAATATTTCCTTCCTCGTCAGCATGGCGCACAAGAAGGCAGCCCTTCAAGCTCTGCAAACCAAGCTGTTCACCCCCGGGGCATAATCCTCCTACCTACTATGCCAATGCACACCAACGGGCTGTGCATTGGCATATTTTCGCCTCCAAATTTCATCGGACAAATCCAGTGAATTTATCGGGGAATTCCATCCACTCACTTCTAAGATCCAAAGACTTACCTCTAAAGGCTAATCCACTATCCTTACTATGCATCCCGAAATCCTTGCCCAGCGCGACACTCCCTTCTACTACTACAACCTTCCCCTTCTCCGCCGCACCCTCGATGCCATCCATGCCGCCACTGCCGACCGTCCCGACTTCCACGTCCACTATGCCGTGAAAGCCTGCGCACATCCTGACATCCTCCGCACCATTGCCGAAGCAGGATTCGGTGCCGACTGCGTAAGTGGAGGTGAAGTGCGCATCGCTCATGAATATGGGTTCTCTGCCGACCGGATCGTCTTTGCAGGCGTGGGCAAGGCAGATTGGGAAATCGAGCTTGCCCTCCAACTCGACATTGCCTGCTTCAACGTGGAGAGTCTACCCGAGCTCGAGGTGATCAACGAACTCGCGGGACGCATGGGACGCACTGCACGCGTGGCCTTCCGCATCAATCCCAATGTCGACGCCCATACCCACGCCAAAATCACTACGGGACTAAACGAAAACAAATTCGGTCTGGCCATGAGCGACATGGTCGCTGCCATCCACCGTGCCGAAACACTCCCCCACGTGGAGTACATTGGCCTCCATTTCCACATCGGCAGTCAGATCACCGAAACCGCCCCCTTCTTCTGTCTTTCCGAACGCATCAACGAACTGCAAATAGAGCTCGATGCCGCCGGCATCACCACGCGTAGCATCAACGTGGGCGGTGGTCTGGGCATCGACTATCAAGCACCCGATGCCCATCCCATCCCAGATTTCGAAAGCTACTTCGCCGCCTTCAAGACCGGCCTCGCTCTCCGCGAGGGTCAGGAAGTGCACTTCGAACTCGGTCGCTCCGTGGTGGCGCAGTGTGGCAGCCTCATTGCCCGCGTGCTCTACGTCAAACAGGGACACGCCAAGCAGTTTGCCATCGTCGATGCAGGTATGACGGATCTCGTACGCCCTGCGATGTATGGCAGCTATCATCAGATCGACAACCTCACTGCCCAAGCTGAAGGCCGCGACACAGCAGAGACCTACGATGTGGTCGGCCCCATCTGTGAGAGCAGCGATGTTTTCCTCACCGACCACCGCATGCCCACCACCCGCCGCGGCGACCTCGTGGCTTTCCGTTCGGCAGGAGCCTATGGCGAAATCATGGCCTCGCAATACAACTGCCGTCGCCTACCGGGCAGTCTCGTGGAGGAATAACCTCCCCTCTGACCATGACAGGCCTCTACCTACACATCCCCTTCTGCGCCACACGCTGCACCTATTGTAGTTTTTTCAGCACCACGCAAGGAGACACCACGCGACACGCCTTCGTCCAAACCCTCCTCGGAGAACTCCATCTGCGCCGCACTACGGACACCGTGGGGAGCATCTATTTTGGCGGAGGAACCCCCTCACAACTTGATGATGAGGAGATCTGTTTTCTCATCGAAGCCATCGCCCGCAACTACCACATAGCGGAAGATGCCGAGCTGACCCTCGAGGCCAACCCCGATGATCTCACGCCCGAACGGGCTGCGAGATGGGCACGTTTCGGTATCAACCGCGTAAGCATAGGAGTACAGAGTTTCGATGACCGAATCCTGCGTACGATCCATCGACGCCACAACGCCCGACAGGCCATAGCCGCAATAAAGATGCTCCGCACCGCGGGGATCAGCAATCTCAGCCTCGATCTCATCTATGGCCTTCCCAGACAGACACTGACCGACTGGGAGGCCGATGTACATCGTGCTCTCGATCTCGATGTAGATCATCTGTCGGCCTATGCTCTGAGTTTCGAACCAGGCACTATGCTTCATCGCCAACTCCTGCGGGGTGAGGTGACGGAGTGCGATGAAGAGTTATCACTCACTATGTTTCAATCCCTCATCCGCCTGACCACAGCGGCGGGGATGGAACATTACGAAATCTCCAACTTTGCTCGACCGGGTCGCCGGGCACGCCACAACAGTGCCTACTGGACGGGCGCACCCTACCTCGGTTTCGGTCCCGGTGCGCACTCCTTCGATGGGCGGCGCACTCGCCGTCACAACCTGCCCCTCCTCCCGGACTACAACGCAACACCCACCCACAACGGACACGACGTACCCCACGAACTCGAGCATCTCAACGAGGAAGAACACTATAACGAAGTGGTGATGACTCGCCTACGCACCAGTGAAGGCATCAACCTCACCCGGTTGGCTGCCGACTGCGGTGTCATGCGCCACGACTTCCTCCTCACCGCAGCACGTCACCACCTGTACAATGGCCGCCTTGCCCTTATCGATGAGGAGGATGCACGCTACCTCCGCTTCACTCCCAAAGGGATCTTCATCTCTGACGATGTAATGAGCGACCTGATGTGGGGATAGACCTATTATCCCCTTCACCATGCGTACTTATATCACATCCGATCGTCCTCCACTGCGTACTTATTAATTATCTTCATTCGGCAAGACGACCGCCTTAAAGCCATTTGGGCTTTGAGGCGGTCGTCTTGCTGAATGAGGGCAGCTGATCACCACTCTGATCAGCTACTTAAATCTGCACCAAAACATCAGATAAACAGATTGATACCTGCCTGTTCAGCGCGGTTCATATAGGTAGCAACACCACCGATGGTGACACCATCAAGGAGTTCTGAAGGATGAACCCCCATCATGTCCATCGACATCTGGCAGGCAATGAACTCAACTCCTGCGTCAAGAGCCTGTTGGCGCAACTCTTCGAGCTGGCTGATACCCTTTTCACGCATAATGTGCCGCATCAGACGATCTCCTAAACCAAACATGCTCATCTTCGACATCCGCAGACTGCGCGAGCTGGAAGGCAGCATCCACGAGAAGAGACGTCCCCACAGATCCTTTTCGACTATAGGTTTCTGTTCTTTCTTAATCACATTCAGTCCCCAGAAAGTAAAGAAGATACTGACGGGCTGTCCTGTGGCCGCAGCCCCGTTGGCAAGGACGAAGGTGGCAAGAGCTTTGTCCAGATCATCGGAGAAGAGGATAAGCGTCTTACCCTTCGGAGGAGCTGCCGAAGCCGCTGCAAGAGCACAAGCCGTGGAGCTCTTCTCGACCTCCACACGATACGTGCCATCAAAATTAACACGGTGATCGATAAAGGCATTGCCCGTACTGCTGCACCAGGCCTCGGCATCACGTGCAAATCCTGGATCGGTGGCTTTGACGATGAGACGCGTGCCAACTTCCGCCTGATCCACAGCCTGTTTCAGTGCCAAGATAGGACCTGGGCATTGCAGTCCACAGGCATCAATACGGACTTCCTGCACCTTGGTGGCAGAAGCCTGTTCCGATGTAGCTCCTTCCGCTGCTTGGGAAGCAAGAGCAGAGATCGG
Organism: Alloprevotella sp.; assembly: GCA_041855985.1. Lineage (GTDB taxonomy): Bacteria > Bacteroidota > Bacteroidia > Bacteroidales > Bacteroidaceae > Alloprevotella. The sequence continues at coordinate 40,142 of JBHAFF010000012.1, forward strand.
CGCAGCAGGTTCTTCCCTCATGGCGGGAACACGATAAGTGGCCGCTTCGTAAAGCTTGAATCCTCCTGAGAGGTTGAGTACCTCTCCATATCCGTGCGCCAGAAGAATCTGCTGCGCCAGATAACCACGCAGACCGACGGCACAGAACACCACAATGGGGCGTCCCTGAGGAAGTTCATTGATGCGCGAGCGGAGATCATCGAGTGGGATGTTCACCGCATGGGGGATGGTGCCCAGTTCAAACTCGTCTTTCGTGCGGACATCGAGGAGAAAGGGTGCGTGCGGATCGATGGCGGGGCGAGCCGCGAGTGCCTGTACCTCACGCCAATAGACCACCGGCATCTTGCCTTCCAATATATTGCGTGCCACATAACCAGCGATAGCAATGGGATCCTTAGCCGAGGCAAAGGGAGGAGCATAACAGTGCTCCGTGCGCACGAGATCGTGGAGTGTACCTCCCTGCTTAATCAGTTGGGCAATCTGGTCAATACGCTTATCTACACCATCCATGCCTACCGCCTGTGCGCCGAGGATACGACCGTCTTGGGGAGCAAACACCAGTTTCAGCGTGATGGGATGTGCACCGGGGTAGTAGCCCGCATGTGAGGAAGATTGGGTCGTACTACTGAGATAACTGATGCCCTCTTGCTTCAAGCGTTTGGCCGGCAGGCCAGTAGCTGCCACAGTAAGGTGGAACACCTTGGCGATAGCCGTTCCTATCGAGCCTTCATAGCGCGTAGTGTTGCCAAACACCATGTTGTCTGCCACAATGCGTCCCTGACGGTTGGCCGGTCCGGCGAGGAGGTTGAGCCATGGCTTGCCCGTCAACGGATGGGGAAACTCCACCGCATCGCCCACGGCATAGACATCGGGAACAGAAGTTTCGAGAAAATCGTTCACTCGGATACCGCGCTCACCAAGGGCGATGCCCGCCTTCTGTGCCAGTTCTGTGGAGGGTCGAACACCGATTGAGAGGAGCACTAAGTCTACACTAAGTTGCTGACCATTGGAGAGCACAACATTTGTGCCCCCAACAGCAGCCTCAAACCGCTCTACAGCAGTCGATAGATGCAGACGCACTCCCATCTCCGTGAGATGGCGATGCACAGGAGCAGCCATTGAGAAGTCCATTGGTGCCAACACCTGATTACCCATCTCAATGATGTGCACATTCAGACCAGCTTCGTGGAGATTTTCCGCCATTTCGAGGCCGATGAATCCACCGCCCACAACTGCTGCCGTTCGAGGGCGACGCTCTTGAATGAAGGTCTTGATGCGATCCGTATCCTCCACATTGCGCAGCGTGAAAATGCCTGGTAAGTCAATACCGGGAAGTGATGGACGCACAGGAGTTGCTCCGGGAGAGAGGAGAAGTTTGTCGTAGGTTTCGGTATAGGTGCTACCGTCTTTCCGGCGCACCACTACCGTCTTTTCTTCCGTCTGGATGTCCATCACTTCTTGCTCAGTACGCACATCGATGGCAAAACGCTGGGCAAAGGCGGCTGGTGTCTGTACAAAGAGTTTGTCACGCTGCGCGATGGTTCCCCCAATGTAATAGGGTAATCCGCAGTTGGCATAGGAGATGTAGGGGCTCTTTTCAAAGAGGATGATTTCGGCAAATTCGTCTGCCCGACGCAGGCGTGCTGCAGCGGTGGCTCCGCCAGCTACGCCTCCGATAATAAGATGTTTCATGTTGTTGTGAGAGTCTTCGAGATCGTGACGAAGAATTGACGCATCCGCAGGCAGATTTGGCCATTCTTCACGTGCAAAGATACAGAAACTTTCTGATGGAAAGAAATATTTCGCCCAAAAACAACGAGCACGATGTGAATTTAGCGGATCGTTCTTGCATGAAGTTCCTATCCATCAGAATGAAATGGCCATACTACGAGTCTTCATCCTTTTGTTGTTCAGACATTTACATGCGTGCCTAGCTTAGCTGTGGACTACAAATGTCCCTCTATCCCGCATTTATCGAATGAGTCGACACAATGCCGTCAATCTGACGGAACAAAGAAGAAGCGTGGTAGGCCATACGTTCAGAGAACGATGGCAGCATGGTGACAGAGGAGAATAAAACCATGTCAAAGTGCCGATGCCGCCCGCTACACCAGAGAACCGTTTAATCATCCCCCCACTTGGAGAGATTGCACGGAAGCAGGATGATTGTTTAGAGGCATTCGGACAAGGTTTTCCACGAGATTTCTGATTTACCAACCAGCAATAAGTAAGGGAACTTCGGTCGTACGGAACAAATTTCGTAACTTTGCACGGAAGCGCAATGAGCAGACACTGAAAGACCTTCTGCCCAAGCCCTTTTTCCTCGCCCCATATCACGACTTTTAACTTCCCTCCCCATGAAACCCATCTTCATCGCCGGTCCTTGTGTCATTGAGAGTGCCGAACTGCTGGACACCGTGGCGCAACGACTGGTTGAGCTGCGCGATCGACACAACCTCCAAATCGTGTTCAAAGCCTCGTTCGACAAAGCCAACCGTACCTCCCTTCATTCTTTCCGCGGCCCAGGTCTGGAGCGTGGGCTGCAAATGTTGGCCGATATTAAAGCACGCTATGACCTTCCGCTGACCACCGATGTGCATGAGAGCTGTCAAGCAGCAGCAGTGGGCGAAGTGGTGGACATCCTCCAAATCCCGGCCTTTCTCTGCCGCCAGACCGATCTTTTGGTAGCGTCGGCACAAACGGGACGGGTTGTTAACATCAAGAAGGCGCAGTTTCTTTCAGGCGAGGATATGCGCTTCCCCGTGGAGAAATGCCGTGAGGCCGGTGCACAGGAAGTGTGGCTCACGGAACGCGGTACCACCTTCGGCTACAACAACTTGGTGGTCGATTTTCGCAACCTTCCTCTCATGGCGCAGTGGGCTGACCGTGTGGTCATGGACTGTACGCACTCCGTACAGCGTCCAGGAGCCGGCAACGGAACCACCGGAGGCGATCGACAGTTCGTCCCTGCAATGGCGCGTGCGGCAAAGGCATTCGGCGCACAGGGCTATTTCTTTGAAACCCACCCCAGTCCCGATCAAGCACTCTCCGATGGGCCAAACATGCTCTTCCTCGACCAACTCGAATCGGTCATCACCTCACTCCTATAACCCCGTTTATTCCTCCACAAGATGTCGCTCTATACAGAAACGGCCATCCGCTGCCTTCGCGATGAGGCTGACGCCTTGCTCGCCCTGATCCCTCGCATCGATGATGCATTTGAACGCGCCGTAGAACTATTGTTGCAGTGCCGCGGAAAACTTATCGTAACGGGAGTGGGCAAAAGTGGGCATATCGGTGCCAAGATTGCTGCAACACTCTCATCGACGGGCACACCTAGTTTCTTTATCAACCCCCTTGACGCCTTTCACGGCGACTTAGGCAGCATCACTCCCGGCGATGCTCTGTTGGCCATCTCCAACTCGGGCCAGACAGACGAGCTACTCCGCTTCTTCCCCTACCTGATGGCCAATCAAATTCCTGTCATCGGTATGAGTGGAAATCCCGATTCCTTATTAGCACAATACAGCACAGTACACCTTAACATTGCCGTGGATCATGAAGCTTGTCCGATGGGGCTAGCTCCCACCAGCAGTACCACGGCCACATTGGCCATGGGTGATGCACTGGCCTGCGCCCTCATCGTGGCGCGCAACTTCAAAGCAAAAGATTTTGCGCGCTTCCATCCGGGCGGAGCATTGGGACGCCGACTGCTCACCCGCGCTCGCGATGTGATGCACACCGACCATCTCCCCCTCGTCCTGCCCACGATGGAGATGACTGCTGCACTGCTCCACATGACTTCTGGACGACTTGGTCTCTGTGTTGCTATGGAGCAAGAGCGCATCGTAGGTATTCTGACCGATGGTGATGTACGCCGGGGGATGGAACACTTCGGCGACAGTTTTTTCCATCGTCAAGTGGCCGAGGTGATGACGCACCAACCCAAAATGGTACGACCCGACACGAAACTGACGGAAATCGATGAAATCTTTCAGCAATATAAGATTCACTCTGTCCTCGTAGCTGATGAGGAAGAACATCTCTTGGGCATCGTCGATTCGTTCAGCACAATGATTTGAACGTTTTCGCCCAGCACCGATGAACAGAGCCAGAGCGAGGTACAAGCTTTGAGCAATGTCGTGCCCAGAAAGCGTCTGTTGAAAACGAGCGCGCCTTCCATTGTTCCATTCCTCTTTTGATTTCCTTTCTCCCTCCCTATGCGCAATCCGCAGTACACTCTTCTGAAAGCCCTAGCCATCCTCCTCGTGGTGTTGGCGCATTCCTGTGCACCTTCATTCTTGGGGCGATTTGCTTATCTCACGGGCGTTCCCGCCTTCTTTGTCCTAGCCGGCTACTTCTTTAATCCTGCCTACCTCGATGACAAGACCACCTTTGTGGTGCGTCGTGTACGCAGTCTTTATCTTCCTTTTGTGAAGTGGAGCCTCTTCTTTCTGCTCCTCCACAACCTCCTTTTCCCTCTCGGGTTGCTCTCAGAGCAGTATGGCAATGCCGCTGGCGGCGTAACGCATCCCTACTCGTGGTCTCAAGGTATGCAGCAGCTATGGAGCATCGTATTCAACATGTCGGGCTACGACACCTTCCTGGCAGGAGCATTCTGGTTTTTCCGAACTCTTTTTGTGGCCTCTCTCGCCTTTCTCGCGGCCTTCTGGGTGGCACGGCGCGTCAAGTGGCTCAACCACCCGCTGCTACAAGTTGGGAGTGTATCCTTGCTGGCACTCCTCTTAGCCCTCTGGCAAAGTCTCTCGGGCACAAGCATCACAGGACTGGCTCAGGGCGGTTACCGCGAACTGATGGCACTATGCTTCATGGGAATCGGTTTTATGTTGCACTATGCAGAGGATCGTTGCGGCCTTGCTGCTCTGGCACACCCCATGCTCAACTTAGCAGCCGGCCTTCCACTAGCCTTACTCACCGTGTTCTACCCCGTCTCGATGACACCTGCTCCCAGTTCACCGGGAGCGGTGGCCGCATTGGTCTTGGGCGGCAGTTCCGCATTTCTCTTCCTCCGGGGCGTAGCACATTTCCTGCTCCTCTTGCCTTGGGAAAAGGTACGCAGCATCCTTCTTTTCGTAGGCGAAAACACTATTTACGTGTTCGGCTTTCACCTCCTCGCCTTCAAACTCGTCAGTGCCCTCAAAGTAGGTGTCTATGCTCTTCCATGGGAAATGGTGGGTGGCCATCCAGTAGTGGTAGCCTATAAAGACGATGCCTTCTGGGTTCTCTACACCTTAGTAGGCCTTACAGTCCCCCTACTCTGGGTTTGGGGCTGGCGCACGCTCTGCACCACCTACCATCTCAACCCTGCCTCACCCCGCGACTGGCTACGCCTCATCATTCAACTTTCGATCCTTTTCTTCCGTGGCGTGCGGTGGCTTATCTTCAAAACTTGGGCTATGCTTGTAGCCTTTTCTCTCGGGGTTTGGGATACCTGTCGCTCCATTATCGATGCTTCCAGCCCTGGTGATGATGACGATGAAGAGTATGATGATGAGGAGGAAGAGGAAGAGCAAGAACAACCCTCCAAACAGCAGGAAGCATAAAAGTAAAGAGAAGCCGATCTTCTACATCTGCTGAAAAATAAAGAGGCCGTGTCAAACTGAATAGTTTGACACGGCCTCTTTAGAGGTTAAACTATGGCAAAACAGAGGCTTTTACGGACGCGACCAGGAAGAAGCCAGTTTTTGCGACTACAGGCATCAAATGCTCTTCCTTTATACGAATACAGGCTCGACCTTTCTCCCTTAGGAAGTGGTCGAGCCTGAATGGTTGTGTCTCGTCTGCGAGAAAGAATTAGTCGTTCTGAGGAGCGGGGAGATACCAATTGTCCATATTGCTGAGCTTACCGAAGAGGGCACCGGTCTTGGTGGGCTCCTGATAAGGTGCCAGGTCGAGGTCACGGCGCGAGATGAGCCAAGCCATCCAGCTCGTTCCATCCTCACCGGCATCGTTGCGGTGGCGGGCAAGACGCATCAAATCATAGTAGCGTTGACCTTCGAAGGCGGTTTCGAGTGCCAACTCATCAGCAATGATGGTCTCCATCGCAGCGATCTCCACGGCAGAAGGACGGAAGACTTTCGCCGGCCGAAGTTTGTAAGCGATGGTATATTCATCACCGGCTTCGGTCTTCCCCGTTGTGGGCTCAGATCCTGATGGATCGTAATCCACCGGATCACCCGTTTCGGTACGCGCGATGGCCTTCGAAGCCTGCTCGAGCGAAACGTTGTGCCCCTGACGTGCAGCTTCATCGACAATGCGTTGCGCTACGACTTTCTCATAGACCCAGACACTGTCCAGATCGGTAAAGCCTTGATATTTGCTAAAGCCGGCAGCGGCACCAGCCACACGCGTACCTTCGTTTTCCTTCGAAGCGAAACGATCAAAGTTCAGCCAGCTCACACCCTCAGAGCGAATGAGCGAACCGAGGTCAATATCTTTGGCACCATCGGGCATGGGAAAAGCTTCCAACTGACTTGTCTTGACGATAGTGGCAATATCAGTCTTCGTCTCAGGATCCGCCCAGATGGTGTCACTCTTCTCTGTCAGGCCTTCTGTGGGCAGGGTCTCAGGGGAGAGACCATCGCGAAGAATAGCAAACGCATAGCGAGGGAAACCTGCACGGTTGAGAGCTTCCGCATAACGGAGATAGAGCGTACGCGTACGGTAAAGGGGAATGCCATAACGGAAAGTAAAGCTGTTGGGATCGACGAAGGTCATGTCGGAGTACGAGTTCGATGAACCGAACTTCTGAATGAAGCGATAGCGACCTTCAGTAGTTTGCACGATGGGTGCAGCAGCAGCCAGACGGCGGTCACCGATCGCAAGATACTTCACATCCTTCTGGCGAGAGGAACTAAAGTCTCCCTCGTTGAAAACGAAAGTCTGAGCCGCACTTAGACGATCCATAGCCACAGAAGGCTCCACTTGGCGGTGGCGATAATTGGGCAGGAGCTTGATTTCACCAGTAGTAGTAACGGTTTCCTTCTCCTTGCCGTCTACGGTAGACGTGCTGGAAGAAGTTGCGTTCTTGGACGTGGCGTCAAAACCGTAGATCTGTGGAATGCGGGTGAGCATCGTTCCGAAGAAGTTGTTCGAAGCCGAGGGAACTACCGTACGGATCTCACTGGGGCTGGTATAAGAGTTCGCACCTACAACAGTTCTACCCCAAGTGAAGGCAAAACCAGAATACTTCTCCACACCACGCGTTATCGTGAGGCTAGCCGTAGCATAATCACTTACATAGTCGTTGTTGTCCTCATCAAGATACTTATGGTAGTGTTTTGCCGCCTCGGCATAGTCATTCTTACCCGCCTGTCCACGGAGGAGGTGGAGATCTCCATAAATAATATCGGCATTGAACGTCAGCATCGAGTGATCGAACTCCATACGTCCGTTGTTGAACTTGCCATACTTGGGATAACCGTAAGCTTCGCTGTACGCATAAGCCTGGCGGAGATTTCCTTTGCTTTCGAGGAGGTCAAGGAGGTTATCCGGGGTGGCCCAATCGTCTGGGTTCGTTTCCCAGCCTGTTCCCGCGTTGTCCACCGGTTTGACAATGAAGGGAACGCGGCCATAATTCTGCACCAGCTGCATATAAGTCCACGCACGCACCAGCTGTACCTGAGCCAGCTCTCGACGCATGTAGTAGTTGTTGTTCTTCATGACCGTGGAGTCGACCTTGGCCAGATAGAAGTTGCACTGGTTGATCACCTTATAGTATGCCGCACGGTTAAGGAGCGCATTGTCCCCGTCAGTGAGGTTGGAGAAGTTGATGATGCCATTGATGGAGTCGGATACGTACTCCGTGGGCTTCACCAGGTCGCCACGCAGCTCACCCAAGAGGACATTCTGCTCTACCATCCCCTGCATATTGGACAAGATGCCCAAATAGAAGTTTACCGTGTCCTTCCCGGAGAAATCCACCGCATAGCGGTCCATGTCAGGAGTGAGCATATCCTCGCAAGAGGTGGCGAGCGTGCCCACCCCGAGCAGGGCGAGGGAAAGGGATAAAAGAGATTTCTTCATGATTGCAATGATTGAGATAATATGATTACTCACGCTAGGGGTCAGTACACCGGCACTGCCGTTGCTGCCGCCGGACAGCGAGAACCCCAAAGTTCGATTATAAGCTTCTGGACGATAGGTTAGGATTATAAGTATCCGCCCTAAGACAGAAACTTATAATCGCATAACCATATTATCGGTGGGAGGTTTAGAGGTTGAGGGTAACGCCGAGGTTGAAACTGCGGCTCAAAGGGAGGAACCCTGCATCAATGCCCTGGTAGAGGACACCATTGCCTGCACTGACCTCGGGATCATTGCCCAAATACTTCGAAACGGTGAACACATTGTTCGCTTCACCCCAAACAGAGAGTCCTTGCAACCAAGAAAGGCTGACGGGAACCTGATAAGTGAGACGCACCTTTTTGAGTTTGAGATAAGACCCATCTTCAATCCAGCGGTCAGAGAAGCGTTCGTTGTTCACCCAGTGATCAGAGTCGACCGACATTGTGCGGGGCACATCAGTCTGTTGCCCATCGTAGCGCCAACGGTTAGCCACAGCAGTGGTCTGGTTCCAGATATTGTTGGCACTTTCAAGCTGCATACGCTGATAGTTGAACACATCATTGCCCACCGAGTACTTGAACGTAGCATCAAGCGTGAGACGCTTCCACGTGAAGGATGTGTAGAAGTTGCCGAAGAAATCGGGATTGGGGTTGCCAATCACCGTCATGTCGGCCTCGCTGATCCAACCATCGCCATTCTGATCGACGAAGTGCACATCACCTGCCATGAAGTCACGAGAGGGTTGCGAAGCGAGACCTGTAGGATACTTCAAGCCGGCAGCCTGAGCTTCAGCCTGAGTGGCAAAGACGCCCTGAGTCTGATAACCGTAGAACACGCCCACTGATTGTCCCACTGCGGTGAGAATGTTGTTGGTGCCATAAATGGAATTAACGTATCCCGCCATGGTCTGCAACGAACTCTCAACCTTTTGCCCGTTGGCATCAAGGGCATAGGTCTTGATGACGTTATTGGAAGTATTGGGCAGTGCGGTGATCTCGTTCTTGTAGTGGCCAACGGTGCCGCCAAGTTGCCACTTGACGTTCTTCGTGTTCACCAAGATCGCATTAACATTGAAGTTGATGCCATGATTGAGCAGCTCTCCTTCGTTCGCCCACATCTGGCTCAGACCCGTGATATCACTCACGGTCTTGCGCGTGAGCAGATCGGTAGTGCGCGCACGGAAGTAATCTACACCAAGTGCCAAACGGTTGTGAAGCATGTTGAGCTGCATCCCGATGTTGAAACGATGGGTCGTCTCCCATTGGATCTTCGGATTCTGGATATTGGCCAGCTCCAATGATGTGGCACGAGAGAGGAACTTGCGGTTCTGGAAATACGTACGCACGGCATAGTAGTCCACGTCGTCGTTACCGCTCAGTTCGTAACCCGCCGTGATCTTGGCATAGTCAATACCAGGGGCTTTGAACCAATTCTCATTGCTCAGCACCCAAGCAGCCTGCACAGAGGGAAAGAGTCCCCATTTCACACCAGCCAGCTTGATGCCGTCCTCCGCCTCTTTACCGAAGCGCGAGGAAGACTCGGCCGTGGTAGAGACTTTGAGGAAGTAGCGGTTCATATAGTTGTAGTCCGCATTGGCATAGTAGCTGAGGTTAATCCAACGGTCATTGATACCACCATAGTTCAAGTATTGCAGTGCATACTTGATATTGGGCATCTTGTCGTTGTCATTGTTATAACCGGCAATATGGCTATCGGAATAGGTGTAGGAGGCAAAGCGGAAACCGCCGAAGATGTCCCACTGGTGTTTTCCGAAGTTACGGGCATAGTCAATCCGGAAGTCGTTGAACAGGGTGGTCTCCTTGCCAAACTGCGAACTGATGACACTCTGCACCAAGCCGAGCCCCTCGACCTCTTTCTGCGGCGTACCGCTCTTAGGCATGAAATACTTCTCGTTGCTGCGGTTGAGCAAGTAAGAGAAACGGTTCGTGAGCGTGAGGTAGGGATTTACCTGATACTTGGGAGCAATGTTGATCAAAAACTGGGTCTGCTCCTGATAGTTCTTGTTGTCGCCCTCTCCGTTGGTCAAGATCCAGTAGGGATTGGCCAACCCTTCATAGCCGAAACGCTGCGCAAAGAGGAAGGGATTGTTCGCTGCTGTATAGTTCATGCCCGCCAGCACCTTGTCGGTGTGTGCAAGACTGAGCTTATTATTGCCCTCATAGCGCACAAAGTAGGCATAGGGATCTACAAAGGGCGACTGGATAAGTCCGAGGACATTGGGCGAAGAGATGTTCTTGTTGGCATAGCTTTCTGCCCATCCGTTGTCGCGGAGATTGTAGGCATTGCGCACATAAGCCATATCCAGCTCTGTGGTGAAGCCTTCAAAGAGGCGCACATCGGTGTTGAAACGGATGTTGAGGCGGTTGAAGTCATTCTTCTTGGCCGTCGCCTCACCCTGGGTGAAACCAAGGGAGAGGTTGTACATCGCCACATCATCACCACCCTGAACGCCGACACGGTAGTTATGCGTGAAGGCAGTTTCATACAGGTCCTTCTGCCAATCGGTCTCGTTATGGTACTGGTTGTAGAAGAGATAGTTCTTGTCCTCGTTGAGGAAAGAGATGTTCATCGACGAGGCCAAAAGTTTGGCATCCTTTGTCGTGCCGAGGTATTCGGTGAGATAGTTGCGATACTGCGCTGCGTTGAGCATCGATGTGGTGGAAGGCGTCAACTCTATCCCGCCATACGCACGGATCTTAATGCGCGTGGCCATTGACTTGCCGCGCTTGGTGGTGATACGGATCACACCATTTGCGCCCTCTGCACCATAGAGTGCCGTCCCATTACGGAGAACTTCGATGTTCTCGATGTCCTCGGTGTCCACAATATTGAACACATTGCTGAGGAAGCCATCGTGGATACTCGAACGGTTGTACTGCATGTCCCAGATCACTCCATCGATAACGACGAGAGGTTGGGCATTAGCATTGAGGGAGTTGAGACCATTGATGAACATCGCTCCCCCTTGTGCCACTTGGCCACCACGGTTGAGGGTACGAACCACGGAGTTAAGGGAGTTTTCGATGTCATTCTCCATCGTAATGGATGAGGAGTTTTCAGGCTGAAGATCAGCACTTTGCAAAACCTTCGTTCCATCGGTATAAAGAGCTTTGAAGTGCTCAGTGTAGATATAGGCATCGACCGAAGCCTGATCACGGATGGCCACCTGAACGGGACGATAGCCTTCCGTTCCCATGAAGAGTGCAGTGACATGGCGCGGCACAGAAATGGTGTATTCCCCCTTTTCGTCCGTCATGGCCGTATAGAACCGGTTGTTGAGTGCCTGAACGCGCACACCTGCCATTGGTGCACCAGTCGCGGCATCGTAGACGCGCCCCTTGACGTCCTTCATCTGATAGGTAGGGACAACGGGCTTCTTCGCCTTCTTGACCGGAGCTTCGGGAGCGGATTCCTGTTCATCCACTTCCTGAGCCATAGCATTGACCACGCCAAGACTCGAGAGGACGAAGAGGCTAATGCCACAACGAAGAGCGGCATGCATCATTGTATTATCGATTTTCATAATCCGAAACTGTTTTAGAGGGAAAGATTATTGGCCACGATAGGGTTCGAGAATTACTTTCACCACATTCAATGCCCTACACTTCTGAGGACGTGCAAAGGGGATGGTGAGACGCAGACGTGCGAAACTTTCCTTGTCGCTACCCAGACCCACATAGCACTTGGAGAATTCATAGTTCTCCCAGAGCGTAATGGTATTGACCTTGTTCGGGTCAAACTGTCCATCAGCTTGGCGAATGGACACCTTCTGCGAAATGTTGTCCTCATCATCCACGATTTCAGCATCGAAGCTTACCACCTCTTCCTCTTCACCCTCCACGATGTGGGTAAGGTTGATCTTGGTGGGCACCATCACCACCTTGATGGTATAGCCTGCACTGTACACCTGAGGAAGACGGAAGTCAACGTACATCTTTGCACGATCCGAAGCAATTTCAAAACGGCGATACACATTGTCATCAACCTCACCCTGCACACCAGTCGTAGTGATCAGGCCGTCTTCACCTGTTTTCTCCTGATAACGGTTGTAGTTATCATCGGTAAGTGTAATGCGGCTACCTTCCTTCACCACCGTGTTGCTCGATGTGCATATGGAGTATTCGTAGAGTGCCGAAACCTCTCCGCGAGCAACAATGCTGTAAGAGGGATCGAAATTGTAATGGTCAAGTTTGTAGACATAACCATTGGATGCCCGATAAGGTTCGATCCCTGCCAAAGCAGGATTCAGGGTACCATCGGGAGCTTCCTCCTTCGCTGCCATGTTGTAGAACACAGTACGCGTGGTGGAGATGAGGGAGTCAGCATGCGTTACATGCTGCAGCATTGCCTCAGGAGTGGCACGCTGTGCGTCATTGAACGTCCAAGGGGCAAAGAAGAGATTTCGAACAATCTCCTGACGCACATTGGTCTGCTGCAGGGAGTCACCGAGTGTGGTATAACGCTGTGAGGAGGTCAGTTTCTCATCCAGCTTCATCTGCTTGTCATTCGTCTTATTCATGGAAAAGCCCGTGTCTTCCCATTTATAAGAATAGCGACGACCATATTGATAAAGCTTCGACACCTTGGCAATGGCCTCTTCCCAAGCTGTGTTGCTGGGAATGAGGGCGATGTAAGTAGAGTCCTCATTGCGGATGGTGGCATTGGTCAAACTCAACAGGTCATTGGTATGAGTATAGACAGAGTCAATGTACACCATCTTGCCCTCCTCATTCATTGCACCCGGCTCCGAAGCAGTCTCAGAGAAGGTAGTGTGATCGATGGAAGGATCTTTGATATAATCGTTTAGACTCTTGACATCCTCAAAAGCGGAGAGATAGTCATAGATGTTGTAGGCAAAAGGTGCTTGACCTTTTAGCAGGTGAAGCGCACCGTTGCTGGCAGCGATGGGTTCACCTTGAATCTGCACGCCGTTGAAGACAGATCCGTTGTATTCGCTGCGCTTATTGTTGAGCGTGCGCACTTCACGTTTGCCCGTCTGGCCATCGTGATTAAAGCGGGCAATGTGGTTAGCCACAAGCTGCTGCCAGACCAGATACTCTGTGTGGCGCGCGGCAATCCGAGCCTCCTCCGTGCCCTCCGTGCGCTTGGCGGCAGCCTGATCGAGGAGGGCATTCCAGTGTTGAGCGTCAAAAGTACCGTTCTGAGGAGCCCACATGGTGAAGCTCTGGCTCTGATTCAAGAGTTCGCTGGCTTTCAAGCTGGCAGTACGATCGTTTTCGTCCTTCATCACGGTCGTACGCTTCAACAGAGCGGCAAAATCTGACAGCTGAGGATTGGCTTCAATATTCTCCCAGAGGGTTTTGTCGCCGTTCCCCCAAGACTGGATGTCATAGTGGTCGTCCGTACATCCTGCCAGCAGCAACAGAGCACAACTGGCCAAGAGACCGGGCTTCACGCCTCTTTTAATATAACTCTTCATAATAGCTATTGTTTCGAGATAAGTAAGGTGTCCTGAGGCAACCACCTGGCGGCAGCTGCCTCAGGGAAGTTTACCAAATGTCCTCTGGTTCCGTTCCGTTGTAGATGTTACGCGGAACAAACTCCAAGTAGTCGGAGAAGAACTGGGAGTCGCTCTTGTCCAGTGCTGACTTGAAGCGGAGGTAATAGGACTTTCCAGCTTCCAGATACTGAGTGGTGAGGATCACGCGCATCGAGGCATAGCCGTTACCACTAACCTTACGCACATTGCCATCGTCACCACCGCCGTTACCGTTGGTTACGGTAAAGATCTTAGGAGCCTTCATATAGCCATGGTTACGCATGTTCTTGTCGTTTTCGGCATTCACATCGGCATCATCACCATCGGCCACCCAGCCAATATTATCATTGCCTGCGGCAGGTTGACGCATGTCAAGGGGAAGTCCCGTGGGAACGAGGCTCTCGGGGCTTTCGCCGAAGTACACCTGACACATACCACGGAGGGTATTGTTGGTCGTACCCATACGAATTTCATACGTTCCACTCTTTGGTACAGAGGGGATGCGCAGGGTGAAGTCATAGATACCGGCCACCATGAACTCATCTCCCTGATAATCGCGCCATCCCGGGTCTTTGACGTGGGCAGCGTGGAGATAGAGCAGTCGAGTATCCTCGCTCTCGTTGAGGATATCCTCGAAGTAGCCCGAGGTGCCGTCCGCACGAGGCGTGGTCAAACGGGGGAAGTAGGTGTAGGCGCGAGCTGCACGACAACCATAAGAGAGCAACTCGGGAAGCATTGTCGCGAGGTCCATACGGATACGCTCACTACCCAGTGCGTTGGCCGTGGACTCATCGAGGATCAGGATGTCGTCAATGGGGAAGAAGTAGCCATTCTTCGAGTTGTTGTCGTAAGTTACACCATTGTACTCGTTCGTAGGAGCCACCTTGATGCCACGACGCACCACACCGGTATTCTCATAGTTCTTATCTACGGCATAGGTACAATGACGGTTAATGAAGATGTCGTGACTCTTGGCATCCTGCATCACCTTAATCAGAGCGCGCTCCTTACCGGCGGTTACGAAGTAGTCCCACACATCGATACTAAACACCTTCTGCTGAGGATTACGCATGTCTGCACCATACTTGTAGCCCCATTCGTTGAAATGCTGGACAAACTGGTTATGTGCCAAACGTCCCTTAATGAAGTGGTAGGCCACAAAGCGGTTCACAGCATTATTTGAGCTGGTAAGATCGCCCGAGTCGGTCGTACCCAAAGCTTGTTCACACTTGGTTTTCACCGCAGCAAGGATGGCTTCACGGTTAGAGACATTGCCCTGAGCGTCCACTTCGGGAGCAGGGATGCCCCACTTGGATTGAAACACATCATCGGTCTCAACAAAACCGGTGTAGCAAAGGTAGCGATGCTGCGCCACATTGAAGGGTGCCACTTGGTTGAGTTTCCAAGTCTGCTCGCGCTCTTCGTTCTCGTAGTCGGCATCGAAGTGTTCACCCGAGAGGGCTTTGTCCAAGCCCGTGGCTTCCAAAAGCACGGCCATCACCTGCATATTGGGCGTTTTCTTGATGAGCGAGGGGGCTTGGTCGTTGGAGGGAGCAATCACCGTCTCCACCACGTGGAGATAGCCGTTGCTTAGCTTCACGTCCGTCTTGACAACCTTGCTCTTACCATTGATGAGATAGTAAGTGCCGGCGGAGCTACCTTCTTCGGCCGTCACCTCTTTACAGGTGATGGAACGGTCGTTGAGGTCGGTCTTGGAAAAGGCTCCGCCTTCCTGGGGGAACTCGGGGCTCTCGAAGGCCGTCTCCGTACCATTGTCGATGATACAGCTATATGCGATGAGCTTGCGGTCTTCTTCTGTGAGGTCGCTCATCGTTTTGCCCACACCATAGAGCGAAACGGCGTAAGCATCGAGAGCGGCATTAGTGGGGACGAAGATGGTGTAGTTTCCACGCGCTGAGAGAGCAGAGGAGAGCACAGATGCGTTGGACTTTGAGCCTAAGCGCACCTCATCGAAAATCTTCTTGATTCCCGAGTAGTCCGACTCCGTAGCCAGATAATCGGCAATGGTCTTTTCATTGGCGATGGCAAAGTTGGAGGAGTCCACCGTCTCCGTACAGCTCTGCGCCGTGAAAAGCAAACCGAAAGCCAGTGCGCAAGCACCGCAATAGGTCATCAGGGTCTTGATGGAATAACGATTTCTATTCATAGCGGTCAGTTGTTACATTTTTGGCATATACTTTTCCCAGACAGGGTTCTGCACGAGCTTTCCATCGCCATTGCCATAACCTACACCGTTCACCTTAAGTTCTTCGGAATAGATGGGATTGTAAAGGGACCAGATGCTGCGGAGACGGTTGCGCACATTGGTGGTAGCTCCCATCCAGTCGCTCAGCACTTCCTTCGTTGCTCCGCGATACTCGCATTCACGAACGAGGTCGAACCAACGCTTGCCTTCGCCGAGGAACTCACGCTGACGCTCGCAGTAGACGAGGTTCAGGGGATCATCCACACCGTACGTGGCATAACGGTCGGAGAGCTCAGCAGCCGTCTCATTGCCAAGTTCCTTGAATCGCTTCAAGTAGAGCGTAGAAGCTGTGTTCACAGAGTCGAGTGCGGGATTGTTCACACGGAACAGGGCATCACAAGCACGGAAAGCATCAAGTTTGCTGAAGTTGGGATTAGACAAGGGGGCTGTGGAAAGGCGCGCAATGGCTTCGGCATTGATCATCATAACGTCGGCCAGACGATAGATGGGCCAAGAAGCATTGTTCGAACCATTCGAGCGGAAAGAGTAGCTCACTGCCCTCGTCACATCCGCAGCATCGAACACTAGGACACTCGTTGCCACACCCTTGATGACAGGCGTCTGCGAAGTAGTGGAACGAGGAGTGTAACGACCATAGGAGAGGAAGCGGAAATCAGTCTTGCCATATCCTTTCTTGGGATCCACCTTACCCACGACTCCAAACAGTTGGGGATTGGCCACGAACGTTCCTGCGGTAAAGGCACCGTTCGGATCGCCATAGAAGAGATTGTTGAGCGCCGAGTTCTTGATGTTACTACCATCATACAGCAATTCGAAAATGATCTCCTTCGAGCTGCCATCACCAAAGACGTTTTCATAACGTCGGTCTTCGGTCAAAAAATTGCTACCCAAGTAATCATTCTGATTAAGAGGGAATTGCTGCTTACGCAGACGATCATCTTTGGATACACCTAGGCGATCGAGAGCCTCGATGTACTCACGCTTCAGATCTGCGATGACTGCCGATGAATACTCCACTGACTTTTGCAAGAGCTTAGAAGCCAGTGCTTTCTCTTCATCCTCAGAGAGTTGTGCACCCTCAGCATTGGTAAGGGGGAAACCTTTTTTGGCCGAACCTTTCACCATGGCAGCACGCCAGAGGTAGAGATCGGCGAGGAGGGTGCGCACCGAACGCTTGGTCCAACGTCCCTTGTTCAAGAGTGTCGAACCATAGTTGGTGCTGGCATCGTTAAGTACGCCCTCCACCTGATTGATCACGCTGTCGAGCACCACACTGCCCTCCGTGGCATTGATACGGGCGGCCATTGCAGCCTCGTCAGTATCCACAGAGTGGGTTACGTAAGGTACATTGCGGAAAGCACGGACGAGGTAGAAATAATAGAGCGCACGGAGTGATACCATCTCGGCCTTGATGGGCAGCCAGTCACTGTTGGTAAACGAAGGATCAATGCCCTGGTCAATCATGCGCTGACCGTTGTCGAGCACTTCGTTGCACAGGTTGATGCCTTTGTACATGGCGGCCCAGTTGAACATGCCTTCATTGGGCTGAAGCACGGCATCCTGCATATAGCGGTAGCGCGTCTGCTTCATATCGTTGAGCGCGAGATTGTCCGAACGCACCTCGCCCCACTCGATAATACTGGTCACGTTTTGCGTCAGCTGGTAGTAGGCAGCGGCGCGAACATTGTCTACGTCGTTGCTCGTATTCCAGAAGTCCTCCTTCGTGATGGAGTCCGTAGGATAGAGCGTGAGGTAGTCTTCACAGGAAGACAGTCCTCCCACAAGAAGGGCGGAACTCGCGATAAGGATTTTGTTAAGGATATTTCGTTTCATGATGTCTTGAATGATGTGCCGCATCGGCTTTTGAACACGTTAGATAGGGTGCTGCTGATGAAAACGCGGCTTAGAAACCGAAATTCAAACTAAAGGTAAACGAACGCGAGCGTGGTGTCTGCGACCTGTCGAAAGCAGGTGCGTAACCACTCTGGTTGTGCTCGGGATCAACACCAGAGTACGTGCTCCAGAAGATCAGGTTATTGCCCGATGCTGCGATACGGAGCGAGGAGAGACCCATGCGCTTCATCCAAGGAGACTTGGGATCGACACTATAAGCAAGCTGGAAGTAGTTGAAACGTACGAAGTTGGCATCTTCTACATAGCGATCTGAGCTGAGCGAGTTGTAAGACTCATCCACCTCCGAGTTCTTCGCACGAGGGATTTGCGTTACATCGCCGTTCTTGCGCCAACGCCAATTGACAGAAGCCATCTGGTTATTGTTGGTACGCATGCTCTCAGCATTCATCTTGGCCATATTTACGACCTTGGCACCAACGCGGAAGTTGAAGCTGGTGTTGAGTGACCAACGGCCATAGCGGAAGTCGAAGCCAAAACCACCATAGAACTTAGGATTGGACGAACCGAGGTAGACAATGTCCAGCTCATCGATCTGACCATCATGGTTGACGTCTTCGTAGATGGCGTCACCACCTTGGAACTGGTAGTTCTTTCCACCATAGTTGAACATCATGGGAAGAGGATTACCTGCCTTGTCATAGATGATGTTGCCCGCGGCATCGCGCGCCACCGGCACGGTAGATTTGGCCGCATTGCCCTGGCTGGCCCAATAAGCCGCCGTATTGGGAACTCCGTTGGCGTCTACATAATTATTACGCGCTTCATTCTGGAAATAGCCCGAGTGGTCGTAGTCATAAGCATACACTCCCTTATAACGGAAACCGTAGATACCACCGAGGGCGTGCCCGATCTGCACACGACTCATATACGAGAAGTTCTTATAGTCGAAGTCGGCGTTCATCGATTCGAGCACTGTGGCATCCATCTCCGTGATGGTGTTGATGTTCTGCGAAAGGTTGGCCTTAAACTTGACATCGAACTTGCCCATCTTGAACACGGGCTTCGTGTTGAAGTAGAGTTCCCAACCCTTGTTCTCCATCGCACCAACGTTGGCATTAGCCACAGAGGAATAACCCGTCGAAGAGGGAACTTTGACGTTGGCCATCAGCAGATCACTGGTATTCTTCTTATAGACATTGAAGTCGAACTGCAAGAGGTCGTTGAAGAGTTTGAGGTCGAAACCGAGGTTCCACGACTTAGCCTTTTCCCAACGGATCTTGGTCAGACGAAGGTTGCTGGGGGCAAGACCCTGCGTGCCGGCATAGTAGCCGTACGAACCATACTTGTTATAGATCAAACCTTCACCGAACCAGGCACTACCATTCACACCCCAACCGGGACGGAAGGAGAGCATGCTGATATATTTGCTCAGAGGCTTGAAGAAATTTTCATCAGAGATATTCCAACGTGCAGACACACCCGGGAAAACACCCCACTTGTTGCCCGCACCGAACTTGGTCATACCATCGGCACGGAGTGTGAAGTCAAATGAATACTTCGAGCCATAGCTATAGTGCATCGAGCCCAATGCGCTGAGGCTGCGTCCTCGGCCGGTAGAGGTGTAGGTGCCCGTGAGGTAAGCAGGTACGGTGGGATCGGTGATTCCACCAGACACACCAGTCGAATTCAAACCCTGCGATGTTGAGTTGCTGGAATTGGCCTCAAAGCGTCCCAAAATCTGAAGGGCATGCTTCTCATTCTCAAAGTGAGGAATGAACACCAGCTGTTGGCGCGTGGTGAAGGAGAAACTCTTGAACTCATCGTTGTTCGTCTTGTCCACACCCGTACTCCACGAATCAGAGGTCAATTCGTGGGGGAAATACGACATGTTGGAGTGCGTGAAGGCATAAAGATACACATCAACCGAGTAGTTCAGTTGAGTTTCTCCGCTTTCCTTACCCAAAAATTTATACTCAACATTAAACTGAGGATTAATCGAATAAGTACTTACACGTTCCCAAGCTCGCTGAGCGATGGCCACAGGGTTTCCATTCCCTACCATCTCTCGAAGATAGTAGGAAGTCAGGCCAGAATTGTTGGAAAGCAGTGTAGTCTTGTAGGATTCGGAGGCCGCAGGAGGCATGAGGAAGTACTCGCCCGTGTCGAAAGCACCATTCACTTGGTCATACTCCCAGCGTGTTACCGACATATTGGGCATGGCTTTGTATGCACGTCCCAAGATATCGTTGCCGTAGTTCTTATTGTTCTTCGTGTAGGTGAGCGCGAAGTTAGAAGTAAACTTGATGCGGTCGGACACGAAATAGTCCAAAGCCAAGCGCGTGGAGAAACGGTTGAGGCTCTGTTTGATGATCGTACCCGTCTCATTGTCATAGTTTCCTGACACGCGGAACAACGCCTTTTCACCACCACCAGAGATATTTACGCCATAGTTGTGGGACTGTCCGAACTGCGTCACTTCTTCCACCCAGTCCGTATTCTTATTATAGTTGTAGAAATAAGTGGGATGGCTGGTGGAGAGGTACATCAATTCGGCAATGCTGGCCGACTCGTCACTCTGTTTGGGGTTGAAGTACGACTCTTTGAGCATCATCGAATAGCCGTCACCGTTAAGCATACGCATGCCCTGGGGCTGCCAAGATCCCGAGAAACGGTAGCTGAAATTGACTTTCGTCTTTCCGCGCTTACCGCGGCGAGTGGTAATTTCGATGACACCGTTGGCACCACGTGCTCCCCAGATGGCGGTAGCTGCGGCATCCTTCAACACCTTGATCGTGGCGATGTCCTCAGGACTAACTTGGAGGAGGGTGGCAAATTGCTCCTCATTCTCCATGTTGCCAAGATCAAGGGAATTGGTCTCATAATTTTCGAGAATCTGATTATCCACAACGATCAGCGGCTCTTGCGATCCGTTGATGGAGCTCACACCGCGAAGACGCATCGATGTGCCAGATCCGAGGTTACCAGAGTTGGCCACGATATCGAGACCGGCGATTTGTCCCTGAAGCGCTTCACCGGCAGTTTCAAATGCCAGACCTTCCATGTCGTCCATGTTCAGGGTCTGCGTAGCGGTCGAGATTTCGCGCTCGGGAATGGTGAGACCGTTAGAGCGCACCTTGCGCGTAGTCGTCACTTTTACTTCAGAAAGTTGTGTACGATCCTGAAGCTCCACGCGGAAGGAGCTCTGCGCACCAATGGGGTTGAACACGCGCGTAGTATAACCAATATAGGAAACCTCAAGACGGTTGGCGGGATTCTTGATGGTCATCGAGAAGTTACCGCTCATATCGGTTTGCGTAGCCGAGATGACACGGTTGGTCTTATCCTTTTCCACCACGTTGGCCATGATCACGGGACCGTCGTTCTTGCTGAAGACATGACCCGAAATGCGCTTCTGCTGGGCAACCGCAACTACGGAACAGCTGAGGGCAAGGCCAAGAGTTAATGCATATTTTGTAGTCATAATGGCTTACGATTTATTCTTTGATACGGTACTTTGCCAAGAACGCCTTTACCTTTTGAGGCGAAGCCAAAAGGTCGTTAAACTTGCCGAGTAAGCTCTTGTCGAACATGAGTACCTCATCGATCTGATGCACCACGGCATAGGAACTACTGGTGATGTAGGTGGCACCTTCCAGACGGTCGTTGTTGGCATCGCGCACGAGGATGTTGTGCACCGTGGGATGCACGGAAACCGTACGACCCGTCACATCGGTAACACTCAATGTGCCAGGCTTCTGCACCACGGTGAGAGGAAGATATACTTTATTCACTTCATCGACACAGGAGGTCATGTAAGAGGTTGCATCCTTGCTCACATTATCCACAAATAGGCTCTCGTCTTGGAAGTGATACTTCAGGAAGTTGACCAGAGCAACAACCATAGCCTGCGCCTTGAGCTTCACTTCGGCATTGTGCTTGTTCACAGCATCCACCTCAGCCTGATTGCTCTTGTCCTCACGGAGGGTGATGGGTGCCTTGAGGTTCGCATCGAGATAAGCGCGGATCTTATCCCAAGTGGGAAGGCCATCATTGACCGCTTTAAGCACAGCAGCATTAGAGGGAGCGTAGATGGTGTAGCGATAGTTATTGAAGAAGCGCACCAATTTGTCACCACGAGGAGTATTGTAGGATGAACCGCCCTTATTACCACGCAGGAAAACATAATACTTGGCCGTCTCCTTCTCCCAGTTGGAAGCCTTGGTCTTCTCATCGTCCGAGCTGGCAGCGATGGCGTCGCGGAAGCCGGCATCTTGGAGAAGCTGATCGTCCACACCTTCGCAGAGCTTGACAAACTCGCTGTTCTCAGCGTTGTTCGAGAGCGCCTTGTAGGGCGTGATCGTTGTGGGCTGCATCGGACGATCGAGGATGTAGGTCATACCGTTACCATACCCGTTTGTCTCTTTGGTGTGGTCATAGACTTCGGTGATGGTGGCGGAGTGCTCAGCAGCAGTGCCTTTCAGCTGCTCTTGGAAACCACCATTGAGTTTCATTCCTTTTCCCTTCACTTCGTTTTGCACCACAACAGGCGCACCGGCACGAGAGAGGAAGTACTTCTGACCGCTCATAATGCCCTGCTGGTCACTGTTTTCGTGCACCACGATGTGCTGGTTGACCATCTCAATGAGGAGGTTACGCTTCACACGGCCAGTGCCGGAGTAAAGGGGGTCGTTAGAGCGTGAAGTCTTGTTGTTACGGATATTGCCCGAAGGCATACCGGTTTCTGCATCGTACAGGTAAGCTTGCGACCAGATAGCGATACGGGGGAGATTATCGGTAGCGTTACCGATACTGGCCGGTACAAACTTGTAAGTCAAGAAGTTGCTTTTCGTTCCGATGGCCAGTTGAACGGGATCCACATAACCATAAGTAGAAAGTCCCTCGTCCGAAGGAATGAAGAAGGAGAAGCGGCTCTGCATCGCCTTCAGGTAGGTGGAGAAGTACTGTTTGAGCGGTGCTGAGTTATAACTGCTTCCCTGAATAAAGGAGTCGTCGGCACGCACCACCGTACGCATCACCTGAGCGGACTGGTTGTAGAGCGCAGGGGCGATGACCGAAGCATAATCGGCAGGCGTAACTACGCGGTTCATCACATACACCACGCCGTTGTTGGCCAGCAGCGGCTGGTCGAAAGCAGCTTTATAGGCTTCAAGGCTGGGATAATCCTGAGCCGTAAACATCTGGTCACGGGCGTCGTTCATAATAGTCAGATACTTCGAGGGCACCGTCTCGTTGAACGAACTCTTCATCAGGTTATTCACCAAAGCCTGAATCACATCAAGGGGGATCTGGTCAATGTTACGGAGGAGATTTTCGCGCGTGTTTTCCAACTTGGCATAACGCTCAATGAGCACGCGACCACCCTTATTCAGGAAATAGTCGGCCAAAGCCTCATCATTGGGCACGAACATGGCAGACATATCTTTCTCTTTCTCCTCTGTGGTGGAGGCACTGAGGGCATTCCAGCCCGGATCGAAGGTCAAGAGGGGCATATCAGCAATACCGACTCTTTGAGGATCCTCCTTCATCTGTCCACTCTGGGTGTGCGTAGCAAAATAACGCTTCTCAAAGACAGAGTCGACAGCTACATCATAGAGGGCCTTGAAGTTTTCGGTGAGCGTGGAGTTGTAGAAAGGCGCGCTGAAACGCTCGAGGATGTGGCTAAAAATATTCGTTTTACCATTCGTACGAATCACCTCGGCCATGTTGGCAGGCGGAACGGGCACCTTATCCAGCACATGGATATAACCATTCAAGCAGACCACGTCTTGCTTGGTGATCTGCGCATCATAAATATATGAACGATTGGTGGCATCATCCCACGGCTTACCAAGAATGAAGGCCACATCGCTACGCCGGATATTCTTCTCATTCATCTGGCCTTCAAGAAAGTGCGTCATCATAGGCACTGTCGCATCAGTGGCCATAAAGATATTCTTGCCCGTCTGGCGATACCACTCCCAGTATTTCTTCTCCTTATAATCTTCGTTGAAGTTTTCGGGGAGGGAAGCTGCCTGCCAGAAGGTTACGGAGTCGGTAGCTGCCGTTGAAGAGTTCTGACGCAGACAAAGGTTCTTCTCACCATTGTCGCAGTTGGACAACATCTCCACCACGTAGGCATTGTTGAGCTGCGAACCATTGAGGAGAAGGCGTTTCTGCGCAAGGGTAAGTTTATCATAGGAAGTGGCACCCCAAGGATTGCTCTTGAAAAATGCCTCATAAGCTTCATCGGGAGCCACAAAAAGGGTCTTACTGCCCGTCTTAGACATCACATCGGTATAGTTCAAGTCATTGATGAGCCGGATGGTGTAACTGAAACTGCCATGCTTTCCCGATTTCAGCTCGTCATAGATACTTCCACCCAAGAAGTCCGGGGTCTTTTCATCCAGATCATAATCGTCCGAACAGGAAGTAAATGCTATGCCGCTGGTCGAAAGGAGTAAGAAAGACCATACCAAGGACTTTCCCATTCCGCAAAAACGGTTTTTCATACGCATTGTTTTGATGAATTATATATATATTCTTGTTGAGGCAAGGTTGGGATCGTTCCGCCAGCACAATTTATCCCTGACGGCAATGCAAATTTAAGAGAAAATACTACCACGACAAACTTTTTCCGCGCCTTTTTCTATGTCAAGATAAACTTTTGGATTAAACAAGCTTCCAGGTCAGGAATTTTCTACTCAAAAAGGAGATTAACACTGTCTGCACATCCAATTTCTCAATCCACCAGTCTAATCTTCCATTTTGGCAAAAGAATTCCATATACACCTGACAATCCGCTCCTCCGTCCCATTCCAAATTTTCCCACTTCCGACCCTCCGCATGCACTCCTGAATATTTACGCATTATCATTCAATAACAAAACTACAAATCCCCGAGAGCTCCTGCCACCCCGTGCAATACAAGACTTCGAAAAGCACTCAGGAACCCCCATTCTTCTGAACAAATATACAGAAAAATGCTGTACAAAATCCCCCGCATCAGAAAACACGAAACAAAACAACAAACATCACCTTCAAATACCTCAGAAAAATCTGTTTTTCAATAGGATAAAATCAAATCAAAAACGAACCAAACAAA
Source organism: Alloprevotella sp. (assembly GCA_041855985.1). Classification (GTDB taxonomy): domain Bacteria; phylum Bacteroidota; class Bacteroidia; order Bacteroidales; family Bacteroidaceae; genus Alloprevotella. Next base: position 64,933 of record JBHAFF010000012.1, read on the forward strand.
CAAATTCAGGCTGCATCCTGCAATCCTCCGGAGAGAAATGTGACACACGACCTCGGCCTGCTGTCCGCAACACCAGGCTGCTCTCCCGGAACACCGCAGCAACACCTCCGGAACACCGCGGAGCCATAACCATCACTCCGCGGCAGTGACGCAACGACTCCACGGTGTCCTGAAGCAAACTCCGCGGAGTCGTGAAAACGATGTGACGGTGGTTGAAAAGAAACTTCCTCGAAGATGCCCCAAAGTATTGCGCAGCCTCCTCCCTACAAAAAAGCAATTCACCACAATATGCCCCTTCAGAGAAGGGGCCCTCTCCATAAGTGCATAAAAAACCGCGCACCAAGATTTTCATCCTGATGCGCGCTGTGTTGTGGGCGCTGAGGGATTCGAACCCCCGACCCTCTGCTTGTAAGGCAGACGCTCTGAACCAGCTGAGCTAAGCGCCCTTAGCCATAGCTTTCATTTTCGCTGCAAAGATACGCCTTTTCGCGAAAACCGCCAAATCTAACGTATGATTTCTTGCAAGATCGCACGCACTTTTTCCTCATCGGTCTCCATCCGGAGGTATTCATCGCGACCGGAAGCCCCCATCGCCACTCCACTCTTCCGAAACCGCATGGGACTGTGCAGGTGTGTGCGCGCCGAGGCATGAAGCTCTCTTGCTCCCGTCTCCAGCAGGATGCGCCGCGCATTGGTGGCCGAAACACCACTTCCCGGCAAGATGCCGATGCGTCCCCGCGCCTGGCGAACCCGGCGTGCCAATGTAGGGATGCCCTCCTCGGCCGTGGGTGCCGCACCGGAAGTAAGGATACGTGCGCAGCCGAGGTCGACCAACTGCTCCAACGCCTCATCAGGATCGCGGCAGAGATCGAACGCACGATGAAACGTCACCGACAATCCCTCGGCCTCGGCCACAAAGCTCCGAAGCGCAGCAAGATCGGGATCGCCATCGAGGGTAAGCGCCCCCACCACCACTCCCTCCATCCCCATACGCCGGGCAAGAGCAATGTCCCGAAGCATTACTTGCTGCTCCTCGGGCGCATAATGGAAATCACCCCCACGGGGCCGGATGAGGATGTGCTTCGCCACATCATGCCAGTCGGCCACGGCAGCGAGCATACCGTACGACGGCGTCAACCCACCCTCATCGAGCGCACAGCAGAGTTCGATACGATGCGCCCCTCCACGGCGGGCGGCAAGGGCACTGCCGTAGGAATCACAACAGATTTCGAGGCAAGGAGCAGAGGACGAGGACATCATCGGAAAATATGCAAAGGAGTTTCCGCAAAGATAGGCATTTCAAGGGGATTTTTCGATGAGCGTCCGGAAGTTTTTTTGTATTTTCGCAGGAGAAACCCATCACCCGCTCTTACTCCCATGAAGAAATTCGTGAAAGACCTCCGCGTGGAGCGTATTGATTTCCTCCGCGAAGACTACATTCTCCTCCGGCTCTCCGACCCGGACGGCGCGCTCCCGGCCATGCGCCCGGGGCAGTTTGTGCAAATAGCCATAGAAGGCAGCCCCACCACCTTTCTGCGCCGCCCCATTTCCATCAATTTTGTGGAAGATGACGGTGCAGCCTTCGACCTTCTCATCCACGCCGTGGGCGATGGTACGCGCCGCCTCACCCAGCTCCATGTGGGCGACCGTCTCAACTGTCTCTATCCCTTGGGCAACGGCTTCGAAGTGCCCTCTTCCGATCAGGGTGTACAGCGCATACTGCTCGTGGGAGGAGGCGTGGGCACGGCTCCGATGCTTCTCTACGGCCATCAGCTGCGCCGCGCCGGACACGAACCCGTGTTCCTCCTCGGTGGGCGCAGCAAGCGCGATGTGTTGGAGCTCGACCGCTTTGAGGCCATCGGACGCACATGCATCACTACGGAAGACGCCTCGCTCGGCCAGCAAGGCTTTGTGACCCACCACAGCATATGGGAAGAAATGTCCTTCGACAGTGTGGCAGCTTGCGGGCCGAAACCGATGATGGTGGCCGTAGCGCAACGCGCACGCGACAAGGGATGGCCCTGCCGGGTCTCCCTCGAAAACATGATGGCCTGCGGCATCGGTGCCTGCCTCTGCTGCGTAGAGAAGACCGTACGCGGCAATGTATGCGTCTGCACCGAAGGCCCGGTGTTCAACACGAACGAATTAACCTGGTAAAGCGATGGCACAACTTGCAGTACAAATCGGGGCACTCGCCCTCAAAAATCCCGTAATGACCGCCTCAGGCACCTTCGGCTATGGACTGGAGTTTGCCGATTTTATCGATCTCAACCGCCTCGGAGCCTACATAGTGAAAGGCACTACTCTCTCACCGCGCCAAGGCAATGACTATCCGCGCATGGCAGAGACGCGTGGCGGCATGCTCAACTGCGTAGGTCTCCAGAACAAGGGGGTGGACTATTTCTGCGCGAAGATCTATCCTCAGATCAAGGATTCTGAGGCTCCTGCCATCGTTAACGTGAGCGGATCGTCACCAGAAGACTATGCCGAATGTGCGCGCCGCGTGGCCGCACTGGAGCACATCCCGGCTATCGAACTGAACATATCCTGCCCCAATGTCCACGATGGCGGTATGGCCTTCGGCGTAACCTGCTCCGGAGCGGCATCGGTAGTGAAAGCGGTGCGCGCCGCCTATCCCAAAACGCTGATCGTCAAACTATCACCCAACGTGACGGACATTGCCGAAATCGCCCGTGCGGTCGAAGCGGAGGGTGCAGACAGCGTCTCGCTCATCAACACTCTGATGGGAATGAGCGTAGACATCGAACGCAGACGCTCCAACCTGAGCATCGGCACGGGAGGGCTTTCCGGCCCCTGCGTGAAACCTGTGGCACTGCGCATGGTGCACCAAGTGGCGCGTGCAGTGAAAATCCCCGTCATCGGTCTTGGCGGCATCATGGATGCCACTGATGCACTAGAATTCATGATGTGCGGTGCACGCGCCATCCAGATCGGAACGGCCAACTTCATCGATCCCACCGTAACGATGAAGGTGATAGATGGTATCAACGACTGGTGCGACCGGCACGGCGTGGCCGACATCAACGAGATTGTCGGGGTGATCTAACACCTCTTCGACCACTGACACACATCGACTTCAGGCACGCATACGGCAGGGCGATGTCGGCCGTAGAACGACAACGCAGGCCGCTTGGAACAACCACGGCAGACACACCGCAAAGATTCCCATCCGCCCATCATGCCTTCTACACAGCACAGCAAAACCCTCTGAAAGACGACACTGTCTTTCAGAGGGTTTTGAGTATGCATCTTAAACGCTCATCCTTGAAACAATCAACTCAATCACCGGCCTGAAAACACAAGAAATCAAACCTGGATTTATGTGGCAAGGCCAACACCTGAATGCATCAAGCATAACAGGAGGCCTGACAATCGAGAACTCGCCTGTTGAGCGCTCATCACCCGGAATTACGCACAGATATCAATTGAGGCAAATATATTCACAAGCGGCCGTCGCTATGACATTAAGAAAACCAACTTACACTAACACCCAAAATCACATTTTCATCCATTTCCTAAACCAAAAAGCTCCTATACGAACAAAAAGTCTCAGATAAGTTTTGTACATCAACTTTTTTTCCATAACTTCGCACCCGAAACCAAAACCTTATCCTCATGAGATTAACAATTCTACTTCCACTAACCTTCCTAGGGATTTTCGCATCGTGCCAACAAGACGAGGAGGAACACCTCACTATGGATACGGAAACATCCTCTGTAGCTTCCTTGGAAAAGAAACTATCCTTTTCCACCGCCTTTGAGTTAGAAAATGCCTTACGAGACGTTTCCACTCGCAGTGTCGCCGCAAATCTCATCCCCGACAGTTTCACTTCCCTCACCGACCCTGTTGTTCTCTCTGACAGCCTCCTCAACACGCTTACCGCAGAAGAGCGAGCAGAAGTCGCTAGCTCTGGTGAAAGCTACTACGACTTACTGGAGTTCAACCGCTACCTGCCCAACGAAAGATTGGCAGGCCTACTCAACTCGAGAGGAAAAGTCATCGTGGCGGACACTTTGTACCAGGTTACACCTTACGGTGTTTTTCTCACCCCTTCCGAAAACGAGCATAAGTTGGACTCCGTGGTCGCCTACCTCCGCGACAACGACATCCAATTTGAATATGCCGATGAGAAAAAGCATCTCTCAGACAATGTATATCTGATCAACACCTTCGATTTTTCACCGCAACAGCAAGAAGATGAGACTGTCGCTGCAAGCAGGGCAATGACGACAAGAAGCATCACGGAGCAAATTCCGTTCTCGGCATTTCCAACGTTCAACTACAAAAGCAAAACACTCGTAGGCAAAGCTCTCGGTGCAATTTTCGGCAACCGGTCGGTCAAGCACCATGAATTTATGTCCAAACGAAGGGTTTCAGGCTCTTTATACGACTACGACTATGGCTTCTATTACGAGATCGGTTGCTATGTTGAGTTAGAACGAAAACGTGGTGGCTGGCTCAGCAAAATTAACGGTTGGAAATCCATCACTGCCGAAGAGTTAGTGATTGCCTACCAAGGTCTCGTCATTGAGATAGACTACAATTTCCCTCCCATCAAATACTCCAATAACTCAATAATTGGAGGCTTCAGAAACCCCTTCATCGACGAAAGAGGAAAATCCCGCAACTATTACGTAGACAGATATCTAAAATTCAACTACATCACGGAGGAACCACTGCTGACAATAGATGTTTTGGCCAAAGACATCACGTACAACGATGTACTGCGCTTAAGAGATCACTTGGCAAAAGGAGCTTTTAACGCCCTAAAATCAGAGCTGGGATCAGACGACATCGATCCGAAAATTCGCGCCATCCGCCTCCTCTCGTCCAACAAGTCATACTACATCGTCAAGGATGCAACACTACAGCAGAAAAACACCCATAAGATGCGAAAGGTATTCAACAGCGATATCAGAATCCTTTTAGGCTATTCTTCCAAGGGTTTACTTCCATCCCTTCTGCAAACCGCAGGAGCCTACAAAGACATGCAAGCAAAAAAACTCATCGCAGGAAAGGTTCAGCTGGCCGCCAAGCACAATGGGACTTGGGGCGGCATGACTATCGAAGTAAAGTAACACTTACAACAACACCTACCAACCATGCACTCCACCCTACGTGTCCTTCTTCTCGTACTGCTGTCCGCATGCTCACTATCGGCGATGGCCGAACGGCGAACGTTCGTCCGCGCGGGTCTGAACTTTCCGATTTCTTTTGCGGAACAAGGCTACAAAGAAAGCCGCATCGGACTGACGTTGGCTCTGGAACACCGCTTCGGAACCTCGTCATGGGAAGCGGGACTTCAAGTGAGCAATGAGGGGTACACCAAAGTAATCTTCGGTGATTTCTACTTTGGCGAGACCTACCTCGGAACGGGAAACATGCCCTTGGAATATATATCAACCAGTTTCCTCCCCTACGCCAACTACCACCTGTATGAAACCCGGAAGTTCTCGGCCTATGTTGGTGCAGGTGCAGGACTGTCACTCGACAACGACGAGGTGGACAAACACATAGTCCTCGTGCCACGCTGCGGAATTCGGATGTTCCGGCGGTTCGACCTGAACTTCCAGTACTACATTTCGCCTTGGCCGAACTCCCGAGGTATCCTTACCCTTTCCTATCGCATCTGATCCCACATAAAGAGGGCGCACTGCTGCATAATGCCGGCAGTGCGCCCTCTTTATGTGGGTATGTCGGAAAAAGTCAGAGCCTCATCTCGGTATTGATGAGGTCGATCATCAGTTGGAGATCGCGGGAGGTCAGCCCAAGGCGGAAGAGATCGGTACGATCATCGTCGAAGAAATCACGGGGTGCGAAACGCTCGCCCTTCGCTTTCAAGCATTCCACATAAAGTGCCGCGGCAGTGGAAACCTCGCCCGAGAGCCAGGCGTTGTGACCTGCGTTGAAGAAGTCGTTGGCCTGCGGTTCGTCCGAGAGGAGTTCGTTAAAACGATCTGTCGCTTCGTCAAACCGCCGCAACATCATCAGCGACCAGGCCAGGAGTTTGAGAGCGTGGCGATCGTTGGGGTGGAAGTAGAGGATTTTGAACAGCCGATCTACCGCATCACTATACAGTTCGACGCGGATGAAGCAGTAGGCCAGACGATGGAGCAACGCCACATTGTCAGGTCGCTGTGCTTCGAGGCGATAGAGGAGAACGAGGGCGTCTTCAAAGCGTCCGCGCTGCTCGTAGATGCCCACCAAGCGTGAGATACACCACTCGCTGTGCGCTTCATCGGGGAGTACTTGTTCGTAGAGCGCGATCGCTTCATCCCACTTTTTCTGCCGCTCCAAAGCAAAAGCCAGACTGCAGAGGACATCCGCATCGGCCTTGATACGGCGGAGACAAGTCTCGGCATGGGCATAATCTCCCAAGCGGAAGGTAAAGGCCGCCAGTGCTCCATAGTCCTCATCGTTCGTATAGAGTGGAGCAAAGAGGGGATGGTCAGGGAGAAAGAGATTGGCCTGAAAGGGGCTTTCGCGCTCCACACGATAACGGAACAAGCGGAAATAGCGGTGCAGGTCCTGCAAGACACTACACAGCGTCCGCTCTGGCGCATGGCTGTCGTCCTCACCGCCGAAGACAAACTCGAAGCTCACGCCGTGCGCCATGGAACGTGCATCGGACACAGAAGACGGCGGCTCAGAGGAGGTGGCCTCGAAGGAGAAACGCTCCATCGCAGGAGCTCCTTCCGCCGCCGTGGCAGGAGTGCCATCTGACGGCGGCAGAGTGTCCTTCTCATCGGCAGCAACAGGAGGCTCGCCACCGTTCCCCTCTGTTGGCAGAACGGTCATCTTGATGGGATGCCGGCGGAAAAATTCGAGGAAAGCCAGACGGTCGGTATCACACTGGCGACGATGCACCATCTCATGCATCTGCTCATTCATCTGGTCCATCATTACGGTCAGCGGATGGTCAGGGAGGCAGGCAGCAAACCAGTTTGCCTCTCGTGCAAAGAAATCCATCCGTTGAGCCGCCTGGCGAAAGGAGAAGAACGTGGTGTCCACCCCCAGCTGCTGCATTTCGAATACAGTGGCGAGGGTACGTTGAACCTTTTTAGAGATCGACATCAGCCTCTCGCTCGCTCCCGGTTGCGCCCCTTCAGATTCCGGGGCTTCGGTGTTGGAAGGCTTCCACCCTATCGCCAGCAGTTCGGGGATGAGTTCACGCTCCATCTTCCGGGCGAAAGAAGAAGTATACTCCACAGCAAGCAGAGACTTCTGAAGCAACCGCATCCGTTCAGCAAACCGGCCATCGGCCATCACGAGCCGGCGGATACGCTCTTCAAGATCCGGATAGAGCGGCAATATCTCCTCATGACGAAGTGCAGTAAGCACGATCCCCACCAAGGCGCGGTCATACTGCTCCTCCGGTGCATGGGCTTCAAGAAGGCGGAGCAGGAAAGCAAAGCGATGAGCATCGAACGAGCTGAAGAGGGCGAGCATCACAGCTCCGAGGAGAGCCGTCTGCTGGTGCAACGGCGTAGCGGGTTGCTCCACAAAGCTCAACGCAGCATCGGTGTCGGCATCGGTCCATGCTCCCATCGTCCATGCCACATCAAAGAGCACCTGATAGTCTGCTTCGCCCCCGAGGGTATCAGCCAGAACTGCGATAAGATCGAAAGAACCCTCGGTCTTTCGGTAAGACGCTGCGACCTGCTCCCACACGCGAGCACGGTGTAGCCCCGAATGCGCCATCAAGAAGTCACGGTGAATCTGCTCCGACACTTCATAAATCCGGCGGAGAAAAGACAGATGCTGGGCTTCACGTGAGGGGTCTTCCACCCCTTGCTTGAAATAAGCCAGCAGGCGTTCGTAGTCCTCACGGAGTTCGGAAGCAGCCTGGCGCAGGTGCCAGCAACCGGCATAGGCCAACTGCCCCTCCACAGCGGTGAGGGCATCGAGAAGGCGGTGCTCACGTAAGGCAGACACCACGTCTTCGCGGAGTGTGAGATAGGCAGAAGAGTTCATATCAGGGACTCAAAATTAAAATGTATCTATGCTATGGATAAACAGATGCTCCTCCTTTATTTTGCCATAAGCCTTGTCCTGCCTTTCCACCATTCTGCCATGCTCATCGGTCATGTGGCAAGCTATAACTCTTGCTCTGGATCAGAAGGCTGAAATATAGATGCATCGTATCCCATGGCCGCTCATGCAGAGTGCCTGCTTATTTGGTAGGGGGAATCGAAAAACGAGGTGGCGCAAGGGTATCAACCAGCGTTTTGGGGAAATTCAGACGGTGAATGAGGAGACTGTCGCGCAGGGCATCTCGATGCCCCATACGGTTTAGACGGAGCACGCTCTGACGATAAACCTCTTTCAAGAGGTGCAGCTGCTGCGCACGACGGGGCTGGCGGAGTGCCTCCCCCCGGACATACCACCCCATGGGTGCTGTGGTGGAGGCGAGAATACGGTGGCCACTGCTCTGCGCCCAAGCAGCAAAAGGTTCGGGCAGCACAGCACCATCCAGCTGGTCATTATCGAGCATCTGAACAGCAATACGGAAGTTGTTGACCTGTGGCATGAAGAGGAGGTCGCGGCCGATGCGGAGGCTGTCGCGGAGATGGAGGAGGAAGGCATCGGAGGCGGAATGGCGTGCCACAGCAATAGTGCGGCCGGAGAGCTTGTCCAACTTACCGATGCGCCGCTGTCCCTGAGTGACAAGTCGCCAGTCCGCACGCAGCGGAATCAGACACTCCACTTCGCGCAACAGCTTCTTGCCTTGATGGTATCTCAAGCGAAGGTCATCGAGCAGACCCACCTCAACGGTGGTGCCCATCATGGCGGTGTCCACGTCAAACTGCGCCTGATAAGTGCGCAAACGAAGGGGAAGTCCGAGGCTATCGCTCAGACCACTCTCCACGGCATAGTAGAACGGAAGTCCATCGAGGACGGGCATACACGCCACCCGGAGGGCGAGCGTATCATCAACGGCAGGACGAGCGCACACCTCGGCAGCAGGTTTCGACCGACAGGCAGCAAAAAGGATGCCCACGGCGAAAAAGAGCAGGAAGATCGGAGCAAAAAGGGAGTTGCGGGCGTTCATGAAACGATGAGACCAAAAAAGGAGGGTTCATGTGTTCCCTCAAAAAATTATAGAGCCCCGAAAGCCGCAGCCATCGTTGCTCTATAATTCTGTGAAGGAGTCAAAAAAGGGGAGGGATTATCCCTTGATGGCAGCGACACCGGGGAGCACTTTGCCCTCGATGGCTTCGAGGAGGGCACCACCACCCGTGGAGATGTAAGACACTTGGTCGGCCATACCAAACTTGTTGATGCAGGCCACAGAGTCGCCACCACCAATGAGGGAGAAGGCACCATTCTTCGTAGCTACAGCAATGGCCTCGGCAATGGCGCGCGAGCCGCCGTCGAAGTTGTCGAATTCAAATACGCCAGCAGGACCGTTCCAAAGGATGGTCTTTGCACTTTCGATGGCGGCAGCAAATGCCTTGCGGCTCTCAGGGCCAGCATCGAGACCTTCCCATCCTGCGGGAATTTCCTTGACGCTCAGCACCTGGGTGTTGCAATCGTTCTTGAAGTCATCGCCAGCCACGCAGTCAGTACCGAGGACGAGGTTCACGCCTTTGGCCTTGGCCTTTTCAATGATCGACAGGGCGAGATCGAGTTTATCCTCTTCGCAGATGGACTGACCGACCTGACCGCCGAGCGCGCGTGCAAAGGTATAGGTCATTCCTCCGCAGAGAATAAGATTGTCTACCTTATCCATAAGGTTTTCGATGATACCAATCTTCGTCGACACTTTCGAACCGCCCATGATGGCCGTAAAGGGACGCTTGATGTTGTTGAGGATATTGTCCACTGCGGTTACCTCCTTCTCCATCAGGTAGCCGAGCATCTTATGGTCGGCATCGAAGTAGTCGGCAATGACAGCGGTGGAGGCATGCTTGCGGTGGGCCGTACCGAAGGCGTCCATCACATAGCAGTCAGCATAGGACGCGAGCGTCTGGGCAAACTCTTTCTGGCTGGCCTTCATTGCCTTCTTGGCTTCTTCGTAAGCAGGATCTTCCTTTTCGATGCCCACAGGCTTACCTTCCTCTTCGGGATAGAAACGAAGGTTTTCAAGCAGAAGTACCTCACCGGCCTTCAGAGCGGCAGCAGCTTCCTGAGCCTTTGCGCAGTCAGGGGCGAAAGTTACAGGAGCTTCGAGCGCAGCAGCCACAGCATCCTTGATCTGGCCGAGGGAAAACTTGGCGTTCACCTTGCCTTTGGGCTTACCCATGTGGCTCATGATGATGAGGGCACCACCATCAGCCAGCACCTTCTTAAGGGTGGGAAGGGCACCACGAATGCGGGTGTCGTCGGTGATCTGACCCTCTTCATTGAGGGGCACGTTGAAGTCTACACGGACGATGGCTTTTTTACCAGCAAAATTACAAGCGTCGATAGTCATAATGATAGAGGGTTGATATTGTGTTATGCGTAAAGCTAATTCATATTGTACGCAAATTGGAAGAAATGCCACGGCGCGGCGCAGCGTTCTTCGGGGCAAATTTACGAAAAAACTTTGGGACGGCACATATTCCGTTGTCGTTTTTCTCACCCCATGTTTGAGGAGTCGGGAGAGAGTCGGTTCTGTCCTCGGATGGAACGACCTTCCACTCCACAACAGGATGGAAGGTGAGGGAGAAGTCTAAGCTGACCTAAAAAGAGCTGGCGGAGGCAGAGGAGAGCGGAGACGGCGTGGCATTTCCCCTTTAACGGAAAAAAACTGATGCAATCCGTGCTCACTCCACGCGCTCAACTTCACCACGCACGACATACCAGAGGTAGCCACGCACGGCAGGACGCCCCATCCGTCGGAGGAGGTGGCAATATTCGCGCACTTGATCAACGTATTTCCGATCGGGATGACCAAACTTATAGTCCACCACGACCGTTTCATCCCCCCGCATCAGGACGCGGTCAGGACGAACATGTGCCTGCTCTCCATAAGCATTGCGGAAAAGAAGGGTGCACTCACGGTAGAGTCGCCATGAGCCGTCAAACCACTCCTGAACCTCGGGATGCTGAAGGGCACGATGCAGGAAGTCGCGCACCTCACGCTCGCGGTCAGGTTCGAGAAAACGCCCTTCGAGGGCAAACGTCCGCACCACCCGATCAAGATCGGATGCTCGCTCGATGCGCTCCATCACAGCATGAAGCAGCAAGCCTTCGCGGCGTGCACTCCCGGATTCGTCCACATCGGGAACCCCGCCCTCAGCAAGAGGGCGCATCAGATCGGCCTGAAATGCTTGTGCACTGTTCGACTGGCGGAAAAGCAAGTCAGGATGGTACAGGCGGAATGGCAATTCCTCGGCATGGGTCTCGTACTTCAACGGATGCTTGGGGCGAACGGACGATTCCACCTGAGGGAATGCGGAACACTCGCTCCGGGGTGGCTGCACGACGGGACATTCCAAGATGGAAGGCATCCCCCATTCCACCACGCGTTCACCCACAGTTTCTGAGAAGACTCCGGGGGAATCTCCACTCTGGTCTTTAGCAGAAAGGAGGTCGGGACGCAAGTCACCACTTGGAGCAAAGACGGCAGCTTGGAGCACATCGCCCATTGTCAGTTCGGAACGCCGGCGCGGTATCGGAACATTGACCACAAGATTCTGCCGCGCCCGCGTGAAAGCCACATACATCAGGTTGAGATTTTCGATACGGCGATTGAGGTGTTCAAGTCGATAGTCCTCGCGATAGATGCTCTCGTCCGTTGTGGCGTTCATCGGCACAGGGAGCAAAGGGATGTCAGCATAGCCCTCGACCCTCGGTTCGACCCAGAGGAGATCGGTGGTACGATCGGCTTCCAGCGGCCAGTTACAGAAAGGCATAAACACGGTGTGGAAGGCTAGCCCCTTAGATTTGTGGATGGTGAGCAACCGCACACCCTTCACTACGGTGGAAGGGATGCTCCGTTTGTGGAGCACCTCGTCCCAGTGTTGCACAAAGCGCTTGATGTCCGAGACATTCTCGCCCAAGAATTGCAGCACGGCATCGAGAAAAGTGTAGAGATAGGGGGCTTGCCCCTCCATACTGTCGAGGTGAAAGAGGGTGATAAGGCGTTGGAGGAGTTCGTAGAAAGGCACATCCGCCGCGACCTGCCGCTGCCATTCGAGCAAGATGTCTTCCACCCGCGGCCATTCCTCTGCGGTACAATGACGCAGGAGATAGGCACGAGCTATGCCATCGTCCGTGTTACGGAGGAAGCGCAGGGCATGCACGAGTGTCTGTACGGCAGGAGAGGAAGAGAGGAGGAAAGCTTCGTCGGAAACGAGGGGAATCCGTGCAAACGCTTCCGCACGCTCGAAACTACGGAGGATGGTCTCACATTCGGCGTTTCGCCGCACGAGGATGGCCATCTGTTCAAATGGAACTCCAGCCTCATGCAGGCGTAAAATCTGTTGCCCCAGATCTACAAGATTGGAGTTCTCAGAAGTGGCATCATAAGCGGCATCTACATCGCGGCTCTCCTCGGAAACTTCCGCATCGTCTTCCATTTTCATCTCCCAACGCAGGCGGACAAAGCCACCCGGACGCACCGGTTCCTGACGCACATTCTCGAGGCGGTACATCCGTCCCAGCTCTGTTTTTGGTTCCTCCGCGGCGGTGTCTTCCAGACGTTTCTCACCGGGCATCAGACTCAGGAGGTCATCCGCTTTGATGCACACAGCATCGATGCGATCGAGCACATATCCTGCAAGGGCGAAACACAGATTGTTGAACTCCACGATACGTGCTCCGCTGCGAAAGTTCTGATCAAGGGAGGTCACCTGCGTGTCCTGGCTGCGCTCAAAGCCCGCCAGTGCTCGCCAATCGCCGCCGCGCCAGCGGTAAATACCCTGCTTCACATCGCCCACCAGCATGCAGGTGTTGCCCTGAGCCATGTTTTCAATAAAAAGGTGCCTGAGATTCTCCCACTGCAATTCCGAAGTATCCTGAAACTCATCGATCATGATGTGGCGAAACATCGTACCGGCACGTTCAAAGACGAAAGGGGCTTCGTTTGTCCCCACCATCCGTGAAAAGAGGAGTGGAGTGTGCGAGAGGAGGAAGGTGTCATTTTCGGTGGTAAGGTCGCGCATCCGCAGACTGATGTTTTCAAGCAGCCGGAGCGGATTGAGGTGGCGCATGCTCAATTGACAGGAATTGATGGTAAACATCCCCCCCTCGATGGCCTCGACCAGGCGCCGCAAACGCGTACTCACCTCCTCGGCCCAGGCGACAAGCTCGGAGTTTTTTTGGTTGGCCTTTGTAAGGAGCACCAAGGGATCTTGGGTCGCTCTCTCTATCGTGGCCGAAGGTTTATACTGATCACGATTCGCGAACATCCAGCTTTCATAACGGTTCAGAAAGCCTGCATACCAGCGATTGCCATTGCTGATGCTCCCGAAACCTTTGGTCTGCTCGATGAAGTTGCGCACGTCCTTGGCTTTTTGTTGCAATCCCCTGCGGACAGCATGCTCCATAGCGGTGAGCTTTTTGCGGTAAGCCATTACATGCCCACTGTCGAGAGGGAGGGCACGAAGCCGATCGCCGTGTTTCATATAAGGCTCACGCCCCAGCTCGCGCCCCAGCTCCTTCAGCTTTCCGGCCACATTCCATGACTGATCCTCTTGCAGCCGACTCTCGATATACTGCACCACCCAATTGAGCAAATCCTCACCGCGCGCAGCCGCCAACTCATCAGGGCGGAGATTCTGCAAAAGACTGTCCACTGCTTTAGAGAGCACTTCATCGTCATTCAGATCCACACGAAAACTCGCCGACAACCCGAGGTCATGGGCCAGATGAGTGAGGAGTGACTGAAAGAAGGAGTCAATCGTAGTCACGCGGAAATAGTCATAACCGTGTAATATCTGCATCAAGAATCGTCCGGCATCGCTCCGCAGTGTGGTATCACTCACCGTCGGATCGACCCGCGCACGCACGGCCTGAAAGAAATCATCAGCGACCTCCTCACTGTGCGAAAGATCATAGAGATATTGAAGTACGCGTTCCTTCATCTCCGCCGTAGCCTTTCGTGTGAAGGTGATGGCCAACTGGTGGCGATGAGGTTCATTCACTCCGTGGTGGAAATCGTTGACCAGATTGGCAATGTATTCGGCGGCAAGCGTAAAAGTTTTGCCCGCACCCGCCGAGGCACGGTACACATGAAGAGGAGGAGGAAACATCTGTTCAGACATGGGCTTCCGTTCTTAGCTTAATGTCTCAACTAAAAGCGCATCACTTCGTCTTCCGCCCGAGCCGATACTCCCGCACTCCCTTTGCGATGAGGCTGTCGGCATCGAGACGTTCGATACGCACGGTATCTGCCTGGCCATCGGTGAGGAGAAGCAATCGACCGTTCACCACGCGATAATCTTTCGTGATGGCCTCTACCTGCGAGAGATTGATTGCCACTCCGAGCGTCTTTCCGCCATCTTCGAGGGTGAGGGCAAAACGGTCGTCGGGCTGCGCGTCGCCATAGATGATGCCGTCCGTACCATCCTCGTGGGTACGCTCCACAATAAGGGGGTCACCTGCTGTACTGTCGAGTTGCACAGCAAAGGTGCTCATCCCGAAATCATCGGTGGCTACACCATAGAGTGTAGTGTCACGCACAGTCTGAGCCCTGGGGACAGCAGCAGGTTCGACAGGAGTCTCAGTCTTGGGTTTTTGACAGCCCGAAAGGGCGAGGAGTAAGAGCGAAAGCGGCAAAAGAGTATGTTTCATATCATCAGGGATGAAAAGGGGAAGGAAGTGGGGATTTTGATGGAGCGAATTTACAAAAAAACCGCGAACTTCCTCCACCCTACACCTCGAAAAGCAGCACATCCGTTGCTTTTCTCCCCGAAACCTCTGATTTTCTACTTTTTCGGGCTTCGGGGCACGAAAAAACTATGTCCCAGAAATCGTACGTCTCAAAATAAATCCGTAATTTTGCAACGTCTTTTTCCATACCTCCGCGGTATGGACAGACCCACGTGCCCGATGGCCGATGCTTGGCGCAGCCTGTATTCTCCAGTTTGGGACACCATCCGTCAGCAGAAAGGCCGTGGACATCTATTTATCATTTCATTTATCAACCTCATTATCATTAATGGAGAATTTCAAGAACGTTGCTCCTCTGGCCGACTTCGACTGGGATGCATTTGAAAGCGGCGCCGCCGCTACCACCGCCAGCCACGAAGAAATGGTGGCCGCCTATGACCAGACCCTCAACAATGTGCATGAGCACGAAGTGGCCGAAGGTACGGTTACCAATATCACCAAGCGCGAAGTAGTGGTGCGCATCGGTTCGAAGAGCGACGGCATCATCCCCATCAGCGAGTTCCGCTACAATCCTGAACTCACCGTGGGCGACGTTGTCGAGGTTTACATTGAAAACCTCGAAGACAAGAAAGGTCAGCTCGTCCTCTCTCACAAGAAGGCACGCGCCGCCAAGGCTTGGGACCGCATCAACCAGGCTCTCGAAACGAAGGAAATCATCAAGGGCTTTATCAAGTGTCGCACCCGTGGCGGTATGATCGTCGATATCTTTGGCATCGAAGCCTTCCTTCCCGGTTCGCAGATCGATGTGAAGCCCATCCGCGATTATGACATCTTCGTGGGCAAGACCATGGAGTTCCAGGTTGTGAAGATCAACCAGGAGTTCAAGAACGTTGTAGTGAGCCACAAGGCACTCATCGAAGCCGAACTCGAAGCCCAGAAGCAAGAGATCATCAGCAAGCTCACCAAGGGTCAAATCCTCGAAGGTACGGTCAAGAACATCACCAACTACGGCGTGTTCATCGACCTCGGTGGCGTGGATGGTCTCGTACATATCACCGACCTCTCTTGGGGTCGCGTAAGCAATCCCCGCGAAGTCGTTCAGGACGACCAGAAGCTCAAGGTTGTTATCCTCGACTTCGATGAAGAGAAGAAGCGCATCGCCCTCGGCCTCAAGCAACTCACGCCTCATCCTTGGGAAGCTCTTGATCCCAACCTCAAGGTCGGCGACAAGGTTCAGGGTCGCGTAGTAGTCATGGCCGACTATGGTGCTTTCGTAGAAATCGCGCCCGGCGTTGAAGGCCTTATCCACGTTTCGGAAATGTCTTGGAGCCAGCACCTCCGCTCTGCGCAGGACTTCCTTAAAGTGGGCGACGAAGTCGAAGCTGTCATCCTCACCCTCGACCGCGAGGATCGCAAGATGAGCCTCGGCATCAAGCAGCTCAAGGCCGATCCTTGGGCAGATATCGAAGTGAGATACCCCGTTGGTTCGCAGCACTCCGCACGCGTGCGCAACTTCACCAACTTCGGCGTCTTCGTTGAACTGGAAGAAGGTGTAGATGGCCTCATTCACATCTCCGACCTCTCTTGGACCAAGAAGGTGAAGCACCCCAGCGAATTCACCCAGATCGGTGCTCAGATCGATGTGAAGGTGCTCGAGATCGATAAGGACAACCGCCGTCTCAGCCTCGGCCACAAGCAGCTCGAAGAAAATCCTTGGGATGTGTTCGAAACGGTATTCACCGAAGGCAGCATCCACGAGGGTACAATCACCGAACTTCACGAGAAGGGTGCTGTCGTACAGCTCCAATACGGCGTGGAAGGCTTCGCTACTCCCAAGCATCTCAACAAGCAGGATGGCAGCAAAGCTCAGCTCGGTGAAAAGCTCGAGTTCCGCATCCTTGAGTTCAACAAGGACAGCAAGCGCATCATCGTGTCGCACAGCCGCACCTTCGAAGACGGCCCCACTCACGAACCCCGTGCCAAGAAGGAAAGCAATCGCCGTCCCCGCACCGCCAAGGAGGAGACCATCTCCATCCAGAACCAGATGGCATCCAACAGCCTCAGCGATAACGACGCGCTCGCAGCTCTCAAAGCAAAGATGGAGAAGGGCGAATAATCCCACCTATCTTCGCTGATCAACAGCAATCCACAGGCCGCATCCCCCATCTCGGGCGGATGCGGCCTTCTTTTTGTAGTATGTTTTCATGCCACAGACCGTTTACGCAATGTTTCATGTCCAATCAACGGTATTCTTATCACACGCATTCTGTTGTGTAACGACTTGCATTTACACAACAAAAAGGCGATTGCAGGAAAGGAAGTACTACAAACGCGCTACTTCCCTATCTCGCATCACCTCCACCACACACGCAACGCGCATAACCTCCTTGAGTAGGGCAGTTATGCGCGTTGCGTATGATTAGAAAAAGATATAACCTTTCAGCGCCTGGACATAGGCTTCAAAGGCAGCACGCCCCACAGGGGTCATGCGACATATGGTGCGTGGGCGTTTCCCCGACATGAGTTTGAGCACTTCGATATAGCCCGCTTGCGAAAGTTTGTCGATTTGGACACTCAAATTGCCTGCCGTTGCTCCCGTCTTTTCACGGAGGAAGACAAAGTCAGCCTCCTCCAATCCCATCAACAGAGAAACGATGGACAGTCGTAGCTGAGTATGGAGGAGCGGATCGAGTTCTGCTAACATAGGCTGTATCAGGAGTTAGAAAGCTGTTCACGCTGTGCCTTGGCGTGAATGATGTGGCCAGGCACAATGAACATGGCGATGAAGGAGAGCATAAACAGCGGAAGCACCCATACATCCAGCAAGGGAATGCCCACAAACGCAGCGCAAGCCACGATGGCACCGCTAACAATGCCCACAAAACCTCCCAAATACAGACTGCGCTCTTCGATCACAAGACCATTGACGAACATGGCAAAGCCAGTGATCAAAATTCCATACAGCATCATCAGCACCCAGGCTTGGGCATTGCCGAAATAGTGGAAACAGCCGCAGATGGCCGTA
This sequence comes from Alloprevotella sp., assembly GCA_041855985.1. Lineage (GTDB taxonomy): Bacteria > Bacteroidota > Bacteroidia > Bacteroidales > Bacteroidaceae > Alloprevotella. Next base: position 82,743 of record JBHAFF010000012.1, read on the forward strand.
AAGATCCAAGCAAGCATACCTACCGCTTTCCACAACTTAGTGAGCATGCGATCGGTATAGGTCTTCACATAGGGTTCGTCTGAGGTTTTCGATACCAGACGCGCTTGAAGCACAGCTCCGAAGAGGGGGATACAAAACCATAAGAAGTTGCACCAAGGATTGTGCGTCATCCACAAAGAGATCCATACCAGTAGGGTTACAGCTACGGAAGTATATCCCCAAATCATATAGATCTTGCCATCGTTGAGATGGTAACGCTGCCGCGTGTTGTGCAGCATTTGAGCGATGAGCTGAAGGCTCTCTCGTTCGGTCATGGTGTGTGTCGTCATAAGGCGAAAGTTGCATGTAAGAACTGCTGCGAAAAGACGGAGGGTCGACGTCTAACCTGCCCCTTATCGTACAGCCCAATTGGTTTATAATATAAACTTCATCGCGATAAAAAAATGTAGAAGTGCTGAATAAGTCTCCTTCTACACTGCAAAGGTAAATAGGTTTATGATATAAACCAAATGAAATCCGAAGTTTTTTTCGCTCCTACCCCATTTTTTCGCCCTTACTGCCCATACGGACCAAAGCCTCCACAATAATCTTTGCCACGCACCCACACAATCCCCCGCACATCCCCCCATAGCCACCACCATCCCAGACACAGGTGCCTACACTTCGAGCTGAAGATCAACCACACGCAATTCACACAATTCATACAATCCGCCCAACAGAAGCTCACCGCCATCGCCCAGCTGAGTGGACAAGGCACGCACCACGCTTTCAGCAGCACCAACAACGGAGCAAAAAAACGTGCTCACAAATCGCCACCATGGCAACCCCAATTCGGGATAAGGATTCTCCTTTTCTTTCCTAAAATATTCTCTCCTAAAGACACAAAAGAGGATTATTCTTCGTATATTTGTAATTGAAAAACAGACAAATATCAAAAGAATAATCCTCATGAAACTTGTCAG